>JALORN010000105.1 GCA_025458905.1 Steroidobacteraceae bacterium
GAGGGCTCGGCGGGGTGGCGGGCGACGTACGGTGAGAGGATCGCCGTGGCCTTGGCGAAGTCGCGCTCGCGGGCATGGGTGTTGGCGAGCGCCGCAACGACCGCAGCGTCTTCGGGCGCGGCCTGCTGCATCTGCTCGAGGACCTGGCGGGCTTTGGTCAGGTCCTGCTCCTGGGTGAGCGAGGCCGCGTATCGTAGCCCGATGGCGGCATCCTTCGGGAAACGCTCTCGCGCGCGGGTGAGCAGGGTGGAGGCGAGATCGCGTCGCGACAGCGCGGCGGCCATGTCCGCCGCCGCCGTGAACGCCTGCGCCGTCGCCCCAGCCGGCGCGTCTAAGGCAGCCACGGTCGCTTCGACCAGGCCCTCGTCCGGGATCGCGATGCCCACGGCCAGCCGCGCCGCGATGGCACCGGGGGCGCTGTCGGCGGTGGGCCAGCGCGCGATCCGCGCACGCGCATCGTCGAGGTTGCCGGCACGGACCAGGGCGAGCACGAGCTGACGCTCGGCCTCGGCGTCGTCCGGGCGCTCGGCGAGCCGCTGTGTCGCAGCCTCGACGCCACGCTTCGCCAGCGCCAGCACCCGCCGTGACTGCACTTCGGCACTCGACTCGTACTCGGCGATGGTCCCCGCCAGGCGCCGCGGCTGCGCCGCGTAAAGCGCCGCCGCCTTGTCGGGCCGGCCCTGCCGCACGAAGAGCTGCGCGAGCAGACCGCGCGACTCGGAATCGTCGGCCGACAACGCGACGCGCTTCTCGAGCAGCGCGATGGCCTGCACGAGGTTGCCATTGGCGGCGAGCGCCTCGGACAGGGCGAGCTGGACGCGGCGATCGTCGGGGAAGGCGGTGGCAGCCTTGCGCAGCCCGGCGACCGCCTCGGCCACCCTGCCCTCGAGCATCGCAGTGCGCGCATCGAGCAAGGTGGCAGCGGGTATGCCCGGGAAATCGCGTTGGAGCTGCTCGAGCCCGGCACGGGCCTCGCGGATGCGGCCGGCGGAAAGGAGCGCCTCGGTGGCGAGGACGCGCGCGGTCGCGAGCTGCGCACGCGGCCAACCGGACGGCGCGGCGGCGACGGCTGCCTCGAGATCGGTCGCAGCCGCCGCAGCGGCCCCCTGACGCAGTCGCAACGTACCCCGCGCCAGCAGCGCATCGGCGTCCTTGGCGTCCTGCCCGAGACGCTCGTCCAGGAGGCGCGCGGCCGGTTCGAGCGCACCGGCCTCGGCCAGTGCCGCGGCGAGCTCGAGATCGACCTCGCGGTCGGGCGTCGAGCTGCGGGCCGCTCGCGCCGCCCGCAAGAGGGCGACGCCCTGCAGCGGATCACCATCGCGCCGCGCAGCGCGTGCCTCGAGGATCGAGACGTTCGCCGGTCCGAGCGTCGATGCGAACTGCGCGATGCGCTCGCGCGCCGTGCGCGTCTCGCCCTTGGCGAGGTCGATCTCGATCAACGTGCGCACGCTGGCTGCATCCGCCGTCGCATCGAGTGCGACCTTGGCCGCTTCGATGGCGGCCGTCTCGGGATCACCCCCGTCCAGCGCGATGCGGGCGAGCAGGATACGGGCCGCACCGGCGTCGGGATGGTCCTGGACGACGTTCTTCAGGACGATGCGAGCCTCGGCGGCATTGCCGGCGGCGAGCAGCTTGCGCGCCTCTTCGACCCCCGCTTCCGGCGAGCCGCCGCGGGAGCAGGCTACGACCAGCAGCAGCGCCGCACACGCCAGAAGCCCCGCGGCAGTCGAGCCGGTCGCACGCAGCTCGATCGCGGCGACCCGGCGCTCGCCGGCATGGCGTCCATGACCCGACATCAGTGTCCCCCGTGCCCGCGGTTCGAAATTTGTTTGGCTCGCCGCGCGTGAACGGCGGTGCGGCGCAGCCCGGATCTTAACGCTGCCGGCCGGCGTACATGCCGAATTGCGTCACGCCGCCGCAGATCGCCCGCGTACGGACGACGCTGCGCGAGGCGCCGCTCGTATCGAGATGGCCTGATGTTTGCGACATAAGGCCGTGATTCTCCTCCGGACCGTGCGACATGACTTAACGCGTCGCAGAGTCGGACTTTTGAGACATTGCGGGCGCGCGTCGTTCGCGCTGTACTCCTCTCCGAGGTTTCTTTGGCAAACCCTCCGCGAGGAGGGGACGCAAAGCCTCCGGTCTCTGTCAGATGGCTCCGCGCGACGCGGGCCTGCTGGAGATAGCGGGGTTGCCGCCTGCAGCACAGCGTCACGAGTGCTGTCGTCATCGGCTTCCTTGCGCGTTCTCCTCGGGCCCCGCTCCGCGGTGTTTGGGCGAATGGACATCGCTGGTGCCCGATGAAGCATGCTCTGCGTCTGCTGGTCTCGCTCGCGCTGGTCGCGGTCTCGGGTTATGGCTGCGCGCCGGCCGCCGACGTGCAACAGGCCGGCGCCGCCTCGACCGCAGATCCGGCCGGTGCCTCGCGCCCTGGCGCTGCGCCGTCGGGTGCGGCCCCGGTGGCCGCTGCCCCGGCCAATCGCCCGCCTTCGATCAGCGTGGCGGCCGTGCCAGCGGCGCTGGCCGGGCAGGCCTTCGCGCTCACGCCGGTCGCAGCCGATGCCGACGGCGATGCGCTCACCTTCGACATTGCCGGCAAGCCCGCCTGGGCGAACTTCGACGCGCAGACCGGGCGGCTGAGCGGCACACCTGCGGCGGGGGACGTCGGGCGCGCCTCCGGAGTCGTCATCAGTGTCTCGGACGGCAAGTCGCGCGTCGGCGCGGCCGCGTTCGACATCGTAGTGCAGGCCGCCGCGGGCGGGAGCGCCGGCGGCAATGTAGTCGTCGAGTGGGATGCCCCGACCACCAACCTCGACGGCTCGAGCCTGACCGACCTCGCCAGCTACAGGGTCGTCTACGGGCAGTCGAGCGGCGCGCTGACGCAGGTGCTGAACGTCACCGACCGGCTCGCGACCAGCGCCCAGGTGTCCGGGCTGTCTGCGGGCACCTGGTTCTTCGCGGTGCGGGCCGTGAACCAGGCTGGCCAGGAAAGCCCGCTGTCCAACGTCGCAAGCCGCTTGGTGCCTTGACGCAGGGCGTGGAGCACCCGCCGAGTGCGGCGGTTCAGCCGTTGCCCGGCGCGAGCCCGGCCCGCTCCATGAGGTCGTAGAGCGTCGGGCGGGCGATACCGAGTAGCTCGGCCGCGCGCGAGAGGTTACCGCCGCTCAGGGCGAGCGCCTTCTGCAGGGCCTGGGTCTCGGCGCGCAGCCGCACGTCGCGCAGGTTCACGAAACCGGGGTCCGCGCCCTCGCCTTCCGCCGGCACCGGCAGGCCGAGCTCCGATGCCGTGATGGCCTGGGCCTCGGCCATGATCGCCGCGCGGTTCACGGCGTTCTCCAGCTCGCGTACGTTGCCGGCCCAGCGATGCGCGCCGATCGCGCGTGCCGCTTCGCTGGAGAAGCGCAGGTCCGGGCGGCCGTGG
Organism: Steroidobacteraceae bacterium; assembly: GCA_025458905.1. Taxonomy (GTDB): domain Bacteria; phylum Pseudomonadota; class Gammaproteobacteria; order Steroidobacterales; family Steroidobacteraceae; genus UBA964. Next base: position 3,422 of record JALORN010000105.1, read on the forward strand.
CGCTTGCCGGCGTTGCGCAGCAGCGCGTTGGCGATCAGCAGTGCGTCGCCGTCACGCTCGCGCAGCGGCGGGATCGGGATCGCCACCTCGGCGATGCGGTAGTAGAGGTCCTGGCGGAACTCGCCGCGCCCGACTGCAGCCTCGAGTTCCTTGTTCGTGGCCGCGACGATGCGCACGTCCACCGGTATGGCCTGCCGGCCGCCGATGCGCTCGATCACGCGCTCCTGCAGGAAGCGGAGCATCTTGGCCTGCAGCGGTAGCGGCATGTCGCCGATCTCGTCGAGGAACAGCGTGCCGCCTTCGGCCTTCTCGATCTTGCCGGGGGTCTGCTTGACGGCTCCGGTGAAGGCGCCGCGCGAGCCGCTCCTTGCCGGTGCCGCTCTCGCCGAGCAGCAGCACCGTCGCCTGGGTCGGTGCGAGCTTCTCGACCATGCGGCAGACCTTCAGCATGGCGTCGCTCGCGGCAATCACCCCGGGCAGGGTGGAGCTGGAGGCGAGGCTGCGCAGGCGGTCGTTCTCGCACTCGATCGTGTGGATGCGGCGCGCCCGGTCGACCAGCACGCGCAGCACCTCGACGTCCACCGGCTTCTGGCAGAAGTCGAAGGCGCCGGCGCCGATGGCCCGCAGCGCGTGCTCGCGCCCGTCGCGCCCGGTGACCACGATGATCTTGGTGCGCGGTGCGAGCTGGTGGATCGCCGCCAGGCTGGCGAAGCCCTCCTCCACGCCGTCGGCGTCGGGTGGCAGACCGAGATCCTGGAGCACCACTTCGGGCTCGAAGCGGCGGCAGGCGGCGATCGCCTCGTCGCGGGTGGCGGCGAGCTGCACGCGATAGCCGTCGAACGCCCACTTCAGCTGGCGCTGCAGGCCGGGGTCGTCCTCGACGATCAGCAGGGTGGGTTGTTCGGCCTCGGACATCGGGGGTCGATTCCTAGCGCGCCACGGTCGGTGCCAAGGGTAGCGTGATCCGGAAGGTGGTGCCCTGCCCCGGTGCGCTCTCCACGGCGAGCGTACCGCCGAGGCGGCGGACGATGTCGCGGGCCTCGAAGGCGCCGAGACCCATGCCCTGCGCGCCCTTGGTCGAGTCGAAGGGCTTGAACAGGCGGTTGCGGACGAACTCAGGGTCCATGCCACAGCCAGTATCGGCGATCTCCACGGCGCAACTCTGTGACTCGCGTCGGAGCGTCACGGCCACCTGCCCCGTCGGCGGGGTGGCGTCCTGGGCGTTGCGGATCAGGTGCTCGAGGGAAGCTCCGAGGCGCTCGCGGTTGGCCACGACCTCGACCGGCCCGGCTTCGGCGGCGAGCGTGGGTCGCGGCTCGCGCAGGCGATTGCGTTCGACCACCTCGCGCAGCAGCTCGGCAAGGTCGACGCGTCGCTCGGGCTCGGTGCCGAGGCCGGCACGCAGCGAGTCCATCAGGCCGGTCATGCGCTGGACCGAGCTCTCGATGGTCAGGATGGCATCGTCGATGAACTCGGGGTTGCGGCGATGGCGCGCTGCGTTGTCGACCACCAGCGCGAGCTGGGCGACGAGGTGGCGCAGGTCGTGCATCACGAAGCCGGAGAGGCGGTTCATGGCCTCGAACTGGTGCAGCTCCGCGAGGCGCGAGGCGGCGCGGTCGGATGCGAGGTATCCGCCGATCTGCCGGCCCGCGGCACGCAACAGGTCGAGCTGCTCCCAGCCGAGGCGGGTGGGCGCGAACGGGCGGCCGAGGGTCGCGAAGCCGACGATCTCGTCGTCGTTCAGCAGGGGAACGACCAGCCAGACGTCGTGATCCGCGGCCAGCCAGGCCGGCGGCGCAGGCGGCATGGCCACGGAGCTCGTCCCGGCCGCGGGGCGCGCCCCGGGCGTCGCGGCGCTGCTGCCTTCGCGCCAGGCCGCGAGGTCGAAAATCCACTCACGCCGGCGCAGGAACTCGAGGAACTCGTCGTGCGGCACGCTCGTGGGCAGCCCCGCGTCGGCCGCGGCGTCGACCGGGCGGTAGACCGCCTCGTCGCGCTCCCACAACTGGCCCCGGCCGCTGTCGACGAAGCCGGCGAGCGCCCGCGCGATGCGCCGCCGCACCGGCACCTCGTCCGAGCGCGACAGCTCGCGGGTCAGGGTGAGCCAGACGTCGCGATAGTCGTAGCGATAGGGCCGCAGGTACTTGGCCAGGGTGACGCGCCACCAGGCTCGGAACTGCGACGAGAAGATCGCCACCGCCAACAGCACCAGCGACGCACCGACGAACAGCACCTCGACGAAAGGTCGCGCGCCGGCGCCCCCCTGGCGCAGGACGAGGCTCGCGGCCGCCATCAGCAGCACGTAGCCGCCGGCGACGACCAGCGTGGTGTTGAACAGCAGCGTACCGCCGCGCTTCAGCAGGCTCGCACGCAGCGGCCCGGGCAGGCGGCGCAGGGAGACGGCGAGCAGCACGGCCACCGCGACATTGACGACGCCGCGCAGGCTGTCGATCGCGCCGGCGGCCTGGCCGAGCAGCGCCATCGACCAGAGCGCGAGGTCGTGCGCGAACAGGATGCCGATGCCGAGCCAGAGGTAGCGAAGCTCCCAGCGCAGGTCGCTGCGGGCATTGCGGGCGAACTGCTCGACCAGCACGAGGCCCGCGATCGCGAGCAACAACCCCGCCCAGTTCTGCAGCCCGCCCAGCGCCACCAGCAGGTCCTGGGCGGGCAGGACGAACGCGGCGAGCACCGGCAGCAGGGGCAGCGTCACCGCGGCGGCCATGGCCAAGCCGCGCCAGCCCCGCGGCAGGTTGGCATCGAGCACCTCGGCCAGGGCGCTCACCAGCACCGCGGCCCAGCCGATGCTGCGGGCGATCTCGAGCCCCACGGCCCAGACGACGGGTAGTTCGGCGCCGAAGACATAGGCGGAAGTGGCGGCCGCCCATGCTGCCTGGACGCCGAGCGCGAGCGACAGGCCGGTGCCCTGGGCGATTGCGCGCCAGCGGGTCGCCGCGAGCGCAGCGAGCGCCAGGTAGGCCACGGCGCAGAGCGCGTAGACGTAGGCGACGGTCACGGATCAGGCCCGGGCCGCGTCCGGGGTCGGGAAGTCAGCGCGCGCCGCGGCCCCAGAGGATGACCTCGGCGGTCTCGAGCAGGATGAAGAGGTCGAAGAACACGCTGCGGTGCTTGACGTAGTAGAGGTCGTACTGGAGCTTTTCCTTGGCATCGCGCTCGGAGGCACCGTACGGGTAGCAGAGCTGCGCCCAGCCGGTGAGGCCCGGCTTCACCCAGTGGCGCTCCCGATAATACGGGATGCGCTCGCTCAGCTGGTCGACGAACTGCGGGCGCTCGGGCCGCGGGCCGACGAAGCACATGTCGCCGGCCAGCACGTTCAGCAGCTGCGGCAATTCGTCGATCCGGGTCTTGCGGATGAAGCGGCCGACCCGCGTGATGCGCGGGTCGTCCTTGCTGGCCCACTTGGCCTGGCCTGCCTGTTCGGCATCGATGCGCATGCTGCGGAACTTGCGCAGCTTGAAGATCCGGCCCTCGAGGCCGACGCGCTCCTGGACGTAGAGCACGGGCGCGGACCAGCCGTCCTCGAGGTGAGCGCGGCCAGCGGCCAGGTGAGGGCGAGCAGCACGATCGAGACGAAGATGTCGAAGACTCGCTCGGCGCCCTCGCGTACGGGATCGCGGCGAAAGCCGCCGGAGAAGATGATCCAGCTCGGGCTCAGCATGTCGATGCGGACCTTGCCGGTCTCGCGCTCCAGGAAGGAGACGATGTCGATGACGTTGATGCCGCGCAGGCGGCAGTTCAGGAGATCGTCGACCGGGAACTGGCGCCGGCGGTCGTCGATCGCGACCACGACCTCGCTGGCATTACGCGAGCGCACCAGGTCGAACAGCGACCGGTCGACCTCGAGCAGCTGGTCGCGCGGCACGAGGATCTCGTCCTCGCCGGCCGAAACGAATCCGCAGACGATGAAGCCGCGCCGATCGGTGCGGCGGCGCAACTGCGTGAACGCCTCGGCCCGCTTGCCGGCGCCGTAGACGAGGATGCGACGCTTGAGGGCGTCCTCGTTCAGCGTGTGCATGAAGATCATGCGCACGGTGAAGCAGCCGAGCAGGGCCATGAGCAACGTCCAGCCGAGCACGCCGCGGCCGAAGGAGATCGCGGGGATCAGGTAGACGACGACCGCCAGCACCAGCGTGGCGACGATGGAGGCGCCGACGAGACGCAGGGCGACGCCCACGGTCTGGGCCCGCTGCTGGGAGGCGTAGAGACCCATCGCCGTCATGCTGACCAGCATGGCGAGCGCGAACACGACTGCCCCTCCGCCGAACTCGACGAGCGCCGGGCGAGCGGCCTCCTCGGCGAAACGGATCTGGACGGCGAGGTAAGGCGCGCCGAAGCAGATCATGGCCTCGACGATGGACAAGGCCAGGATGGAAAGGTGGACGTGGTGTCCGAGGATGTTGATCCGCACGCGTCCTTTCGTCCCCTGCCGGTGGAGTGCCTCGGCGTCGGGGCCGATCCTACGTGTCTGGCTCCAGCCCGAGCAGCGAACCGCGCCACGGTATGAGGCTGCGCGGTGCCCAAGGCTCCGGAAGCGCGAGGATTGTACTCAGGGCGTATGAAGAACTGTGACGCGTTCGGACTCGGTCGCCCGGCTCGGCCCCGCCGCGCAGACTCGCGCGCCCGGGACTATGTCGCATCTTGGCGACTAGGATCGCCGGGACCTGGCCGTCAACGCTGCGGGATCTTCTGCAGCAGGTTCACGTCGTAGCCGTAATCCTTGACCTTCGCGACGAGCGCCGCATACCGCTCGTCGGAGATCTGGGGCGTGCGCGCCATGATCCAGACGTAGTCCCGCGCGCTGCGGCCGATGATGGTCTCGCTGTAGGCCGGATCGACGTACGAGACCACGTACTCGGCCTTGATCGGCCAGATGAAGCGCATGCCCCAGATCGCGTTGTTGGTGCCGGGGACGACGAAACCGCGCGGTTCGTAGCGCTTCGGCGGGCCGTCGAAGGCACCCTTGTTGAACGTGAACGTGGTCTTGATGGTGCCGTCGGTGTCGAGCTCGTAGCTCTCGATGGCGTTGTGGGCGCCCTTCTCGATCGCGGTCGGGATGTTGGCGATCACGTACCAGGGGCCCATGAACTTCTGCAGGTCGACCTGGGGAGCGACGGGAATGGTCACCTTGCTGGGGTTCACGGCGCAGCCTCCGAGGAGCGTCAGGGTGGCGAGGGCGAGGGTCAGGGACAGGCGGGTGGAGAGCGTCGGGGTCTTCATGCGGGGTCCTTGCCTGGCGTGGTGGGCCCGTCCTGGGCCGGTGGGGTGTCGGGGGGTACTGCGGGTGCCCGGGCGGGAGGGTAGGCTCGGGGAGATGGAAACTCCATTGCGATCGGTACCGTTGGGCCGCGCTGCGGCGGCGGAAGGCGTCGGGATCCCGCGCGGGCGCCGCTGCCGCGCCGGGGTCGGGGCGCGCTGGCGGATGTCCGGGGTGCTCTGGGCCCTGCTGGGATTCGGCGGGGGCGTGGCGACCGGATTCATGCC
>JALORN010000027.1 GCA_025458905.1 Steroidobacteraceae bacterium
GATGAAGGCGATCAACAGCGGTTTCAGACTGTCGAAGCGTGCGAAGATGCGTCGGCCCTCTCGGGTCGCTACTGTTCGGCTCGATCAGGGTAGGCGCGACGACCGGCTCGAGGCGCCGGTCGAGGGCGAGTTGCGGCGTCTCATCGCCTCGCTTTGGAGTGCATCGCGAGCTGGCGCTTAACGGGCGACTTTGGGATCCATCGCAACAACGCTCGTTCTCGCGGCGTCGTCCGGCTCGTTCGCTGAAGGAGAGCCCTGGTGCGCATCTATCACTGGCGGCAACCTTCTGGACATCGTTTGGTGCTGCCGCCGCACGCCTTACCGACAGCTTGCAGTTCACCTGTTCTGGCGCAACCATTCCGCTCGGATGAACCTTGACGATGGCAGCGTCGAAGATTCCCACTTCGATCTTGGCTTGGGTGAGTTGCAAGCGTTGCACCGAAGGCGTCAGCCCGTGGCCGTCTTGATGCCGGCGGCTACTCCAGGTCGGGGCGAAGAATGCGAACACGGCCCGGTTCGAGGTGTCACGTGGCGTGTCGATGCTGGCGGATTTCCGGCCGTTGCGCTCCCCCACTTGTTGGCTGATCGGCTACCGTAGTCGGAGGCGTGCCAGCCTTGGCACCGTGCGGAACGCTCTTTTGGTGCAAACCCCGTTACTCGACACTATCTGCCATGGATCGGCGAACTTCGATGCGGCTGGCTGCCGCTGCCGCAGGTCTCGCAGTGGTCGGCACGCTCGGCGTCTATGGGCGGCACGCTGCAAGGCGGCGCGACGATGAGGTGCCGCGCGTGACCGGGACACAGCCGCCGGCCGAGTCACGCCCCGCCGACGCGCCCGTCGGGCCGTTCGGGCCAGGGTCCACCGCGACCGAGGTGACCGAAGGCCTCGACCTGACGGGCCGCACGATGCTGGTCACGGGCGTGACCTCGGGCGTGGGGCTCGAGACGATGCGCGTGCTCGCGTTGCGGGGCGCGCACGTGATCGGCACCGGGCGGACGCTGGCGCGGGCGCGCGCGGCCTGCCGCGCGGTGCAGGGCCGCACCACGCCACTCGCGCTCGAGCTCACGGACTATCCGTCGGTGCTGGCCTGCGCCGAGGCGGTGCGCGCGCTCGGCGTGCCGCTCGATGCGCTCCTCTGCAACGCGGGGGTGATGGCGCTGCCGAAGCTGGAGCAGGTGGGCGGCATCGAGCGGCAGTTCGCGACCAATCACCTCGGGCACTTCCTGCTGGTGAATCGCCTGCTGCCGGCGGTGCAGGCGGCGCCGCAGGGGCGCGTGGTGGTGGTCTCGAGCGTGGCGCTCGGCTGGGCCGCACCCGGGGGCATCGAGTGGGACAACCTGTCGGGCTCGCGCGGTTACGCGCCGGAGCGGGCCTACGGGCAGTCGAAGCTCGCGAACGCGCTGTTCGCGCTGGAGCTGGCGCGGCGGCTGGAAGGTAGCGCCGCGACCGCGAATGCGCTGCATCCGGGTTACGTCGACACGAAGCTGTTCCGCCACTATCCGTGGTCGCTGCGCGGGGCGCGGAACCTGCTGCGCAACCCGGGGAAGATCACGGTGGAGCAGGGGGCGGCCACGAGCTGCTACGTGGCGACGGCGCCGGCGCTGGCCGGGGTGTCGGGGCTCTTCTTCGAGGACTGTAATCCGGTGACGCCGGATGCGCGGGCGCTGGATCGTGTGGCGGCGGCGCGGTTGTGGGAGGTGTCGGAGGCGTTGCTGCGTCCCTACCTGGCTTGAGGCCAGGCAGGGTGTCGCCGTGCCCTCCGGGAAGGCTCAATCAGTGCGGCGACGGCGGGACGCGCCGAGGGCGAGCACGCCCAGTCCGAGCAGGGCCAGCGTCCCTGGCTCCGGCACGGCCGCGACGCCTCCGGGGGGCACGCCGGAAGCCGTCGTGACGCTCACGCCCGCGGGCGCGACGAAGCTGTAGCGGAGCGTGTTGCCGAAGTCGTAGTTCCACGAGACCGGGCCAGGCAGCTGCCCGGCGCTCGCGTTGATCGCGCGGATGCCGAGGGCCCAGGCGAAGTCGCCGGTGGGGGTGAAGCTCGCCGAGAGGGTCTGGTCGACGCTGCCGGAGAGGTTGCCGAGGAAGCTGCCGCCGCAGGGGTGGCTGGTGTTGCCGCCGATCGACCAGAAGTAGCTGGCGACGACGTTCGTGATGCCTTGCCCTGGGTCGTTGCAGAACGGGACCGGGCTGTCCTGAAGCGTGCCGGGCTGGTAGATCATCAGCGCGACGATGCTGAAGTCGAAGTACGGCTGCTGCGGGCCGACCTGCGCGGGGATGCTGGCGGACTGGCTGCCGGTGACGGCGAGGTTGAAGGTGACGGTCTGGCCGCTCCAGGTGAAGGGCTGGCCGCCGGGGCCGGAGAAGGCGTAGCTGTCGCCGATGAAGGCGGTGGCGCTGGTCAGGCCGCCCGCGCTGCCGTCGCCCGAGAAGGACGTGGACACGCGCAGGGCGCCGGTCTGCAGCGAGGCGCTGGAGGCGGCGCGCTCGGCGCCATTGACCTGGGTGGAGCTCGCGCCGAAGCCCTGGATGAAGGTGCGCTCGAAGCCGGTGACGCCGGGGAGCGCCGGGATCGTCGGCAGGGTCGCGGACGAGGAGGTCTGGGTGGAGGCGCCGGAGAGGTAGGCGATCGGCGCGGCGATCAGCGGCGTGGTCGTGGCGGCAGCGATCGCGATCAGCGCGGCGCGGGCGCGGGCACGCGCGCGCGTGCCTGCGGGTGTGGCGAACGGGGATCGGGACATGGTCGGGCTCCTGCGGATGGGCTCGACCTGAGCAATGCAGCGATCGTGCCGCAGTTCCGTGGCAGCGCGGTGGGCTGATGCATTTGCATCAGGTTTGGAGGCCGCGGCGCCCCGGGAGCGACGGGGCACTCGCGCGCTCGCCGGACGCACTGTAATTTCCGCCGACACCGAGGGTTCGGGGCGAGGCTGTGCCCCGGGGGAGCGTGGCAACGTGTCTCGAACCGGGCAGGCGGGCGCGCGGGTCCACGACGCCGCGGCCGACCGTCGTCTGAGCGCATTGATCCTCGAGCTCTATCGCGAGGCGCGCGAGCGCGACGCGCGCACGTTCTGCGACTGGGCGTTGCGGCGCGCGCGCGAGGTCGTCGCGTTCGACTCGGCGATGTGGGGCCATGGCAATGCGACGGCGGAGCGGGTCGACCTGTTCGACGTGCACCTGGTCGACCAGCCGGCGAGCATGCTGCAGAACTACGCGCGGGTGCAGCAGCACGACTTCCTGGCGCGCGCGGTCGGGGCCTCGCCGCACGTCACGGTGGAACTGTACTCGATCATCTCGCGCGAGGCGTTCGTGCGCACGCCGATGTACCGGCGGCACGCGCGCCGCTTCGGCATGGAGAACCTGCTGTGCACGGGCTGGCCCGAGTCGCCTTCGGGGCTCCTCAGCGTGATCAGCTTCTGGCGTGCCGAGGTGGCGCGGCGCTTCTCGGAGGCGGAGCGCGCGACCACGGAGTTCCTGGTGCCGCACCTCGTCGAGGCGCGGCGGCTGAGCGTGCTCGGCGCGATGCAGCGGCGGGTCGGGATCGGCGAGATGCCAGGTGGCTGCGTCGCGGTCTGCGACCAGCGGGGCGTGCTGCACGAGGCGGAGGAGGGCTTCGTCCGGCTGGTCGCGTCGCAGTGGCCCTCGTGGCACGGGCCCGCGTTGCCGGAGCCGCTCGCGACGGCATTACGCAAGGGGCGCAAGGTACGACTGGCCGTCGGCGAACTGCGCTTCGAGTGGGCCTGGCTCGATCGCCGGCTGCTCGTCGGGCTGCGGCGGGCGACGGCGATCGACCGGCTCTCGGCGCGCGAGCGGGCGATCGTCGAACGCGTGGCGCGGGGCGGCACGGCGAAGCTCGTGGCGCGGGAGTTGCGGCTGCAGCCGACCACGGTTCGCAACCATCTCGCGTCGGCGCATCGCAAGCTGGGGGTGTCCAACCGGGCGCAGCTGGTGCGGGCGCTGGTGGCGGCGGGGTGGCCGGGGGCGGACCGCGGGGACTGACGGCGACGACCGACGCGTGATGTCGAACGGCGGGAGCGGGCGGGGCAACGCGGATCGTTCATCGTCGTGGCGTGGCCTTGATCCTGTGGTTCATCGTCGGACTGCTCGTCGGCGGGCTCGCCAGCCTGATGGTGCGCGCCCGTGGACGCGAGGCGCGGCGGCGGCACGCGTCGCTCGGGGTGCTCGGAGCGGCGCTCGGCGGTGTCGGCCTCGGGCCGGTCTTCCGCGCGGAGCCCTTCTGGGCCGGCGGCCTCACGCTCGATGCGCTCGTTGCTTCGGCGGGCGGTGCCGTGCTGTTGCTGGCGCTGCTCGGCGTGTTGCGCTTCGGTGGCGGGCGCGGAGGCTGACTGGGCCCGCGAAGCGATGCGCGTACCTGTGATCGGCGCAAGGCGCGCGCGGCGCGCCATCGCCGCTCGATGCAAGGGGGGATCCTCGCGATCCTCGAGTCGGCGGCAGCGGATACCGTCCCGCGCCGGACGGTCGCCGAAACGCTGCAATACGTGCGCGACCTCGGCCTGCGCACGCCGTCCGAGTCGACGTCGATGATCCGTGCGGATCGCGATGGTCGATAAGGTGGTGGATGCTTCGGCGCTCGCTGCCGTGTTCTTCAACGAGCAAGGCGCCGACGCCATGGCGGAGCGGCATGCCCTGTCGTTCCATGACGCCAGCTACCTGTGGGTGGCGCAGCATCGCGGCGCACCCCTGGTGAGCCTCGATTCGAGGCTCGTCGACTTGACCGGTCAGGGTGCACCGCTCACCGGCTGATCGTCCGGGCGAACGAAGTGCGCGGCGGTGCGGCTGTAGGCGCGGGGCGGGGGTTGCAACGTCCCTACCTCACTCGAAGGCAGGTTTGCCGGGCGTGGATGTGGCGATCAGCGGCCTGCCCGTGCCCAAGGATCGACGACGTCCACGTCCAGGTCGGCGAAATCCCGGACATTGCGCGTCGCGAGGCGCGCGCGCCTCGCCAGGGCGATGCCGGCGATTTGCGTGTCGCGCACGTCGACGGTGCGTCCACGGCGCTGGCGGGCGGCGCCCAGGGCGGCGGCGGCGCGCGCCGCCGGCACGTCGAAGGGAAGGACGCGACCTCGCAGGTCGCGTTCGATCAGGTCGCGGGCGGCGAGCTCCAGTGCGTCGCGGCGCCTGCCGGCGGGCAGCAGGCCGATCCCGAACTGGATCTCGAACACGGTGATCGTCGTGGTCCAGATGTCTGGGGCGCGCTCCGCGTCGAGCCACTCGACGACGATGGCGTCCGGATGGGTGCGCATCAGCGCCGAGATGACGTTCGTGTCGAGCAGGATCAACGACGCAGCCGTGCGGGGCGGGCGTGCTGGCCGCGGAGTTCGGGGACGTCGGTGGCAAGCCCGCGGCCACGGAACCTGGCGGCGATCGCAGACCCGAGCCGCACCTCGTCGCCTTCAGGCTCGCTGGCTGCGGCCAGCAGGATCTGTCGCACTTCTTCCTCCATGCTGTGGCCGCGACGGGATGCGCGTCGCTTCAGGCGTGCCTTGATGTCTTCATCCAGGTCGCGAACGAGGATCTGGCCCATGCGGTTGGCTCCGAGTTTGATATCACGATATCAATTTTGCTCGTGCGGTCAAGCGCACGAACTGACGCGATTCGACGGATTCGCGCAGGATCGCCGGGGCAGGCAGGGAGGCTTGGCATACCTGCCGGGCGGCCGATAGGCAGCCGTGATGCTTTGCAGCCCTTGCGGCGCCCGACCGGCACATGCCGGCGTTTCGATCATTCGTTGATTTCCCGCGCCTACGGGAAAGGCCTCATGCGGCGAGTGGATGCTCGAGGGCCTGCGCGGCGTCACGTCCGTAGCGCGCTGCGAGGCTGCGCAGCAACGCGAGGTCGAGCGATTCGCGATCCAGTTCGATCACTGCCCTAGAGTCGGCGAGGTCTATCGGTCCACCCTCGAAAGCCTTCATCGCGATGAGGTCCTCGCGGACGACGCGAGGCGCCGGACGCGCCTGCGAGCTGCGCCATGAGCTGGCAGTGCGCCAGGAACGCTGCGAGGCGCTGCTCGGGCGTCATGCGCTTGATCCCCTCGCTGAGGCTACGGCGCGCGGCTTCGGCAATTCGCGACTTCATGGGGTCATGTGGAACCGGCGCGCAGGCGGTGTCAAGGATCGACACGTGGCTCAGGCGGCGGCCAGCCGCAGCATCAACGTCATCGGATGCAGGGTCGATGCCTGGAATCCGTAGTGCAAGTAGAACTGCCGGGCGCGCTCGGATGAGGTGTGCACGAGCAGCGCCCTGATCCCGGCATCCGCCGACACGCCTCGCGCGCGCCTGACGGCGTCCTGGAGCAGGCCCGCACCGAGTTTCATCCCCTGGGCCTGACGATCCACTGCGAGGCGGCCGAGCACGAGCACCGGAACCGGGCCGGGCATGTTCCGTCGGACCGTACGCGTCGCCGCCTGATGTGCCACCGCCCCTGGGGCCAACGCGTAGTAGCCCATGACCCGCGCGGATACGTCCGCCACCACGAACGTGCGGCTGGCTCCGCTCACCTGGTTGCCCAGGGCGCGCTTGCGCAGCCACTCGTCCGGCAGGGGCTCGCCGCAGTCGAAAGCCTCGAGCCTGTGTCCGCCGTTCAGCGGTTCGGGGGCGGTCAGCTGCACAGGGGCGACCGGGCAGGCCCTTCGCTGCGAAGCCTTACTTGCCGCGGGGCTTGGTCCAGGGCGCCTTCACGGCCATCAGGCCCTCCAGCCCTTCATTGGCCGCCGGAGGCGCATCCAGCTCTCGGACGAACTCCTTGAAGCGCCGGGCATCCAGGCGGAAGTAGACCTGGTCGAGCAGCACGGACTGTGCACGCTCGCAGGCGGCCTCGAGCATACAGAGCTTGGTGCGACGTATAGCTCTTGTCGATACACGTTTCCGGAGTCGGGCCATGGATGGTGGGCCGCGGCGACCGGCTCAGCCGGCACGCGCCGGGCACGTCAGCCGTACCAGTCCTCGAGTTCGAGCCCTGGAACCCGCGAGAACTCGGCCAGGTTGCGCGTCACGAGCGTGGCCCCGACGGCGAGGACCGTGCCGGCGATCAGTGTGTCGTGTGGGCCGATCGGCTGGCCGAGCCGCTCGAGGTCGGCTCGCAAGGCGGCGGCGCGCCGCGCCGCGGCGTCGTCGAAGGGCAGGATCGTGATCCACGACAGCAGCTGCTCGAGTTGCTCGCTGCGGCGCGTGGCCTGCAGTAGCCGGGCGATACCGAAGCGAAGCTCGTAGGCGACGATGGCCGCGATCGCCACTTCGCGTGGGGGTGTCGCCAGCAGGCGCGCGGCGACGCGACCTTCGCCGCGAAAGAAGTACGCCACCGTGTTGGTGTCGAGCACGAACATCAGTCGTCGAGCGGTATGCGGGGGCTGTCGCCCGGCTCGATCGCGTGGGTTTCGGGCTCCTCGCGGCGAGGAAAGTCACGGATGCTGCCCGCGAGGGCGCGGATCTGTTCGGGCCATTGGTCGCGGGTGCGCGAGCGGATGATTTCCGCGACCCAGCGGCTGTACGAGACACCCGCCGCTGCGGCCGCGGCACGGGCCTTGGCGTCGGTTTCTTCGTCGAGATAGAGCGTCACCTGGGGCATCGTGAGCCGCCATCGAGCCAAGTATAGGTGCGAGTATACTGGCGACGGGAGTCGTCGGCACGCTCCGGATGGGTGCGCGTTCCGCGACGTCGACTACTGGATCGGGACGAGGAACCGCGCGCCGCGGAACGACAGCACGGTGCCCTCGGCGCTGATCTCGTCGACCCGCAGGCCGTTCGGCAGGACGTCGCCTTCCCTGGCGCGGGTGCCGTTGACGAACACGAAGCGCGCGGTGGGGTTCGGGTCGTAGACGTGCAGGCCGACGCTCGCCGGCGGGATGTCGCCCTTGCCGGAGGCCATCAGGTCGTCGCGGGTCGGGATCGCGCTGGTGGTGCGGACGCTGCTCGCGGCGCGGCCGGGCGGGGCGGTGGGGCCGCTGCCGGCGGTCAGGGGGTAGCCGGAGGGCTGGGGCGGCGGGGCGGCGGCCGGGGGCGGGCCCGCGGTGGCGGGCATGTAGTCGGCGGGGTTCACGGCGGCGCCGCGGGTGTTGGCCGGGGGCTCGTCGTAGGCGGCGGGGTCTTCCTCGACCAGCGGCGGGTTGAAGCGCGTCGGTGGGCCGGCGGCGCTCGCGGGCGGCTGGACTGCGCCGGTGGCGATCGGCAGGCCGTCGGGACCGAGCGTGGCGCCGCCGGTGGGATTCGTGCTCGCGGGCAGGGCTGCGCCCGCGGCCGTCGCCGGGGGCGGCGCGGGGGCAGACGGGGCGCTGGCCGTGGGCCCTGCGTCGGGGTCGCCGCCCGTCGCCCTCGGCGCGGCGCGCGCCGCCGGGGTCGACTGGACGGCGGGGTCCTGCCGGTCGCGCATCAGGAGCACGGCGATCAGCACCACGAGGTTCACGCCAAGCAGCACGCCGACCACCACGGCCCAGGCGGGGAAGCGGCGGGGCGGTGGGGCGACCTTGACCTCGAACAGCGCGGGGCCGGCCTGCTTCTGGCGCTCGTTCTCGGACTTCTTCAGGGCGTCGAGGATGAACGACATCGGGGTGCCTCAGCCTCCCTGGGCGAGCCGGGGCGTGCCGGCGTCGAGCAAGGGGCTGCCGGGCGTGGCGAGCGCGGTGTCTAGCACGACCAGGGTCTGGATGCCGGCGATGCCGTCGACGGTGAGGCGGTGCCGGCGCTGGAAGTCCTCGACCAGCGACACGAGCTCGGCGTCGTAGACGCTGTTGGGGGCGAGCTCGGGCTCGAGGCCGCGCAGGCGGCGCAGGCCCTCGCGCAGGCGGCGCACGTCGTCGCCACGCATGCCGCGGCTCAGGGTCTTGACGTCGGGCACACCGGGGCGCCACAGCAGCACGAAGTCGCCGAACCACAGGCGCGAGAGCTCGCCGAGGCGCACGGTGCGCGGCGCGCCGCCGAGGCTCAGGATCGCGCGCTCGTCGTCGAGCGCGGCGAGCACGACCTGGTGGCTGCGACCGCGGGCGTCGTTGACGGCGAGGATCGCGGGGCGGTTGAAGAGGCGCAGGTCGGCGAAGGTGCCGCGCTGCACGTAGCACTCGAGGCCCTGCTGCGTCGCCTGGGTGCAGGCGTCGACGCGGCCGACGAGGTAGCGGGCGTTCCAGAGCGCGAACAGCTTGTTGAACGCGTTGTCGGGGTCGGTCTCGTTGCCGAACTGGGCGAGCAGGGCGTCGAGCGCGACGGGCGTGCCGACGGCTGCGGCGCGGGTCGATGGGTTGCTCGCGGAGGCGTTGCTGGGGGATGCGTTCGCGGCGCTCACGAGGGCCGGACCGGTGCTCGCCACGGCGCCCGATTCGCCACGGCTCGCAGCATCACCGGCCGCGGGCGTGACCTCGAGGGGCGTCGCGCCGGGCGCCGCGCCATCCTCGGCTCCTGGCGCTGGCGCCGCCGTCGCGGTCATCGCCGCATCGGCCGCCGGCGCAGCGCCGCGCGCGCCGACGAGCTGCCACAGCGCGATCACGCCGATCACGAGCGCGGCGCCCGCCCCGGCGGCGAGCGCCCAGGGCATCCACAGCGGCGCGAACGGCTTGCCGAACACTTCCTTCGCCGCGTCGCGCACCACCTTGCCGGTGATGCGGTGCAGGTCCTGGGTGTAGGCGCCGAGCAGGGCGCGGTCGGCGATGATGTTGATCAGGCGCGGCACGCCGCCGGCGAGGCGGTGCAGCTCGAGCAGCGCAACGGGCGAGAAGATGTCGTGGGTGGAGCCGGCGACGCGCAGCCGGTGGCGCACGTAGGCGGCGGTCTCGTCCTTCGACAGCGGGTTCAGGTGATAGCGGGCGGTGATGCGCTGGGCGAGCTGGCGCAGGTCGGTGCGGTCGAGCAGCTCGCGCAGCTCCGGCTGGCCGATCAGGATGATCTGCAGCAGCTTCTGGGTCTCGGTCTCGAGGTTCGTCAGCAGGCGCACCTGCTCGAGCACCTCGGGCTCGAGCTGGTGGGCCTCGTCGACCACCACGACCACGCGCTGCCCTTTGGCGTGGGCGCGCAGCAGGTAGGCGTTCAGGATGTCGACGAGGTCCTTCACGCTCCTCACGGAGTCGTCGGGCACGCCGATGCCGAGCTCCTCGCAGATGGTCAGCAGGAACTCGGTGGGGCTGATCCGCGGGTTCAGGATCAGCGCGACCTCGGCGTTCTTCGGGATCTGGGCGAGCAGCGAGCGGATGGTCGTGGTCTTGCCGGTGCCGACCTCGCCGGTGAGCTGGATGAAGCCGCCGGCCTCGCTGATGCCGTAAACCAGGTGCGCAAGCGCCTCCGAATGGCGCTCGCTCAGGAAGAGATAGCGCGGATCGGGGGTGATGGCGAACGGCTTTTCGTTCAGCCCGAAGAAGGAGAGGTACATGCAAGCCTGCGGCGCGGGCGGGGGCCCGGGCGGCAGGAGTATTGCATGGGCGGCGTGGGGGCTGGGAGAGTGCGGCGGGCGACAGTCAAGCCGATTCGGCCGACCGGGGTGGCCGCTCCCGTGCCGCGGGCCATCTAGGAATCTTGCGAGGCGAATCGGGCCAAACGCGTCAGAAACGGGCCGACCTGGTGCTCGCGGCTCGCAGTGCGGGCCTGAATCTCTCCGCAACCCTGGAGCGTGCGTTCACTGCAGAGCTCGCGGAGACCAAACGACGCCACTGGCGGGCGAGTAACGAGGCGGGGATTGCTTCCTACAACGACAGCGTCAGCCGCCTGGGGGTCTTTTCCAGCGGAAGACGTCGGTTCTGATGTCGCAGTTTGCCCTGTACCGTAACCGCGATCCGCGTACGCGCGCCGCCATTCCCTTGCTCGTAGATATCCAGAACGATTTGCTGCTCTGGATTTCCTCGTGATGGGCTATTGATCCGACCCCGACCGGATTCTTCCGGTGCGGGGTCGTGCGTGTCGGACACTTCGCCGCCTTTCAGCGGCTCTCTACACGCCTGCGGCGCGCGACACCGAGACCGGCGAGGCCCAGGCCGAGCAGGGCGAGGGTGCCGGGCTCGGGCACCGAGGTGGCCTGCAGGGACTGGAACACGTAGTCGGACTGGTCGGAGCAGGACGACCTCCGGTTGTTCCAGCAGGTCGTGGACTGCACGGCGAGCATGTCGAGCGTGCGCACGGCGCGGCCACCGAACGGGTTCACGTTGCTCCAGCGGCCGGCGCCGCCGTTGACGATCGCGTCCGGCGTCCAGGTGCCGGTGCCGTTCCACGAGGACGAGCTGCTCGAGTTGCTCAGCCAGTTGGTCGCGAGCGTGAACGCGCTGGTGCTGCCGTCGTCGGCGAAGGTGACGTTGAAGCGCGCGACTTCCTCCCAGTCACCGTACTCGGGGCCGTCGAACAGCAGGCCGATGACCAGGTCGTTGATCACGCTGCCGGAGGGGCCGAACTGGAACCTCAGCACCTCGCTCGAGCCTTGGCCGAAGGCGTCGATCTCGTTGTTGCCCTGGCCGCGTACGCCGGCACCGGGGACGCCGGGCGAGCCGGGGATCTGCTTGATGCCGATCGTGCCGGCGGTCATCGGCGTGTTGGTCTGGAATGCGCTGATGGTCACGCCGCCGACGCTGACGGAGGCCTGGCCATCCCAGCTGTTCTGCGCGATCACCGAGATCGGCGCGGCGAAGGCGGTGGAGGCGATCGGCAGCGCGAGCGCTGCGGCGGTCACGGCGAGGCTGCGGAGTCGATTGGACATCTTCTGTCTTCCCTGGTGGGTGAATGATCTGCTCAGGAAGCAAGCAAGCGGCTTGCCAACCGGAAACGGGCCTTGTCCGGCGGGCACTTGCAGGTCGCTTGACGGAATGCGGCGCGTCGATCGTCAGCTTTGCCGACGTGCGCTGCGTCACGCTCCGCCACGCGCGCGGCGCGCGCCTCGGGCGCGGCGCTCATGCACGGCTCCGCTGCGGGCCGTCGTGGCCGATCGCGTCGGTGAGCTGCGCGAGCGTCGCGGCGTCGGGGCAGGCGAGCGCTTCGAGCGAGCGCAGCACGTAGTCGGAGCGACGCTGGCGCGGCCTGAGGGGGTCGTCGTCGTCGCTCGCGCCGGCCTGCGTGGCGTGCAGGTCGAGGCGCGTCACCGCGCGGCCGTCGAAGGGATCGGCGTTGAGCCACAGGCCGGGTCCGCCGCTCCAGGCGCCGGACGACGTCCAGGGCACCGCGCCGCCGTCCCAGCTGCAGGAGGCGTAGCCGGCGTTGACGAAACTCGTGTAGAGCGTGCAGCGCTGGGCGATGGTCGAGCCGGCGAACGTGACGTCGATGCGCGCGGCTTCCTCCCAGTCGGAATACTCCGGACCGTCGAACAGCAGGCCGAGGTCGAGGTTGCGGATCAGGCTCGGGCGCTCGAAGTCGAGGCGCAGCACGGCCTGGCCCGTGGCGTACGCATCGCTCGTGTCGACGTCCGCATCGCCCGGGTCGAGCACGGCAGCGCCGGCGCCGACGAGCGGGATCGGCTTGATCCCGATGCGGCCGGGCAGCGCGCACTCGCTGCAGCGCAGGGCCTGGAGGCGAAAGCCGTCGCCGGCGATGCTCGACTGTTGGTGCCAGTGCTTGCGCGCGACCAGCTGGATGGGCTCGGCCGGAAGCGGCGGCTTCGGGTGCGCGGCGAAGGGCCGGCGTCGGGTGACGAGGCTGACGAGTCGGTTCGGCATGCTCCGGGTCCTTCCGTGGGCTCGACGGTGAGGACCAAGCAAGGCCCCTGCCATCTGCGGCGCGGCCTTGGGCGCCGGGCACTTGCGGCGCAGTTGACGGAATCTGCCGGTGCGTCTGTCAGCTTTGCCGACGTGACGTGCGTCACAGCGGTGACGCGTTGCGCTGCGCTGCGCCGCGATACGTTGCGTGATGTTGCGCGGCGCGCGTGGGTTCAGCGCGCGTCGCGGAAGGCGATCGTGCCGGCGTTCGCGGGATGGCGGCCGCGCTTGTCGGCGTAGAAGGCGCGCAGCACCTCGAGGTCGCGTGCCTCGTCGCCGCTGAAGCGCACCCAGGTGTCGACGCCGACGGTGCGGCTCGCGTAGTCGATGAAGCCGAGGCCGCAAGGCACGTCGGCGGCGAGGGCGATGCGGTAGAAGCCGCTCTTGAGGTACGGGCGATGGCTGCGCGTGCCCTCGGGCGTGATCGCGAGCCAGAGCCGCTCGCGGCGGCGCAGCTCGGCGACGATGCTGGCGGTGACGCCGTGCGCGGCGCTGCGATCGATCGCGATGCCGCCGAGGGCGCGCATGAGCGGGCCGGCGGGCCCCTTGAACAGGCTCGCCTTGCCCATCCACTGCGCCTCGAGGCCGATGGCGCTGCGGCACAGCACGCCTATCGGGAAGTCCCAGTTCGAGGTGTGCGGGTAGACCATCAGCACGCCCTTGGGGCCGGGCGGGGGCGACCAGGCGATGCGCCAGCCGAGGGCGCGCAGCAGCGCTGCGGCGCCGCGGCTTCCGCGGCGCGGTCGGGTGGTATCGGGCAGGGCAACGGTCAACGCAGTCTCGTGGCGGGCCAGGACGCGGGCATCCTAAGCGCAAACGTGGCGCGACGGGGCGCGTGCGGGACGCGCGGGGCCCGGCGTGGCGCCGACACGTATCATCGGGGGCGGGCTGCGTGCCCGGGGCGAGGGACAGGCAGGCATGATGCGAGGGGCGACGGGAAGCGGTCCGCGATGGCCGCTGGCGTGGGCCGCAGCGCCGCGCCAGCCGGTGCTCGCGGACGATGCCTGTGACCTGTGGTGCATCGACCTCGAGGGCGTCGCCGCGGCCGGGGGCGGCGATCCGGCGCGCTCGCCGCTCGATGCGTCCGAGCGCGAGCGTGCGGCGCGCTTCGTTTTCGAGCGCCACCGGCGCTGGTACACGGCGGCGCGCACGGCGCTGCGCGGCATCCTCGGCGCCTACCTCGGGCTCGAGGCCGCGGCGGTGGCGATCGAGATCGCGCCGCTCGGGCGACCGCGGCTCGCATCCACGGCTGGCGCGGCGTCGGCGCTGGAATTCAACCTGAGCCACTGTGATGCGCTCGCCCTCGTGGCGGTGGCCCGGCGCGGGCCGCTCGGGGTCGACGTCGAGCAGGTACGCCCGATGCCCGATGCGCTCGCCCTCGCGGAGCGGCATTTCGTGGCCGACGAGATCGCGCACGTGGCGCAGGCGCAGGGCGCGGCGCGCGACGCGGCGTTCTTCACCTGCTGGACGCGCAAGGAGGCGGTGCTCAAGAGCACCGGTGTCGGGCTGTCGGTGGCACCTTGCACGGTGCGGGTGGGCGCGACCGCGGAGCCGCTGCCCCTCGACTTCGGCGCGCCGGGCGGCGTGGTGCCGCTGGTGCTGCACTCGCTGCAGGTGCGCGACGGGGCGATCGGGGCCTGTGCGTTCGCACCCGGGATCCGGCTCGGTGCCGCCTATCGAGTATCGGGTGGCGAGCTGCCCGGGCTCGCGGGTGCGAAGCTGCCGTGAGCCTGCGTCCCGACGGCGCGCGCGGCGCCGGCGCGCTGGCGCTGGTCCTGCTGCTGCTCGGTCTCGCGCTCGGCGGCGAGCCACTGCGACGCACGCTGCGCTGGGACCGTGCGGCGCTCGAGGCGGGCGAGGCCTGGCGACTGGTGACGGGGCACCTGGTGCATCTCGACCTCGCGCACGCGGTGCTGAACGTCGCCGGGATGCTGCTGGTCTGGGCGCTGTTCGCGCGGCTCTTCACGGCGCTCCAGTGGGGGCTGGTCGTGCTCGCGGGCGTCGCGGCGATCGACCTCGGGCTGTGGCTCGTGAACGTCGAGCTGCGCTGGTACGTCGGGGCGTCCGGCGTGCTGCATGCGGCGATGGCCGCGGGCATCGTGCGGCGGATGATCGAGCGCGACGTGATCGCCTGGGGGCTCGGCGTCGTCGGCGTGGCGAAGCTGGTCTACGAGCACGTGAGCGGGGCGATGCCGTTCACGAGCTCCGGGGCGCTGGTCGTCACCGATGCGCACCTCTACGGCGCGCTCGCGGGCATGGTGTGCGGGCTGCTGCTGGGGCGGGACGGGCCGGGCGGGCGATGACGCGGCGGTGAGCGTCAGGCCCGACGCTCACCCGGGCACGGCCGGGTGGACGCCGGGGACGCGGGGTGCCGGGCAGGCCTTCACGGTGCGCAGTAGCGCGCCTGCTGGGCGCGCAGTCGGCGCACACCGGCGTCCTCGTCCAGCCGCGGGATCTTGCCCGTGGCCCGCGCGCGCTCGAGGTCGCTTGCCGCCTGCGCGTAGAGGGCGCAGGCATCGCGTCGCTGGCCCTGCTCAGCACGCAGGTCGCCGAGCGAGGCCCGGGCGATCGCGAGGTCGCGACGCTGCCGCGCATCGAGCGGGTCCGCGTCGAGGCCGGCGCTGCGATCGGCGATCGAGAGGCGCAGGATCGGCTCGGCCTCGCGGAAGCGGCGCAGGCGGACCAGGGCCTGGGCGTGGGCGAGGGCCGCGGAGTCGTGGTCGCGCACGAGCGTGCGGTCGTCCGGCTCGAGCAGCATCAGCTGCCCGAGGCGGGCCCGCGACTGGGCGAGCAGCGGCTCGGCTTCGGCGGCGCGGTCGAGCGCGAGCAGGGGCTCGGCCAGCGCCGCGCCGGCGCGCGCGACGCGGCGGCCGAGCACGACGTCCTCGGGGTGCGTGCGCGCGGCGCGTTCGAGCAGCTCGAGCCGTTCGCGGTGGGCGGCGATGGACTCGGCCGGCTGGCCTGCCGCGAGGCGGCTCGCGGCGACCTGCTCGAGCAGGCGCGCGCGCTGCAGCACCAGGCGCTCGCCGGGGTCGGCCGCCGCCGGGGCGGCGGGCATGGCGGCGAGCGCCGCGCTCGCGACCTCGCGGGATTCGCGGTATCGACCCTGTCGCTGCAGCAGCGTCGCCTGCTCCACGGCCCATTCGCGTTCGAGGGCGGCGGCCTCGGCCGTCGAGGTGCCGCGGGCGCGCAGCGTGTCGAGCCGGTCGCGGGCGCGCGCCAGCGCGGCCTCGGTGGCCCGCAGGTCGGCGCTGGCGGAGCGCGCGACCCCGGCCTCGAGCAGCGCGAGGCGCACGGCCGTCAGCGCGCGGGCGTCGCGCAATGCGCGGGTGTCGGCGATCGCCTCGGTGAGCGCGGTGGCCCGTGCGAGGTTGGCGCGGGCCGCTGCGGCGTCGCCGAGGCCGTTGCCGTCCGGTGCGCCCTGGAGTTGTGCGAGGCGGCGCAGGCGCTCGGCGAGCTCTAGCTGCTGCTCGGGCGGCGCATCGCCGTCCGCGGCGAGGCGGTCGAGGTCGCGCTGCGCCTGGGCGGCGAGTTCGCGGCGCAGCGCCTGCGTGCGCGGCACGCGCTCGAGGCGGTCGAGCACGTCGAACAGGCGCTCGTCCGGGAACGCGCCGGTCGCGGCGACGCCCGGCGCGGTGCGCGCGCCGGCCTCCGCGCTGCGCAAGGCGAGCACGGCGAGCGTGATCGCGGTGCCGGCGAGCAGCACCAGGGCCAGCGCCGCGAGGCCGGTGGCGAGGCGATGGCGCGCGATCGCCTTGCCCGCGGCGTAGCGCCAGCCGCCGGCGTGGGCGCGCACCGTGTGGCCGCCGAGCCAGCGGCGCAGGTCGTCGCCGAGCGCAGCGACGGTGGGATAGCGCGCGGCCGGGTCGGCGGCGCGGGCACGCTCGGCGCCGGCGCGCAGGTCGGGCGGCGCGTCGGGATGGCGCGCGAGCAGCGTCTGGAGCAGTACGCCCAGCGAGTAGACGTCGTCGAGGGTGGTCGCGGGTTCGCCGCGACGGCGCGCCGGGCTGGTCGTGCCCTGGTCTCGGCCATCGCCGGGGGCCGGGTCGGGGCCAGGTCCGGAGCCGGGCAGGGCCGTCGCGGCCACCGCGGGCATCGTGGACTCGAGCACGCCGGTCACGCCGAAGTCGAGCAGCTTCGGCTGGTCGTCGACGACGATCACGTTGCGCGGCTGGATGTCGCCGTGGGCGAAGAGCCGCGCGTGGGCGTGGGCGACGGCGTCGCAGGTCCCGAGGAAGGTGTCGACGGTGTCGCGCAGCGAGAGCGCATGCGCCGCGGCGTGCTCGACGATCGACGGGCCTTGCAGGCGCTCGGTCACGAGGTAGGCCTGGCCTTCCGCGGTGACGCCGCTGTCGAGCAGGCGGGCGATCTGCGGGTGGCGCAGGTTCGCGAGCGCCTGGCACTCGCGCGCGAAGCGCGCCTCGAGCGCCTCGCTCGAGAAGCCGCTGCGCAGCAGCTCGAGGATCACCGGCCGCGTGTACAGCCCATCCGAGTACTCCGCGGCGAACCTGCGGCCGCGGCGGCTGGCGCCGAGCGGCTCGCCGATCCGGTACGGGCCGATCCGTGGCGGGGGTGGCGGGTCGGCGTCCGGCGCTGTGGCGAGCGACGGCCCGGCCGACCGCGCGGGCCGGCCCGCCTCGGCGATGGCCAGCAGGTCGCGGATGCGCCCGAGCGTCGCCTCGTCGGCGCCGTAGTCCTCGGCGAGGCGCGCCTCGCGCTGCCCGGGGTCCCAGTCGAGGGCCTGCTCGGCGGCATCGAGCAGCAGCCGCTCGTACTCGCGTGCGCGCTTCAGCTCGTCGACGACCTCGGGCGCGTTCATGGCACCGCGGCGAGCCGGCGCAGCAGCCAGGCGCGCGACACGTCCCAGCGGCGGCGGATCGTGACCGGCGAGAACTCCAGCACCTCGGCGGCTTCCTCGACGGTGAGGCCGGCGAAGACGCGCAGCTCGACGAGGCGTGCGCGCTCGGCGTCGATCGCCTGCAGCTCGCGCAGGGCAGCGTCGAACTGCTCGAGGTCGAGCGGCGCGACGCCCTCGCCCGACTCGTCCATCGTGGTCGTCACCGGTGGCGTCGCCTGCCGCGTGGCGCGGTAGCGGCGCACCTCGTCGACCAGCGCCTGGCGCATCATCGCCGCGGCGGTGGCGAGGAAGTGCGCGCGCTCGCGCCACTCCATGCGGTCGACGTCGAGGACGCGCTGCGCGGCCTCGTGCACGATCTCGCTCGGTCGCAGGTGCGGCGCCACGTCGCTGCGCAGCAGCCGGTGCGCGAGCCGTCGCAGCTCGGTGTAGCACAGGCCGAGCAGCGTGCGGCGCGCGGCCTCGTCGCCGCTGCGCGCGGCGCGCAGCAGCTGCACGCGGTCTTGCTGGGGCCCGGTGTCGGGCATGCGGTCTCCGGCACTCCTCGTCGTCGCGCGCGAGCGTACCGGTACCGGGTCGCTCCTGTCAGCGGTGTCGCGGCGATCAGCTGCGACGCGGAGGGCGATCGTCGCCAAACTCCGACAGTCGCTCCGCCGTGGCGCCGTCCTTGCGCAAGCTGCTGGCGCGCTGCAAGGCCGTGCCGCCGAACTTGCCGCGGATCGCATCGAGCGCCGCGTCGAGCCGCGTGGCCTCGACCGGCTGCGCGGCGTCGAACAGGTCGAGCTGCTCGGCGGGTGCGAACTCGGAGACGCCGACGCCGAGCAGCCGCAGCCTCGCGCCCGGGTGCTCGGCGAGCCAGGCCTCGAGCAGTCCCTGCGCGAGGCGGGCGATGGTGCGGCTGTCGTGCGTCGCGGGCGCCATGCGGCGCTGGCGGGTGCTGGTCGTGAAGTCGTGGCGGCGGATCTTGACGGTGACGCAGGCGGCGACCAGCTGCTTGCCGCGCAGCCGCCCGCTCGCCTTGTCGGCGAGGCGTGCGAGCTCGGCCTTCATGGCCGCCGGATCCGCGATGTCCTCGCGGAAGGTCTCCTCGGCGCTGATCGACTTCTCCTCCCAGTCGGCCTCGACGGGGCGCTCGTCGATGCCGGCGGCGCGCTCGCGCATCCGGGCGCCGTCGCGACCGAACAGGGGCCAGAGGCGCGAGTCGGGGGCACGCCGCAGCTCGCCGAGGGTGGCGATGCCGGCGGCGGCCACCTGTTCGCCCTTCTTGCGGCCGAGGCCGGGCAGGCGCTTCACCGGCAGCGGGTCGAGCACCGCGTGGATGCGCTCGGGCGTGACGATGGTCAGGCCGTCGGGCTTGTCGAGGTCGGAGGCGATCTTGGCGACCAGCTTGTTCGGTGCGACGCCGACCGAGGCGGTGCAGCCGGTGCGCTCGTGGATCCGGCGCTTGATCTCGCGGGCGATCGACACGGCGTCGCCCTTGAGGCGCTGGCTCGCGGTGACGTCGAGGAAGGCCTCGTCGAGCGACAGGCCCTGCACCAGCGGTGTGAACTCGTGGAACACGTCGAACACCTGGCGCGAGACTTCCTTGTAGCGCGCCATGCGCGGCTTGACGCAGACCGCATGCGGGCAGAGCTCGAGTGCGCGGCGCATCGGCATCGCCGAGCGCACGCCGTAGCGGCGCACCTCGTAGCTCGCGGCGGCGACGACGCCGCGGCCGCTGGTGCCGCCGACGATCAGCGGCTGGCCGACGAGGCGCGGGTCGTCGCGCTGCTCGACCGACGCGTAGAACGCATCCATGTCGACGTGCAGGATCGCGCGGTGGGCCATGCTGGGGGTGGGGCGGTGTGAAGGTCGCGGGCTCGGTGGGGCGCGGGCCTCGCGGATTCTCCGCGGAATGTTCAGCCCGTGCCACCGCCGGCGCGGCCGCGCTGCGGGCCCATCGGGGGGCGTGGATAATGCCGCGTCACTCGAAGCACCGGGATCTTCGTCGAACGATGCAGCCGGCCCAGGGCGAAGACGCCGACTATCCCGATCGCCGCCGGGCGTGGTGGCTGGTGCTGGTGCTGGCGCTCGCAGGCGTGGTGTCGGTCATCGACCGGACGCTGCTGAGCGTGGTCGTCGACCCGGTGCGTGCCGACCTCGGGCTCTCCGAGGTGCAGATCGGCCTGCTGCAGGGCCTCGCCTTCGGCCTCTTCTATGCGACGGTCGGGGTGCCGCTCGGCCTGATGGTCGACCGGCACTCGCGACGGCTGATCGTGATCGGCGGCGTCGGGCTGTGGAGCGCAGCGACGCTCGCCTCGGGGTTCGCGCAATCCTTCGGCGAGCTGTTCGCGGCGCGCCTGCTGGTCGGCCTCGGCGAGGCGGCGCTCTCGCCGGCGGCGATCTCGGCGATCGCGGATCTCTTCCCGCCCCGCGCGCGCGGCCGGCCGGTCAGCGTCTTCCTGCTGGGCCAGGCGTTGGCGAGCGGGCTCGGCATCTCGGTCGCGAGCCTGATCGCCGATGCCGCCGAGGCGCAGCGCTTCGCGGGCCTGCCGGTGCTCGCAGGGCTCGCGCCGTGGCGCGCGGTGTTCGTGGTCTGCGGCGTGCTCGGGTTCGGCGTGGTGCTGGCGATGCTCTCGACCGCGGAGCCGCGGCGGCGGGTCGACGCGACGCGCGGCAGCGGCCTCGCGCAGGTGCGGGCGAGCCTCGGCTTTCTGTGGCGGCACGGGTCGATCTTCGTGCCGCTCTACCTCGGGTTCGCGAGCTGCTTCCTCGCGAGCTACGGCGCAGCGGCCTGGCATCCGGCGATGCTGCTGCGCGCCTTCGAGGTCACGCGCGCCGACCTCGCCGCGGTGCTCGGGCCGATGAAGCTGGTGTTCTCGGCGATCGGTCCGGTGATCGGCGGGCTGCTGGTCGACCGGGCGATGCGCCGCGGCGATCCGCTGGCGAGGTTCCGGATCCTCGCGCTCGCGCCGCTGTTCGTGCTGCCGCTCGGCCTCGCGACCTTCGCGCCGGGGCCGATGTCGGCGATGTTCCTGGTCGCGCTCGGGCCGACCGCGGTCGCGGCGATCGGCACGACCATGCTGGCGCTGCTGCAGTCGACGGTGCCCGCCGACATGCGCGGCTTCGCGGTCGCGCTCACCGGCTTCGTCAACACCTTCCTGGCGGCGGCGCTCGGGCCGCTGCTGATCTCGGTGCTGACCGAGCGCGTGTTCGGGGACCCGCGGCTCGTCGGCTGGTCGGTCACCCTGGTCGTGGTGCCGGCACTGCTCGGCGGCACGGCGCTGTTCCTGGTGGCGCGGCGCGCGGTGCAGCGGCGGGTGCAGGACGGCTCGGCGCCGGAGACGCTCATGGTCGAGATGCGCAACGCCGCGGCCACGATGGCGGCGGGGCGCGCGCCGGCCGCTCAGCGCTCGAGCTCGAGCTTCAGCAGGTAGAAGTCGCGACCCGGCGCCGGGCCGGCATGGAACACGACGATCTTCTCGATCTCGGCGAGGTTCATGCGCCGGCCGCGCGGCGCCGCCTCGATGTCGGCGATCGGGTAGGCGATGCGCCGTCGCGAGCGGGGCGGCAGCTCGACGTAGGCGTTGAATCGATCCTCGTAGCGATTGTCGTGGACCCGGTCGTTGACGCGCACCGACAGCGGCAGCGGGCGATCGCCGGGGTTCGCGAGTTCGACGACGAAGCGCCGGAAGCCGCGCCAGTCGGGCATCGGCTCGGCCAGCGTGACGCCCGGCCACGGACCCTCGTCGATGCGTGCATGCACGGCCGGTGGCGCAGGCCCGGCGCCGGCGAGCGCGGCCGGCAATGGCACGACCCCGGTCACGCCCTGGCCGTCGGGGACGAAGGCGAGGCCGCGCGCTGCGCCGGGGTCGAGCAGCACGGGGAACAGCGCGGCGCGCGCCCGGTAGTCGAGCGCGGTGCCGGCGAGCGGCATCGCGCTGGCGAACAGCCCGAGTGCCGCGACGCCCCAGAGCGGCGCCCGCAGCCGCGACGGCGTGCCGCGCTCGAGGGCGAACGCCAGGCAGACGCCGATCGCGGTGCCGAGCACGTCGCGCGCGACGTCGCCACGCGACAGGCGGCCACCGAGGTACTGCTGGGCGAGCTCGGTGAGCACGCCGAAGGCGAGGCCGAGGGTCATCGTGTAGACCACGACGCGCGTGCGGTCGGAGGCCGCGCCGGGCAGGCGGCGCAGGGTGCGCGCCACGAACAGGCCGAGCACGCCGAAGACGAGCACGTGCGCGAAGTCGTGCGCCTCGCCATCGAGGCGATTGGCCGCGGGCGGCGGTGCGAGGCTGACGATCGCGACGACGACGAAGGTGACGAACGCCGCGACGGCGACGTCGCGGGCGAAGGATCGGATCATTCGGGGCCCGGGGGGAGCATGGCGGCCATTATGCCGCGGTGTACCCCCGGTGGGCGCCCGCCGCGCTGCCCTACGCGGCGATGCCCGGGCGTGCGTCGCCCGGACGGCTCAGGCGACCTGCACGTCGGCGGGTGCGCGCGGCGTCGCGGCCGGCGCCGCCGCGGGCAGCGGCGCGGCCCGCGTACCGAGTTCCTCCGGCGCGAAGTCGTCGACGGCGACGATCTCCATCACCTTGCGGTCGTAGTCGCGCAGCAGCGCGGCCTCGGTCTCGGAGACGATGCCGGCGGCGAGCGCCTGCGCGACCTGGCCGGGCACGTCGAGCGCGGTGACGCGGCCGGTCTTCACGCCCTCGACGCGGATGCGCTTCTCGATCGGCTCGGCGAGCGGCGCGAGTTCCAGCGCCTCCTGCAGCAGGCCGAGCACGTTGCCACGCTCGGCGGTGCGGTAGACGGGATGGCACAGGCGGTCGCGGACCTCGGTGGGGTTCAGCACGAGGTCGGCGACGTGGCGGCCGGAGCGGTCGCTCGGCGCGGAGTACTGCAGGCCCGCCGGGAAGATGAAGAAGCGCAGGAAGCCGCCGAGGAAGGGGTTCGGGAAGTTGCGCAGGAAGCCGTGCAGCTGCTCCTGGGCCTTGTAGAGCAAGCTCCTGCAGGCCCATTCGACGATGGGCAGCTCCTCGGGCCTGCGGCCCTGGTTCTCGTAGTGCTTGAGCACCATCGAGGCGAGGTACATGCAGGAGAGCACGTCGCCGAGCCGCGCCGAGAGATTCTCCTTCTTCTTGAGGTAGCCGCCGAGGGTCAGCATCGCGACGTCGACGGCGAACGCGAAGCTCGCGGAGAAGCGCACGATGTGCTGGTAGTAGCGCTTCGCCGGTCCGACGTCGGGCACGCGGGTGAAGCGCGCGTTGGTCAGCGCCATGATCAGCGAGCGCACGGCGTTGCTGATCGTGAAGCCGACGTGGCCGAAGAGCGCGCGATCGAAGTCGTCGACGCCCTGGCGGCGGTCGGGGTTGCGCGCGGCCTCCATCTCCTTCAGCACGAACGGATGGCAGCGTACCGCGCCCTGGCCGAAGATGATCAGGCTGCGCGTCAGGATGTTCGCGCCTTCGACGGTGATCGCCACGGGCACGACCTGGTAGCCGCGGCCGAGGTAGTTGCGCGGGCCGAGGCAGATGCCCTTGCCGCCCTGCACGTCCATCGCGTCGTTCGCGACCACGCGGCTCATCTCGGTGACGTGGTACTTGAGCATCGCCGAGGGCACCGAGGGCTTCTCGCCGCCGTCGATCGCGCCGGCGGTGACCGAGCGCGCGGCGTCCATCGTGTACGTGAGCCCGACCATGCGCGCGATCACGCTCTCGACGCCCTCGAACTTGCCGACCGGCATGTTGAACTGGCGGCGGATGCGTGCGTAGGCGCCGGTGGCGAACACCGCGGCCTTGGCGCCGCCGGTGCCGTTCGAGGGCAGGGAGATGCAGCGGCCGACCGAGAGCTGCTCGACCAGCATGCGCCAGCCCTGGCCGATCATCTTCGGGCCGCCGATGATGAAGTCGAGCGGCACGAACACGTCCTTGCCCCGGATGGGCCCGTTCTGGAACGGGATGTTCAGCGGGAAGTGGCGGCGGCCGATGGTGACGCCGGCGGTGTCGCGCGGGATCAGCGCGCAGGTGATGCCGAGGTCGACCTGCTCGCCGAGCAGCCTGTCCGGGTCGAACATCCGGAACGCGAGGCCGATCACCGTCGCGACCGGCGCGAGCGTGATGTAACGCTTGTCGAAATTCAGGCGCACGCCGGTGATCTCGCGGCCCTGCCAGCTGCCCTTGCAGATCACGCCGGTGTCGGGGAGCGACGCGGCATCGGAGCCGGCGCGCGGGCCGGTCAGCGCGAAGCAGGGTATCTCCTCGCCGCGCGCCAGACGCGGGAGGTAGTGGTTCTTCTGCTCCTCGGTGCCGTAGTGCTGCAGCAGTTCCGCGGGGCCGAGGGAGTTCGGCACCGCGACCGTCGAGGAGACGGTCGAACTGCGGCCGGCGAGCTTGGCGAGCACGCAGGAGTGCGCGTAGGCCGAGAACTCGAGTCCGCCGTACTTCTTCTGGATGATCATCGCGAAGAAGCCGCGGGACTTGAGGTAGTCCCAGACTTCGCGCGGCAGGTCGCCGCGCCGGTGCGTGATGTCGAAGTCGTCGACCATCCGGCACAGCTCCTCGCAGGGACCATCGAGGAATGCCTGCTCCTCGGCCGTCAGTTGCGGGGCCTTGGCCGACAGCAGCTTGGACCAGTCCGGGTTGCCGGTGAACAGTTCGCCGTCCCACCACACCGTGCCGGCCTCGAGCGCCTCGCGCTCGGTCTGCGACATCGCCGGCAGCAGCCGTCGATACGCCTTCATGAAGGGGCGGCTGATCAGTGCCTTGCGCAACGGCCTCACGTTCAGGAAGGCGAGCCCGGCGAACATCAGCCAGAGGAAGCCCTTCCATGCGCCGGCCGGCGCGCCAAAGGCCGTGTAGGCCGCGAGCAGCACGAAGAACGTCGCGGTGTAGGCCAGCAGGCTCAGGCGCCGGTAGGCGAGCCAGAGCACGGCCGCGACGAACAGCAGGGCGATGATGCCGCCGGGCAGCGTCACGGCCCAGGCCGTGACGCCGATCAGGGCGAGGATGACGAGGGCGCGGATCATGGGCGATCCCGTTGCGGCAAGCGATGGGTCCACTATAGACCCGTCCATCGCTCCGGTAACCGGTCGAGGTCACGCGGCGCCGCGCCCTGCGATTTCCGTGAAGGCGACCGCTGCGCCGCGGGCGGCCGGGCACGCGCGCTTCGACTTCCCGCGCGACTGCTGCATCAAGCCGACGCACGGCAGCGGCCAGGTGATCCTGCGGCACGATGGGGCGCCGATCGACTACGCGGAGATCGCGACCTGGTACCGACGGCGGGCGCTGCCTGGTCGGCGAGATCACCAACTGCCAGGCGAATGCGCTCGAGCAGTTCGACTCGGAGGCGGGGGAAGAGATCGCTTCGCGGCTGCTGTTCGGGCCGTCGCCACAGCGGGTGCGGACGCAGCCTCGGGCGCGGCCGGCGAGCCACGCCGCACCCACGAGCGGCGACACGGCGAGCGACGCGCGCACGGCTGAGGCCGGGGGGCGCAGGCGGGCGGTCGGGTCCGTGGCGTCGAGTCGCTCCCGATTCCTTGCTGGCCGCCGCCGAAAATTTTAGCTAAATTAGCTAAATATGGCGCTCCGAATCACGGCAACCGAAGCCAAGAACAGGTTCGGTGACCTCCTCGAACTCGCCGCCTGGCATGGCCGGGTGGACATCGTGCGCCACGGACGCGTGGTCGCCTCGGTGGTTGCACCGCAGGCGATCGAGGAACTGGAGAAGCAGTCCGGCGCGCTGGCGCAGGACTTCGGCAACTGGCGGGCGACGCACATGATTCCGGCGGCGGCGGCGCGCAATGCGCGTGTCGTCGATCCAGGCGTGGGCTTCGACGATGACTGAGGCCTTGCGGAGGGAGAAGGCGCTGTCGGCCGATGAGCTGGCATCCATTCTCCGGCTGTGCGCGCCCGAGGGATTGCTGGTCGGTGGCCAGGCGCTGGCGTTCTGGGTCGACCGTCTTGCGGTGCCGCGGCCTGCGGAGCTCGCGAGTCACATCACCACGGATGCCGACTTCATCGGCAACGCGCAGCTGGCGCGTCGGCTCGGGCGCGCCATGGGATGGCAGACCTCGGTCGCGTCGCTCGACGATGCCACGCCGCAGCTGGCGAAGGTGACGCACACGGAGGCGGACGGGTCGATCAAGCAGGTCGATTTTCTTTCCGGCGTCATCGGCCTGACCACCAAGGATGTGAAGCGCCGTGCGATGACGCTCGATGTGACCGGCATCGGGTCGATCTCGGTGATGCATCCGGTGGACGTGCTGGACAGTCGTGTCCAGAACCTGCACCTGTTGTCTGCCAAGCGCACCCCGGCGGGCTTCGCCCAGGCACGCCTCGCGATCTCGATGGTCAAGGCCCTCATTCGTGCAGCAGCGACTCCGGACGAGCGCCCGGGTCTCAAGCACCTGGAGCGAGTCATCGCGATCGCACAGGACTACGCCGGACTCCTGGCGCACGTGCTGTACGGCATCGACGTGCTCGAGGCCATTCCGCTGGAGGCGTTTCCGACGTCACCGGAACTGCACGCGGAGCGCTGGCCGCAGGTCGTTGCGGGGGTGGCGCAGCAGCGGGCGGCGCTGGCGAAACTGGCGGGACGCGTCCAGGAGCCGTCTGCGCGGCGCACTGGCAGCAAGCGGAAGACGCGGGTGAGACCGCCCGCGATCAAGCTGCAGTCGTCGCGTTCCAGGACGAAGAAGGCCCGCTGAAGCGGGCCCTCTCGACGACCGGCGCCGCGCGACTCGCGCGGCCTGGTCAGCGGTGGCGGAGCATCGAGCGTCCGCGCTGCGCGGCGCTCAGCCGAGCAGATCCTTGACGCCGTCGCGCTCCTCGAGCAGCTCCTTGTGGGTCGCGCTCATGCGCGCGCGGCTGAAGTCGTCGATCGCGAGGCCCTGGACGATCTCGTACCTGCCGCCCTTGATCGTGACCGGGTAGCTGTAGATCACGCCCTCGGGGATGCCGTAGCTGCCGTCGGAGGGGATGCCCATCGACAGCCAGTCGCCCGCGGCGGAGCCTGCGAACCAGTCGCGCACGTGGTCGATCGCGGCAGATGCGGCCGAGGCGGCCGACGAAGCGCCGCGCGCCTTGATGATCGCGGCGCCGCGCTGCTGCACGGTCGGGATGAAGCTCGACTCGATCCAGGCCTGGTCGACCAGCGACTTCGCGGGCTGGCCCTTGACGGTGGCGTGGGTGATGTCCGGGTACTGGGTGGCCGAGTGGTTGCCCCAGATGATCATCTTGCGGATGTCGTTGACGTGCGCGCCGGTCTTCTCGGCGAGCTGCGAGAGCGCGCGGTTGTGGTCGAGGCGGGTCATCGCGGTGAAGCTCGTCGGCTTCAGCGAGGGCGCGTTCTTCATCGCGATCAGCGCATTGGTGTTGGCGGGGTTGCCGACCACCAGCACGCGCACGTCGCGGCTGGCGACGTCGTTCAGGGCCTTGCCCTGGGCGGAGAAGATCTGCGCGTTGGCGAGCAGCAGGTCCTTGCGCTCCATGCCGGGGCCGCGCGGGCGCGCGCCGACCAGCAGGGCGGCATGGCAGTCCTTGAACGCGACGCGCGCGTCGTCGGTGGCGACGACCTTGTTCAGCGTCGGGAACGCGCAGTCGTTCAGCTCCATCACCACGCCCTGCAGGCCGGGCAGCGCCGGCGTGATCTCGAGCAGGTGCAGGTTGACCGGCTGGTCTGGGCCGAGCAGCGCGCCGGAGGCGACGCGGAAGGCGAGGGCGTAACCGATCTGGCCGGCGGCGCCGGTGATCGCGACGTTCAGGGCTGGCTTCATGCGGGGAAACTCCGGGAAAAATGGCGCGCAATTCTAGTCGATGCGCAGCAGCCCGCGCACCCGTCGGTGCGCGGATCGCGAGGCGGTCGTGCGGCGGCGGGACGCAGGTGTCAGCGCGCGGCGTCGGTGCGCAGCGCTCGGAGTGCGTCCGGCAATGGATGGCCCGGGAAACGACGCTCGAACGCCGCGAGTTCCGTGCGCACGGCGTCGAGCTCACCGTTGCGTCGCAGACGCTCGATCCCATCGAGCCACGCGTCGGGATCGCTCATGTCCGGGATGGATGCGACGTCGGACCCGGGCGCCGCGCTGGCCGTGGAGCGGGCCTGGGCCGCGGTGCCGCGCGATGCCTCGGCCGGGGCCATGGACGCGTCCGCCTCGGCCGCGGCCATCACGGGCGGCGCCACGGCCCGAGCCGGCGCCGACGAAGGCTGCGTCGCCGGCGTCGGAGCGGGCATGGCGGGCGGGACGACCGGCGCGGCATCGCTCGCGGCCTCGACTGCCGCTTTCGTCGTCGCGACCGCCGGTGCGGCCGCGCGTGGCGCGGGCACGGCTTCGTTGCGTGCGGGATCGAGCTGCAGCACGAGCGTGAACGACAGCAGCACGGTCGCCACCAGCGCGAGCGGCACGGCCCAGCGCGGCCCGCGCCAGTGACGTTCGCGCGTGTCGGGCCGCGCGGGCACGACAGGGCGGGTCGCGTCGCGCGCGCGGGCGAGCACGATGCGGTCGAGCTCGGGCGAGGGCTCGGCGTCGTCGGCATCGTCGAAGCGCGGCACGAAGCGGCGGCGCGCACGCACGGCGGACTCGAACTCGTCGTCGCGATCGGTGGGCGTATTCACGGGGTCCTCTCGGCCTGCGCGGGCGCGAGGTCGGGCATCGCGGCGCGCAGCTTCGCGACGGCGTAGCGCAGCCGGCTCTTCGCAGTCTCGGCACCGACGCCGGTCACGCTGGCGATCTCGTCGATCGAGAGTCCGGTCTCCTCGTACAGCAGGAACACGTCGCGCTGCTCGCGCGGCAGCGCGTCGAGCGCGGCCCGGATGCGGGCGCGCATCTCCTGCTGCTCGGCGCGCCGCTCGGGCTGCGTGGGCTCGGGCGCGGGGATCGCGCCGACGCCGCGGCTGCCGCGCTCCTCGCCGTCGGCCTCGTCGTCGATGCCGGCGGGGTCCGGCAGGCTCGAGGCGCTGACCGGCCGCACGCTCGCACGACGGCAATGGTCGACGAACAGGTTGTGGGCGAGCGTGAACAGGTAGGTCTGGAACTTCGCGCGCGGCTCGTAGCGAGTCCGCGCGCCGATCAGGCGGCCCCAGGTGTCCTGGAAGAGGTCGTCGGCCAGCGCGCGATCGCGGGTGTGGCGCAGCAGGTAGCGGTACAGCGCGCCCTTGTGCCGCAGGTACAGGGTCTCGAACGCGCGCACGTCGCCGGCGATCCAGGCCTGCATCAGCGCCGCGTCGTCCTCGCCGCCCATGGAGCGGACTGTACGCCCGCGCACGCCCAGCCCACCACGGCGGACGGAGCGGGCGGGTCCGGGCGCTGGCGTGGGGGCCTCGGCGAGGCGCCGTGGCCGGTGCTCGGGTGCCGGGAAGTCGGCCAGATTAAGTGTCGACACCCCGGTTGAACGGCCGGTCCCCGTGCCATGGGTCAGTCGCCAGGGTGGTGGCCGTCGGGACGAGACGTGACTCGACGGGCCGATTCCGGCCTCGGACGGCTGCCGAAGAACTGAATTCTTCGTATTTTCAGAGGCTTGCCAAAATCCAAGTGTACGGGTGTTGACACCTGACTAGTGTTGTAGTTAGCTATATCACCATGGACGGCACGGAACGCAGGGTGCGTACCGGCCGAAGCGACATCACAGGAGAGACACATGAACACGGAATCCCAGACCTCGATGATCGTCAAGGGCACGGCGGCGGCGGTGGTCGCGCTGGTGATGACCTGGGCGCTGAGCTGGAGCTTCGTCGACTCGACCCGCATCGCCCGCTGGGTGACGGCGGCCGACGTCGCGGCGGCCGCGGCGGTCCAGGTCGACACCTCGACCGTCGGCGGGGCGCTCAAGGCTGGCCTGCTACAGTAGTGGAGTAGCCGGCCACACCAGAACAGACCGGCCATGGAGCTCGCACCGATGGATCCGCAGTGGGACGAGGGCTCGCCGATCTACCGGCAGCTGCGGGACCGGGTGGTGGCGATGATCCTCGAAGGGGTGCTGAAGGAAGGCGACCCGCTGCCCTCGGTGCGCAGCGTC
This sequence comes from Steroidobacteraceae bacterium, assembly GCA_025458905.1. Taxonomy (GTDB): domain Bacteria; phylum Pseudomonadota; class Gammaproteobacteria; order Steroidobacterales; family Steroidobacteraceae; genus UBA964. The sequence goes on from JALORN010000027.1 coordinate 29,512, forward strand.
GCCGCCGAGTTCCGGCTGAACCCGCTGACGGTGCTCAAGGGCTACCAGCAGCTGGTCGACGAGAACCTGGTCGAGAAGCGCCGTGGCCGTGGCATGTTCGTCAACGTCGGCGCCCGCCAGGCGCTGATGAAGGACGAGAAGCAGCGCTTCCTCGACGAGGAATGGCCGAAGGTCCACGCGATCATCGTGCGCCTCGGCCTGTCGGTCGACGATCTGCTGCGCGTGCCTCCAGCCCGGCACGTCGCTCCCGGCGGCACCGGCACCGGCACCAGCCCCGGTAGCGGCAGCGGCGGACAGGCCGCGATCGGCACGACGGGCGTCGCCGCGGTACTGCGGCGCGAGGCACCGCCCGGCACGAGCGCTGCGGCGGGCCCGGGCGCCGGCACGGACCCGAGCTCGTTCGACGACGGTGCGGACTTCGGCGGTGAGCCCGCGCAGGGAGAAGAACGATGACGACGGCGGTCATTGCAGCCCGCGGGCTCTCCAAGACCTATCCGGGCGGGCGCCGCGCGCTCGACGGGGTGGACCTGACCGTCGAGCCGGGCTGCATCGTCGGCCTGATCGGCCCGAACGGTGCCGGCAAGACCACGGCGCTGAAGGCGATCCTCGGGCTCACGCCGTACGAGGGCGAGCTGCGCGTGCTCGGCCACGACCCGCAGCGGGACCGCGACGCGCTGATGCGCGAGGTCTGCTTCATCGCCGACGTCGCCGTGCTGCCCAAGTGGCTGCGCGTCGTCAACGCGCTCGACTTCGTGCAGGGCGTGCACCCGCGCTTCGACCGCGCGCGGGCCGAGGACTTCCTGAAGAAGACCGACATCCCGATGCGCGGCCGGGTGCGCGAGCTCTCCCGCGGCATGGTCACGCAGCTGCACCTCGCGCTGATCCTCGCGATCGATGCGCGCCTGCTGGTGCTCGACGAGCCGACGCTCGGCCTCGACCTGCTGTACCGCCGGGCGTTCTACGACACCCTGCTCAACGACTACTTCGACAAGGACCGGACGATCGTCATCACGACCCACCAGGTCGAGGAGGTCGAGAACCTGCTGACCGACGTGGTCTTCATCAACCACGGGCGAGTGGTGCTCGACTCGCCGGTCGAGGCGCTGGCGGAGCGCTTCGTGCAGCTCGTCGCCTCGCCGGACCGCGCCGCGCAGGCGCGCGCGCTGCAGCCGTTCCACGAGCGCGAGGTGTTCGGCCGCGTCGCGCTCACCTTCGAGGGCCGCCCGGCGCGCGAGCTCGCGGCCTACGGCGAGACGCGCACGCCGTCGATCGCAGACCTGTTCGTCGCCAAGATGCAGGGGACCTCGGCATGAACCCCACGACCACGTTCGTCACGCTGCTGCGCCGCGAGTTCTGGGAGCACCGCGCGCTCTGGGCCGCACCGCTCGGCGTGGCGCTGCTCATCGTCGTGCTGACGCTGCTGAGCGGTGGCCTCGCCGGCAGCCCGGTGCAGATCCAGGTGAACGGCCGCGAGGCCGACTTCATCCTGCGGATGTCAGGTCCCGACCAGCAGAAGTTCTTCGGCGTGGTCGTTGCCGGGCTGATGGTGCCGCAGTTGCTGGTGTCGATGATCGTGCTGTTCACCTACCTGCTCGACTCGCTGTACGGCGAGCGCAAGGACCGCAGCATCCTCTTCTGGAAGTCGCTGCCGGTCTCGGACGCGATGACCGTCGCCTCGAAGGCCACGATGGCCCTACTGGTGGTGCCGCTGCTGGTCTACGTGGTGTCGGTGGTCGTCAGCCTGCTGATCTTCGTGGTGCTGAACTTCAAGTTCGGCGGCACGCCCTTCGCGCCGCTGGTGGCCTGGCACACCGGCGACTGGCTGGTGCTGCAGGGCGTGCTGCTGCTGAACGTGCTGGTGGCGGCGCTGTGGTACTCGCCCGTGGTGGCCGCGCTGCTGGTGGTCTCGGCGGCCGCGCGCCGCGCGACCGTGCTCTGGGCGGTGCTGCCGCCGCTCGGCCTCGCCCTGCTCGAGCGCAGCATGCTCGGCACGCGGCACGTCGCCGACTTCCTCGGCTACCGCCTGACCGGCTTCTTCGACGCGATGGGCGTCGGGTTCGGCCGCGAGCCCGGCGCGGACGTCGAGGCGCAGGCGCGGCACGTCGCGATGCTCTACGACCGCATCAACGCCGCGCCGCTGCTGGCGAACGTCGACCTGTGGCTCGGGGTCGCGGCGGCGGTCGCGCTGCTCGCGGTCGCCGTGCGGTTGCGCCGCTGGCGCGACGACACCTGAGCGCGGAATCTCCCGGCGGGCCGGCGCCCGGGGCCGGCCGCGGGGCGCCGGACGTCGGTCGACGCAGCGCCCCAAAAAGTATATATTCCACGTATATACTTGGAGCATGCCCTTGAAGACCGCGAAGCTGTTCCGCAACGGGGAGAGCCAGGCCGTACGCCTGCCTAAGGAGTTCCGCTTCGAGGGCACCGAAGTGCTGATCAAGCGGGTCGGCGACGCCGTGGTCCTCCTGCCGAAGGCGAGGTCTTGGGCGACTCTCGTCGCGAGCCTCGCCAAGTTCTCCCCGGACTTCCCCGCCGATCGTTCCCAGCCGGCGAGCCAGTCGCGGGAACGAATCGATTGAAGTGGATGCTGGATACCGACACCTGCATCGCGTTGATCGAGCGCCGCGATGCAGGGGTGCTGCGACGCCTGCAGGCCAAGTCCGTGGGTCAGGTCGGGATCTCCTCCGTGACCCTGGCGGAACTCGCCCATGGCGTAGCCCGCAGCAGCCGTCCCCGTGAGAACGCGGCGGCACTGCAGGAGTTCCTCCTGCCGCTCGACGCCGCCAGCTTCGACGACGCCGCGGCGCTGGCCTACGGGGAGCTGCGCGCCGATCTCGAACGCCGCGGTTACCCCATCGGCCCGATGGACACGATGATCGCCGCGCACGCGCTGGCGCTCGGTTGCAGCCTCGTGACGCACAACGTGCGCGAGTTCGAGCGGGTCCAGGGCTTGCGCGTCGAAGACTGGGTCGCGCGCTAGGCGGGCCGCCGGACGCCCGCGCCGTCGAGCGCTTCAGCCCGCGCGGGCGCCCGCGACGATGCTGGCGGCCATGCGGCGCGCGGTCGCGCGCGCCGCGTCGACGGACCCGCCGCGCGCGAGCGCCACGCCCATGCGGCGCCTGCCGCGCACCTCGGGCTTGCCGAAGAGGCGCAGCGCGGTGTCGGGCTCGCCGAGCGCGGCCTCGACGCCCTCGAAGCGCAGGTTCGCGCTGTCGCCGGAGACGAGGATCGCCGCGGACGCGGATGGGCCGTGCTGGCGGACGTTCGGGATCGGCAGGCCGAGGATCGCGCGCACGTGCAGCGCGAACTGCGACAGGTCCTGCGAGATCATGGTCACCATGCCGGTGTCGTGCGGCCGTGGCGACACTTCGCTGAACCAGACCTGGTCGCCCTTGACGAACAGCTCGACGCCGAAGATGCCGCGGCCGCCGAGCTCGGCGGTGACCGCCGCGGCGATGCGCCGCGACTCGGCGAGTGCCCGCTCGCTCATCGGGTGGGGCTGCCAGGACTCGACGTAGTCGCCGTCGACCTGCAGGTGCCCGATGGGTTCGCAGAACGCGGTGCCGCCGGCGTGGCGGATCGTCAGCTGGGTGATCTCGTAGTCGAACTCGACGAAGCCCTCGACGATCACGGTGCGCGGGGCGCTGCTGGCCCCGGCCCGGCCCCCGGTCTGCGCGTACTCCCACGCGGGCTGCACGTCGGCGGGCCGTCGCACGACGCTCTGGCCCTTGCCCGAGGAGGACATCACGGGCTTCACGACGCAGGGCATGCCGAGGGCGGCGACGGCGACGCGGTACTCCTCGAGGCTGCTCGCGAAGCGGTACGGCGAGGTGGCGAGGCCCAGCTGCTCGGCCGCGAGGCGCCGGATGCCTTCGCGATCCATCGTGAGCCGCGCGGCGCGCGCGGTCGGGATCACGGTGAAGCCTTCCTGCTCGAGCTCGAGCAGCTCGGCGGTGGCGATCGCCTCGATCTCGGGCACGACGAAGTGCGGGCGCTCGCGCTCGATCACGGCGCGCAGCGCGGCCCGGTCGAGCATGTCGATCACGTGGGCGCGGTGCGCGACCTGCATCGCCGGGGCATCGGGATAGCGGTCGACGCCGATGACCTCGAGGCCGAGCCGCTGGGCCTCGATCACGACCTCCTTGCCGAGCTCGCCGCAGCCGAGCAGCAGCAGGCGCGTCGCCGAGGGGGACAGGGGTGTTCCGATGGTCGTCATCGCGGCTCCCACGTTAGACTGCGCACAGTCTAACCTCCCACCCTGGCCCCCCACGGAGCGTTCATGTCGAGTCCCGTCGTCGCCGCGAAGGCGCCCATCCCCGTCGAAGTCGAAGCCGGCAAGTCCTACTGGTGGTGCACCTGCGGGCAGTCCGCCAAGCAGCCCTTCTGCGACGGCTCCCACAAGGGATCGGGGTTCGCGCCTCTGAAGTACGACGCGGCGAGCACCGGCAAGGTGTGGTTCTGCGCCTGCAAGGCCACCGGCAATTCCCCGCTGTGCGACGGGTCGCACAAGAAGCTCCCCTGACCGACCCTGCCGCCGGGGCCGGCGACCGCGCCCGCGCGGGCGCGGCCACCAGCGCACCGGCGGGCCTGCGCACCGAGACCCGCGGCTCCGCGCTGCACCTCGAGCTCTCGGGCGAGTGGCGTGCGGCGGCGGTCGCGCGGCTCGGCCGCGAGCTCGACGCGCTGCCGCTCGGCGGCGTCGCCGCGCTGGTCGTGCACACCGCCGGCGCCGGCACGATCGACCTCGCCGGGGGCTGGCTGCTGCACCGCCTCGAGGCGCGCGCGCGCGCCGCCGGCGCGACGCTCGACTGGGTGGACGGGCGCCCGGAGCCGGTGCGGCTGGTCGAGTCGCACCTGGGCGCGGAGGGCGAGCCCGAGGCGGTCGCCGAGGCGGCGCGTGCCGCGGCGCCGAAGCCGATGCCGGTGGCGGCGCTCGGCCGCGAGGTCGTCGCGCGCGCCTTCGAGATGCGCCGCGGCCTCGAGTTCATCGGCGAGACCAACGAGCGCCTGCTGGCGGCGGTCCTGCAGCCGCGGCTGTGGCGGCCGATCTCGATCGCGCGGCACGTCTACGACACCGGCATCACGGCGATCCCGATCGTCTCGCTGATCGCGTTCCTGATCAGCGTGATCATCGCCTACATGGGCGCGCAGCAGCTGCTGAAGTTCGGCGCCGACATCTTCGTGGTCGACCTCGTGACCGTCGGCGTGCTGCGCGAGATGGGGGTGCTGCTGACGGCGATCATCGTCGCCGGGCGCTCCGGCAGCGCGTTCGCCGCCGAGATCGGCGCGATGCGGCTCAACGAGGAGATCGACGCGCTGAAGGCCGTGGGCGTGAACCCGCTCGACGTGCTGGTGATCCCGCGGACGGTCGGCCTGGTCATCTCGCTGCCGCTGCTGACGGTGATCGCCGACGCGGTCGGCCTCGCCGGCGGCGCGCTGCTCTGCAAGGCGCTGCTCGACATGCCGCTGGTGCAGTACCTGCAGCGCATGGACGAGGCGATCGCCCCGACCACGTTCTGGGTCGGCCTCATCAAGGCGCCGGTGTTCGCGATGCTGATCGCGGCTTCTGGGGTCTACCGCGGCATGCAGGTGCGCGGCTCCTCGCGGGAGCTCGGCCGCCTGACCACGGTGGCGGTGGTGCAGTCGATCTTCCTGGTGATCCTCGCCGACGCGCTGTTCGCGGTGCTCTTCATGGAGCTCGACGTCTGATGGGCCCGGCCGCGAACCAGGCCGTCGACGCGACGGCCGCCGCGCCGGGCGGCGTGCCGGCGATCGAGGTGCGCGGCGTCGTCAACCGCTTCGGCACGCAGCTGGTGCACGACGCGCTCGACATGACGGTCGAGGCGGGCGAGGTGTTCGGCATCGTCGGCGGCTCGGGCTCGGGCAAGTCGGTGCTGCTGCGCACGATCCTCGGGCTGCAGCGCCCGCAGGCGGGCTCGGTGCGGGTGTTCGGGCGCGACCTGACGCGCCTCGGCGACCGCGAGCTGCGCGAGGTCAAGGCCGGCTACGGCGTCACCTTCCAGGCCGGGGCGCTGTTCACCTCGCTGACGGTGCTGCAGAACGTGCAGCTGCCGATGATCGAGCACCTGTCGCTCGAGCGCGAGGCGCTCGACGGGCTGGCGATGCTCAAGGTGCGTCTTGTCGGCCTGCCGGCCGAGGCGGCCTTCAAGTTCCCCTCGCAGCTCTCGGGCGGCATGATCAAGCGCGCGGCGCTGGCGCGCGCGCTGGCGCTCGACCCGCAGCTGCTGTTCCTCGACGAGCCGACGGCGGGCCTCGACCCGATCAGTGCCGCGGAGTTCGACGAGCTGCTGGTCGGCCTGCAGCGCGAGCTCGCGCTGACGGTCGTCATGATCACGCACGATCTGGACACGATTTTCCGAACCTGCAATCGTGTCGGTGTCATCGTCGACCGCAAGATGATCAGCGACGACCTGCAGGGCATCGTGTCGAACCCCCATCCCTGGATCCAGCAGTACTTCCACGGTGATCGTGCTGCCCGCTTCGGGCAGGCCGGCGGCGGGGCGACCGCGCACCGGGGCGAGGCCACGGGCGCAGCTCGCCCGGTTCCGGTCCCGGCTGCGACCCCGACGGGGGACGACCGTGGAGCGTGAGGCGAAGTACGCGGCGGTCGGCGCCTTCGTGATCCTGGTGATCGCGATGGCGGTGCTGTTCGTCTACTGGTATGCGGACAGCCGCGACGCACGCTCCTACACGCGCTACGAGGTCTACTTCGACGGCTCGGTCAGCGGCCTGACGGTGGGCAGCACGGTGCGCTACCTCGGCGTCGACGTCGGGCGCGTGGTGACCATGCGCATCGACCCGCGGGCCGCGACCCGCGTGCAGGTGATCGTCGACATCGACTCGAGCGCGCCGGTCTCGAAGGAGACGGTCGCGGAGCTCTCGCTGCAGGGCGTCACCGGCCTGCTGTACATCGACCTGCTCGGCCGCGCGGGCCCGAAGAAGCTCGCGCCGCCGGTGCCGAGCGAGCGCTTCCCGGTGATCCGCTCGGTGCGCTCGAACTTCGACTCCTTCCTCGCGACCCTGCCCGATGCCGTCGGTGCCGCGAACGACGTCGCGCATCGCCTCTCGATGGTGCTGTCGGACGAGAACATCCGCGCGGTCTCCGAGATGACCGCCAACCTGCAGACCGCGAGCCGCGCGCTGCCGGGCACCCTGTTCGAGGTCAGCCGGCTGGTGCGCGACCTGCGCACCATGGCCGAGGACCTGGTCTCGGTCGCGGCGACGCTGCGCGCCACCGCGGGCGAGACCGGGCCGCAGGTCACCGCCACCCTGCAGCGCGTGCGCGGCATCGCCGAGAACCTCGAGCGCACCAGCGCGCGGCTGGATCGCGCGGTCGAGGAGAACAGCGGCGACCTGCGCAGCTTCACCCGCGACGGCCTGCCCGAGCTCGAGCGGCTGCTGCGCGACAGTCGCGACGCGGCCGTGGAGGTGCAGGACCTGGCGCGCTCGCTGCGCGAGGATCCGTCGCAACTCATCTACCAGCCGCCGCGCCGCGGCACGGAGATCCCCCGATGAAGGCCCCGCCGTCCGTGGTCGTCGCCGGCGTGCTGCTCGCGCTCGGGCTGGCCGGGTGCTCGGGGCTGCGCAGCTCCGTACCCGAGACCGTGAGCTACGTGCTGCGCGCGCCCGGCGGCGCCGCACCGGGGCAGCCGGCGGTCGCGCCGGGAGGGCCGCTCGCCGCGCGCTCGCTGAAGGTCGTGCGGGTGGTCGCGCAGCCCGGATACGACGGCGACCGCATCCTGCTGCTCGGCGCCGATCGCAGCCTCGGCCACTACGCCTCGAGCCGCTGGGTCGAGCCGCTGCCCGCGGTGATCGGCACGCTCGCGGTCGAGACGCTGCGCAACGCGGCGGCGCTGCGCACGGTGCTGGACGAGTCGGCGCCGTTCGGCTCCGACTTCACGCTGCGGCTGACGATCCGCCGCTTCGACGCCGAGTACCCGGCGGCGGGTGCGCCACCGCGGGTGACCGTCAGCTTCGCCTGTACCGTGGCGCGCGCCGACCGGACGATCCTCGCCAACTTCGTGGTCGAGTCGCGTGCCGATGCGCCGGCCGACCGGATGGGCGCGGTGGTCGCCGCCTTCGAGCAGGCGACCCAGCAGGCGCTGGACGAGACCGTGCGGCGCACCCTGGCGACCCTGCAGGCCCCCGACGCCCTGCCGGGCGCCTGACCTGACCTGACCCGCGCCGCCGCGCACCTGCGGCGGCGCCGGCTGCTCCCTCCTGCTGCGACGGTCGGCCACGGCTGACCGCGGCTGGGCCCACGGCCCTACAGCCCCGCCCCGGGCTGCACGCCAAGAATGCGCCCCACGTCAGGCATGGATGGAGAAACCCATGATCGCGTTCCTGCCAGTCTGGATCCTCGGCGTGCCGCTCGTGCTGGCACTGGTCGACCTGATGGCCACGCGCTCGGGGGCGCGCGACGTCGAGTACGACACCGTGCCGACCGCGCGCCACACCGGCCTGCGCGGTGAGCTGCGCCGCGGCGAGGAGTCGTCCGCGGTCACCGGCCAGGGTTATCGCGAGAACTCACCGGCGAACGTGTCGTGACCGAAGCGAACACGCCGGCATTGCCCAGCGACCCTCCCGCGCAGCCGACGATCGTCGATCCACCGCCCGAGCCCGTCCAGGCGGGACGGCCGGCCGTCGAGGCGGCGCTTCCCACCGGCACGCGCCCGGGCGGGCGAGGGGAGTCGCGGGTGGACGAGGTGGACGGAGCGCAGACGACTGTAGCAACGAAGGAGAGAGAACAATGAACTTCATCATCTGGCTGATCGTGGGCGGCATCGTCGGTTGGGTGGCCTCCCTGATCATGCGACGCGACGCGCAGCAGGGGATCATCCTGAACGTGATCGTGGGCATCGTCGGGGCCTTCCTCGGCGGACTTCTGATCAGCCCGCTGGTGGGCGTGCAGACGATCAACGAGGGCATCAGTGTCCCGAGCATCCTGGTGTCGCTCGGTGGCGCGGTGATCCTGCTGGCGATCGTCAACGCGTTCACGCGCGGTCGCGCCCGCTGAGAAGCGTGGCTGACGCCGGCCCGCGCGGCTGACGTCAGCCGTCGAGTGTCGTGCCGCGGCGGCGCCTCGCGCGTCGCCGCGGCCGCGCACGCGGGCAGGCGGATCCTGCGGGAGGCCCGCATCAGAACGTCGAGAGGCCGGTGGCCTCCATGAGGCGATAGGCCCAGTAGCTCGACTGGGCCGGGTCCGCGAAGGTGCCGAAGTCGGCGCTGTACTCGATCCCCGCCGGGGCGCGGTTGCTCCACACCGTCTCGAACCAGTCGGCGAGTTCGCGCGCCACGGCCGCGTCGGTCGCCGACTCGACCGCGAGGTTCGCCTCGAGGTTGAAGTCGCCGACGTTGCGCCGCGTCAGGTTCGCGGAGCCCAGCGTCAGCCAGGTACGCCCCGTGCCGCGGACCATCACCAGCTTGGGATGGAACTGCTCGCCGTGGGTGCGGTACCAGCGCACCTTGATCGCGCCGTCGCTGCGCGAGACGAGCTCGGAGGCGACCGGACGGTTCGGGACCCCGCCCTTGGCACGGCCGAACGCGTCCTTGTTCGGGTCGAGCAGCAGGCGCACTTCGACGCCGCGGCGCGCGGCCGCGAGCAGCGCCTCGACCAGCGCGCGCTCGGACAGGTAGAACATCGCGACGTCGATGTGCTCGCCGGCCCGCGTCGCCGCGAAGCGCTCGAGCAGCGCGTCCCGGATCGCGCCCTCGGTCAGCACCTGGGCGCGTGCGACGCGCTGGCGCACGGGCTCCAGGGGTGGCGTGCCCGGGGTGGGCCACGGGGAGCCGGTCCAGCCGGAGAAGCGCGCGATCTCGAACTCGCTCTCGAGCAACGGACGCAGCGCCTCGCCGCGCAGCTCCAGCGCGAGGTTGGTGTGCGCGCTGCTGGCGTCGTGCGGGTTCGCCGAGCCGACGATGCCGACCAGGCCCGCGGCCTCGCTGCCGTCGTCGGCGATCACGACCTTGCGGTGGTTCGCCTTGAAGTTCAGCAGCCGTGCCCAGGCCCGGAACGTGACCCGCGACGGGCCGGTCTCGAGCGGGTTCGGCAGCCAGCCGGGACCGCCGGCATCGCCGTCCCACCAGTCGATCGTCAGCCGCCACAGTCCCGACCAGGCGGGGTTCGAGTCGCGCAGCGCATCGAGCTCGGTGCGCACGACCTCGATGCCGGCCGCTTCGAGCCGGGCCAGTTCGGGCGAGGGAGCGCCGCCGTAGACGTCGTTGATCGGGTCGGTGATGAAGAGGACCCGCAGTGCCGGCCGGGCGCGCTTCGCGGCGAGCAGTGCCTCGGTCAGCTCGCGTGACAGCGGCCGCAGCGGTGCGAGGTTCGGCTCGCCGGCATCGGCAGCCGCGCCCGCGGCAGTCCCGGCAGGCGGCGCGGCGGGTTCGGCAATCGCGCCCTGGTGGTCGTTGAACAGGAACTGGTCCAGCACGACGAAGCGTCGCGCGCCGGCGATCACCTGCAGCGTCTCGTCGAAGATCTGCTGCTGCAGCACCGGCTGGCCGAAGGCGTCGGCCGTCGTCAGGTCGATCAGCGGGCGGACGTCGTCCGGCGGAAGGTCGGTCCAGGCGCCCTCGACGCGCAGGCCGGGAGGCAGGGGCTTGGCGAGATGCCAGACGCCGAGTGCACCCCAGCCGGCGAGCAGCAGCCACTTCGCGGTCCGCAGCACCCGGCGCGGTCCGCCCGCGCGCCACCCGCCCGGGCGGCCCGGCGCAGGGGTTGGCCCGGGAGGCAGGGCGTCGAACTGTTGCGCGGACGCCTCGGAACTCATCGCGGGATTCTAGTCATCCGGGGCCCTGGACTGCTCGGCAGCCGGTCACGGGCGGCCTGTACAGCAAACGTATAGGTTTCCGCAGGACAAAACGTTGACAGATCGCGATCGAGGGGTAGGATAGCGACGTCAACCGTCCTATCTGACGAGTGACCCCCGTTCGGGCGGATCGAGAGATCCGCCCTTTTTCTTGCTGCGGCTGCGGCGGTGCCGCCCGCCGGCCCGCCGGCCCGGGCCCCGGCCCTTCGCCCTCCGAACCCCCGTCAGCCGGCCTCGAGCTCGGTGCCGAGCTCGAGCCAGCGGCCCTCGAGCTGGGCCGTCTCCTGCTGGATCGCTGCATGCCGCAGCCCGAGCTCGCGGTGCGCTTCCGGCTGCGCATAGGACGCAGGATCGGCGAGCCGTGTCTCGAGCAGCGTGCGCTCGCGGGCGAGCTCTGCGAGGCGCGCCTCGAGCTTCTCGAACTCGCGGCGCAGGGGCTCGAGCCGGTTGCGGGCCGGGGCCGGGTCGCGGTTCCGGTCGCGCTCGCGTCGACGGGCACGGTCACGGTTGCGTCCGCCGCCGGCTTCGCCGCCCGGCGCCGTGGTCTTCTGCGAGACACCCTGGCGGCGCTTGCCGAGCCAGGCGGCGTAGTCCTCGAGGTCGCCGTCGAACGCCTGCGCCACGCCGTCGCCGACCAGCAGGAACTCGTCGCAGACGCCGCGCAGCAGCGAGCGATCGTGCGAGACGATGATCACCGCGCCGGCGAACTCCTGCAGCGCCAGCAGCAGGGACTCGCGGGTCTCGAAGTCGAGGTGGTTGGTCGGCTCGTCGAGCAGCAGCAGGTTGGGCCGTCGCGCCACCAGGATCGCGAGCGAGAGGCGCGCGCGCTCGCCGCCCGAGAAACGCGCCACCGGCTCGAACACCCGGTCGCCCTTGAAGCCGAACTGTCCGAGGTGGTCGCGCTTCTGCTGCTCGCTCCAGCGCGCCACCTCGGGCCCGCCGCGGCGCGTGAGCTCGAGGATCGCGGTGCCGTCCTTGTCGAGCTGGTCGACCTCGAGCTGGGCGAAGAAGCCGACCTCGAGGTCCGGCGAGGCGGTGCGCGTGCCGTCGAGCGCCTCGGCCTCGCCGGCGATCACGCGCATCAGGGTCGACTTGCCGGCGCCGTTGCGCCCGAGGATGCCGAGGCGCGCCTCGGGTCCGAGCGAGAGCCGTACGCCGCCGACCACGACGCGCTCGCCGTAGCCGGCGTCGACGTCGTCGAGCACCACCAGCGGCCGCGGCACCTTGCGCGGCGGCGCGAACTGCCACTCGTAGGTGTGCTCGGCGTGCAGCTCGACGATCTGCGGCAGGCGCTCGAGCCACTTGAGGCGGCTCTGGGCCTGGCGGGCCTTGGTGGCCTGGGCGCGGAAGCGCTCGACGAAGCTGCGCACGTGCTCGGCCTCGCGGCGGATCTTCTCGTTGGCGGCGCGCTGCTGTGCCGCGGCCGCGGCCGACTGCTCCTCGAACCTGCTGTAGTTGCCGGTGTAGCTGAACACCTTGCGGTCGGTGATGTGCAGGATGCGGCCGACCACGGCGTCGAGGAACTCGCGGTCGTGGGAGATCAGCAGCAGCGTGCCGGCGTAGGCGCGCAGCCAGCCCTCGAGCCACAGCACCGCGTCGAGGTCGAGGTGGTTGGTGGGCTCGTCGAGCAACAGCACGTCGGAGCGGCACATCAGCGCGCGCGCGAGGTTGGCGCGCATCCTGAGCCCGCCGGAGAACTCGCTGATCGGGCGGTCGATCGCGCCGGCGTCGAAGCCGAGGCCGTCGAGCAGCGCCGCGGCGCGGGCACGGGCGCTGTAGCCCCCGGCGTGCTCGTACTCGGCGAGCAGCATCGCCTGGCGGTTGCCGTCGTCGGTGAGGTAGGAGGCCTCGAGGTCCGCCTCGATCCGCCGCAATGCCTCGTCGCCGTCGATCACGTGCTCGACCACCGCACGGCCCGAGTGCGGCAGCTCCTGCAGCACCGAGGCGAAGGCGAGGTTGCCGGGGCACTCGAACTCGCCGGCGTCGGGCGCGAGCTCGCCGCGGACCAGCGCCATCAGCGTCGACTTGCCGGCGCCGTTGCGGCCGACGATGCCGACCTTCTCGCCGCGGAAGATGCTGAGGGTGACGTTCTCGACCAGCGGCTCGGGGCCCCGCCGCAGGCGGATCTCGCGCAGGGTGATCATCGCGGCGCGCTCAGGCGCTGAGCGAGGACTGGCCGGGCGCGGGCAGCAGCGAGGCGTAGGGGACGACGCCCGACTCCTGGCGCAGCATCAGCAGCCGCAGCTCGTCGGCGGTCAGCGTCTCGCCGAACAGGCGCCCCTGGCCGAAGTGGCAGTTGCGCGAGCGCAGGAAGTCGAGGTGCCGGGTCGACTCGATGCCCTCGGCGATCACGTCCATGCCGAGGTTGCGGCCCATCTCGATGATGGTGCGCACGATCGTCGAGTCGTTCTCGTCCTCGCCGACGTTGCGCACGAAGCTCTGGTCGATCTTCAGGGTGCCGATCGGGAACTGCTGCAGCGCCGAGAGCGACGAATAGCCGGTGCCGAAGTCGTCGATCGAGAGGTGCAGGCCCATCGCGTAGAGCTCGTCGAGGAGCTTCAGCGTGCGCTTCTGGTCGGCCATCAGCGTGGTCTCGGTGATCTCCAGCTCGAACGCGGTCGGCGAGACGGCGTGCTTGCGGAACACCGAGCGGCAACGGAGGATGAAGCTCGCCTGGCGCAGCTGCTTCAGCGAGAGGTTCAGCGAGATGCGGCCGGGGTTCCGGATCTCGTCGAGCATCCGCCGGTAGTCCATGCAGACGCGGTTCAGCACCCACTCGCCGATCTCGAGGATCAGGTTGGTCTCCTCGGCGAGCGGGATGAACTGCGAGGGCGAGATGTCGCCCTGCCCCGGGATGCGCCAGCGCAAGAGCGCCTCGGCGCCGATGATCCGGCCGCTGCGCAGGTCCACCTTCGGCTGGTAGCGCACCACGAACTCGTCGCGCTCGAGCGCGCGGCGCAGCTTGCTCTTCAGCATCAGCCGCTCGACCGCGGCGGCGTTCATCTCGGGCACGTAGAA
>JALORN010000106.1 GCA_025458905.1 Steroidobacteraceae bacterium
CGGTCTACGAGACCACGATCGTCGACCCGGTCTCCGGCCTGAAGACCGAGTTCAACGACCCGAATGCGCCGCTGGTGCTGGTCTACCGGGTCGACGGGTCCAACCTCAAGCGTTCGCTGACCCAGATCGTCTCGGGCACCACACTCACGTACAGCTTCACCGCCACGGGCGCGGAGCTGCCGGTGGGCGCCTGCGTCAACGGACAACCCAACCTCGATGGCACCCCCTGCCTGCTGACGGCCCCCCAGTGCTTCCGCAACCTCCAGTCCACCCAGAACGCCTTCAACGGCGCGTTGCTCGGCCGCCAGGCCGACCTGGTCGGTGACTGCGAGTGGGTGACGATCAGCCGCGGCAACGGCTTCGTGCGGATCCGCTGAACTCACGACGTCGGCTGTCCCGGCCGCGGCCGGCCTCGCGCGAGCCCCACGCCAGCGTGGTCGCCGAGGAGACGGGACCCCATCAGGGCGTGGGCAAGGTGGCAGCCCAGTCGCGCCAGCGCGCGGCCCCTACCCGGTGGCCCTTGGCCTCAAAGCGCGCCAGCGCCTCGTCGGCCGCCGCGCGGGCCTCGGCCTGCCGGCCGCCCAGCGCCAGGACCGTCGCCAGCTCGCCGTAGGCCTCGGCCTGCATCACGGTGGCCTCGGTGCGCGTCGACAACTCGACGGCCTCGCGGGCCAGGGCTTCGGCGGTGGCGGCGCCTCCACGGCGCGCCAGGATCGGGGCGCGCACCATGCGCCACAGCACCTGCGAATCGACGTCGTCTTCGGCGCTGAGGGATTCGGCCGTTCGTGTGAGCACGAGTGCCTCGTCGTCGTGCCCGCGCTCGCGCGCCACCTTGGCCAGCATCGCGGCCAGGGTCGAGAGGTAGTAGGTCTCGCCCTTGGCCGCCAGGTAGTCGTAGTCGGCCTGCAACTCGGCCTGGGCCGAGTCCAGGTTCTGGCCGAGCAGCTCGATCCGGGCCAGGTCGAGCGCGGTCGAGGCCGCATGCACGCCCTGGCCCAGGTCCCGCAGCGCCCGACGACTGTCGCGCACCAGTTCGCGAGCAATGTCGACCTTGCCTTGCATCGCCTTGAGCTGCGCCAGCGCGCAGGTCACGTAGCACTCGGTCACGCGGTCGCGCAGCAGGTCGCCGAGCAGCCGCTCGCAGGTGGCGATGCCCTCGGCGACCGGCATCGGGCCGAGCGGGGCGAGCTGGGCGGTGAGCTCGGCGTTCAGCACGATCAGGTGCTGGTCGCCGGCCTGCCGCGCGTGCCCCATCGACTGCGCCAGCGCCTCGCCGGCGCGGCTGTACTGGCCGCCCATCGCGTTGGAGAAGGCGAGCAGGCGCCAGCCCATGGCCAGCTCGCGGTGCGCCCCGTCGCGCTCGAGCGCCGGCAGCAGCTCGTCGCAGGAGCGCTGCGTCTGGGCGCTCCAGTCCTCGGTCTCGCCGCTGAGCATGCGGGCGCGCAGGCCGATCAGGCGCGCGCGCGCGATCAGGCGCAGGTCGTTCGCGGCCTCGGCTGCGACCGAGGCCGCATCGAGCGAGGCCTTGGCCGCGGCGAAGTCGCCGATGCCCATCTGCGCCTCGGCCAGTTCGGGCAGCAGCGACGAGCGGTTGGGGTCGCCCGGCTCGAGCACCGCGACCGAGCGGGTGTAGAGGTTCGCGGCCGCAGCCATGTCGCCACGGGCGGCGGCCCGCCGGCCCGAAGCCGACAGGCGGCGCGCGGCGTCGGCGCCGACCGCGCGTCCGGCGTCGTCGAGCGGCCCGAGCTCCTTGAGGTAGCGAAAGGCCTGCTCGAGGTGGTAGCCGAGGATCTCCTCGTACTCGCGGCGCCGGTCGTGGCTGGCGTGGACCTGGTCTGCCCAGCGAACGAAGGCCAGGTGCAGGTTTGCGCGAGCGCGCTTGAGCAGCCCGTTGTAGACGGTCTCGCGCACCAGGTGATGGTGGAAACGGTAGACGATGTCGGCGTCGGCCGTCTGCTGCGGGTGGACGAACTGCTTGCGCGTCAGCGTGCCGAGGTGCTCGACCACCTGCTGGCGCACCGCGTCGGGAGCGAGACTCTCGACCGCTGGCTGCGGAAACTCCAGGCCCACCACCGAGGCGGGCTCCACGACCGCCCGTTCGGCGCGCGAGAGCTTGTCCAGCCGCGCCTCGAGCAGTGCCTGGATCGTCGGCGGCACGATCACGTCGGCCTGCGGGTCGGCGGGCACCCACTGGTCGCCGTCGCGGTGCAGCGCGCCGCCGTCGATCAGCATCGACAGCATCTGCTCCGCGTACAGCGGGTTGCCCTCGGAGGCGGTGACGATGCGCTGCACGATGTCCTCGCCGAGCCCGACCCCGCCCAGCAGCGTGCGCACCAGGGCGGCCGACTGGACGGCGTCGAGCGGCTTGAGTTCGAGTCGCGTACTGCCCGGTTGAGTGCCCCAGGCCGGGCGGTCTTCGAGCAGGTCCGGACGCGAGGTGGTGAGCACCAGGATCGGCCCGTGGGCCGAGTCCTGCACGTGCTCCAGCAGATCGAGGAAGGCGGGCTCGGCCCAGTGGATGTCGTCGATGAAGGCGACCACTGGCCCGGCGGAGGCGAAGTGCTCGAGGAACTTGCGCGCGGCCCAGTTGACCTCGGCCAGCGGGTAGCTGCCGTAGCCGGCGGCGCTGACCAGGCGCAAGGCAATCTCGTGATCGCCGGCGGCTGCGTCCACCTTGCGCAGCGCTTCCTGGGGCGAATCGTCCTCGTCGATGCCGGCGGCCTCGCGGACCATCAGGTACAGGGGCCAGAAGGTGATGCCGTCGCCGTAGGGCAGGCAGCGGCCCGACAGCACGCGGGCTTGCGGCGCGACCTTCTCGAGCACCTCCTGCACCAGCCGCGTCTTGCCGACGCCGGCCTGCGCGACCAACGTGACCGTGCGCACCACGCCCAACCGGGCGACGTCGTCGAAGGCGGCGCGCAGCGTGGCGAGTTCGCCCTCGCGGCCGACGATCGGCTGGTCGTGGCGTCGCACCAGCCCGTCCAGCCCGGCGGCCGATACAAGCCGGTAGGCCGGCACCTTCTGCGACTTGCCCTTGAGCTCGAGCGGTTCGACCGGCTCGACCTCGACCGCGTCGCGCACCAGCCGCCAGGTCAGCTCGCCGAGGTAGATCTGGTTGACTGGCGCCGCCTGCTCCAGGCGCGCGCAGACGTTGACCGCGTCGCCGGTGGCGAGCTTCTGGTCGGCGGTCGGGTCGTCGTTGGCGACGACCTCGCCGGTGTTCACGCCGGTGCGGTTGCCCAGCGCCACGCCGTAACGCGTGCGCAGGTCGGCGTTGACGCGCTCGAGCGCCTGCTGCATCCCCACCGCGGCGCGCACGGCCCGCAGGGCGTCGTCTTCGTGCGCGCGGGGCAGGCCGAAGACGGCCATGATCGCGTCGCCGATGTACTTCTCGATCTTGCCGCCGTGCCGGGTGATCTCGGCGGCCATGGCCGTGAAGTAGCGGTCCTTGACCTCGTGCAGCGCCTCGGGGTCGAGCTTCTCGCCGAGCGCCGTGGAGTCCTTGAGGTCGCTGAAGATCAGCGTGACCGTCTTGCGCACCTCGCGCACCGGCAAGGGTGGGGGCGCCGGCGCTTGCGCCAGCGGCACCCCGCAATAGCCGCACAGGCGGAACTTGGGTGGGTTCTCCTCGCCGCAGCCTGGGCACTTGATCATGGCCCGGGCAGTCTAGCGACTGGCTCCGGCCACGACGTCATCCTTCGAGGGCAGCCACTTCGCGCGTCAGCCGACCGGCGGTGTCCATGCACTCGCGCAACGCGTTGCGCAGCAGG
>JALORN010000075.1 GCA_025458905.1 Steroidobacteraceae bacterium
GGCCACCGCCGCGTCGCTGACCGAGACGTTCAGCGGCACGACCGACACCCCGGCCTTGCCGGCGCCGAACATCAGCTCGACCATCTCGATCGAGTTCGACATCAGCACCGCCAGTCGCGCGCCGGGTTCGAGGCCGAGCGCCGCGAGGCCGTGGGCGACGCGGTTGGTGGCCGCGTCGAATTGCCCCCAGCTGCGCCGCTCCTCGCCGCAGGCCAGCGCGGTGTGCGTCGCACGCCAGCGCCCGTGGTGCGCGATGACCTCGGGCAGCAGCAGGGACGATGCGTCGTACGCGCCGCTCATGCTTGTCCCCGCAGACGGGGCCGCGCGGGCCTGCGGGGACCGCGCGAGCGCCTGTCGCCGCTCAGAACCGATAGCCGACGGTGAAGCTCCACAGGCGCGGGTCGCCGTAGTACGCCGTCTGGATGTTGCCGACCGAGCTGAACTCCTGGGCATCGGTCTTGTAGACCTCGTCCGCGACGTTCTTCACGGCGGCGGACACCCGCCAGTGCTCGTCGGCCGAGGCCCAGGCCGCATACACGTTGGACAGCCAGAACGCGTCCTGCGTGAGCACATCGCGGTTGTCGACCGACAGCCAGGCCTTGGAGCGATACTGGGTGTCGGCACCGAGGGTCAGCGACCCCGCGCCGCCGAGCGCGAAGGTGTAGTTCGCCGCGAAGCGCGCGGTCCACTCCGGCGCGAACGGCGGCTGGTCGCCGCTGCGGTCGCGCACCGTCGGCCGGCCGCCGATGTTGATCGTCTCGTCGAATTCCTTGTAGTCGGCCTGCAGATAGCCGACCTGGGCGGAGAGCGCGAGCGCCTCGACCGGCACCCAGGTCGCCTCCAGCTCGGCGCCGGTGATCTCCAGCTCCCCGGCGTTGAGCACGGGAAAGCCGAAGGTCGGGATCGGGGCGTTCGGGTTGACCACCTCCGAGACGCGGGCCTGGAAGTTGGTGTAGTCGCTGTAGAACGCGGCCGCGTTCAGGCGCAGGCGGCCGTCGGCGAGCGTCGACTTCGCGCCGACCTCGTACGTCCAGACGAACTCGGGCTCGAAGGTGCTGGCCTCGGCGGCCGAGTTCGAGCGCCCGTTGAAGCCGCCGCTCTTGAAGCCGCGCGCGGCGCTGGCGTAGAGCAGCACGTCGTCGTTCAGCTCGTAGTCGAGGGTCGCGCTCGGGGTGAAGGCGTCCCAGCTGTCGTCCGGCGCGAAGACGAAGGTGCCGCGCAGCGGCGCGAAGCTCGAGAACACCGTGGTGGTGCGGAAGTAGTCCTTGTCCTCGGTGGTGTAGCGCAGCCCGAGGGTCGCCGACAGCGCGTCGGAGAGCTCGTAGGTGCCCTGGCCGAATAGCGCATAGCTCTCGGTCGTGAGATCGTCGTCGATCGTGCGCAGGAAGCTGATGCGCGCCGCCGGCCCGAGTCGCAGGAAGTCGTCGGCGAACGCCCGCTGCGTGGAGGCGACGTTCTCGCGCAGGTAGTAGAGGCCGACGATGCCCGAGAAGCGGCCTCCCGCGTCGTACTGCAGCTGGAACTCCTGCGAGACCTGCTCCTGGTCGAGACCGACGAACACGTCACCGAGCTGGAACTGGGTGGCATCGATGTCGATGTACGAGGCCGTCTCGAGGCTGCGCCAGGCGGTGATCGACTTGAGGGAGACGGCATCGCTGGCGTCCCAGCCGACGGTCAGCGACGGGCCCCAGTGGCGGAGCTTCTGGCCGGGATCGTTCGGCAGGGTGGAGGCGGCGGTGAAGTCGTACTCACCGGTGCGCGCCGGCGCCAGCACGATCGGCACCGTGGGGGCGAGCAGGTTGACCGCGACCAGCGGCGCCTCGTTGCGGCCCAGGTTCAGGGCGTTCTCCTGCTCGGTCCAGTCGATCGCGAACTGCACGTCGAGCGAGTCGGCCGGCTGCCAGCGCAGCGCGGCGCGGGCGGCCGTGTTGTCGCGGTCGTTGTACTCGCGGCCTGTGAGGGAATCCTTCACCAGCCCGTCGCGGCGCTGCACGAGCCCCGAGATGCTCGCGGAGACGGTGTCCGAGAGGCCGCCGGCGAGGTATACCTTGGCATCGCGGCGACCCGCCTCGCCGCCGGCGAGTTCGACGTCGAAGCGCGTCTCGGCGGTTGGGCGCCGCGTGACGATCTTCATCGCGCCGGCGATGGTGTTCTTGCCGTAGAGCGTGCCCTGCGGTCCGCGCAGCACCTCGATGCGTTCCACGTCGTACAGGGAGAGCAGCGCGCCCTGGATGCGCGAGAGGTAGACGTCGTCGATGTAGACGCCCACGCCCGGGTCGAAGGTCTGCAGCGCATCGGGCTGGCCGATGCCGCGGATGAAGATGTTGGCGCTGGTGGCGGAGCCACGGCCCTGCACGAGGTTCATGTTCGGCACCGCGCCCTGCAGCGAGTCGAGGTTCTCCGCCTGCAGCGCCTGCAGGTCGGCGGCGCCGAACGCCGAGACCGCGACCGGCACGTCCTGCAGCGCTTCCTCACGGCGGCGCGCCGTCACGACGATCTCCTCGAGCGGGGCCGCGTCGGCAGCGGCCTGCTGGCCCATCGCCGTGGCGGGACGCAACCCGGCGACGGCGAGCGCGACCGACGCGGCGACGGACGAGGCGCCGAGCAGGCGGCGCACGGAACGCAATGGGACGGAATGCATCGTCGGACCCCTCCATTTCAACGATCGCTGAAATCTAGTTCAACGATCGTTGAAATACAAGTTGCGTCCAGCGTTGCGCGCCGGCAACGTCCGCGGCATGCTGCGGCACATGGTCACTCCCGCTGCACCGCAAAAGACTCTGGCCGCCGGGCGCCGTGCGGCACGTGCCGGTGCGCCGCTCGAGGCCGCGGACGCGCCCGCGCCGGCGCGTCGTCCGCGGGGTCCCCGGCGGGCGCGGGGCCGCCCGACGCGCGAGCGCATCCTCGACGCGGCCGAGAAGCTGTTCGCGCGCCGCGGGTTCCACGGCGTCTCGGTCCGCGACATCACGCAGGACGCGGGCGTCGACGTCGCGCTGGTCAGCTACCACTTCGGCAGCAAGCAGGCGCTGCTCGACAGCGTGCTGACGCGCCGCTCCGAGGTCCTGAACGCCGAGCGCATGCGCCTGCTGCACGCTTGCATCGAGAAAGCCAGGCCCGGCCTGCCCGGGCTCGCCGAAGTGATCGACGCATTCACGCACCCGCTGCTGAACCGCTCCGGACGCGGCGGGCCCGGCTGGAAGGCCTACTTCGGCCTGATCGCGCAGGTCAACAACTCGACCGAGTTCGGCGGCGTGATCATGACCAAGTACTTCGACCCGGTCGTGCGGGTGTTCGTCGACACCCTGCGCCAGGTGCTGCCGGAGTGCGACGCGCGCGACATCTACTGGAGCTACCACTTCCTCTCCGGCGCGCTCACGCTGACCTTCGCCGAGACCGGCCGCATCGACAACCTCTCGGGCGGGCTGTGCCGCTCGGCCGACCTCGACAGCGTCCACGAGCGGCTCGTGCCGTTCGTCGCCGCAGGCTTCCGTGCGCTGTGCGCCGAGGGCGCGGCGCGGCGCGCAGCCGCGTCCCGCGCGGGCGCCGCTGCACCACGGCCCGACGCGGCCACGAGGGCCGCGGGCGGCCGCGCCGCCCGCAAGCCACGATGAGCGTCCCGCACCTGCAGCCGCGGATCGCGCTCGTCACCGGCGCCGCGAGCGGCATCGGCCGTGGCCTCGCACTGCAGCTCGGCGCCGCCGGCTGGCAGGTCGCGGTCACCGACCTCGATGCCGCCGCCGTCGACGCCGTCGCGTCGGAGATCCGCGACGGCGGCGGCCGCGCCAGTGCGCACCGCGTCGACGTCGCGGACGCGCCTTCGGTCGCGGCGGCCGTCGCAGCGCTGCCCGGTCCCGTCGCGCTGCTCGTCAACGCCGCCGGCCTGCAGCACGTCGCGCCGCTCGAGTCCTTCGACCTGGCGCGCTTCCGTCTGCTGATCGACGTGATGCTGACCGGCGCCGCGATCACCTCCGCCGCCGTGCTGCCCGGCATGCGCGCGGCGGGCCGCGGCCGCATCGTCCACGTGGGCTCCATCCACTCCCTGGTGGCCTCGCCGTACAAGAGTGCCTACGTCGCCGCCAAGCACGGCCTGGTCGGCCTCGCGCGGACGCTCGCCCTCGAGACGGCGGACCTCGACGTCACCGTCAACGTCGTCTGCCCCGCTTACGTGCGCACACCGCTGGTCGACAACCAGATCGCCGCGCAGGCGCGCGAGCGCGGCATCACGCCCGAACAGGTCATCGAGCAGGTGATGCTCAAGCCGATGCCCAAGCGACGCTTCATCGAGATCGAGGAGATCGCCGCCACCGTCGAATTCCTCGCCGGCGACGCGGCCCGCAACATCACCGGGCAGTGCATCACGCTCGACGGTGGCTGGACGGCGCAGTAGGACTCGACCGGGCGCGGGCGAAGCACGGCTTCGTGACGGAGCCATGACGAAGGGCCGGTGAACCTGCGCACGACATGGGCCGCCGCGGAGCGCGCACTGCCCGCCGAGGGTGATGCGCGCGCCGTCGCAGGGCATCGCGGCCCAGGCCTTCCGGGCACGGAACTTGCTTCGTCCCCGGGGACTCTCTCACCCGACCCGCCATGCGACTCGCCCATCCCACGCTGCTGCGCCAGATCCGCGTCTTCTGCGTCGCGGCGCGGACCTTGAGCTTCAAGGCCGCGGCGGCGCAGATGTACCTGACGCCGTCGGCAGTCAGCCACCAGGTTCGCGAGCTCGAGGAGCACCTCGGCGTGAAGCTGTTCGAGCGCCGGACGCGCGCGCTCGAGCTCACCGCCGAGGGCCGTCAGCTGCTCGAGGAATGCGAGCCGCTGCTGGTGTCGGTCGAGGATGCGGTGATCCGGCTGTCGCGGCGCCGGCAGCGGCGCGTGCTGCGCCTGGTGCTGCCACCGTTCTTCGCCAGCGAGCTCTTCATCCCCAACCTCGCAGGCTTCTACGCGGCGCAGCCCGAGATCGACATCCAGATGACGACCACCGACCCGCGGCCCACCGAGCACCCGCCCGATGCCGACGTGTCGGTGCTGCTGGTCGACGTGCCGCCGCCGCACCTCGTGGTGGAGGAGTTGTTCCCGCTGCGCCTCGTGCCGGCCTGTGCGCCGTCGGTTGCGGCGCGCGCGGGCGCGCTCGCCGCGCGTGTGTTCGACGAGTATTCGCTGATCGTGCAGCGCACGCGCCGCGAGGAGGGCGAGCGCTGGGCGGCCGCCAACGGCATCGTCCTCCCGGCACGCCGCAAGCTGATCGAGCTCGACAACATGTACGCGGTGGTGCGCGCCGCCGAGCAGGGCCTCGGGATCGCACTGGTGCCACAGATCGCCGCGCGTGCCTGGTTCACCAGCGGCTCGCT
The DNA here is from genome assembly GCA_025458905.1 of Steroidobacteraceae bacterium. Taxonomy (GTDB): domain Bacteria; phylum Pseudomonadota; class Gammaproteobacteria; order Steroidobacterales; family Steroidobacteraceae; genus UBA964. The sequence goes on from JALORN010000075.1 coordinate 5,349, forward strand.
GCAGCGCTTCGCCGGGCAGGAGCTCGAGACCGGCGAGCGCTACTGCCTCGCCCACCGGGTCGAGGATGCGCGCCGGCCGGACGTGGCCGCGTTCCATGATTGGGCAATCACCACGCTGCGTGCACCGTGACCGCGCAAATTCGCGCGAACTGGAATCGCGCGTCGCCGGCGAAACTTCTCGTTTGTCGCGCACGCCGACCCGCCCTAGCCTGTGTTCGACGAATGGTTGCAACGCTCGCCCCCGGAGCCCCGAGCGGCCCCGAGACGAGCGACGCCACAGCCCGCGGTGCGGGCACGGCGTGCAGCGTTAAGTCAGGTCATCACCGAAAACTGCAGGTCGCGCCGCGGCGGCAAGCCCGGACCCCCTCTCCAGGCCCCTCCCGTCGCGATCTGCATTTTCTTGCCGCCGATTTCGTGATGCGCCGCAAGTTGTCGGCGCTGTCGCCTTTTTCCTTCATTGTTGGTTCAGGCAGCCGCCGCTAGCCTGCCTCGCGTCACGTTGGGTGACGCGAGGAGTCGAGTCCATGAACAAGTCCCTGATGACCGGCATCGGCATCGGCGTCGTCGTCGCAGCGGCCGCCGGTGCGGTGGCGAGCTTTTCGACCAAGGGGGAGTCCACGCGTGCCGCGGACCTCGGCGCGGACACCACCCTGGAGCAGCCTGCCGACGGCGGTGCCGTCACCGAAGCCAGCGCCATCCGCCCGCCTGCGCGCAGCGCCGCCGCCAGCGCGCCCGAGTTCGCGCGCGTCGTCGCGAGCACGCCGGTCGTGCAGACCCAGAAGGTCGCGCGCGAGGTCTGCCGCGACGTGCAGGTCGAGCGCCAGAAGCCGGTCCGGGACGAGAAGCGCGTGGCCGGTGCGGCCCTCGGCGCGGTCGTCGGCGGCGTGCTCGGCAACCAGGTCGGCGACGGCGACGGCCAGAAGCTCGCGACCGCCGCGGGCGCGATCGCCGGCGGCATCGCCGGCAGCAAGATCCAGAAGCGCGTGCAGCAGGGCAACACCGAGACGGTGACCGAGCGGCAGTGCGAGACGGTCTACGACACCCGCGAAAGGACCGTCGGCTACGACGTGCGTTACCGCGTCGGCGACTCGGTGCAGACCGTGCGCATGACGAACGACCCGGGGGTCGGCGCGCAGCTGCCGCTGCGCAACGGCAAGCTCAGCTGACGAACAGCAGGGACGGGTCGCGGAGACTCTTGAACTCGAGGGCGTTGCCCGAGGGGTCGTAGAGGAAGAAGGTCGCCTGCTCTCCCGGGAGGCCCGCGAAGCGGATCCCGGGGGCGATCGCAAAGCGCACGCCGGCCGCCGCGAGGCGGCCGGCGAGCTCCTGCCAGTCTTCCCAGCCGAGTACGACGCCGAAGTGCGGCACCGGCACCGCGTGCCCGTCGACCTCGTTGCCGTGCGCCGGCGGCGAGAACGCCCGTCGCGACCGGTCGAGGTGCGCGACCAGCTGGTGCCCGAAGAAGTCGAAGTCCACCCACTGCGCCGCGCTGCGCCCCTCGCGGCAGCGGAACACCCCACCGTAGAAGCTGCGCGCGGCCGCGAGGTCGTGCACCGGGACGGCCAGGTGGAACGGCGCGAGGCTGGCGCTCATCGGCCGGCCCCGCGCGGCGCCGCGGGCTTCGCCTGGCCCGCCGGCGTGCCGAGGATCTTGTTCAGCTCGATGAAGTTGCCGTCGGCGTCCCAGACCGCGCTGAAGAGCACCGGGATCGTCCCCTGCCCGCCAGGCGCCGGATACTCGATGCGCTCCGGCTCGTCGGCCACGGTGACCCAGGGCGTCGCGCGCACCTTGGCGAAGCGCGTGTCGAGGTCGGCGACGTTGATCACGAGGATCGCGTCTCCGGCCTGCGCCTTGCCGAAGCGCGGCGGCGGCGGCGGCGCCGGGTCCTGCAGGCGCTGCATCAGGCCGAGCACCCCGATGAAGTCGTCGTTGGCGCGCAGCAGCACGAGGCGCACGCTCGGCGGCCGCGGCCGCCCCTGCTCGTCTGGGCCCGGCCCGATCTTCTCGTCGTAGATCACGCGGAAGCCGAGCGCATCGCGATACAGCGGCAGCGATTTCTCGATGTCGCGTACCACCAGCGTGGTGCGGCGCAGGTCGACCGGGATGCGCTCCGCCTCCGGCACCGGCGCGGCGCGCCCCGGATGCCCGGCGCAGAGCAGGACCACCAGCATCGCCAGCCGAGCCGCCACGCCGGGCCAGCGCCCGATCACCGTCCCGGGACCCCGCCGCGCGACCCGCCGCACCGGCCCCGCACCGCTCATCGTGTCCGTCGACATGCTGCGCCCCCTCTGCCAGTCCGTATCCACCACGCTACCCGCCACGGGCGCGCGGCACTAGCATGGTAGCAATCGCCGGGGACCATCATGGACACGCGCGCTCCGGTCGCGTCGACGCCGGGCTGGCATCTGTTCGTTCCGAAGCTGTACACGGTCCTGCGACAGGGCTACGACGCGGCTGGCCTGCGCCGCGACGCCATCGCCGGCCTCACCGTGGCGATCGTGGCGCTGCCGCTGGCGATGGCGCTCGCGATCGCCTCCGGCACCACGCCCGACAAGGGTCTCGTCACCGCCATCGTGGCCGGGTTCCTGATCTCCGCACTCGGCGGCAGCCGCTTCCAGATCGGCGGGCCGACCGGCGCGTTCGTCGTCGTCGTGTACGGCGTGATCGCGAGGCACGGTTACGACGGCCTGGTGGTCGCGACCGCTATGGCCGGCGTGCTGCTGCTGGTCGCTGGCCTCGCCCGGCTCGGCACCTGGATCAAGTACATCCCGCTGCCGGTGGTCACCGGCTTCACCTCCGGCATCGCGGTGATCATCGCCTCGAGCCAGGTCGCCGACCTGCTCGGCCTGTCCATCGCCTCGGTACCGGCCGAGTTCGTCGCGAAGTGGAGCACGTACGCGGCGCACCTGCACACGGCGAATCCGGCTGCGGTCGCCGTGGGGGGCAGTGCGCTGGTGACGATCCTCGCGCTGCGCCGGCTGGCGCCGCGGCTTCCGGGCTTCCTGCTCGCGGTCGCCGGGGCCTCGCTCGCGAGCTGGGCGCTCGGGCTCGACGTGCAGACCATCGGCAGCCGCTTCGGCGCGTGGCCCGTGACGCTGCCGGAGCCGCGGCTGCCCGTACTCGACATCGCGAGCGTGGGCGCGCTCGTGCCGAGCGCGTTCACCATCGCGTTCCTCGCCGGCGTCGAGAGCCTGCTCTGCGCGGTGGTCGCCGACGGCATGACCGGCCGTCGCCACCGCTCCAACTGCGAACTGGTCGCGCAGGGCATCGCCAACCTCGGCTCGGCGGCCTTCGGCGGGCTGCCCGCGACCGGCGCGATCGCGCGCACCGCCACCAACATCCGCGCCGGTGCCGTCTCCCCGGTCGCCGGCATGCTGCACGCGCTCTTCCTGCTGCTGTTCATGCTGATGCTCGCGCCGCTGGTGCGCTACGTTCCACTGGCGAGCCTCGCCGCGGTGCTGCTCGTGGTCGCGTGGAACATGAGCGAGGTCGAGCAGTTCACGCACCTGATGAGCGCACCCCCGGGCGATCGCCTGGTGCTGCTGGCGACCTTCGGGCTGACCGTGCTGGTCGACCTGACGGTCGCGATCGAAGTCGGCGTGGTGCTCGCCGCAGTGCTGTTCATGCACCGCATGGCCGAGGCGGTGCAGCAGCAGACGCAGGCGCAGCTCATCGTCGCCGACGCGGACGACCTCGCGCCGGGCAGCGCGCGCGCCTACGACCGGCGCCGCGACCTGCCGCCGGACGTCGAGAGCTTCGAGATGCGCGGCCCGTTCTTCTTCGGAGTCGCGAACCTCCTCGGTGACGTGCTGGATCGCATCGGCCACCCGCCGCGGCTGTTCGTGCTGGTGCTGCGCGAGGTGCCGGTGATCGACGCCACCGGCGTCGCTGCGCTGCGCAGCTTCGCGGATCGCTGCCGGCGCGACGGCACCCGCGTGGCGCTGGTCGGCCTGCAGCCGGCGGTGCAGTCGGCCCTGGAGCGCATGGGCGTGCTGCCGCGCGCCGACGTCGTGCTCGCGGCGTCGCTGGAGGAGGCCGTGGCATGCCGCGCGCCGGCTTGATGCGACGTCACGGGCCGGCCCCGGCGCAGCGCCGTGCCGGCCTGACCGGCGTCATGGCCAGGCGGGCGCGGCGGTCGATCAGCCCGCCCGCGACGCCAGCCGTGGCAGCAGCCGCTGGAAGTACTGCGGCACGAGGCGCTTGAGCCGCCACAGCGTGGCGTAGCGCGACGGGTAGACGAAATGCGTGCGGCCGCGGGCCGCCGCCGACAGCATCGCCTCGGCGACCTCGCCGGCCTCGAGGTTCGAGTCCCGCATGATGCGACGCGCGCCCTCCAGCACCTGCTGCGGCCCGCGCGCGGTCTCGAGCAGGCGCGTGCGGAAGAACCCGGGCATCGCCACCAGCGTCTGCACGCCGTGCGGCGCGTACTCCTGCATCAGCGTCTCGCTGAGGGCGACGACCGCCGCCTTCGCGGCGTTGTAGGCCCCCATCTTCGCGCCGGTGACGAAGCTCGCGGCGCTCGCCACGTTGACGATCAGGCCACCCTGGCCGCGCGCCATCTGCGGCAGCGCGGCGCGACAGCAATTCGCGACCCCGTGGACGTTGACGTCGAACACCCAGCGCCAGTCCTCGGCACTGCTGTGATGGAAGGCGCCGGCCGTCGCGACCCCGGCCGAGTGGATCGAGACGTCGAGCCCGCCGAAGGCGGCTGCGGACTCGTCGAACAGGACGCGCACCGCGGCCTCGTCGCGCACGTCGCAGGCCACCGCGACCGAGGGGGCGCCGTCGCGCGAGAGGCTCTGCGCCACGAGGTCGAGCCGCGGCGCATCGACGTCGGCGAGCACCAGCCGCCAGCCCTCGCGCGCCAGCACCTCGGCGCAGGCGAGCCCGAGGCCGCTGGCCGCGCCGGTGATCAGCGCGCGGCGACCGGGGAAGCGCTGCGACAGGTTGTGCGTGGCGATGGTCATCGTGGCCCTCGGCGGCTGGCCGCGACCGGCACCTTACCGCGCCGGCAGGCCTCGCTGCAGTACCTGACGCTGTCCCAGGTGCGGGCCCACTTGCGTCGCCAGGCGAACGGCCGGCCGCAGTGCGCGCAGGGCTTCGACGGCAGGTCGGACTTGGCGACGCCGCGCACCGTCAGGACCCGCCGGCCGCGAAGCGCGCGCGCAGCGCCGCCGCCTGCGCGCCGATCGCCTCGCGAGCGGCGGCATCGAGCCGCGCGAGGTTCTTCATCTGCATCGCCATCCGCGGGTTGCGCCGCAGCTCGGGCTCGTGGCGGGCGAGGAAGTCCCAGTAGAGCGTCGTGAACGGGCAGGCCTTGGCGCCGGTCGGGCGCGCCGGGTCGTAGCGACAGCCGCCACAGGCGTTCGACATCCGCTGGATGTAGCGGCCGGAGGCGACGTAGGGCTTCGAGGCCATCACCCCGCCATCGGCATACTGCGACATCCCGAGGGTGTTCGGCAGCTCGACCCACTCCACCGCGTCGACGTACACCGCGAGGTACCACTCGTGCAGGCGGCGCGGGTCGACCCCGAGCAGCAGCGCGAACAGCCCCGTGACCATCAGGCGCTGGATGTGGTGCGCGTAACCGAGGCGCAGCGTCTGCCCGATCGCGTCTCGCAGGCAGGCCATCTCGGTGTCGCCGTCCCAGTAGAACGCCGGCAGCGGTGCGGACGCGCCGAGCGCGTTGCGCCCGAGGTAGAGCGGCATCTGCAGCCAGTAGACGCCGCGCACGTACTCCCGCCAGCCGAGGACCTGGCGGATGAAGCCCTCGGCGGCCGCGAGCGGCACGCGGCCGGCGCGGTACGCGGCCTCGGCGGCCGCGAGCACCTCGCGCGGGTCGAGCAGCTTGAGGTTCAGCGCCGCCGCGATCCGCGAGTGGAACAGCCACGGCTCGCCCGTCCAGATCGCATCCTGGTAGAGCCCGAAGCGCGGCAGGCGCCGTGCGACGAAGTCCTCGAGCGCCGCCAGCGCCTCGGCGCGCGTGACCGGCCAGTCGAAGGCCGCGAGCTCGCCGGGATGCGCCGCGAAGCGCTGCGCGACCAACCCGAGCACCTCGCGGGTGATGGCGTCGGGCGCGAAGCGCAGTGGCGGGGCGGGCGGTGGCTCGAGCGCCGCCGGGCCGCCGCGGCCGAAGCTGCCGCGGTTCTCGACGTCGTAGTTCCACTCGCCGCCCTCGGGGCCGCCACCGGCGTCGAGCAGCACGCCATGCGCACGGCGCATCTCGCGGTAGAAGAACTCCATGCGCAGCTGGCGCCGGCCGCGCGCATGCGTCGCGAACGCCTCGTGTGTGCACAGGAAGTGGCGGTCCGGACGCATCTCCCAGGTGCAGCCCGCGGCGGCGAGCACCGCGCGCAGCCGCTCGCGCACCGCCCACTCGCCCGGCTCGACCAGGATCACGCGGTCGGGCGCGAGTCGCGCCAGCGACGCGCCGAGCAGTGCATCGAGCGATTCGCCGGCCGTCGCCTCGCTGGCCTCGGGCCCGAGCTCGCGGTAGTCGACCGCGGCGCCCTCGGCACGCAGCGCGGCGGCGAAGTGGCGCATCGCGGCGAGGAACAGCGCGATCCGCGGCTTCGAGCTCCACACCTTGGTCGACTCCTCGGCGGCCTCGGCCATCCACACACGGTCGAGGCGCGCGTCGAAGCCGTCGAACGCTGCGCTGCGGCGGTCGAGCTGGTCTCCGAGGACGACGACGAGGTGGCGAACGGGTTGGCGCACGGGCGGGCATCCTTGCCGCGGCAATGGCGCGAGCGGCGCGCAGGCTAGCACGCGAGTCCGATACCGTAGGCCGGACGTGCCGCGCCGCCGCGCTTTCGCCGTCACGGTGGTCGTGGCACGGTCGTTCGGCGCGCACGAGACCCATCGGAGGGGCGAAGCATGTCTGCAGGGTTCCAGGACGACGATGCGAGCCGCGAACTGCGGCAGTTCCTGTCGCGGCGCGACTTCCTCGCGACCAGCGCCGGCCTCTCCGCCGCCGCACTGACGATCGCCGACCTCAAGATCGCCGAAGCGCAGCAGGCCGGCCCGCCGCCAGGCGTCGGCGGCCAGGGCACCGGCGGTCCGCCGCCCGGCGTCGGTGGTCCGCCCGGAGGCGGTCTCCCGGGTGCGGGCGGTCCGCCTCCCGGCGTCGGCGCCACCGGCCCCTCGCCGGTGCTGGCCCCGGGCCAGGGCCCGAAGTGGGAGTTCGGCCCGTTCGAGGACCTGCGCGACTACGTGAAGGAGCTCGACCGCCGCGGCCTGCTGCTGCGCGTGAAGAACGTCGACCAGGACCAGTACGAGGCGACCGCGCTGATGTACCGCCTGGTCGACCGCTTCGGCATGTACTTCGCGCCGACGCTCTACATCGAGAACATCAAGATCGACGGCAAGTGGCACAAGGGCCCGGTGCTCACCAACCACTTCGGCCACTGGGACACCGAATGCCTCGCCTTCGGCATCGAGCCGGTGGCGGGCGACCACGTCGCCACCTACTACAAGGCGCTCGCGCGCGTCGACGAGTACCTGAAGCTCGGCCGCGGCGGCGCCTTCCCGGTGGCGCCGTTCCAGGAAGTGACGCGTGCCGAGGCGCCCTGCAAGCAGGTGGTGCTCACCGGCGATGCGATCGACCTGACCAAGTTCGCGTTCATCCAGTCGAACCCGGCCGACTCCACCCGCTACGTCAACACCGGCTCGGTGTTCACCCGCGACCCCGAGCTCGGCAAGAACTTCGGCACCTATCGCTGCGAGATCAAGGGCCCGCGCATGCTCGGCGTGAACCCCGAGGACGGCCAGGGCGCCTACACGCATTTCGTGCAGGCACGGCTGCGTGGCGAGAAGTCGGTGAAGGTGTCGATCGCGCTCGGCCAGGACCCTGTGACCTGGGTGGTCTCGAGCTCCAAGCTCAACCGCGCCAAGGCCGACGAGCTCGAGGTGGTCTCGGCGATCCGCGGCAAGCCGCTGCGGGTCGTCAAGAGCGAGACCAACGACCACCTGGTGCCGGCGAACGCCGAGATCGTCATCGAAGGCGAGGTGCCGCTCGACCAGCCGATGCAGCCCGAGGGCCCCTTCGGCGAGATGTACGGCTACATGGGCGGCCGCAAGTCCGAGAACTTCTGGATGAACGTCACCGCGATCACGCACCGGCGCGACCCGTGGATCGTCAACCAGTTCACCGGCGTGACGCGCGGCTTCCCGACCGCGCCGCTGGAGCAGATCGCGCTCTCGACCCTGCAGCGCTTCGTGCCGAACGTGAAGATGCTGCACACGCCGGTCGAGGCCACCGGCCTGTGCTTCGTCAGCATCCAGAAGAAGAAGCC
>JALORN010000076.1 GCA_025458905.1 Steroidobacteraceae bacterium
GCCGCGGCTCGCTCCGGTGACGAGGATGGTTGGCATGGGCGAAGCGTACCGTCCGACGGCCGATCCGCCCAGCGGTCCGCGCGGTGCTCGCGCCGCGCGGCGGGTTTTGGCAACCTGCCGCGGTGACCACCCTCGCCGACCTCGACGGCGCGCGCGCCGCGGCCGCCACCCACGTGCTCGCCTGCAGCGAATTCGTCGCCGCCGCCTTCGAACGCGACCCGACCCTGCTCGGCGACCTGCTGGCGCGCGCCGCGCTCGACTCGCCCCGTGGCGCACGCGGCGCGGCCTGCTGGCCCGCCGGCCAGGCGCCGGACCTCGACGCCGACGAGGCAGCGTTCCAGTCGTGGCTGCGGCGCTGGCGTCGCCGCGAGATGGTGCGCATCGCCTGGCGCGACCTCGCCGGCACGGCCGACCTCGCGACCACCCTGGAGGACCTCTCGGCGTTCGCCGACGACGCCATCGGCCTCGCCTACGAGCATGCCTGGCGCAGCACCACCGCGCGCTACGGCACGCCGCGCCACCCCGGCGGGGCGCCGCTGCCGATGGTGGTGGTCGGCATGGGCAAGCTCGGCGGCCGCGAGCTCAACTACTCGTCCGACATCGACCTCGTGTTCCTGTTCCCGGCCTATGGCGAGACCGACCACGCCTCGCCCGTCAGCCACGACGAGTTCTATATCCGGCTCGGGCAGGCGCTGGTGCGGCTGCTGGCCGCGCCGACCGTCGACGGCTTCGTGTTCCGGGTCGACATGCGGCTGCGGCCCTTCGGCGATTCCGGGCCGCTCGCCTGCGGCTTCTCGGCCTTCGAGGACTACCTCGGCCAGCACGGCCGCGACTGGGAACGCTACGCCTGGGTGAAGGCGCGGGCGATCATCGCGCCGGAGGCGTATGCCGAGCTGTACCGTGACGCCGTGCGGCCGTTCGTGTTCCGCCGCTACCTCGACTTCGGCGTGTTCGAGAGCCTGCGCGAGATGAAGGCCCTGATCGAGAAGCAGGTCGCGCGCCGCGAGATGGCCGACCACGTCAAGCTCGGGCCCGGCGGCATCCGCGAGGTCGAGTTCATCGTGCAGGCCTTCCAGCTGATCCGCGGCGGCCAGGACCGGCGGCTGCAGAACCCGCGGCTGCTCGAGGTGCTGCCGCTGCTCGCCGGCCGGCGCCTGCTCGAGCGGCGCGCCGTGGCCGAGCTCGATGCGGCCTATCGCCACCTGCGCACGCTCGAGAACCGGCTGCAGATGATCCGCGACGCCCAGACCCACCAGCTGCCCACCGACGAGCCGACGCGCGCGCGGCTGGCACGGGCGATGCACGAGCCGTCCTGGGCGGCGCTGCGTGCCACGCTCGACGCGCATCGCGAGCGCGTGCAGGCGCACTTCCGCGCGCTGGTGTTCCGCCCGGTGGAGGAGCCGGGCGAGGAGGGCAGGTCCGAGGCCACGGCCGCCGGTGCCGCGGCCGGCGCGGGCGGGACCGCGGCGCTGCCGGCGCCGGCTGCCCCGGGCAACGGCGGGCGCGGGCGCGCGCCGCGCAGCGGGCTCGGCTCGCTGCCCTGGTGGGAGGAAGGGCTCGATCCGGAGGCGTTGCGCGAGGCGCTCGCCGCGGCCGGCCTCGGTGAGGCCGGGGAGGTGGCCCGGCTGCTCGTCGACTTCCGCAGCGGCTCGCTGATGCGGCGCCTCGACGCCACCGCGGCGCGCCGGCTGCACCGGCTGCTGCCGGAACTGCTCGAGGCGGCGCTGGCCGAGACCGAGCCGCTGTCGCTGCTGAAGCGCTTCCTGCGGGTGATCGAGTCGATCGGCACGCGGTCCACCTATTTCGCGCTGCTCAACGAGAACCCGGCCGCGCGCCGCCGCTTCGTCGACGTGTGCCGCAGCGGCGACTTCCTCGCCTCGCAGGTCGCGGCGCACCCGCTGCTGCTCGACGAGCTGCTCGACGACCGCGTCTTCGGCGCACCCGCGACGCGCGCCGAGTTCGCGGCCGAGCTGGAGGACCGCATCGCCCGGGTCGACGCCGGCGACCCGGAGCGCCTGGTCGAGGCGCTGTGCCAGTTCAAGCGCGCGGCGATCTTCCGCATCGCGATCGCCGACCTCGCCGGCACGCTGCCGCTGATGCGCGTCTCGGATCGCCTGACCGACGTCGCCGAGCTGATCGTCGAACAGGCGATGGTGCAGGCCTGGTCGCAGATGACCGCGCAGTTCGGCCGCCCGATGTGCGGCGAGGGCGAGTCGCGGCGCGAGGTGCGGGTCTGCGCCGTCGGCTACGGCAAGCTCGGCGGCATCGAGCTCGGCTATGCCTCCGACCTCGACCTCGTGTTCCTGCACGACTCCGCCGGCGAGGCCCAGGAGACCGACGCGGAGCGGCCGATCGACAACCAGGTGTTCTTCGTGCGTCTCGCGCAGCGCATCGTGCACCTGCTGACGATGCACTCGGCCGCCGGCCGCCTCTACGAGGTCGACGTGCGGCTGCGGCCCTCGGGCAAGGGCGGCATGCTGATCACGCAGGTCGGCGCGTTCGCCGAGTACCAGCGACGCGAGGCCTGGACGTGGGAGCACCAGGCGCTGCTGCACGCGCGCGCGGTCGCCGGCTCGCCGCTGCTGCGCGCCGAGTTCGAGCGGGTGCGGCTCGAGGTCATCACGACCGCGGTGCGCCGCGACACGCTGCAGGCCGAGGTGCGCTCGATGCGCGAGCGCATGAGGCGCGAGCTGTCGAAGGCGAAGGCCGGCGAGTTCGACATGAAGCAGGACCCGGGCGGCATCGCCGACATCGAGTTCCTCGCCCAGTACTGGGCGCTGAAATGGGCGGACCGGCATCCCGCGGTCGCGATGTTCTCCGACACGATCCGCCAGCTCGAGACGCTGGCGTCGGGCGACCTCGTGCCCCAGGCCACGGTCGACCTGCTGACGCAGGCGTACCGCGCCTACCGCGAGCGCGGCCACCACCGCTCGCTGCAGGACTCGGGGTCGGTGGTGCCGGGCACGGAATTCGCGGCCGAGCGCGCCGCGGTGCGCCGGGTCTGGGACGAAGCCCTCGGCGCGCCCTGAGACGCCCGCCGGCGCCGGCCGGGCCCGCAACCGCGGCGCGTGCGGCCCCCCGTCGGGCCGGCCTATAATCGTGCCATGCCCGCGCCCGACCGCCAGCCCGCCCCGCTGCTCCAGCCCAACGCGCAGAACAAGTACGAGGTCTCGCGCGAGGACCTGCCGCTTTCCTGCCCGATGCCGCAGATGCACCTCTGGAACTCGCATCCGCGCGTCTACCTGCCGATCGAGAAGACCGGCTGGGCCAAGTGCCCCTATTGCGGCGCCGAATACAGCCTGCAGCGCTGAGCGCACCCCGGGTGTAGTCTCGGCATGGGCGCGTCGACCGCGCGGCCGTCCCGGCCCGCCTGCGCCCGCGAGGGGGGACCATGTTCGACAACTCTCGTCCGGCGGCCGCGCTGGCGCTCGGCCTGCTCGCCTGCGCGTCGCCGCTGCGCGCGGCCGAGTCGCTCGATCCGTCCCGGCCCGAGGACGCGCTGCTCCTGAACCGCAAGATGACCTGCTCCCTCGAGGACGGCAGGCCGGTGATCCACTGGTGGAAGGGCACGATGATGAGCCGCGTGCCCGGCGAGCGCGATCGCGTGCTGTTCAACGTGCAGGGCATGAACATCCGTCAGTGCGGCACGTTCAGCGACCCGCAGCGCGGCCCCGGCTTCCGCTCCGTGTCGCGCGAGGTCATGCTGTACCTCGACCCGATCACCAACGAGGTGGTGCGGCGCTGGAGGAACCCCTGGACCGGCGAGGAGGTCGAGGTGATCCACGTCGCCAACGATCCGGTCAACATGCGCGCACCGACCTACGCCCGCGGTGCCGACGGCAAGCCGGCCACCTTCCGCGGTACCTTCGTCAAGGACAAGGCCTGGACCAGCGGCGAGGCGCCGCTGTGGTACGACAACCCGCTCGCCGGCGAATACCAGGAATACGTCGGCAACCGCTATCTGGCGATGGAGATGCTCAACAGCTTCACCGATGCGAAGGCGCTGCTCGACCCGAAGGTGAAGACGCTGCCCTCGGTCTCGATCTCCTGGGCGCGCGTCTCGGACTGGCTGCCGTGGATGAAGATGGGCGGGCGCAGCGGGATGGTGGTGTTCACGACGGTGGGCAAGCGCGTCGGCTCGGTCGACGAGCTCTCGGAGCCGTTGCGCAGCGAGTTGCGCGCCAGCTACCCCGCCTACCTCGCGCCGCCGCCGATCGACGACGCGCGGCCGAACGAGACGTCGTGGACCTACATCCGCAAGGTCATCGACCAGCGGCGTGCCGCCGGCGGTGCGGCTGCCGGCAAGGCAGGGGAGTGAGCGCCATGCTGCACCGATCGTTCCGGGCCGCCGCGGCCGCCGTCGTCGGTCTAGTGGTCGCGGGGGCGGGCCTGGCGGGCTCGCCGGCGCTCGCGGCGGGCCGCGCGACCACGCTCGATCCGAATGACGCCGACGACCAGATGCGGATGCAGGTCAAGATGTCCTGCTCGCTGGTCGAGGGCCGGCCGACGCTCTACTGGTGGAGCGGCCGCATGTGGGCGCGCGTGCCCGGCGAGGCGAACCGCCTGCTGTTCCACGTACACGGCATGAACGTCCGCCAGTGCCGCACCAAGCAGGACCCGGTGCGTGGCTTCTGCTACCGCTCGGTGTCGCGCGAGGTGATGTTCTACCTCGACCCGCGGACCGACGAGGTGGTGCGGCGCTGGAAGAACCCCTGGACCGGCGAGGAGGTGGACGTCGTGCAGGTCGCCAACGACCCGGTGAACGCCCGCGACTGGTTCTGTTCGCGCGACCAGGACGGCAAGCCGCTCGATCGCAGCGGGAACACCTTCGTCGCGGACGAGCTGCTGCTCGAAGGCGGCGGCGCGGCGCGGCTGTTCTATGCGAACCCGCTGGCGGGCGACTACCAGGACTACGTCGGCGGTGCCTACCACGCGATGGAGTTCGGCTCGACCGCCGCCTCTGCGCGCGAGGCGCTCGATGCGCGCGACACCGAGCTCGAGGACGCTGTGATCTCCTGGGGTCGCATCTCGCGCTGGCTGCCGTGGATGAAGATGGGCGACCGCGACGGCGTCGTGGTGTTCCACACCGCCGGCATGCGGCTCGACGCCTGGGAGCAGTTGCCGGAGGTCGTGCGCCGCGAGGTCGAGGCGAACTACCCCGCGTACCGGGCGCCGCCGCCGCTGGACGACCCGCGTGCCAACGAAACCTCGTGGACCGTGTTCAAGAAATACATCGACGCGCGGCGCGCCGGCGAGGCGGCGAGGAAATGAGCCGGCCGCGGGCGGCGGTCGCCACCGGCGGGCGGCTGCGGGCGAGCCGGCGGCCCGGCGGCGCGCTCGCGTCGCTGCTGGCGTGCGCCGGCCTGCTGCTGCCCGCCGTGCAGACCGCCGCCGCCCCCGCCGCTTCCGCCGCTCCCGCCGCCGACGCGCCACCGGCCGCAGCCACCGCCGATCCACCCGGGCTGGTGCGTCGCACGACGCTGGTCGTCCACGACCTCGAGGCCTCGGTGCGCTTCTATCGCGACGTGCTCGGCTTCGAGCTCTGGCTCGAGAACCGTGGCCAGGTCGGTCCCTCGAGCCTGCCGACCGCGGCGCCGCCAGGATCGCCCAGCCGCTTCGCGATCATGAAGGGCCGCCATCCCTGGGTCGGGATGGTCGGGCTGCTGCAGTACGGGGAGCCACGCCCGCTGCCGCGGCCACCGGCCGCGCTGCGTCCGGGGGATGCGGTGCTGATGCTCGAGACCACCGACCTCGAGGGGGCCTGGCAGCGGATGCAGCGCGCCGGCACGCCGATCCTGCGGCCGCCGGCGAGCAGCGAGGTCACGGGCGCCGGCGGCGCACGCTGGACGGCCCGTTTCCTGTTCGCCTTCGACCCCGACGGCCACGTGCTCGAGATCAACGAGCGTCTCCCCGCCGCGCCGGCGCCGGCGGCGGCCGGCGACGCCGCGCGCGCCGGGCCGGCGGCACCGGTCCGAGTGCGCCGCGAGTTCGTCGACGGCCGCTATGGCCAGCTGCACCTGCGCCGCGCCTCGCCGACGCAGGCCGGCGGCCTGCACGCCCCGGTGGTGCTGCTGCACCAGACGCCGCTGTCGGGGCGCATGTTCAGCGAACTGCTGCGGGAGCTCGGCCGCGACCGCGTCGTCTATGCGCCGGACACGCCCGGCTACGGCGAGTCCGATGCGCCGGCGTCGCCGCCCGAGCTCGCGGACTACGCCGACGCGCTGCACGACTTCGTCGCCGGCCTCAAGGAGCCGGTCGACCTCGTCGGCTACCACACCGGCGCGATGATCGCGGCGGAGCTCGCGGCACGCCATCCGGGCAGCGTACGGCGCGTGGTGCTGGTCTCGATGCCGCTGTTCGCGCCAGAGCGCCGCGCGGCGCTGGTGACCACGACGCCGCTGGCCGAGGACGGCTCGCCGTTGCTGGCGGAATGGCGCAGCACGATGCGGGTACGCCCGCCCGGGCAGACGCTGGAGCAGGCCGCGCGGATCGTCGCCGAGAAGCAGCGCGCGGGCACCCGCGCCGGCTGGGCGCTGGCGGCGCTGCAGCGCTACGACGCGCCGCCGCGGTTGCAGGCGATCTCGCGGCCGGTGACGGTGGTGCGCCCGCAGGACGGCTTGTGGGACGAAGGCGCGGCGGCGGCCCGCCTGATCCCCGGCGCCCGCCTGGTCGATGCGCCGCAGTGGGCCTTCGGGCTGTTCGACGCCGACCCGTCCGGCGTCGCTCGCGTGATCCGCGACGCGCTCGACTGAGCCGGCGTCCGCTGCAGGCAGCCCGCCGCCCGCCCCGGTGGGCGGGCGGGGGGCGGTGTTTCAGAAACGGAACGCCGCGGTCACGCCGAACTGCCGGCCGTCCGGATAGTGCACCTGGTAGGCGCGCTGGAACGTGGGCACGCCGATCGGGCTGCGCGAGTCCGGGTCGAAGAAGCGCACCACCGAGTCGGCGGAACGCTCGTTGCCGACGTTGCGCCCCCAGAACGTGAAGGTCCACTCGTCGCCCTGCAGGCCGAGTCGCGCGTCGAAGCGCGTGGCGTCGCCGGTCTCGGCGAAGTTGTAGACCTCGGCGTAGCGCGTGCCCTGGTACGAGGCGTCGGTGCGCGCGAAGAAGGTCCAGCGGTCGCCGACGGGCGTCTTGAACTCCAGCCCGACGTTGCCGGTGTGCTCGGGGGCGTTCGCCGTCTGGAAGCCTGCGACCGACAGGGTGGCCGTGTTGCTGAAGCCGGCGCAGGGCGGCGTCTGCACCGACACGCCGACCGTCCCGGCGAAGACGGCGTCGCAGAACTCCTCGAACTGGGCGTCCGTATAGCCGTACGAGGCGGTGATGTCCCAGCCGTCGGCCAGCCGCCAGCGCCAGTTGAGCTCGATGCCCTTGATCTCGGTCTTGCCGGCGTTGAGCGTCAGCGAGATGTTCGCCGGCTGCATCGCGTTGTTGACGTAGGCCTGGGCGGAGGTCACCTGCTGGTCGGACCAGTCGATGTAGAACGCCGCGACGTCGAGCGACATGCGGCCGTCGAAGAAGCGCATCTTCGAGCCGATCTCGTAGTTGAGCGCCTCCTCCTCCTTCACGTCGAGGGGGGCGATGTCGGACAGACGGGCGAACTCGCCCGCAGGCACGAGGGCACTGCACAGCGAGGTGTTGAAGTCGCCCGGCTTGTTGCCCAGGGCTACGTTCGCGTAGACGTTGACGTCGGGCGTGACCTCGAAGCGGACGGCCGCGCGCGGCGTGAAGCTGGTGTACTCGGCCGAGAGGCGAGCGGCGCAGTTCGAGCCGACCTGGGTGGTGTTGTTGGTCTCCAGCACGTCCTTCTGGTAGCGGCCCTCGAGCGACAGGTGCCAGCGGTCGGTGAGCGCGTAGCCCACGCTCGCGAACACCGCCTCGTTGTCGACCGTGCTCGGCGAGATCACCTGCGAGATCTCGCGCAGCGTGCCGGTCGGGCCGGTGTTGGTCGTCGCCGCCATGCCGTTGGCGAGGTTGACGTTGTAGCGCGGGCCGCCGTTGAAGCCCTCGAGGCTGGAGTCGTAGTGGTAGAGGCCGACCAGCCAGCTGAGCGCCCCACCGCCATCGGACGCGAGGCGCAGCTCCTGCGAACGGTACTCGCGCACGTTGATCAGGCGCGTGATGTTGCCCGGGTTCGCGATGGTCATCGTCGGTCCCGGCACCTGCGAGGCATTGGTGAACGTGGGGTCGTTGACGATGTAGTCGTCGACGATCCAGTCCTCGTCCTGGCGGTTCCAGCTGACGAGGCCCGTGAGCTTCATGCCGGCGAAGCGCCAGTTCGCCTCCGCGGCGTACAGGTTGGTGTCCTGCTGCACGCCCGGCGGTCCCTGGCGGGCGATGTCGGCGAAGTCGACCCGGATGGCGCCGTCCTTCGGCAGCACCGGGATGCGGCCGCACCAGGCGCCGCCGCGCGACAGCGCGAACGGCACGTTCGTGAAGCAGTTCAGGCCCTTGAAGATGGTGTTGTTGTACAGGCCGTCGCTGTTCTGGCCGACGAAGGCACTGACCATCACGTCGACGGCGTCGGTCGGCCGCCACAGCAGGGCGCCGGAGACGCGCTTGGTGTTCTCGGCGCCGAGCTGCACCTCGCTGCCGTCGGTGCTGCGCGCGGTGTACTGGCCGTCGTAGTCGTAGTAGCGCGCGCCGAGCTTGAAGGTCAGCGTCTCGCCGATGATCGGCCCCGAGACGTTGGCCGTGGCCTCGGCCCAGCCGTTCTCGCCGCCGGTGACCGTGGCGTTGCCGCGCCATTCGTCCGTCGGCCTGCGGGTGCGGTAGCTGATCACGCCGGCGAGCGAGCCGCGGCCGAAGTTGGCGGCCTGCGGGCCCTTGAGCACCTCGACCTGCTCGAGGTCGTCGAGGTCGGCGCTCATGTTGCCGGCGATGTAGATGCCGTCGACGACGAACGACACGGTGCAGCACCTGCGACATGCCGCGGATGACCGGGCGGTCGAACACCCGGCCATAGGCCTGGTTGAAGGACAGGTTGGGCGTGAGCTTGGCCAGGTCGTAGACGCTCTCGATGCCGCGTTGCTCGATCGACTCGGCAGTGAACGCCGTGATCGAGATCGGCACCTCCTGGAGGCTCTCGTCGCGCTTGCGCGCCGACACGATGATCTCCTCCAGCCCGCCATCGGCCGCCGCCGGCGACCCGCCCTGTTGCGCCCCCACCGGACCGGACACGGCCGCTGCGGTGACGAGCCATGCCATGGTCAACGCCGCGACTCGCGGCTTGCGATCGTTCATCTCGAGACCCCCCCGGGTAGCCCGCCGGTTGGCGGACGAGCCGAATATACACGCCGTGCCGCGGGTATCCGCGGCTGCGGCGTCGGGGCAACGACCAGGCCTCAGCGATACGGCTTGTAGGACTTTTCTTCCACGATGCGCGATCCCAGCGCATTATTGATGCGCTTCTTGATCGCCGCGCGCTCGTCATTCGTCACGTAGACCGCGCGCGCGAGCTCGACGAAGGTCGCGTCGAACTCGCCCGCTGCCTCCTTGTCGCGGATGCGGTCCTCGATGTCCCAGAGCGCCTCGTTGACGCTCTGCAGCGCCGCCTCGTCGGCCGCCACGCCGCCGGCGGCCGCGCCGCTGTCGCGCCAGGTCTGTTCCAGCAGCCCGAGCTCGACGCGCACGTTGGCGAGCTTGGCGGGATCGTCGATGCGCGCCGCCTTGATCCGCAGGATCGTGATCTTGTCCAGCAGCTCGCCGGGCGACACGGGAACCAGGATGTCCTTCATGGCGGCGATCCTACCAAGGCATCGAGCCGGGCGCAGACCTCGGCGACCTCGATGAGGTCCATGACGCCCGGCGTCTCGATCTTGGTGTGCCACGGCAGGCGCTCTGGGGTGGAGTCGCGGAAGCGCGCGGCTGCCGCGGCGAAGGCATCGACGCAGTGAGCGCGCGAAAGGTAGGGCCCGCTGCGCGCCGGGTTGGTCGCTGCATACAGTCCGATGACCGGCAACGCCACCAGCGTCGCCATGTGCGCCGGTCCCGAGTCCGGGGTGAGGAGCACCGAGGCGCGCGAAAGCAGCGCCAGCATCTGCGGCAACGTGTCCTTGCCGACCTGGTCGAGCACGGGCACGTCGCAGGCCGCGAGGATCGCGTCGGCCATCGCGCGCTCGTGCGCGCCCGGCCCGCCGGCGAGGATCACCCGCATGCCGTGGCGTCGCACGGCGTGGCCGGCGACCGCCGCATAGCGCTCCGGCCGCCAGTTGCGCAGCGCATGGCTCGAGCAGGGGCTGACGACGAGCGTGGCCGGCGCGCCGGGGCGTTCGCGCGGCGTCTCCGGGACGAGCGCGCGGGCGTAGTCCAGGGCCCCGGGAGGCAGCGGCAGGTCCCAGCGCAGCGGCCGCGGGTCGACGCCGAGTGCCTCGGCGAAGCCGAGGAAGCTGTCGAGGACGTGCTCGCGCCGGCGCGGCGCGACCCGCTCGTTGGTGAACAGCCACTGCAGCTCGCGCGCGCGCGCGCGGTCGAAGCCGATGCGGCGCCGGGCGGGCACCACGGTCGACACGAGGCTCGCGCGCAGCGAGAGCTGCAGGTGCAGCAGCACGTCGAAGCGTCGCCCGTGGAAGCGGGCGCGCAACTCGCGCAGCGCGGCGCCCCGGCCGGCGCGCTTGTCGACGGTGATAAACTCCACCTCGGGCAGCAGGGGCGCCATCAGGCGCGACTCGATCCGCCCGATGATCCAGGTGAAGCGCGTGCCGGGCCAGGCGCGCTGCAGGCCGCGCAGCAGCGGCACGACGTGGCAGGCGTCGCCGATCGCGGAGAGTCGCAGCAGGCAGACGCTCGCGGGTGCGTCGCGGCGCGCAGCCGCGCGCGGCGTGTCGTCGGCAGGGGCGGGCTCTGGCGCGGGTGGAGGCACGATGGGCGAGGAGTGGGCGCTCGGCGCCGGGGCGAAGCGCGTCGAGCTGGACGGCGGGGCGATGCTATACGACGCCTCCCGGGCGGGCAATTTCGCGCCCGAGTGGTTCGACCCCGTGCACTGGGCCGGCCGTGGCGCGATCGAGGGCGAGGCACGCGGCCGCGGCACGACCGTGTTCGTGCGCGCGGGCGAGCTGCGGCTCGCGCTGCGTCACTACCGTCGCGGCGGGCTGGTCGGCAAGCTGGTCCGCGACGCCTACCTCTGGCTCGGCGAGCGTCGCACCCGGCCCTTCGCCGAGTGGCGCCTCACCCACCACCTGCACCGCCACGGCCTGCCGGTGCCGGCCCCGGTCGCGGCGCGCTACCGCCGTTCGGGCGCGACCTACACCGGCGACCTGCTGACCGAGCGCATCGAAGCCGCGCGCTCGCTGGCCCAGCGGCTGGGCGACTCCGGCGTGCCGCTCGCCGACTGGATCGCGGTCGGCCGCTGCATCCGCCGCTTCCACGACTTCGGCCTCTGCCATGCCGACCTCAACGCGCACAACGTGCTGTTCGACGGCGACGGCGCGGTCTGGCTGATCGACTTCGACCGCAGCCGCCTGCGGGGCGCGGGATTGTGGCGCGACGCCAACCTGGTGCGGCTGCGCCGC
Organism: Steroidobacteraceae bacterium; assembly: GCA_025458905.1. Lineage (GTDB taxonomy): Bacteria > Pseudomonadota > Gammaproteobacteria > Steroidobacterales > Steroidobacteraceae > UBA964. The sequence goes on from JALORN010000076.1 coordinate 11,508, forward strand.
TCGCTGCTGAAGGTGAGCGACCCGCTGCCTCCGGGGCACTTCAGCGAGACCGACTGGCAATCGCTGCTCGCCGGCTATGCGGCGGCCGCGAGCGCGAGCGCGACCGCGACCGCGACGGCGGCGGGCGTGCGCTGACGTGCGGCTGCTCTACGTCCTGATCGCCTACCTGCTGGCGCCGGTGGTCTGCGGGGTGATGCTCTGGCGCGGCTTCCGCGACCGCAGCCACTGGCAGAACTTCGGCGAGCGCTTCGGCTTCGGGCCGGGCCCGGCGCTCGCCGGCAGCATCTGGGTGCATGCCGTCTCGGTCGGCGAGGTGCAGGCGGCTGCCAGCCTGGTGCGCGAGCTGCGCGCCCGCTATCCCGACGTGCCGCTGGTCGTCACGACGGTGACGCCGACCGGCGCGCAGCGCGCGCGCGAGCTGTTCCGCGACGGCGTGCTGGTGCGCTACGTCGCCTACGACCTGCCGGGCAGCGTGCGGCGCTTCTTCGACCGTGTGCGGCCGCGGGTCGCCATCATCCTCGAGACCGAGCTCTGGCCCACCCTCTATCACGAGTGTGGCCGGCGTCGCGTGCCGCTGGTGCTCGCGAGCGCGCGCATCTCGCCGCGCTCGGTGGGGCGCTACCGGCGGCTCGCCAGCCTGTTCCGCGAGACACTCTCGCACGGCATCGTGATCGCCGCGCAGAGCGACGGCGATGCCGAGCGGTTCCGCTCGATCGGCGCCAACCCGGCCCGCACGCACGTCACGGGCAACATCAAGTTCGACTTCGCGCTGCCGCCCGACATCCACGAGCGCGGCGCGGCGCTGCGCCGGCGCTATGCCGGCGAGCGCGCCGTCTGGGTCGCCGGTAGCACCCACGAGGGCGAGGAGGATGCGGCACTCGACGCGCATGCGGCGGTGCGCGCCGCCGGCATCGACGCGCTGCTGGTGCTGGTGCCCCGTCATCCGAACCGCTTCGCCGAGGTCGCCGGGCGGCTGCAGGAGCGGGGCGTCGCCTTCATGCGCCGCAGCGCCGACCATGGCCGGGCGGGCGGGCCGCCGCCGCCGGGCAACGGGGCGCGCCGCGGGCACGGTGGCCCCGCCGGCGGCGACTCGGGCGAGGTGCTGCTGGTCGACACCCTGGGCGAGCTGCTCGCGTTCTATGCGGCCGCCGACGTCGCCTTCGTCGCCGGCAGCCTGGTGCCGATCGGCGGCCACAACCTGCTCGAGCCGCTCAGCGTCGGCGTGCCGGCACTCAGCGGACCCTACGTGTTCAACGCGGAGGACATCGCCCAGCTGCTGGTCGACCGGCAGGCCGTGACCAAGGTGCAGGACGCGGCCGAGCTCGGCAGCACGCTCGCCGCGCTGCTGGTCGACGAGCCGCGGCGCCACCGGCTCGGGCAGCAGGGGCTGGCGGTGCTGGCGGAGAATCGCGGCGCGCTGGCGCGCCTGATGGCGCTGCTGGAACCGGTGATCGAGGGGCGCGATCCCGTGGTCGCGCGCGCCGGTACGCCGCAGACCGCGGCCGGCCCCTGATGAGCGCGGAGTGCCGGAGGGACCCGGCGCCGGTCGCGCGTCAGCGCGGTGCCGGGGCCGCGGCGGGCGCTGGCGGCGGCGCAGCGGCCGGGGCCGGGGTCGGCGGGGCGCCAATCGGCGCGGGCTCCACCAGCCAGCTGTTGACGTCGGCGAGCGTCGCGCGGTCGAGCGTGCCGGCCGCGAGCTTCAGGCGCAGCACGTTCAGCATGTAGTCGTAGCGGCTGCGGGCATAGTTCGTCTGTGCCTGCACCAGGTTGCGCCGTGCGTCGAGCACGTCGACCGCGGTGCGCGTGCCGACCTCGTAGCCGGCCTCGGTGGCCTTCAGCGCCGTCTGGTTCGACTCGAGTGCCTGGCGCAGCGCGTTGACGCGCGAGATCTCGGTGATGACGCCGAGGTAGGCATCGCGTGCCTGGCGCTCCGTCTGGCGCGAGGTGCGCGTCAGCCGCTCGCGCGCTGCCTGCCAGCGGAACTCCGACTGGCGCACCTGCGAGTTCACCGCGCCGCCCGCGTAGATCGGCACCGAGAGCTGCAGCGAATACTGGGTGTCGTCCGTGTCGCTGTTGGCGGAGGCGGTGCCGCCGCGCAGCAGGCGCTGCTCGGACACGTTGACCGAATTGGAGCGGCTCGCGACCAGGTCGAGTTCCGGCAGGTGGCCCGAGAACGCGGTGCGCACGTCGTCACGGGCGATGTCGGCGGCCAGGCGGCTCGAGACCAGCGCCAGGTTCTGCTCCATCGAGAGCTCGACCCACTGGTCCTCGTCGGCCGGGTCCGGCGACTTCAGCGGCATGGTGTCGCCGGGCCTCGCGAGGATCTCGTACTTCTCGCCTGTGATCTCGCGCAGCTGCTCCTGGGCGGAGGCGAGCGCGCGCTTGGAGGCGATCACCGCGGCCGCGGCGCTGTCGCGCGCCGCCTTGGCTTCCTGCACGTCGGTGATCGCGATCAGGCCGACCTCGAACCGCTTCTCCGCCTGCTCGAGCTGGCGCGAGATCGCCTCGAAAGCCGAGGACTGCGCGTCGACCGTGTCCTGGGCTGCGAGCACGTTGAAGTAAGCGTCGCCGACGCGCGAGATCAGCGTCTGTTCCTGGGCCTGGTAGTCGGCCTCGGCCTGGGCGACCGTCTTGTCGGCGCGCTTCAGCGCGACCCAGTTGGCCCAGGAGAACACCGACTGGCGCAGGTCGACGCTCCAGCGCTCGTTGGTGGCATCGCCATCGCCGCTGTTGTCGTTCGGCACGATCGCGTTGCCGAACGCGAACTCCCGGAAGTTGGTGCCGCTGGTGCTGTCCTCGACCCGCGCCGCCGCCGCGCTCACCCGCGGCAGCAGCGCCGCCAGCGCCTGCGGCTTCGACTCGAGCGAGGCACGGCGCAACGCATCCGCCTCGCGGATCTGCGGGTCGTTGGCCCGGGCGCGCTCGAACACGGTGAGCAGGTCTTCGGCCTGCACGGCGGGGGACACGATCAGCATGCCGAGCGTCAGCACCAACGCGCGCTTCATAGAAAATCCTCTGGAGTACCGCGACCTTATCGGTGGTCTTCGCGGTGTTATAGGTGACTATAACACTTGTGGAACAGTTGTTCCAGCCGCGCTCCCCGACCGTCTGGCTAGTATGGACGCTGCGAGGGGTCGATGCGTTCGCCCCAGGCGAGCATTCCGCCGGTCAGGTTCGACACGCGGGCGAAGCCGTTCTGCTCGAGGAACTGGGCCACCCGCAGGCTGCGGCCACCGGAGCGGCAGATCACGGTGACCGGCTGCGCCGGGTCGAGTTCGCCGAGGCGGTCGGGGATCTCGCCCATCGGGATGTGAACGATCCCGGCGAGCCGCGAGATGTCCAGCTCCCAGGGCTCGCGCACGTCGAGCATCACCGGCGGGCGGCCGGCATCGATCTCGGCCTTGAGTTCTTCGGGCGACACTTCCTCGACCATCTCGGGGCCTCCGCTGGCTGCGCCGCGCGACGCCGGCTGGCGTCGCGCGCGCGGATCGTCAGAACGTGAAGGGCGCACGGCGCGGCGCGCCGTGCAGGGGTGGCAACACCGTCTCGAACAGGCTCTCGGCCAGCCACTCGGCCTCGCCGGTGCGGCGCACGAGGCGCGCCTCCATGACCGGTGCCTCGCCCACGACCACGAACATGCGACCGCCGACCGCGAGCCGCTGCTCGAAGCGGCGGTCGTAGAGCGGCAGCGAGCCGGTCACGGCGATCACGTCGTGGCTGCCGGCGCCGAGTGCGGCGGCGGCGAACGCATCGCCGGCAACCACCTCTGCCCGGCCGAGGCCGAGCGAGGCAAGGCGCGTGCGTGCCGCGTCCGCCAGGTCGGCGTGCAGCTCGAGCGAGCGCACCGCGCCGCCCTGCAGCGCGAGGCAGGCCGTTAGGAAGCCCGAGCCCGTGCCGACCTCGAGCACCGACTCGCCGGGCTCGACCTGCAGCGCCTGCAGGATGCGGCCGACGATCTTGGGTGCGAGCATCCGCTCGTCGTGCGGGAGCGGGATCGACGCGTCGGCGAACGCCAGCTCGCGGTACGCTTCGGGGACGAAACGCTCGCGCGGGACCTTGCCGAGCACCTCGAGCGCGCGCTCGTCGAGCACGTCCCAGGCGCGGACCTGCTGGTGGATCATCTGTTCGCGTGCGGCTTCGGTCGGCATCTTCGGCGGCTCGGGCGGGCGTTGATTGAACTTAATCCGGCTCTCGGCGCGGCGAGGAAAGGTACGTGGTTTCGCCGACGGTGCCAAGCCGGCGCGCCGCGCGCTGCCACGCCGCTGGCCGATATGGTGAATGGGCGCGGGCGGCGCGCGTGCGCTCCGATATGCTCACCCGCACGGCCGCAGCGATGCGGCGAACAACAACGAACGCGCCGCGGGACCACGGGAAGGGCCGCACGCGAGGATTTCGCTGAAGATGTCTCTCCTCGGGTTGCTGTGCCTGCTGCTCGCCATCGTGGCGACCCTGCTGCTCGTGCTGTACGTGATGCAGCGGCGCGAACTGGCGGGAGTCGCGGAGCTGACGCGCCAGATCGGCCGAGTGCTCGGCACCCAGGGGCCGCCCACGGGGCGCATCTACCTGCAGACCGACGAGCCGGAACTGCAGGAGCTCTCGCAGAACGTCAACCAGCTGATCGCGCGCGCTGCGCAGCTCGGCGAGCGGCCGGCGCACAACCCCAGGCTCTTCACCGAGCTGGCCGACCGCACCCACGAGATCGTCATCGTCCACCGCAAGGTGATCCTGTTCGCGAACCAGCAGTTCGCCGCGCTCGTCGGCATCGAGCGCGACAAGCTGCTCGGCCGCGGCCTCGAGGACCTGGTCACCCCCGAGTTCGCCGACCTGGTCGCCGACGTGCTGCGCAAGCGCCTCGCCGACGAGCCCACCGCCGACCGCTTCGAGGTCGAGATCGTCGGCTTCCAGGCGCAGGTGAGCCGCCTCGAGCTGAACGTGCAGCGCATCGACTACGAGGGCGGGCCGGCGCTGCTGGTCACCGGCGTCGAGATCGTGCTCACCTCGCAGGTCAGGGCGCTGGCCGAGCCCACCTATGCGCAGGAGCTCGCCGAGTCGGGCGTGTTCCGCGCGCCGCGCTTCGCCGAGGCGCTCGCGCCGGTCGCGGGCAACAGCGCGCCGGCGATGGCGCTCGAGTCGATCGCCGAGGCGATCGTCACCACCGATGCGACCGGCCAGATCGAGTACCTGAACCCGGCGGCGGAGCGGCTGATCGGCACCACGCTCGAGGCGGCGAAGGGCAAGGCGCTCGCGGCGGTCGTCGGCCTGGTCGACGAGTCCGACCGGCGCGCCCTCGGCGACCCGGTCTACCAGTCGCTCGCGAGCGGCGTGCCGGTGAACCTCAGCCGCCGCGCGCTGATGATCACGCGCGGCGAGGGCGACGAGCGCGCGATCGAGCTGTCGGCCTCGCCGATGCGAACCGCCGAGGGCGAGATCGTCGGCGCCGCGGTGCTGATGCACGACGTGACCGAGCTGCGCGGCTTCGCGCGCCAGCTCTCGTACCAGGCGACCCACGACGCGCTGACGGGGCTCGTCAACCGCCGCGAGTTCGAGCGCCGGCTCGACGAGGCCATCACGACGGCGCGCCGCGGCGACAGCACCCACGTCCTGTGCTACCTCGACCTCGACAACTTCAAGACCGTCAACGACACCAGCGGGCACCTCGCCGGCGACGCGCTGCTGCGCGACGTCGCGCGCCAGCTGCGCGAGACGCTGCGCGACTCGGACACCGTCGCGCGGCTCGGTGGCGACGAGTTCGGCATGATCCTGATCGGCTGCCCGCTCGACAAGGCGCGCCAGATCGCCGACGACCTGTGCCGCAAGATCGCCGACTTCCGCTTCGTCTGGAAGGACCGGGTCTTCCAGATCGGCGCCAGCATCGGCATCGTCGAGCTCGCGCGCGAGAGCAGCTCGGTCGAGGACTCGCTCGCGGCCGCCGACAGCGCCTGCTACATGGCCAAGCGCCAGGGCACCGGGCGGGTCGTGGTGTACTCCGCGCGCGACGAGGCGCTGGCGCGCTCCACCGGCGAGATCCAGTGGCTGCAGAAGCTGCAGGCCGCGCTCAGGGACCAGCGCTTCGAGCTCTACACCCAGCCGATCGTGCCGGCGGTGGCCGGCGCGGGCAACTTCGACGGGCCGGCACTCGAGGTGCTGGTGCGGATGAAGGACGAGTCCGGCGGCGAGGTGCAGCCGCTGGAGTTCATCCGCGCGGCCGAGCGCTACCGGCTGATGGGGCTGATCGACCGCTGGGTCGTGCAGCAGACCCTCGACGCCCTGGTCGACGGCACGCTGCAGGTGCCGCAGGGCCGCTGCGTCGCGATCAACGTTTCCGGGCAGACGCTCGGCGACACCCAGTTCCTGGAGTTCGTCGTCGACGGGCTCGACCGCTCCGGCGTCGCGCCGGCGCAGCTGTGCTTCGAGATGACCGAGAACGCGGTGGTCGCGAACCTCGACCATGCGCGGCGCTTCGTCGGCGTGCTGCATGGCATGGGTTGCCGCTTCGCGCTCGACGACTTCGGCTCGGGCGTCGGCTCGTTCTCGAACCTGCGCACGCTGCCGCTCGACTACCTGAAGATCGACGGCTCCTTCACCCGCAACCTCGGCCGCGACTCGGTCAACCAGGCGATGGTCACGGCGATGATCAAGCTCGCGCGCACGCTCAACTTCAAGGTGATCGCCGAGCAGGTCGAGGACGGGGCCGCGCTCGAGATGGTGCGCCAGATGGGCGTCGACTACGTGCAGGGCTACGTGATCTCGCGGCCGCAGAAGATGCGGCTCGCGGCCTGAGCCCGCGCGACGCCCGCCCGGGGAACGTCGCGCCGCCCCGGACCGTCCTTCATCGGCCCGCGCCGCGCCGCGTGTGCCGTGCGTCGAGCGCCAGCGCGCCCGGCCCGCACACCGCCAGCACGGCCAGCATGTAGCCCCACAGCAGGTGCTGCCCCAGCGCCGCCTCGAAGCCCTCGGCGAGCAGCACGTGCGCGTACGACAGGACCGCGAGCGCGTTCACGGCCGACAGCCCGAGCGCCGCCAGCCGCGACGCGAGGCCGGCGATCAGCAGCAGGGGGAAGACGATCTCGCCGGCGGTGCCGGCGACGGCGGCGAGGTCCGGCGGCAGAAGCGGCACGCGGTACTCGTCGCGGAACAGGCCGAGCGTGGTCTCCCAGGAGCCGAGCTTGAGCCAGCCGGACTTCAGGAACTGCCAGGCGACGTAGCCGCGCGACGCGGCGAGCAGCCAGGGCTGCAGCGCGTCGAGCACACCGCGCAGGATCGCGGGGTCCGCCAACCGGGAAACACGCGGCGCGAGGCGCGCGGGGCCGGGCGGCGCGCCCGGCGTGACGGGATCGGACAGGGTCATGGGACCTCCGGTTCGCGGCAGGTAACGGGCGCGGGCGTGGCGCCGGCGCCGGTGCGTGGCGCCGCGGACGCGCTGGGGCGCGCCGCGGCACCGCCGCTCGGGTCTCAGGCCTTCGGCTGGGTGCTGCCGCCCACGATCTTCTCGCAGGCGCCCTTGGGCAGGTGCACCCATTCCTTGCCATTGCCGTCGGACTTGGCCTGGCCCGCGCACGAGTGCCCGTTCGCGGCGCAGTCGTTCTTGCCGGCCTTGGCGACGCCGTAGCACTTCTCCTTGGCGCCGGCGTCGTCCGCAGCCTGTGCGAGGCCGAGTGAGTGGAGGGCGAACAGGCTGCCGATCGCGGCACCGAGGATCGCGTTCTTGCGGTTCATCGTGGAGTCTCCGGTCTGGTGTGTCGTTGCGACGCGGCGGAGTGCCGCGTCGCATGAACAGACCGGGACGACCCGCGGATTATTGCGCGCTCACGCGCGGAACCCGCAGAACAGCCCGAGCCGCACCGCTTCGGCGAGCGCGCGCGCGACGTCGAAGCCGGCGTCGTGCGAGATGGCGACCTCCCAGGCATCGCCGAAAGGCTGGCCGGCGGCGAGCGCCTGCAGCCACGCCAAGGTCGAAGGATCGCAGCGCCGCGCCTCGGCGCCCTCGCCGCTGCGCCGCAGGATCGCGCATTCCCCGCCGCGGTCGAGGTCGATCGTCGGCGGGTCGCCGTCGGCGCGCGGTTCGCGGTGCGCGTCCCAGATGGTGAACACCGGCCAGCGCGAGCCCACCAGGCGCAGCGCAGGATGCGGCACGAAGCGCAGCACGCCCACGTCCCGTGGTGCCACGCTCGCCAGCTCGCCGACGTCGAGCGAACCGTCGGGATCGGGCGCGACCAGGCATTCCTGCCAGGCCCACTCGAGCGCCGCGACGTCCGCGAAATAGGCGTGTGGCGTCGCACCGAGGCGCCGCTGCAGGAAGCCCGCGAAGGGCGCGCCGATGCCGTGCAGGTCACCGCTGCGCGAGGGGTGCTCGCGGAGGAAGTCGAGGCCGGCCTGGCGGAACCATGCCGCGCCGCCGAGCCGCTCGATCGCCGGGAACTCGAGCGCCAGCACCTTGAGGAAATTTCCCTGGACGTTGCGCCGGTAGAGCTCGAGGCGCCGGGCGGCCGGCAGGCCGTCGTCGCGGAGTGCGCCGAGCAGGGTGGCGTCCGGCGCGGCGTCGTCCGGCGCGCGCAGGGCGGCCGCGAAGCGCCGCTGCAACTCGGCGAGCGGCAGACCTGCAGTGGGCGCCCCGGCCATGCTCAGGCCACCGCCGCCCGCGCAGTGCATGCGACCGCGTCCGCGCGCGCCGCTTCCGCGACCAGCACCTCGAGTTCCGGCACGTCGGTGTCCCACTCCACGAGGGTGGGCACCGGACCCACGTGGCCGAGCGCGAACCCGTACAGCGACCACACCTCGTCGCAGACGGCGCTGCCGTGGGTGTCGACGCGGATCTCCCGCCCGTCGATCGACTCGACGTCGTGGCCGGCGAGGTGGATCTCCCCGACCGCGGTCGCGGGCAGCGCGGCGATGAAGCGACGCGCGTCGAAGCCGTGGTTGCAGGCGCTGACGTAGACGTTGTTGACGTCCAGAAGCAGGCCGCAGCCGCTGCGGGCCGCGAGCGCCGCGAGGAACTCCCACTCCTCGAGCGTCGAGTCGGCGAAGCGCAGGTAGGTCGAGAGGTTCTCGACCAGCACGCGCCGGCCGAGCCGCTCCTGCAGCTCGCCGACCCTCGAGGCGACGTGCCGCAGCGCCTCCTCGGTGTAGGGCAGGGGCAGCAGGTCGTTCAGGTGGCTGCCGTCGACCCGGCCCCAGCACAGGTGCTCCGAGACGAGCATCGGCTGGTAGCGCTCGATCATCCGGCGCAGGCGCGCCACGTGCTGCAGGTCGAGCGGCTCGACCGAGCCGAGCGCAAGGCCCACGCCGTGCAGCGACAGCGGATAGTCGGCGCGCAAGCGCTCGAGGATCGCCGGCTGCGCGCCGCCTTGCGGGAAGTAGTTCTCGGCGTGGGCCTCGAGCCAGCCCACGGGCGGGCGGCTCGAGCGCCAGGCCTCGTGGTGCGGGGCTCGCAGGCCGACCCCCGCGGCCAGGCTCACTTGGCCGGCGTGGTGCTGCCGCCGACGATCTTGTCGCAGGTGCCCTTCGGCACGCTGACCCATTCCTTCTTGTCGGCGTCGGCCTTGGCCTGCCCGGCGCAACCGTGGCCGTTGGCCGCGCAGTCGTTCTTGCCGGCCTTGGCGATCCCGAAGCACTTCTCGCTCTTCTCGTCGGGTCCCATGGCCTGGGCTCCGGCCATCACGAGGCTGCCGAGGGCGGCGGCGAGCAGGGCGGTCTTGGCATTCATCGGTCGGGTCCTCCGTGGATTCGGGCGGTCGAGGGGCGCCCGGCGGGCGTCCGCGGCGCTTTCCGCGCCGGTCCAAGAGTAGACCGGGCGAGCCCCGATTTCATGTCGCGGCGCGGTAGCGCCGCGGCAGCCGGGCGACGCCCCGGGCTCAACCGGGCCGCGTCGGGGACGTGTCGGAGCCGGCTTCCAGCGGGGCGCCCGGCGGCCGCGCGACGGCTGCCCCATCGCGCGGTGCCCGGCGCAGTCGCTGCTCGTCGCGCACCGCCTCCAGGCTCAGCCCGGTACCGGCCGCCACGACGGCCAGAAGGCGATGCGACGGGCTGGTGGGCAGAGGCAGGCCGTGGCGGCGCTCCCAGATGCGGATGCGATCGGCGGCGCTGTTGAGGGTCGAGGATTGCTCGGCGAGCTCGCGCGCGCGGCGCTCCTCGGCCTCGAACTGGTGGCGTGCGAGGCGCTCGCGGTAGTCCGCGACGAGTTCGCCGGCCATCGGCGACAGCGCACGGTGATGAGGGTCGTCGCGACGGGGGTCGTTCATGAGGGTGCTCCGTGGGTGAAGCGACCCTAACACCCCGTGGAGCGCGGCGTTCGCCTATCGGAGGCGACCCGCAGCCGTCCGGCAAGCGGCAGGGCCCCGCCGGGCCCATCCGGAGGCGGCGATCGTGCCGCGCGGCGCCGCTGGCGGCGCCGCGCGCACGACTTCAGAGCAGCGGCACCAGCAACAGGGCCACGATGTTGATGATCTTGATCAGCGGGTTGATCGCGGGCCCGGCGGTGTCCTTGTAGGGATCGCCGACCGTGTCGCCGGTCACCGCCGCCTTGTGTGCGTCGGAACCCTTGCCGCCGAAGTTGCCTTCCTCGATGTACTTCTTGGCGTTGTCCCAGGCGCCGCCGCCGGTGCACATCGAGATCGCGACGAACAGGCCGGTGACGATCGTGCCGATCAGCAGGCCGCCGAGCGCCTTGATGCCCTCGCCCGGCCCCATCAGGGCGTTGAGGCCGAAGGCCACGACCACCGGCACCAGGATCGGCAGCAGCGACGGGACGACCATCTCCTTGATCGCCGCGCGCGTGAGCATGTCGACCGCGCGCGAGTAGTCGGGCTTCGCCGTGCCTTCCATGATGCCCTTGATCTCGCGGAACTGGCGGCGCACCTCGGTGACCACCGAGCCGTCGCGGAACTGGCGGCGCACCTCGGTGACCACCGAGCCGGCGGCACGGCCGACCGCCTCCATCGCCATCGCGGCGAAGAGATACGGCACCAGGCCACCGATGAAGAGACCGATGATCACCGCCGGGTCCGACAGCGAGAACTCGACCAGCTTGCCGGTCTCCTCGAGCTTGTGGGTGTAGTCGGCGAACAGCACCAGCGCCGCGAGGCCGGCCGAGCCGATCGCGTAGCCCTTGGTGACCGCCTTGGTGGTGTTGCCCACGGCGTCGAGCGGGTCGGTGATGTTGCGGACCTTCTTGTCGAGGCCGGCCATCTCGGCGATGCCGCCCGCGTTGTCGGTGATCGGACCGTAGGCGTCGAGCGCGACGATCATGCCCGTCAGCGACAGCATCGAGGTGGCGGCGATCGCGATGCCGTAGAGGCCGTAGAGCTCGTTCGCGCCCCAGATCGCGATGCAGACCGCGATCACCGGCAGCGCCGTCGACTTCATCGAGACACCGAGGCCCGCGATCATGTTGGTCGCGTGGCCGGTCTGCGAGGCCTCGGCGACCTTGCGCACCGGCGAGTACTCGGTGGCGGTGTAGTACTCGGTGATGACGATCATCGCCGCGGTCAGCGCGAGCCCGATCAGCGCGCAGGAGAACAGCGGCACGAACTGCCCGGGCATCAGCGCGTCGGTGATGAACCAGAAGGCGACCGCCGACACCAGGCCGGAGACGATCACGCCCTTGTAGAGCGCGTTCATGATCTTGCCGCCCTCGGAGGCCTTGACGAAGAACGTGCCGAGGATCGAGGCGACGATCGAGGCCGAGCCGAGCGCCAGCGGGTAGAGGATCGCCGAGGAACCCATGTCCTTCAGCATCAGGCCGCCGAGCAGCATGGTCGCGACCAGCGTCACCGCGTAGGTCTCGAACAGGTCCGCCGCCATCCCGGCGCAGTCGCCGACGTTGTCACCGACGTTGTCGGCGATGACCGCGGGGTTGCGCGGGTCGTCCTCGGGGATGCCGGCCTCGACCTTGCCGACGAGGTCGGCGCCGACGTCCGCGCCCTTGGTGAAGATGCCGCCGCCGAGGCGCGCGAAGATCGAGATCAGCGAGCCGCCGAAGGCGAGGCCGACCAGCGAGCGCAGCGCGCTCTCCTCGCCGATCGAGGGCACCATCAGCATGTAGTAGCCGGCGACGCCGATCAGGCCGAGGCCGACGACCAGCATGCCGGTGATGGCGCCGCCCTTGAACGCGACGGCGAGTGCCGGATTCAGGCCCTCGCTGGCGGCCTGCGCGGTGCGCACGTTGGCGCGGACCGAGATGTTCATGCCGATGTAGCCGGCGAGCCCCGAGAGCACCGCGCCGACGACGAAGCCGCCGGCGGTCGGCCAGTCGAGCGCGAGGCCGAGCAGCGCGAACAGCACGACGCCGACGATGCCGATCGTCGTGTACTGGCGGTCGAGGTAGGCCTTGGCGCCGGCCTGCACGGCCGCGGCGATCTCCTGCATCCGCGCATTGCCCGCGGGCAGCGCGAGGATCTGCATCATCGAGACGACACCGTAGACCACCGCCAATACGCCCGCACCGACGGCGAGCCAAAGCCACGTCGTGGCATCCATCAGGGGATTCCTCCCAAAGCTTTCGGATTCAATGACTTGTGTTGTACGAAACCCGGTCTTAGCGCCGGGCTGCCCCTCTGAAGGCGGCGCACTATAGCACAGCGCCCGCGCCCTCCCGGGAGCGCGGCGGCACCCATCGCGGGCGCCGCGGCCTCAGCGCCGGAACGGTGGCAGCTTCTTGCGCACGCCGACGCCCTTGATGCGCACGTACGCCGGCAGGCCGCCGACGTAGGGCGGGTAGTCCTCGCCCGCGATCAACGGCTCGAGGTAGCGCCGGCACTTGGCGGTGATGCCGAAGCCGTCGGCGGTTATGTAATCCCGCGGCAGCTTGCGCTCGACGTTCGCGACCTCGGCGAGCGGCGCCGAGCCGATCGTCCAGCGATAGGGGCGGGTGGACTTGCGCACGATCGTCGGCATCACGGCATTGTGGCCGCGCACGGCCAGCTCGACCGCGGCCTTGCCGACCGCATAAGCCTGCTCGACGTCGACCCGGGAGGCGACGTGGCGCGCGGCGCGCTGCAGGTAGTCGGCGACGGCCCAGTGGTACTTGTAGCCGTGCGCCTCGCGCACCATGTTCGCCACCACCGGCCCGACGCCGCCGAGCTGGGTGTGGCCGAAGGCGTCCTGGGTGCCGGCGTCGGCGAGGAACTTGCCGTCCGCGGTCGCGGTGCCTTCAGACACCACGATCACGCAGTAGCCCTTTTTCTCCACCGACTGCCTGACCCGCGCGAGGAACGCGTCGCGCTCGAACGGGATCTCGGGGAAGAGGATCACCTGCGGCGGGTCGCCGGCCCTGCTGCCGGCGAGGCCGCCGGCGGCGGCGATCCAGCCGGCATGGCGGCCCATCACCTCGAGCACGAACACCTTGGTGGAGGTCCTCGCCATCGAGGCGACGTCGAGCGCGGCCTCGCGGGTCGAGACCGCGATGTACTTGGCCACCGAGCCGAAGCCCGGGCAGGTGTCGGTGAACGGCAGGTCGTTGTCGACGGTCTTCGGCACGCCGATGCAGGTGATGGGATAGCCGAGCTGCTCGCCGATCTGCGAGAGCTTGTGGGCCGTGTCCATCGAGTCGTTGCCGCCGTTGTAGAAGAAGTAGCCGATGTCGTGCGCGCGGAACACCTCGATCAGGCGCTCGTACTCGGCGCGGTTCTGGTCGATGCCCTTGAGCTTGAAGCGCGCCGAGCCGAACGCCCCGGCGGGCGTGTGGCGCAGCCCGCGGATCGTCTCGCGGCTCTCGCGCGAGACGTCGATCAGGTCCTCCTCGAGCGCTCCGACGATGCCGTGCCGGCCGGCGTACACCTTGCCGATGTGCCGGCGGTGCTTCATCGCCGTCTCGATCACGCCCGCCGCGGTCGCGTTGATCACGGCCGACACACCGCCCGACTGGGCGTAGAGCGCGTTCCTCGGGGTCGTCTTCGGCATGATTGAGTCACCTCGGCGCGGGAGGGCGGGAGGATAACGCACGGTTTGACCTCTCGAAACCGGCCGGGTAACGTGGCCACCCTTCACGGGCAGGACGCCCGGTCTCGAACCCCGCGGCGCCGAGTTTCAGAAGAATGCGAATCGTCTTCCTAGGTGCTCCCGGCTCCGGAAAGGGCACTCAGTCCCAGCGCCTGGTCGAGCGGCACGGCATCCCGCAGGTGTCCACCGGCGACCTGCTGCGCGCCCACGTGCGCGAGGGCACCGAGCTCGGCAGGCGCGCCAAGTCGGTGATGGACGCCGGCAAGCTGGTCGACGACGCCACGATCCTCGGCATGGTCGAGGAGCGCCTCGCGCGGCCCGACGCGGCGCGCGGCTTCATCCTCGACGGCTTCCCGCGCACGATCCCGCAGGCCGACGGCCTGGACGCCATGCTCGCCGCCATCGGCCAGCCGCTCGACGTCGCCATCCTCTTCAACGTCGACGCCGACAAGCTGATCAAGCGCATCTCGGGTCGTCGCACCTGCGAGGGCTGCGGGCGGGTGTTCAACGTGCACACCTCGCCGCCGGGCACGCCGCCGCACTGCACGCAGTGCGGCGACCAGCCGCGCCTCGTGCAGCGGCCCGACGACGACGAGGAGGTGGTCACGCGGCGCCTCGACGTCTACAACGAGCAGACCCGCCCGCTGGTCGACTACTACCGCGCACGCGGCCTGCTGCGCGAGATCGACGCCGACGCCGACGTCGACGCCGTCACCCGCCGCATCGAGCAGATCCTGCAGCGCCGCGGCTGAGCGGCGCGCTCACGTCGCGGCGCGCAGCCGCTCGCCGAGCAGCTCGTGGCGCCAGCCGCGGAACACCGCCGTCACCGCCTCGCCACGCGCGAGGCGCTCCAGGTCGCGTCGCGCCGCCAGCACCTCGGCGGCGACGCCGAGCTCGCCCGCCACCTGCTGCACGACCTCCGCGAGGCGCCGCACCAGCGCCGTGAACGCCGGGTCCGGGCGCTCGCGCCGCGGCAGCGGCGGCGGTGGGTCGGGGATGCCGGCGGCTTCGACCATCGCCAGGATCTCGTCGCCGGAGTGGCGCACGATGCCATCCTGCATCTCCGGGACCGCGGCCAGTGCTTCGCGGCTGCGCGGCACCCGGCCGACGATCTCGCGCAGCGCCGTGTCGTCGAGGATCCAGCCGCGCGGCCGGTTCTTGGCGATCGCGCGCCGCTCGCGCCACGCGGCCAGCGCCTGCGCCAGCGCAGTGCGGCCCGGGTCGAGGTCCTGCAGCCCCTTGAGGCGCAGCCAGGCCCGCGACGGGTCCGGCTGCACGCCGGCGAGCTCGCCGAGCGCGCGCAGCTCTTCGTCGAGCCAGGCCGTGCGCCCGAGGCGCCCGAGGGTTTCGAGCAGCGCATCGCGCAATGGCAGCAGGAAGCGCACGTCGTCGAGCGCGTACTCGACCTGCTCGGGCGAGAGCGGGCGGCGCGACCAGTCGGTGCGCGTGTGCGCCTTGGGCAGCTCGTGGCCGAGGAGGCGGCGCACCAGCTCCGCGTAGCCGACCTGCGCAGGATGGCCGGCGAGCGCCGCCGCGACCTGCGTGTCGAACACCGGCCAGACGAGGCCGACGACCGGGAACAGCACCTCGAGGTCCTGGCGCGCGGCGTGCAGCACCTTCGCGGGCCGGGCGCCCGCGGCGGCAGCTTCCGCGGCCTTTGGCGGCATGCCGCTTCCGAGCGCGTCGCAGAGCGCGCCGAGGTCGGGCAGCGCGAGCGGGTCGACGCAGACCGGGCCGTCGGGCGTGGTGAGCTGCAACAGGCAGAGCTCGGCGCGGTAGGTGCGCTCGCGCATGAACTCGGTGTCGAGGCCGATCGCGCCGTCGTTGCGCAATTGCCCGGCGAGCTCGGCGAGCGCATCGGGCGTGGAAACGATCGGCGTGGACGACGGCACCGTCGAACTATGCAAGAATTCGGACGCTACAGGAATGGATTCCGGATGGCTGCGATCCTCAAGCTCTACCTCGACATCGCGCTGCTGCGGCGGGGGCCGGAGGACGTGCCCACCTCGCGCGGGCTGCTGTGGGTGACCCTGGCGGCATTCGTCCTGCTCAATGCCCTGCTGACCCTCGCCTTCCGGCCCGGCACCGACGACTGGCTGCCCCAGCTCATGGTCTCGGCCGGCTTCACCCTGCTGTGGTATCGCATGCTCCTCGGGGTGTTCGGCCGGCCCGAGCGCTATTTGCAGACCGTCACCGCGGTGCTCGGCTTCGGCTGCATCGTCACGCCGCTGATCGTCCCGGCCGCGGGCATGATGGCGCCGTACGCCGACGACCCGTCGGCGGCGATGCCCTGGATGCTGCTGCTGTTGCCGCTCGCGGGCTACCTGGTCTACGTCTCGGCGCGCATCCTGCGCGCGGCGATCGAACGCCCCATGTTCCAGTGCGTCATGCTGGTGCTGCTGCAGACGTTCCTCGAGCCGCTGATCCTGCTGACGCTGTTCGGCCCCGACCTCCCGGCGGGCACCGGCGCCGGCCCGGCTGCCGGCTGACGAACCCGCGCGGAGTCCCGATGCACGTCCACATCCTCGGTATCTGCGGCACCTTCATGGCCGGCATCGCCGCGATCGCGAAGCAGGCCGGTCACCGCGTCACCGGTTCCGACCGCAACGTCTATCCCCCGATGAGCACCCAGCTCGAGGCGCTCGGCATCGAGCTCACCGAAGGCTTCGCGCCGGCGCAACTCGACCCGGAGCCGGACGTGGTCGTGGTCGGCAACGTCATGACCCGCGGCATGCCGGTGGTCGAGGCGCTGCTCGACCGCGGCATCCCCTACGCCTCGGGCCCCGAGTGGCTGTCGCGCGAGGTGCTGAAGGATCGGTGGGTGCTCGCCGTCGCCGGCACCCACGGCAAGACCACCACCACCAGCCTGCTGGCCTGGATCCTCGAGTACGCCGGCCTGACGCCCGGCTTCCTGATCGGCGGCATCGCCGAGGACTTCGGCGTCAGTGCCCGCCTCGGCGAGCGGCCGTTCTTCGTGATCGAGGCCGACGAGTACGACACCGCGTTCTTCGACAAGCGCGCCAAGTTCGTCCACTACCGGCCGCGCACCGCGATCCTCAACAACCTCGAGTTCGACCACGCCGACATCTATCCCGACGTCGCCGCGATCCAGCGCCAGTTCCACCACCTCGTGCGCACCGTGCCCGCGGCCGGGCGGCTGGTCGTCAACGCCACCGACCCGCGGCTCGCCGAGACGCTGGCGATGGGGGCGTGGACGCCGCGCGAGGGCTTCGCGCGCGACGGCGGCGAGGGCGCGCAGTGGTGCGCGCGGATGCTGCCCGGCGGCGAGGACGGCTCGCGCTTCGACGTCCTCGAGTCGGGCGCGGTGGTCGGTCGGGTGGCGTGGCAGCTGCTCGGCGGGCACAACGTCGACAACGCGCTGGCGGCGGTCGCCGCGGCGCGCCACGCGGGCGTCCCGCCGGAGGTCGCCTGCGCGGCGCTCGGCGAGTTCCGCGGCATCAAGCGACGCATGGAACTGCGCGGCGAGGTGCGTGGCGTGCGCGTCTACGACGACTTCGCGCATCACCCGACGGCGATCGCCACCACGATCGAGGGCCTGCGGCGCCGCGTCGGGCGCGAACGGATCGTCGCGGTGCTCGAGCCGCGCTCCAACACCATGAAGCTCGGCGTGCATCGCGAGACGCTGGCGCCGTCGCTCGCCGGGGCCGACGAGGTCTGGCTCTACGCGCCGCCCGACCTCGGCTGGGACACGGGCGAGGTGGTCCGCGCGCTCGGCGGGCGCGGGCATGCGAGTGCCGACGTCGACGCGCTGGCGCGCGAGCTCGCCGGGCGCTTGCGCACCGGGGACCACGCGCTGATCATGTCGAACGGCGGCTTCGGCGGGCTGCACGGCAAGCTGCTGGCCGCGCTCGGGGCCGGCGGCTGAGTGGTCGTGCGGCCGCGCGCGCCACGCGGCGGCGGGCGGCCCGGCGACGGCGGTGCGCAGGGGCGACGGCGAGCAGGACGGAGCACCGATGAGCATGGCCAACGACAAGCGGATCACCGTCGGCATGACCGGCGCCTCGGGCGCGCAGTACGGCCTGCGGCTGGTGGAGTGCCTGGTCAGGGCCGACTACCAGGTGCTCGTGATGTTCACCCGGGCCGCCCAGATCGTCGTCGGCTCGGAGACCGATTGCCGCCTGCCGGGTCGCACGGCGGAGCAGACCCGCTACCTGTCGTCGCTGTACGGCGCGCGCGACGGGCAGCTGCGCGTCTACGGCGACGAGGAGTGGACCTCGCCGGTGGCCAGCGGCTCGGGCGCGCCGCGCCGCATGGCCGTCTGCCCCGCGAGCATGGCGACGGTCTCGGCGATCGCCTGCGGCGCCAGCGAGAACCTGCTCGAGCGCGCCGCGGACGTGGTGATCAAGGAACGCGGCAACCTGGTCGTCGTGCCGCGCGAGACGCCATTCTCGGCGATCCACCTGGAGAACATGCTGCGGCTGTCGCGCCTCGGCGTGACCATCCTCCCGGCGAACCCCGGATTCTACAACCGCCCGACGCAGGTCGAGGCGCTGGTCGACTTCATCGTCGCGCGCGTGCTCGACCAGTTCGGCATCGAGAACGACCTGATGGCGCGCTGGGGCCTCTGACGCCACAGCCGCCCCGGGTGCGCCGCGCAGGAGAGGGAGCATGAGCACCGCCGACATCCCGCTGTTCCCGCTGAACACGGTGCTGTTCCCGGGCGGCCCGCTGCCGCTGCGGATCTTCGAGACGCGCTACACCGACATGGTGCGTCGCTGCATGCGGGAGCAGAGCGCGTTCGGCGTGGTGCTGATCCGCGCCGGCGGCGAGGTCGGCGAGGTGGCCAACACCGCCACGATCGGCACCACTGCGCGCATCGTCGACTTCTACCAGCTGCCCGATCGCCTGCTCGGCATCACCTGCGCCGGCGAGAAGAAGTTCCGCGTGCTCGGTCGCCGGCGCGAGAGCGACGGCCTGAACGTCGGCAGCGTCGAATGGCTGCCCGAGGAACCGCGGCTCGAAGTGCCCGGCGAATACGCGCACCTCGCGGCGCTGCTGCGCAAGGTGCTGCCCGAACTCGGCGAGGTCTACCAGCAGGTGCCCAAGCACTTCGACGACGCCAGCTGGGTGGGCTCGCGGCTGGTGGAGATCCTGCCGATCAGCCTCGGCGACAAGCAGGCCTGCCTCGAGATGCAGGACCCGGTCGAGCGGCTCGCGCGGCTATCGCCGCTGATCCGCCGCGACGAGCCCTGAGGCCCCCGCCCCGGCCGGCCGCGCGGTGCGGCCGCGGTAGAAGCGCAGCAGTACCGCGCCGATCACGCCGCACCAGGCGAGCACCAGCCAGCCGACGACGCCGTCGAAGTCCGACAGCAGCCAGGCGGCCGGGTGCGCGTCGACCGGGCGCGAGGCTTCGCGCATCACCGAGATCACCCAGACCCAGCCGGCGTGCAGCCCGATGCAGGCGGCCACGTTCCCGGTGAGGTTCCGGACCGCGCCGAGCAGCGCGCCCACCGCGGTGAGGCACAGGAAGGCATCCACGATCGAGAGCGGGCGCGCGAAGGCGGCGGCCGAGCCCGCCAGCAGCGCGAAACCGCTGCCGGGCCCGAGCTGCTCGGGCGGGATCCGGTAGCTCGCGAGGAAGTGGGTCGCGGCGTACAGCGGCGCCACCAGCAGCACCGCCACCCCCGGTCCCGACTCGCGCCGTACGCTGCTGTGCATCGCGCCACGCAGGAAAGTCTCCTCGATCAGGGCGACCGTGAGCCCCGTGCCGAGGCCGGCGCCGGCGAGCGCGGCGAGGCCTGCCGCGTCGAGCACGCCCCCGGGACGCGGGACGCGCAGGCCGAGCGCGAACATCGCCAGCACGATCGGCAGCATCGTGGCGACGCCGAGCACGAGGCCGAGGCCGGCCTCGCGCAGGAAGGCCGCCCGGGGCAGGCCATAGCCGAGGCTGGCGCGGTCGGCCACGCCGAGGCGGCGCGCGAGCAGCACGATCCCGGCCAGCATCAGCAGCATCCACACGCGGCTCGCGACGCGATGGAAGCGCACGTCGAATTGCGGCGTGAGCAGGTCGTAGGCGGGCCAGGCGAGCGCCGCCGCCGCCGCCAGCGTCAGCAGGATGAGGGCCAGGAACGCGAGGAAGGCGCGCACCGTCAGTGCGGGCGGTAGGGCTCGAACGCCAGGCCGCGCTCGCGCAGCAGCGCGACCAGCCCTTGCTCGCCGACCAGGTGCAACGCCCCGACCACCACCAGCGCGTCGTCGCCGCCCGCCAGCAGCTGCTCGATCCGCGGGATCCAGCTGCGGTTGCGGCCGTGGACCAGCGGCTCGTAGAGGCTCGGGAAGCGCCGGTACTCGCGCAGCAGCAGACGCGACAACGCGCGCGCGTCGCCCTCGCGCCAGGCACGGGTCAGCACGTCCAGCTCGCGGGCCGCGCCCGCGGCATCGTCGAGCGCGAGGTCCAGAAACCGGGCCTGGTCGGCAGGCGCGAGCGCATCGAACAGGCCGAGCTGGTCCTCGACCGTCTCGAGGCCCTCGATCGGCTTGCGATCCGCCACGGCCCGCGCCTTCAGCTGCTCCTCTACGCCGAGCCCCGGCTCGAAGCCGAGGTCGGCCATGCTCGAGACGGAATACAGCAGCGCGACCGCCCAGGGCTCGAGGCCGTCGAGCGCCTCGATCCGCAGCCCCAGCCGCTGGAACGCCGCCCGTGCGCGCCGCCAGCGACGCCCGCCCAGCGCCTCGCGCAGGCTGGTGCCGGGCGCGAAGCTCGCATGGGTGCGGGTGAAGGCGGCTGCGGCCGCGGGGTCGACGTCGTCGACGTCGATCTCCATCACCAGGCGCTCCGCCTCGGCATAGGCGCGGTCGAAGGCCTCGGGCAGCGCGGCGTCGCCGGCACGCAGCAGGTGCATCGAGCCGACGAGGTAGACGGTGCCGCCACCCGGCCCGCGCAGCCGCCAGGCGAGGCCCTCGCCCTGCGGCGCCGCGGGCGAGCCAGCGGCCGCGGGGCCGCCAGCGAGGATCAGGCCGCCGAGGAGGAGCGCGCCGCAGGCTGCGGCGAGCGCGCGACGAAGCGTTCGAGCCACACGATCTCCGTGTCGATCGCGCCGTCGGCGCGCAGCTCGAGGATACGATACCCCGGCGGGCGGGTGTCGACGGCGAACTGCTCGACCCCGGGCCGGAACTGGGTGCAGGTCGACGGCGTCGACAGCAGGCGCACCCGGCCGCGAAGCTGGTCGAAGGCCTGGTGCACGTGGCCCCAGACGATGCCGCGAACGTTGCGGTGCCGGTCGATCACCTCGAAGAACTCTTCCGCGTTCTCCAGGCCCACCTCGTCGAGCCAGCGGCTGGACATCGGCACCGGGTGATGGTGCAGGCAGACGAGCGCATGGCGCCGCCCCGCGCCCGTCAGCGTACGCTCGAGTTCCTCGAGCTCGTGCGCCGGGAGGCGCCCGCCGGCCCGTCCCGCCACGACGCTGTCGAGCATCACGACGCGCCAGTCCGCGATGTCGAGCCAGCCGCCCACCTGGAAGGGACCGCCGCGCAGCGCAGCCCGCATCTGCGGCACGTCGTCGTGGTTGCCCGGCAGGCAGAGCACCGGCTTGCGCAGGCCGCGCAACGCCGCGTGGAAATGCGCGTAGCCGCGCGGATCGTCCTGCACGACGTCGCCGGTGACGAGCAAAGCGTCGGCTGCGGCGATGTCGGCCGCGGCCGAGTCGAGCACCGCGCGCAGCGCCGGCAGCGTCGCGAGGCCGCGCAGGTCCCCGGACTCCTCGCCGAAGAGGTGGGTGTCGGTGATCTGGACCAGCCGCAGTGGCTTCATTCGCGTCGTCGTTCCGTGCCGATGGGGTAGGGCGGATCGTGCCGGGCGCTCGCGGGCGGCCGGACGGCTCCTGCGACCCCGGGAGAGCCTAGCAAACGCGCTTCCGCGCCCGGAGTGAACTGGGTCAAGCACGCCCCGGAGCCCGCCGCGGTTGCGACATACACGGGGGAAGCGCCCCATAATTGTGACGCGAGGCACGCGACCCCGCGGCGCGCACGGAGGCCCTTATGTCCCAGTCCACGCTGTCGCTGACGCCCGCCCTCCACCGCTACCTGCTGGAGCACAGCCTGCGCGAGCCGCCGGTGCTCGCGCGGCTGCGGAGCGTCACCTCTGCGTTGCCACAGGCGAACATGCAGGTCGCGCCCGAACAAGGCCAGTTCCTGCAGCTGCTGGTGCGCATGCTCGGGGCACGCCGCTGCCTCGAGATCGGCACCTTCACCGGCTACTCGAGCCTCGCGGTGGCGCTGGCGCTGCCGGGCGACGGGCAACTCGTGGCCTGCGACGTCAGCGCCGAGTGGACCCAGGTCGCGCGGCAGTTCTGGCGGGAGGCGGGGGTCGACTCGCGCATCGACCTGCGGCTGCAGCCGGCGCTGCGCACGCTGGACGAGCTGCTCGCCGACGGCCACGCCAGCAGCTTCGACTTCGCGTTCATCGACGCCGACAAGCCTGGCTACTGCGCCTACTACGGCAAGGTCCTGGAGCTGCTGCGCCCCGGCGGCGTCGTCTGCGTGGACAACGTGCTGTGGGACGGCGCGGTGGCCGACCCGGCGGTCAGCGACGCCAACACCCAGGCGCTGCGGGCGTTCAACGACCTCGTGCACCGTGACGAGCGCGTCGACCTGTCGATGGTGCCGATCGGCGACGGGCTCACGGTGCTGCGCAAGCGCGGCTGACGAAAAAGGCGGCCGCGGGGCCGCCTCTTCCGTGGCGCCCTTCCCGGGTGGGAGGGGCGCGCCGTCGCCGCGTGGCGCCGCTCAGTAGCGGTAGGTGTCGGGCTTGTACGGGCCCTGCACCGTCACGCCGATGTAGCGCGCCTGCTGGTCCGTCAGCTCGGTGAGCTGGGCACCGAGCTTCTTCAGTTG
>JALORN010000028.1 GCA_025458905.1 Steroidobacteraceae bacterium
CGGGACCGATGATCGAGAAAGGGCCGACCTCGACGTCGGGGGCGAGGCGGGCGCCGGGGGAAACCATCGCGCGTGGATCGATCGACATCGCCTCACCCCTTGCGGGCATCGCCCTGTGTGTCGCCCTTCTGGGTCTCAGGCGCCACCATCATCTCTGCCGAGGCCGCCTCGACGTCGCCGACCAGCGCGGCGGTGGAGAACTTCCAGATGCCGCGCATCTGCCTCTCCAGCGTCGCCGTCAGCACCAGCTGGTCGCCGGGTTCGACCGGACGCCGGAAGCGCGCCTTGTCGATGCCGACGAAGTAGAAGCGCGTCTGGTCGTCGGGGATCACCCCCGCCGTGACGAACGCGAGGATACCCGCCGCCTGCGCCAGCGCCTCGACGATGATCACCCCGGGCATCACGGGCCGGTGCGGAAAGTGTCCCGGGAAGAACGGCTCGTTGTAGGTGACGTTCTTCAGCGCGCGGATGCTCTCGCCCTTGCGGCACTCCAGCACGCGGTCCACCAGCAGGAAGGGGTAGCGATGCGGCAGCTGCCGCAGGATCGCGTTGATGTCGAGAGTGATGATGTCCGTCACGCGTCGTCCTCGTCGTCTCGCCCGCGCCCGCCGCGGGCCAGGGCCTCGACCTTGCGGGCCAGGATGTCCAGGCGCTTCAGCCGCGCCAGTATGCGGCGCCAGTCCGCGAACTTCTCCACCGGCACGGCACTGGCGTAGACCCCGGGCTCGGTGATGTCCCCGACCACCAGCGCCCGGGCGGTCAGCACGACGTCGTCGCAGATGCTCAGGTGGCCGGCGACGCCGACCTGTCCGGCCAGCTGGCAGCGGGCGCCGATGGTGGCGCTGCCGGCGATGCCGACGCAGCCGGCGATCGCGGTGTGCGCACCGATGCGCACGTTGTGGCCGACCTGCACCTGGTTGTCGATCTTGACCCCCTCGGCGATTACCGTATCTTCGATCGCGCCGCGATCGACCGTGGTGTTGGCGCCGATCTCGACGTCCTCGCCGACCCGCACCCCGCCGACCTGGGGGACCTTGACCCAGGTGCGGCGCTCGGGCGCGAAGCCGAAGCCGTCGGCGCCGATCACCACACCCGGGTGCAGGATCGAGCGCGCCCCGACCGAGACACCTTGGCAGAGCGTGACGCGGGCGACCAGCACGACGTCGTCACCGACGACGGCGCCGGGGCCGATCACGCAGCCGGGCCCGACCTGGGCCCGCTCGCCGACGCGCGCGCCCTCCTCCACCACCACCAGCGGCCCGATGCTGGCCGAGGCGGCGATGCGCGCGGCAGGGCTGACGACGGCGCTGGCATGGACGCCCGCCGCAGCGGGGCGCGGTGGGTGCAGCAACGTGGCGATGCGGGCGAAGGTGGCGTGGGGCTCGGCCGCAACCAGCACCGGGACCGGGCACGCGGTGGCGGACTCGGCCGACAGCACGACCGCCGCGGCCCGCGTCCGCGAGAGCGCGTCGCGGAGCCGTGGGTTCACGAAGAACGCGAGCGCGCCGGGCCCGGCCCCCTGGAGGGTGCCGACCGTCTCGATGCGGACATCGGGATCGCCGCGCAGCTCGCAGCCGAAGCGCACCGCGAGTTCGCCGAGGGTCGCCCCCATCCGGGCCCGGTCGCCGTCCCCGCGGGAGCGGCGCGTCCTCAGCGACCGGCGGGCTTGGGCGCCGCGGGAGCGGCCGGGGCCGCCGGGCGCGCCGCCGGCGGTGCCGCCGGGCCGCGGGACTGCAGCAGCTGCAGCACGCCACCGGTGATGTCGATGGTCGGCGTCGCGTAGATGACGCCGTCGGTGATCACCAGGTCGAAGTTCTGGGCCTTGGCATAGCCGCGCACTTCCTCGATCAGGGTGCGCTGCAGCTTCGACATCTCCTCGTTGCGCCGGGCGTTGAAGTCGTCCTGGATCTCCGACTGCCGGCGGGCGAGGTCGCGCTCACCGTCGCGGATGTCCTTCTCGGCCCGCGAGATCTGGTCGGGCGACATGGTCGCGCGGTCCTTCGCGAGCTTGTCGCGCTTGCCCTGCAGCGACGTCGCGGCGGTCTGCAGCTCGCGCTGCTTGGCGCCGGCCTCGTTGCGCAGGCTGTCCAGTAGCACCTTGCCCTGCGGCGACTCGTCCATCAGCCGACCGTAGTCGAGCACGCCGATCTTCAGCTCGGCGTGGGCCGGACCGGCAGCCAGCGCAGCCATCGCGGCGAGCCCCGGGATCATCGTCTTGAAGAATCGCTTCACGCTCGAAACACCCCTGTCTGTAGCGACCGGCCCCAGGCAACCTGCCGGGGACCTTCATGGAAAACCCTGAACGGAACCCCTGCCTAGGCAGGTCCCGTTCGGGCGCTTACGGCGCCCCTTGCCCGTCAAGACGTCCCGTCAGAACGCCTGCCCGACCGAGAACTGGAACCGCTCTTCCTCGTCCGGGAACTGCACCCCGTCGCCCCGGAACGTGTTCAGGGGGAAGCCATAGCTGAACCGGAAGATGCCGAGGGGCGCCAGCCACTGCACGGCCAGGCCCGTCGATTGTTTCAACCTATCATACTTGAATTCATAGTCGACCGGGGTCACCCCGTCGATGCCCGTGAACCGGTAGCGGTTGCCGGTCGAGAACACGTTGCCGATGTCGTAGAACACGCTGACCCGGGCCGAGGAGCGCCATTTCTCCGGCGTCGGGATGATCAGCTCGGCACGGCCGACCAGCCGGAAGTTGCCGCCATAGGGGTTGCCGAAGCTGTCCTTCGGCCCGAGCCGCGCCTCGCGGAAGCCGCGGACCGAGTCGGGGCCGCCGGCGAAGAAGTTGCGGAACGGCGGCAGAGCCGTCGTGTCGCCGATGTCCATGCCGTACCCGACCTCGGTGCTGACCTGCATGGTCCAGCGGCCGAACAGCGGGATGAACTGCAGGTACTCGTAGTTCGCGGTGAAGTACTCGACGTCGCTGACCGGCAAGGTGTAGCTGACCGACAGCGAGTGACGCATGCCGCGGTCGGCGAACAGCACGCGGTTGCGGGAGTCGTAGTTCCAGCCGAGCACCACCTCCAGCGTGTTGAAGCGCGTGGTCTCGACCGCGGTCGGCGGCTGGATGAAGCCGTTGCCGAAGTCCTGCTCGGGGATGAACTCCTGGCGGTAGCGGCCGTTGTTGCGGATCCAGTCGCGCGCCTGCTCCGCACTGCCCTCGCCGGTCAGCAGCGAGGCGCTCTGGGCCGAGAGCCCGACGCGCAGCGCCTGGAACTCGGTGATCGGGTAGCCGTAGTCGACGCCGAGGGCCAGCGTCTCGGACGAGAAGTCCGAGGACGCGGCGACGAACTGCGTGACGTCGCGGTAGGTCAGCGACAGCGTGCGGGCGACGCCGTCGATGGTGGTGTACGGGTCGGTGTGCGAGAGGCCGTACACCTTGGAGAAGCGGCCCGAGTTGAGGTCGACGGAGATGCGCTCCCCGGTGCCCATGAAGTTGCTGTCGGCATAGTTGCCGTTGAGGATGAACGACTGCGACTCCGAATAGCCGACGCCGCCGCCGAGCTGGGCGGACGGGCCCTCCTTGATCTCGAACTCGACGTCGACGAGGTCGGGCGAGCCGGGCACGGGCTTGGTCTCGGACTCGACCCGTTCCACGTACGGCAGGCGCTGCAGGCGCTGCTTGGAGCGCTCCACGAGGGCGTTCGACAGCCAGCCGCCCTCGAGCTGGCGCATCTCGCGCCGCAGCACCTCGTCGTTGATCTTGGTGACGCCGTTGAAGACGATGTGGCGCACGTAGACGCGGTTGCCCGGGTCCACGAAGAAGGTCAGCGAGACCTCCTTCTTGCCGTCGTCGGGCGTCGGTACCGGGTCGACCTTGGCGAAGGCATAGCCGTCGAGGCCGAGGCGGTTCTGCAGCAGTTCCTGGGTCGCGGTGATCTGCTTCTTGGAGAACGTCTCGCCCGGCTTGACGAGCAGGTACCGGCGCAGTTCCTCCTCGGGGACCACGAAGGTGCCCGCGAGCTTGACCTCCCCGAGCCGGAAGACCTCGCCCTCGGTGACGTTCACGGTGACGAAGATGTCGTCCTTCTCGGGCGCGATCGCAACCTGGGTGGACGTGATGTCGAAGTTCGCGTACCCGCGGTCCATGTAGTAGGAACGCAGCTTCTCGAGGTCTCCCTGCAGCGATTCGCGGGAGTAGCGATCGTCCTGCTTGTACCAGGAGAGCCAGTTCGGCGTCTTCAGCTCGAACTCCTCGAGGACTTCCTCCTCCTCGAAGCTCTGGTTGCCCACCAGGTTGATCTGGCGGATCTTGGCGCGCTTGCCTTCCTTGATGTCGATCTTGATCTTGACGCGGTTGCCCGGCACTTCCTCGACCTGCGCATCGATGCGCACCGCGTACTTGCCGCGGCTGAAGTACTGGTCGGTGAGGAACTGCTTGACGTCCTCCAGCACCGAGCGGTCGAAGGTCTTGCCGGTCGCCAGGCCGACGTTGCGCAGGCTCTTGTTGAGGTCCTCGGTCTTGATGTCCTTGTTGCCCTTGACCTCGAAGCTCTCGATGGACGGGCGCTCGAGCACCGCGACGACCAGCGTGCTGCCGTCGCGGCGCAGTTCCACGTCGCGGAAGAAGCCGGTGTCGTAGAGCGCGCGGATCGCCTCGCGCACGCGCTGCGGCGTGAGCCGGTCGCCGATGTTCACCGGCAGGTAGTTGTAGACGGTGCCCTCGGAGACGCGCTGCAGGCCCTCGACGCGGATGTTGCCGACGCGGAACTCGGGCTCCGGCGCGGGCGCGAGCAGCTGGGCGCGCGCGGGCGGCATCGCCTGCAGCGCGAGCACGGCGGAAACGAACGCAGCAACGGTACTCAGTCGGCGCACGATCGACACCCGGGGTCTTGGGTCAGCCCAGTTGCCGGGCGACGTCGTTGAACAGGGCCACGCCCATCAGCAGCAGCAGCAGTGCGATGCCGAGCTGCTGGCCGAAGGCCTGGACGCGGTCGGACAGCGGACTGCCCTTCGCCCACTCGGCGAACTGGTAGACGACCTGGCCGCCGTCGAGGATCGGGATCGGCAGCAGGTTGAGGAAACCGAGGCTCAGCGAGATCAGCACCAGGAAGCCGAGGAATGCGGCGATCCCGCCGCTCGCGGAGTCGCCCGCGTACTCGGCGATCGAGATCGGGCCCGACAGGTTCTTCATGGATACCTGGCCCATGATCATCCGCCAGAACATCCGGGCCTGCAGCACGGTCATGTCCCAGCAGCGCACCACCGACTCGCGCAGCGCCTCCAGCGGCCCGAAGTCCCGCTGCAGGACCATCTCCGCAGGCATCGGGCCCGGCGGCGGCGTCTCGACGCGGATCCGGCCGATGCGGCGGCCGTCGACCTCGTCGGCTTCGGTCGCCACCCGGGTACGCCGGACGACCCCGTCGCGGCGGTACTCGAGCAGGATCTCGCGCCCGGGCTGGGCGGACACCGCCTCGACCAGCGCCGGGAAGTCCTTGACGGCAACGCCCTCGACCGCGACCACCTCGTCGCCGGCGCGCAGGCCCGCCCGCTCGGCAGGTCCGCCGGCGACCACGCGGCCGATGACGGCCGGCCGCGGCGGCTCCCAGAAGCGGAACCCGAATCCGCGGACGAAGGCGCTCGGCTCGGTCAGGGCGCGGCGCACGTCCGGGTCGTCGACGACGAGGGCCAGCCGGCGCTCGGCGCCATCGCGCCCGCGCACGGTCAGGTCGGCACGGCCACTGCCGCTCATCGCATCGACCAGGCCCAGCACGACGTCGCTGCGGCCGGCAATCGCGCGCCCGTCGAGCGCCGTGATCTCGTCACCCGCGCGCAGGCCTGCGCGCTCCATCAGCGAGTCCGCGGTGACCGCCCCGACGACCGCCCGCACCTCCGGCTGGCCCGCGACCCAGAGCATCCCCCACAGCAGCAACACGGCGAACGCGATGTTGAAGGCGGGGCCGGCGAGCAGCACCAGGATGCGCTGCCACGGGGCCTTGCGGGTGAACGCGCGGTGCAGTTCGCCGGATGGCACCGGCCCCTCGCGCTCGTCGAGCAGCTTGACGTAGCCGCCGAGCGGCAGCGCCGCGAACACGTACTCGGTGCGGTCGGGGTCGCGCCCGACCCGCTTCCACAGTGGCGTGCCGAAGCCGACCGAAAAACGCAGCACCTTGAAGCCGAGCCGACGCGCGACCCAGTAGTGGCCGAACTCGTGCACGGTCACGAGCAGGCTCACGGCCACCAGGAACCACAGCAGGTACCAGAACACGTTCAAGCGCCCATCTCCCCGCGCTTCGGCGCACGCGACTGCCCGGCGATCCGCCCACAGGCTTCGTGGGCGACCCTGCGCGCCTCGGCGTCGGCCGCCAGCACCCGCTCGAGATCGAGGGCCGGGCCGCCCTGCACCGTCGTCATGACACTCTCAATGACCGCCGGGATGCCGGGAAAGTTCAGCCGGCCGTCGAGAAATGCCGCCACGGCCACCTCGTTGGCCGCGTTCACGATCGCCGGCGCGAGGCCGCCGGCGCGTGCCGCCTCCTGCGCCAGGGCGAGGCAGCGGAAACGCTGCAGGTCGGGTGCCTGGAACTCGAGCACGCCGGCCTTGACGAGGTCGAGGGATTGTACACCGGACTCGCGCCGCCCCGGCCAGGCGAGGGCGTGCGCAATGGGCGTGCGCATGTCGGGCGAGCCGAGCTGGGCGAGCACCGAGCCGTCCACGTACTCGACCATCGAGTGCACGATGCTCTGGCGGTGCACCACCACCTCCACGCTGGACTCCGGCAGGCCGAACAGCACGCACGCCTCGATCACCTCCAGGCCCTTGTTCATCAAGGTGGCGGAATCAACGGAGATCTTGCGGCCCATCACCCACTTCGGATGCGCGCAAGCCTCGTCGGGCGTGGCGTCGGCGAGGCGCGCGGCGCTCCACTCGAGGAACGGCCCGCCCGAGGCGGTCAGCAGGATGCGCCTGACGCCCGGCGGCGGCTGCCCCGGCACGGAGGCCGGCGGCATGCACTGGAAGATCGCGTTGTGCTCGCTGTCGATCGGCAGCAGCGTCGCGCCGGCGGCCCGCGCCTCGGCGATCAGCAGCGGGCCGGACATCACCAGCGACTCCTTGTTGGCGATCATCAGGCGATGGCCGGCGCGCGCCGCCGCCAGGGTGGAGCGCAGGCCGGCGGCGCCGACGATGCCCGCCATCACGTACGGGGCCTCGGGCAGGCAGGCGATCGCCTCGATGCCCTCCTCGCCCGCCAGCACTCGCGTCGGCACGCCGGCAGCGCGCAGTTCGCGCTCGAGCTGCGGCACGAGGTCCGCCTCGGCGAGCGCCGCGTAGTCGGGACGGAAGCGGCGGCACTGTGCCACGAGCTTCGGCAGGTTGCGCCGGGCACCGAGCGCGACGACGCGGAACTGGTCCGGGTGGCGTGCCAGCACGTCGAGCGTGTTGTCGCCGATCGTGCCGGTCGAGCCGAGCACGGCCACGCCGATCATGCGACCACCTCGATCTGCAGCAGGCCGAGCAGCAACACCGGCGCGCCCGCGGTGACGCTGTCGATACGATCGAGCACCCCACCATGGCCGGGGAAGATGCTGCCGCTGTCCTTCACGCCGGCATGGCGCTTCAACATGCTCTCGGTCAGGTCGCCGACGACCGAGAAGGCTGCGGCCGCGAGCCCGACGGGCAGCATCCGCGACGCCGCCACGTCGAACCAGGCAGCGCCTGCCCAGGCGATCAGCGCGGCGAGCAGCAGGCCACCGATCACGCCTTCCCAGGTCTTGCCCGGGGAGACGCGGGGCGCGAGGTGCACGCGCCCGAAGCGTCGCCCGGCGAAGAACGCGCCGGTGTCGGCGGCGACGATCAGCACCAGCGCGAACAGCGTCAGCGCCGCACCGATGCCCGGCGCGAGCCGGATCTCGGCGAGCGAGATGCCGGCCGGGACCAGCGCGAACAGGCCCGCGAGGCCCGCCGACCAGCCGCGTACGCGGCCCGGCGCCATCGACAGCCACAGCAGTGCGACCAGCCACCAGGCCGAGGCGGCGAACAGCAGGGCGCGCAGCCCGGCGGGCTCGCGGGTCCCCGCCCAGGCGGCGCCGAGCAGCACCGCCACCAGCAGCACGTAGCCGCCGCGGGCCGCGGCGGCAGGTGCGCCGAGCAGCGCGGACCACTCCCAGGCGCCCGCCAGCACGACCAGGGCGACCAGCGCCAGCGTGGCGCCCTCGGGCAGGCCGAGCACCACCACGAGCAGCACCGCCGCGAGCACCATCGCCGTGAGCACGCGCGAGCGCAGCGCGCCGGCCGGGCCGCTCACGGGCGACCGCCCGCCGCGCGCGGGGCGCGCACCATGCCGAAGCGCCGCTGGCGCGTCTCGAAGTCGGCCAGCGCGGCCTCGAGCTCGGCGATGCCGAAGTCGGGCCACAGTACGTCGGTGAAGTGCAGCTCCGCGTAGGCGAGGTTCCACAGCAGGAAGTTGCTGATGCGGCGCTCGCCCCCGGTGCGGATGAACAGGTCCGGGTCGGGCAGGCCGCCGAGCTGCAGCTCGGAGGAGAAGGCGGCGGCGTCGATCTCCTCGGGCCGCAACGCGCCGCTGGCGACCTTGCGGGCGAGGTTGCGCGCCGCCTCGAGGATGTCCCAGTGCCCACCGTAGCTGACTGCAACCTGCAGCATCAGGCCGGTGTTCGGGGCCGTGCGCGCCTCGGCCTCGGAGATGCGCTGCTGCAGCCGCACCGAGAGCGTGCGCCGGTCGCCGATGATGCGCAGCCGCACACCGTTGGCATGCAGCTCGTCGACCTCGCGGTCGAGCGCGTCGAAGAACAGCGCCATCAGCGTGGCGACCTCGCTCTCGGGCCGCCGCCAGTTCTCGCTGGAGAAGGCGAACAGGGTCAGCGCACGGACGTCGCGGCGCGCGAACTCGCGGATGCACATGCGCACCGGCTCGATGCCGGCGCGGTGGCCCGCCGTGCGCGGCTCGCCACGGGCCTCGGCCCAGCGGCCGTTGCCGTCCATCACGATCGCGACGTGCTGCGGAAGTGCCACGGGATTCGGCGGGCAGCGGCGGCAGGGATCGGCAGGCCCCTCAGACCTGCATGATCTCCTTTTCCTTCGCGGCGAGCGCGGCGTCGATGTCGGCCACGTGCTTGTCGGTGAGCTTCTGGATCTCGTCCTGGGCGCGCTTCTCGTCGTCCTGGCTGATCAGCTTCTCCTTGACCATGTCCTTGACGTCGCCGAGCACGTCGCGCCGCACGTTGCGGACCGCGACGCGTGCGTTCTCCGCGTCGGCACGCACCACCTTGGTGATGTCGCGCCGGCGCTCCTCGGTCAGCGGCGGCAGCGGCACCCGGATCACGCTGCCGGCGGTGTTCGGGGTGAGCCCCAGCTCGGACTTGTAGATCGCCTTCTCGACGGCCTGGACGGCGCCCTTGTCCCAGGGATTGATCAACAGGGTGCGCGCATCCTCGATCGAGATGTTCGCCAGCTGGTTCAGCGGGGTCTCCGTGCCGTAGTAGTCGACCTTGAGGTTCTCGACCAGGCTCGGGTGCGCTCGGCCCGTCCGCAGCTTCTTGGTGTCGGCCTGGAACTGCTGGACGCACTTGGCCATCCGCGCCGTGGCGTCCTTCTTGAGATCGTCGAGCATGCGCGGGCCCTTCCCGGTCAGTTGTTCGTGACGACGGTGCCGACGTCCTCGCCGCGCGCGATGCGCAGCAGGTCGCCGGGATTGTTGAGGTTGAACACCCGCAGCGGCAGGTTGTTGTCGCGGCACATCACGATCGCGGTGGCGTCCATGACGTTGAGGCGCTCGTCGAGCACGCGGTCGAAGTTCAGCCTCGGGTAGTGCACGGCGGCCGGGTTCTTCACGGGGTCGTCGGAGTAGATGCCGTTGACCTTGGTGGCCTTCAGCAGCACCTCGGCGCCGATCTCTATCGCGCGCAGCGAAGCGGCGGTGTCGGTGGTGAAGAACGGATTGCCGGTACCGGCGGCGAACAGCACCACGCGCCCCTTCTCGAGGTGGCGGATCGCGCGGCGGCGGATGTAGTCCTCGCACACCTCGTTGATGCGGATCGCGGACATGACCCGCGCGTGGCAGCCGAGGCCCTCGAGGGCGTCCTGCATCGCGAGGCAGTTCATCACGGTGGCCAGCATCCCCATCTGGTCCGCGGTCACGCGATCCATGCCGGCACGCGCGAGACCGGCACCGCGGAAGATGTTGCCGCCGCCGAGCACGACCGCCGCCTGCGTGCCCATGGCCAGCAGTTCCTGGATCTCGAGCGCGATGCGCCGCAGCATCCCCGGGTCGATGCCGTAGTCGGAACCGCCCATCAGGGCCTCGCCGGAGAGCTTGACCAGCATCCGGCGATATCGCGGGGCCTTCCCGCCGTTGCGCAGATCGTTCATCCGTTCCCTCCGCCCCCGCGGAACGCGCCGCGGGACCCGCGACCCGGCGCAGCGGCAGCCGCTAGATTGTCAGCGGACCCGGTTGAAGAAAACCCCGCCGGGGCGGGGTTTCTTGGAAGGGCCGGGCCGCGGATCATTTCGCTCCGCTGCCGCCGGTGCTGGCCTTGACCTGGGCCATCACCTCGCCGACGAAGTCGTCCTGCTTCTTCTCGATGCCGGCGCCGACCTCGAAACGCTGGAAGCCGCGCACCGTGGCCTTCGCCGCCTTGAGGAGCTTCTCGACGGTCTGATCCGGATCCTTGACGAAGGCCTGCCCGAGCAGCGTGACCTCGCCGAGCGACTTGCGCAGCCGGCCTTCGACCATCTTGGCGACGATCTCGGCGGGCTTACCCTCGCCCTTGGCCTTCTCGGTCTCGATCTCGCGCTCCTTGGCGAGCACCTCGGCCGGCACATCGGCCACGGAGAGGTACTGCGGGTTGGCCGCCGCGACGTGCATCGCGAGGTCGTGGGCGAGCGCCGCGTCGCCGCCCTCCAGCGCGACCAGGGTGCCGATCCGCGTGCCGTGGCGATACGCGCCCAGGGACCCGGCGGACTCCAGGTAGGAAGCCCGGCGCACCGAGATGTTCTCGCCGATCTTGGCGACCAGCGCGCGGCGCCGCTCGTCGACGGTCTCGCCGCTCGCCAGCCTGACGCCGGCGAGCGCCGTGACGTCCGCAGCCTTGGTCTCCAGCGCCTTGCGAGCCACCTCGGACGCGAAACCCTGGAAATCGGCCTCGCGCGCGACGAAGTCGGTCTCGCAGTTGACCTCGACCATCGCCGCGGCCCGGCCGTCGGCCGACTTCTCGACCACGACCACGCCCTCCGCGGCCACGCGCGCGGCCTTCTTGTCGGCCTTGGCGAGGCCCTGCTTGCGCATCAGCTCGGCGGCGGCCTCGAGGTCGCCCTGGGTCTCCACCAGCGCCTTCTTGCACTCCATCATGCCCGCGCCGGTGCGCTCGCGGAGCTGCTTGACCAGGTCGGCGGAAATGTTCGCCATGGCGCTCAACCCCGGCGACGCGGCGCGGGGCCGCCCTGGGGCCGGCGACGCGGCGCAGGCGCCGAGGCGGAGGCCGTGGCGGCAGCACCATCGGTGGCGCCGACCTGGGCGGCGACGGCCTCGGCCAGCTCCGTCACGGCATCGTCCTCGGCCTCGCCGTCGGCCGGCGCGGCGACCGAGGCGACCGGGCGGCGCCGGGCGGGCGGCGCCGGACGGCGACCGCGCCCGGCACCAGGCGCCTCGCGACGCGGCCGTCCACGACCCGACTTCGGCCGCGGGTTGCCCTGCTCGTCGAGTTCGACGAACTCGTCCTCGCCGACCGCGATCTGCGGCACCTGCGAGCGACCCTCGATCACCGCGTCGGCCATGCCGATCGCGTAGAGCTGGATCGCGCGCATCGCGTCGTCGTTGCCCGGCACGACGTAGTCGATGCCGTCGGGGGAGCAGTTGGTGTCGACCACCGCCACCACGGGGATGCCGAGCTTGCGGGCCTCGTGGATCGCGATGTTCTCGTGGCCGACGTCGATCACGAAGATCGCGTCGGGCAGGGATTCCATGTGCTTGATGCCACCGAGGGAGCGCTCGAGCTTCTCCATCTCGCGGCGCAGCATGGTGCCCTCCTTCTTGCCACGGCGCTCGAGCGTGCCGCTGTCCTTCATCTCGGTGAGGTCGGAGAGGCGCTTGATCGACTGGCGCACCGTCTTGAAGTTGGTGAGCATGCCGCCCAGCCAGCGCTGGTTGACGAACGGCATCTCGCAGCGGGTCGCCTCGCGCTGCACGGCCTCGCGGGCCGAGCGCTTGGTGCCGACGAACAGCACCGTGCCGCCGTCGGCGACGACGCCCTTCACGAAGTTCGCGGCCTCCGTGAACAGCGGCTGCGTCTTCTCGAGGTTGATGATGTGGATCTTGTTGCGTTCGCCGAAGATGTACTCGGCCATCTTCGGGTTCCAGAAGCGGGTCTGGTGTCCGAAATGGACGCCCGCCTCCAGCATCTGTCGCATGGACACGCTGGCCATCAGTCACTCCTTGTCGGGTTGAGCCTCCGCGCGTCTCGACAGCCATCCGGGAACGGGCGGGGCTGCAACCGCAGTCCACAACCTGCTCCTGGACACCCAGCTGCCGATGTCGCGACGCGCGTGTGGGTTGTTTGCCAAAAAAGGCCGCGCTTTATACCATGAACTTCCCGTACAAACAACGCCTTACGGTTCGCGCGCCGGACGGCCCGGATACCTATGCTGGTAACGATCAAAACCCCTGACGAACAACAGAAAATGCGCGAAGCGGGGCGCCTGGCGGCCGACGTCCTCGACATGATCGGGGAGCACGTCGTGCCCGGCGTCACCACCGACGAGCTCGACCGGATCTGCCACGCCTACATCACCCAGGTGCAGAAGGCGATCCCGGCCAACCTCAACTACCGCGGCTTCCCGAAGACCATCTGCGCCTCGGTGAACCACGTGGTCTGCCACGGCATCCCGAACGACAAGCGGCTCAAGGCCGGCGACATCATCAACATCGACGTCACGGTCATCCGCGACGGCTACCACGGCGACACCAGCCGCATGTACTTCGTCGGCAAGCCGCCGGTGCAGGCCCAGCGCCTGGTCGAGACCTGCTTCGAGGCGATGTGGCGCGGCATCGAGCAGGTGCGACCCGGCGCCCACCTCGGGGACGTCGGACACGCCATCCAGGCGTTCGCCGAGGGACGCGGCTTCTCGATCGTGCGCGAGTACTGCGGCCACGGCATCGGCCGCATCTACCACGAGGACCCGCAGGTGCTGCACTACGGCGAGGCCGGCACCGGCCTCGAGCTGCGCACCGGCATGACCTTCACGGTCGAGCCGATGATCAACGCCGGCAAGCGCTTCGTGAAGCTGCTGCCGGACGGCTGGACCGTGGTGACCAAGGACCATTCCCTCTCCGCGCAGTGGGAGCACACCGTGCTCGTGACGGCCACGGGCGTCGAGGTGCTGACGCTCGGTGCGCAGGCCCGCGCCGCCGTCCCGGCGACGCCCGTGACGGCGAGCGCCGGAAGCGGCTGATGTCCGATCACGACCTCGACGCGCTGGCGCCCGGCCCGGTCGAGTCGGGCGGCGATTTCTCCTGGCCGCTGATCGACCTGCTGCCGACGCGGCTGGCCGCGGAAGGCGACGCGGCCGCCACCTATGCCGCCGTGCTGCGCGAGGGGCAGGCGGACCTCAAGGCCCGCTTCCTGGCGGAGGAGCCGGTCGAGACGCTGGTGCACGCGCGCGCGCGCCTGCTGGACGCGGTGCTGCGCGAGATCTGGCGCACGCGCCTCGAGGGCCACGGCGATGACTGGACGCTGGTGGCCGTGGGCGGGTACGGGCGCGGCGAACTGCATCCGTGCTCCGACGTCGACATCCTGGTGCTGGTGCCCGCGCCGCTGCAGCCGGAGGGCCTCGGTACGCTCGAGCGCCTGGTCACCTTCCTGTGGGACATCGGCCTCGAGGTCGGGCACAGCGTGCGCACGGTCGGCGAGTGCGCCGAGGAGAGCGCGGCCGACGTCGGCGTGATGACCACCCTGATCGAGGCTCGCCGGCTCGCCGGCAACGCCGCGCTCTACGACTCGATGCGCGTCGCGCTCGCGCCGGAGCGCATCTGGCCGGTCGAGGAATTCTTCCGCGCCAAGGTGCGGGAACAGGCCGACCGGCACCTCAAGGCCAACGACACCGCCTACAACCTCGAGCCGAACGTGAAGACCGGCCCCGGCGGCCTGCGCGACATCCAGACGATCGCCTGGGTGGCGAAGCGGCACTTCGGCGCCAACACGCTCGACGAGCTCGCGACGCAGGGCTTCCTGACGCCCTCGGAGCTGCGCCGCCTCAAGGGCGCGCAGTCCTTCCTGTGGAAGGTTCGCTTCGGGCTGCACGTGGCCACCGGCCGGCGCGAGGACCGGCTGCTGTTCGACCACCAGACCCGCCTCGCCAAGACCTTCGGCTACGAGGACGCCACCTTCACGCTCGCGGTCGAGCAGCTGATGCAGCGCTATTACCGCACCGTGATGGACGTCAGCCTGCTGAACGAGCTGCTGCTGCAGTTGTTCCGCGAGAAGATCCTCGAGGACTCGAGCCCCCCTCGCCCGCTGAACCCGCGCTTCCAGGTGCGGGACGACTACCTCGAGGCCGTCAGCGACGAGGTGTTCGCGCGCTCGCCCCACGCGCTGCTCGAGGCGTTCGCGCTGCTGCAGCAGAACCCGGAGATCCGCGGCGTGCGCGCCTCGACCATCCGCGCGATCGGCCGCCATCTGTGGCTGATCGACGAGGAGTTCCGGCAGAACCCGCGCCACCACCGGCTGTTCCTCGACATCCTGCGCGCGCCGGCCGGGGTGACCCACGAGCTGCGGCGGATGAACACCTACGGCGTGCTCGGCCGCTACATCCCCTCGTTCGGCCGGATCGTCGGCCGCATGCAGTACGACCTGTTCCACGCCTACACGGTCGACGCGCACACGCTGTTCGTCGTCAGCAACCTGCGCAGGCTCGCGATCCCGCGCTTCGACCACGAGCTGCCGAACCTGTCGCGGATCATGCAGTCGCTGCCGCGGCCCGAGATCGCCTACCTCGCCGCGTTGTTCCACGACATCGCCAAGGGGCGCGGCGGCGACCATTCCGAGCTCGGGGCGGTGGACGCCGAGGCCTTCTGCCTGGAGCAGGGCCTGTCGCGCTACGACGCGCGGCTCGTGGCGTGGCTGGTCCGGAACCACCTGCAGCTGTCGATCACGGCGCAGAAGCAGGACATCTCCGACCCGCAGGTGATCAACGGCTTCGCCCAGCGCGTCGGCGACGAGACCCACCTCGACTACCTGTACGTGCTTACCGCAGCCGACGTCCGTGGCACCAACCCGAAGCTGTGGAACTCGTGGAAGGCCTCGCTGTTCCACGAGTTCTACGAGCGCGTGAAGCGCGCGCTGCGGCGCGGCCTGGAGAGCCCGATCGACCAGGACGAGCTCGAGCGCGAGACCCAGCAGGCCGCCCGCGAACTGCTCGCCGGACAGGGCATCGCCGCCGGGGCTATCGACGCGGCGTGGTCGAAGCTCTCCGGCGCGTACTTCCTCCGGCACACCCCCGAGGAAGTCGCCTGGCACACGCGCGTGCTCGCCACCCACGCGGGTGACTCCGACGAGCCAGTGGTCTCGCTGCAGTCCGAGAACCACCGCGGCACCACCGCGATCATGACCTACGCGCCGCACCGTCACCACGGCTTCGCCCGCAGCACCGCGGTGCTGGAGCAGCTCGGCCTCAACGTCGTCGACGCGCGGATCACCCCGACCCAGGACGGCAACAGCCTCGACCTCTACCACGTGCTCGAGGACGACGGCTCGGCGATCGACGACGTGGAGCGGCGCCGCGAGATCGAGCAGGCGCTGCTGCGCTCCCTGCAGAGCCCCAAGGAAACGCCGCTGGGCGTGTCGCGGCGCGCCCCGCGCCAGGTGCGGATGTTCAACACCACGACGCAGATCCACGTGAGCGTCGACGAGCGCAACAACCGCTCGGTGCTGGAGCTGGTGGCCGGCGACCGCCCGGGGCTGCTGTGCGACATCGGCAAGGTCATGATCGACGAACGGATCGAACTGCTCGCCGCGAAGATCATGACCGTCGGCGAGCGCGCCGAGGACGTCTTCTACGTGACCGACCGCGACAACCGGCCGCTCGACGCCGCCACGGCCGAGCGGCTCGTCGCCCGGCTCACCGAGGCCCTGGACCGCCGGCGCGCCGCCTGAGCGGCACGGCGCCCGCATCGGCTACACTGCAGGCGCCGACGGCACCGCCGGCGGCCCCCTGCCTGCGCGACGCCCCCTGCCGATGAGCCGACTCGACCTGCTGCAGCCCTACCCGTTCGAACGCCTGGCGCGCCTGAAGGCGGGTGCGGTGCCGCCGTCGGCCCTCCCGCACATCGCGATGTCGATTGGCGAGCCGCAGCACCCGCCGCCGCCCTTCGTGCTCGAGGCGCTGCGCGACAACCTGCACAAGGTCGGCAGCTATCCGGCCACGATCGGCCTGCCCGAGCTGCGCGCCGCCTGTGCACGCTGGCTCGCACGACGCTTCGGCCTCGGCCAGTCCGTCGACCCGGCCACGATGGTGCTCCCCGTGAACGGCACCCGCGAGGCGCTGTTCGCCTTCGCCCAGGCGACCGTCGACCCGTCGGCGAAGCGCGCGCCGGTCGTCGTGATGCCGAACCCGTTCTACCAGATCTACGAGGGCGCCGCGCTGCTCGCCGGCGCCGAGCCGGTGTTCGCGCCCGCGGGCAGCGCGGGCGGCCTTCCCGACCTCGACGCCGTGCCCGAGGAAGCGTGGCGCCGCTGCCAGCTGCTCTATCTCTGCAGCCCCGGCAACCCGACCGGCGCGGTCATGGACCTCGGCTACCTGCAGCGCGCGCTCGAGCTGGCCGAGCGGTTCGACTTCGTGATCGCCTCCGACGAGTGCTACGCAGAGCTCTATGCGGACGAGGCGGCACCGCCGACCTCGCTGCTCGTCGCGGCGCGGGCCACGGGCCGCGCACGCTTCGAGCGTTGCGTGGTCTTCCACAGCCTCTCGAAGCGCTCCAACCTGCCCGGCCTGCGCAGCGGCTTCGTCGCGGGCGACCCCGCGCTCCTGGCGCGGTTCCTGCTCTACCGCACCTATCACGGCTCGGCGATGGCCGTGCCCACCCAGCTCGCGAGCATCGCGGCCTGGGACGACGACGCGCACGTGGCCGCCAACCGCGAGCTGTATAGCGCCAAGTTCGCAGGCGTGCTGCCGGTGCTGGCGCCGGTGCTGCCGGTCGAGCGTCCTGCCGGCGGCTTCTACCTCTGGGCGGACGTCGGCGGCGACGACGAGGCCTTCGTCCGCGGGCTGTTCGCCGACCGGAACGTCACCCTGCTCCCGGGCAGCTACCTCGCGCGCGACGCGGGCCGCGGCAACCCCGGCCGCGGCAAGGTGCGCATCACCCTGGTCGCCGGCGTCGAC
Organism: Steroidobacteraceae bacterium; assembly: GCA_025458905.1. GTDB lineage: Bacteria > Pseudomonadota > Gammaproteobacteria > Steroidobacterales > Steroidobacteraceae > UBA964. The sequence continues at coordinate 17,336 of JALORN010000028.1, forward strand.
GAGTGCGTCGAGGCCGCCCATCGCATCCGTGACTATCTCCAGGAAACGAACCGATGACCGACACCCTGCGCCTGCAACCGATGATCGAGGCCGCGTTCGAGAAGCGTGCCGAGATCACCCCGAGAAGCGTGTCCGCCGAGCTGCGCGTCGCGCTCGACGACTGCCTCGAGCTGCTCGACTCCGGCCGCGCGCGCGTGGCGGAGAAGCTGGACGGCCGGTGGCGCGTCAACGAGTGGCTGAAGAAGGCGGTCCTGCTCTACTTCCGCACCCACGACAACACGCTGGTCGATGGCGGCTACACGCGGTTCTTCGACAAGGTGCCCCTCAAGTACGCGGGCATGGACGAGGCGGCGATCCGCGCGTCCGGCACGCGCATCGTGCCCGATGCCGTGGTGCGCAAGGGTGCCTACGTCGGTCCCGACGTGGTGCTGATGCCCTCGTTCGTCAACATCGGCGCCCACGTCGGAGCCGGGACGATGGTCGACACCTGGGCGACCGTCGGCTCCTGTGCCCAGATCGGCCGCAACGTGCACCTCTCGGGGGGCGTCGGCATCGGCGGGGTGCTGGAGCCCCTGCAGGCCGCGCCGACGGTCATCGAGGACAACTGCTTCATCGGCGCCCGCTCCGAGGTGGTCGAGGGCGTGGTCGTGGGCGAAGGCGCCGTCATCTCGATGGGCGTGTTCATCGGACAGAGCACGCGGATCTACGATCGGGAGACGGGCGAGGTGTCCACCGGGCGGGTGCCGCCCGGGGCGGTCGTCGTGCCGGGCAGCCTGCCCTCGAAGGACGGCCGCTACTCGCTCTACTGCGCGGTGATCGTCAAGAAGGTGGATGCGCAGACGCGCTCCAAGACCTCCATCAACGAGCTGCTGCGCAGCGCCGACTGACCCGCCGCTCAACGCGGCGAGGCGTCGGCCGCCGGCTGCCCTTCCCCGGGCGGCGCGCCGGCGGCATCGCGCCCGAGCGAGAGCATCAGGCGCGCAACGTTGCGCGCATGATCGCCGATGCGCTCGAGCGACTTCAGCACGAACGCCGCTTCCATCGCCCCGCCGAAGACGCGCACGTCCTCCATGGCGCGCGTCATCAGGCGTCGCAGGCCGCTCGCGTACTCCTCGTCGAGCTCGCGGTCGAGCGCGATGACCTCGCGCGCCAGCGGGCCGTCGAGGCGGTCCAGCGCGTCCAGCGAGAGGCGCACCATGTTGACGGCGAGGCGCGCGAGGTGCCGCGCGTCGCGCGCCGTCGCGAATCCGGGACGCGAGGCAGAGCCGCCGGCGCGGCCCAGCACCGCCTGCGCGATCTTCCTGGCCTCGTCACCGGCGCGCTCGAGCTCGGCGACGACCCGCGACAGCGCCACGACGGCCCGCAGGTCGCTGGCCACCGGCTGGCGACGGGCGATCAGCGCGAGGGAGCGCGCATCGACGTCGCGGTGGTAGCCGTTCAGCAACCGTTCGCGCTCGACCACGCGGCGCGCCAGGCCGGGATCCCACTCGGTGTAGGCGTTGGCCGCTTCGCGCACCTGCAGCAGCAGCAGCCCGCCCATCTCGACCACCTGGACGTGGAGCGAGGAGAGCTCACCGTCGTAGGCGCGGCTCGTGTGACCCTCGATCGCCATGGCCTCGTCAGCCACGTGCGCGGTCTCAGCCGAAGCGGCCCGTGATGTAGTCCTCGGTCAGCTTGGCGCGAGGATTGGTGAAGATGCGGTCGGTCTCGCCCACCTCGATCAGCTCGCCGAGGTGGAAATAGGCCGTGCGCTGCGAGACGCGCGCGGCCTGCTGCATCGAGTGCGTGACGATGCAGATCGCGTAGCTCTGCCGCAGCTCGTCGATCAGGTCCTCGATGCGCGCCGTGGCGATCGGGTCGAGCGCCGAGCACGGCTCGTCCATCAGGATCACTTCCGGGTTCACTGCGATGGTGCGCGCGATGCAGAGGCGCTGCTGCTGGCCGCCCGAGAGGCTGGTGCCCGGCTGCTGCAGCCGGTCCTTGACCTCGTCCCAGAGGCCGGCGCGGCGCAGGCTGGTGCTGACGATGTCGTCGAGCTCGGCGCGGTCGCCGGCGAGGCCGTGGATGCGCGGCCCATAGGCGACGTTCTCGTAGATCGACTTGGGGAAGGGATTCGGCTTCTGGAACACCATGCCCACCCGCGCGCGCAGCTGCACCACGTCCTGCTTGCGGTCGTGGATGTCGCGGCCGTCGAGGTGGATCTGCCCCTCGACTCGCGCCCCGACGATGGTGTCGTTCATGCGATTGAGGCAGCGCAGGAACGTCGACTTGCCGCAACCCGACGGCCCGATCATCGCCAGCACCTGCTTGCGGCCGATGTCGATGTTCAGGTTCTTGATCGCCTGCTTCTGGCCGTAGAAGACGTCGACGCTGCGGCAGGAGAACAGGGGGTCGGCCGTGGTCACGCTGCCGACCGTGCGGATGCCCTCCGGCATGGGCAGCGACTTCGCGTCGATGGCGGTCGCCGGGCCGGCCGCGGGCGGGGCGCTGGGGGTGTCGTTCATGGATGCTGTCCGGGCGTCGGGCCGGGGGCCCTTCAGGGTGGCGGTAGGCATGGGGTCACCAGCGCTTCTCGAAGCGGTTGCGGAGCACGACGGCCGTGGCGTTCATGACCAGCAGGAAGAGCAGCAGCACGATGATCGCGCCCGAGGTGCGCTCGACGAAGCCCCGCTCGGGAAGGTCCGACCACAGGAAAACCTGGACTGGCAGTGCCGTGGACGGGTCCAAGACCCCCTTGGGCACGTCGACGATGAAGGCCACCATGCCGATCATCAGCAGCGGGGCGCTCTCGCCGAGCGCCCGCGCCATGCCGATGATCGCCCCCGTCAGCATGCCCGGCATCGCGAGCGGCAGCACGTGGTGGGCCACCGTCTGCAGCCGGGAAGCGCCCATCCCGAACGCCGCTTCGCGTATCGAGGGCGGCACCGCCTTCAGCGCCGCGCGCGAGGCGATGATGATGGTCGGCAGCGTCAGCAACGTCAGCACGAGACCCCCGACCAGCGGTGCCGACCGCGGCAGGCCGAAGTACGCGATGAACACCGCCAGGCCGAGCAGCCCGAAGACGATGGAAGGTACCGCGGCCAGGTTGTTGATGTTGACCTCGATGACGTCGGTCAGCCGGTTGCGCGGCGCGAACTCCTCCAGGTAGACGGCAGCCGCGACGCCGATCGGGAAGGACAACAGCAGCGTGATGAGCAGCGTCAGGAAAGAGCCGAACAGCGCGCCGCGCACGCCGGCCTGCTCCGGGTCGCGCGAGTCGCCGTTCCCGAAGAACGCACGATTGAAGCGCAGTGCCAGCGAGCCGTCGGCGGCGAGCGCGTCGATCCACGCCACCTGCTCGTCGGTCAGGCGGCGCTCCTCCTCGGCCGAATCGCGCCGGGTCTCGCCCTTGAGCAACATGTCGACCGCGTCGTCGGCCAGCACCCACACGCGCTCGCTCCGGCCGATCAGCGTCGGGTCGGCAGCCACGCGCTGCTGCAGCTCGACCGCGGCGGCGCCGCTGGCGACGGCATAGAGCTTGCGCAGCGCCGCGCGGCCCTCCACGTCGGGGAAGCGCTTGCGCAGCGACTCGCGCACCAGCGCCTGGTAGTCGGCGGTGGCCAGGTCGTCGGCCAGCCGCGTCCCGGCAGGGTCGATGACCGCCGGATCGTAGAACACCTGCAGCCGCAGGTAGGACTGGCGGAACACCGAGGCGCCCTGCGAGAAGATCGAGCCGAACAGGAAGACGACGAACAGGACACCGGCGAGCACCGCCGCGATGCCGTAGGCCTGGAAGCGCTTCTCGGCGCGATAGCGGCGCCGCAGGCTGCGCTCGACGATCGCCTGGGTCTCGGCCGCGGTGCGCTGCCCGCTCGCCGCCGCCGCGGGGTCAGTCGTACTGCTCACGATATCTCCGGACGACGTAGAGCGCCACGACGTTGAGCACCAGCGTCGCGACGAACAGCACCAGCCCGAGTGCGAAGGCCGCCAGGGTCTTCGGGCTGTCGAACTCCTGGTCACCGACCAGCAGCGTGACGATCTGGACCGTGACCGTCGTGACCGCCTCGAGCGGGTTCGCCGTCAGGTTGGCGGCGAGGCCGGCGGCCATGACCACGATCATGGTCTCGCCTATGGCGCGCGAGATCGCCAGCAGCACGCCGCCGACGATGCCCGGCAGCGCGGCGCGCAGCACCACCTGCTTGATGGTCTCCGAACGCGTGGCACCGAGCGCATAGGCGCCGTCGCGCAGGCTCTGGGGCACCGCAGTGATCATGTCGTCGGCCAGCGAGGACACGAACGGGATGATCATGATGCCCATCACCAGCCCGGCGGCGAGCGCACTCTCGCCGGCCACGTCGAGGCCGAGCGCCTCGCCCCAGGCCCGCAATGCCGGCCCCACCGTGACGACGGCGAAGAAGCCGTAGACCACCGTCGGCACGCCCGCGAGCACCTCGAGCAGCGGCTTCACGAGGCGCCGCACGCGCTGCGGCGCGTACTCGGCGAGGTAGATCGCCGAGAACAGACCGACGGGCACCGCCACGACCATGGCCACCGCCGAGATCAGCAGCGTCCCGGCGAACAGCGGCACCGCGCCGAACGCGCCGGACGAGCCGACCTGGTCCGCCCGGATCGCCATCTGCGGGCTCCAGCGGGTGCCGAACAGGAACTCGCCGACCGGCACCACCCCGAAGAAGCGCGAGGCCTCGAACACGACCGAGAGGATGATGCCGACCGTGGTGAGCACGGCGATCAGCGAGCACAGGAACAGCAGGCCCTCGAGGATGATCTCGACGGAATTGCGGGCGCGCAGTTCCGGGTGGATCCGCCCGCGCACCACGAGCGCCGCGACGACGCCCATCGCGAGAACGAGGCCGGTGAGCGCGAGGCGCGCGACCCGCCGCAGCTCGAGGTACTCGGCCGCCGCCGCCGCGGTGGCGGGCGAGACCTGCGCGGGCGGGAGGTTCCCGGCGATGACGTTCCGCACGTCGTTGACGAACAGGCCGAACTCGGCCGCCGGCAGCGCGCGGATCTCCGGCGGCAGGTGGCTGGAGACGAGACGCAGCAGCAGACCGTCCTGGAACGCGAGCCACAGGCCGATGACCAGCAGCGCCGGCAGCCCGCACCACAAGGCCGTCAGCAGGCCGTAGTGCCCCGGCAGGGAGTGCAGCTGCCGGATGCCGCGCGTGCCGCCGACGATCGCGATGGAGCGGCCCTTGCCGACCCAGAACGCGACGACCGACATCGCGACGACCACGACGAGCAGCAGTGACGGTGTCATGCCTACCCTTTGTCCCCGTGCCCCGTGTCCCAGCGGATGCGTCGCCGCAGGTGAGCGGGCCGCCCGGCTGGCTTAATCATTGGAGAGTGGATGCCGTAGATGACATCCCTGTGAAGCTAGTCTGCCTCAAGCCGGCGGAGGCGCCCACCTCGGCCCGCCGGGCAGCCGGCCGACGGACGCTGCCTCGACCCCGCGTCCGCAAAAAAAGCTCTTTAAAGACAAGGAGGTACCGGCACGGCACACGGTGAGTTCGGCATCCTTCCCCCGCCACGACCCCGCCGCAGCAGGCGGCGGCGACGAACACCGGTCGCCGCCGCGGGTGCGCGCGGGGCGTGAGTGGTCAGAGCTTGAGCGGCTTGAGCGCCTTGACGTCCGCGCGCATCTTCGCGAGCTCGGCCCTCGGCAGCGCGACCAGGCCGCGCTCGGTCAGGTACCCCTCCTCGCCCAGTGCCTTGTCGCTGACGTACTCGTCGACGAACTGCTTCAGGCCCGGGATCACCCCGATGTGTGCCTTCTTGACGTAGACGTAGAGCGGGCGCGCGGCCGGGAATTTCCCCGACGCGATGGTCTCGTAGGTCGGCTCCACGCCATCGACCTTCAGGCCCCGCAACTGGTCGAGGTTCTCCTCCAGGAAGCTGAAGCCGAAGATGCCGACCGCGTTCGGGTTGGCCTCGATCTTCTGCACGATCAGGTTGTCGTTCTCCCCGGCCTCGATGAAGGCGCCGTCCTCGCGGACCGTGTGGCAGACCCGCTTGAAGCGCTTCTCGTCCATGCCCCGAAGCTGGTCGATCCACGCGAAGCTGCGGCAGCCGGCCTCCATGTAGAGCTCGTGGAAGGAGTCGCGGGTGCCCGAGGTGGGCGGGGGGCCGAGCACCTCGATCTTGAGGGCCGGAAGCGCCGGGTCGACGTCCTTCCAGGTCTTGTACGGATTGTTCACCAGGGCCGTCGGCCTGGCCGGGTCGGGGACCTGCTTGGCGAGCGCGAGGTAGACCTGCTTGCGCGTCAGGGAGAACGAAGGTCCGCGCTTGCTCTCGGAGAGCGTCAGGCCGTCGAAGCCGATCTTCACCTCGACGATCTCGGTGACGCCGTTCTTGCGGCAGGTCTCGAGCTCGCCTGCGTTCATGCGCCGCGAGGCGTTGACGACGTCCGGGTGCTGCACGCCGACACCGTTGCAGAACAGCTTGATGCCACCGCCGGTGCCGGTGCTCTCCACCTTCGGTGTCTTGAACCGACCCTGCCGACCGAACTGCTCGGCGACCGTGGTCGTGAACGGATATACGGTCGAGGAGCCCACGACGTTGACGAAGTCCCGAGCGGACTGCGCCCAGGCGACGCCCGCAAGGCCGGACGTCGCGACGGCCGCTGCGACGACGACGAGGGACCGGGCGGAAACGCATGCGATCTTCACGGTCGGCTGCTCCTGTGGACGAGGCCGGAGAATATGACGGAAAAGTTTCAGAAATGTTTCAGCCGGCCGCGGCCACGCGTAAGCCGCTGATCGCCCATAAAACTCTTGCGCTGGGGGTCGCTGCGTCCTATAAACGCGCTCGGTTTCGCTGCCCGGTCGCCGCCCCGACGCAATGTCCGCCACGCTCGAGCTCACCCAGGACCTGATCGCGCGGAATTCCGTCACCCCGGTGGACGCCGGCTGCCAGGAAGTCATGGCGCGCCGCCTCGCCGCGCTCGGCTTCGAGGTCGAGATGCTGCGCTACGGCAACGTCGACAACCTCTGGGCCACCCGTGGCCGTTCCGGCCCGGTACTCTGTTTCGCGGGGCACACCGACGTCGTGCCCACCGGCCCGCTCGAGGAGTGGCGCACCGACCCGTTCCAGCCGACCATCCGGGACGGCGTGCTCTATGGGCGCGGCGCAGCCGACATGAAGAGCGGCCTGGCCGCGATGATCACGGCCACCGAGGCCTTCGTCACCGAGCGTCCAGGGCACTCCGGGCGCATCGCCTACCTGATCACCAGCGACGAGGAAGGCCCGTCGGTCGACGGCACCAAGAAGGTCGTCGAGACCCTGGGCGCCCGCAGGGAGCGCATCGACTACTGCCTCGTCGGCGAGCCGTCGAGCGAGCAGCGCATCGGCGACACCATCAAGATCGGGCGACGCGGGTCGCTGTCGGGCCGCCTGACGGTCCACGGCGTGCAGGGCCACGTCGCCTATCCGCAGCTCGCCGAGAACCCGGTCCACACCCTCGCGCCGGCGCTCGCCGAACTCACCTCGCGCACCTGGGACCACGGCAACGAGCATTTCCAGCCGACCACGTTCCAGATCTCCAACCTCAACGCCGGCACCGGCGCACCCAACGTGATCCCCGGCGAGCTCAAGGCGCGATTCAACCTGCGCTATTCGCCGGTGCAGACGCTCGACGGACTCAAGGAGATCGTCGAGGGCATCCTGCGCAAGCACGGCATCCGCTACACGCTCGAGTGGTATCTCTCCGGCGAGCCGTTCTATACCCCGCCCGGCCCGCTCTCTGGCGCGGCCGTCGAGGCCGTCCGCGAGGTGACGGGGCAGGTGCCGCGGCTCTCGACCGGTGGTGGCACGTCGGACGGGCGCTTCATCGCTCCGATGGGTGCCCAGGTGGTCGAGCTCGGCGTCGTCAACGCCACGATCCACAAGGTCAACGAGTGTGTCCGGATCGAAGAGGTCGACATCCTGCACTCGATGTACCTCGGCGTGATGCGGCGCTTGCTCGCCTGACCCGAAGGGGCGCTCAGGCGAGCATCTCGAGGCTCGCCAGGGCCAGGCCTGCCCCGAGGGCCGCACCCGCGAGCACGTCGCTCGGATAGTGCAGCCCGAGCACGACCCGTGACAGCGCCACGAGCACGGCGAACGGCACCAGCCCAGGCGCGAGCGCAGGCACGTGGTGCAGCGCCAGCAGCGTGAAGCACACGGCGTGCAGCGTGTGGCCGGAAGGAAAACTGTACCGGTCGAGCGGCGCCATCGCACAGGGTATGCCGGCCAGGCCCACGTAGGGCCGCTCGCGCACCAGCCGTCGCTTCAGCAGCTTGTAGATCCCGAGCCCGACGCCGCCGGTCCCGAGCATCTGCAGTGCGGCGGCCCAGCCGGCACGGCCGAGCAGCAGTGGCATCGCCGCCATCAGCGCGTACCAGGCCGCGCCGTCCCCGAGGCGACTCGCCACCTGGAACAGCCTGCGGAACGCACGGCGTCGGGCCACGGCGGTCGCGACGAGGCACAGCCGGCGCTCGGCGAGGTCGGCCCGCAGGAACCAACCGGCAGGCGCGCTCATGCCACGCGTCTCGGCCCCGGAGACGCGGGTTCCAGCGCCTGCGCCGCGCTGCCGCCCGGCCCTGCGGCCAGCCCACCGCGCCCACGTGCGATGGCACCGAGGTAGAGCGCGACCAGGCGCTCGGCCATCGACCGGGACGACCAGCGCTGCGCGTCCTCCCGGGCGAGCGACCCGAGCGCCGCGCGTCGCCCCGGGTCCAGCACCAGCGCGGCCACGGCGGCGGAGAATGCGGTCTCGTCCTCCGGGACGATCACGGCACCCGCGGCGCCGGCGAGCACGTCGACGGTGCCCATGACCGCGGTGGAGACCACGGGCGTACCCTGGGCCATCGCCTCCAGCAGGACCAGGCCCTGTGTCTCGGTGCGCGAGGCGAACACGAAGACGTCGGCCGCTGCGTAGCAGTCGCGCAGCTCGGTGCTGCGCTCCAGGTAGCCGATGAACTTCACGTTCGGCTGCAGGCCGGCGTCGCGCACCAGGCCACGCAGGTGCGTCTCCGCCGGCCCCTCGCCCGCCACGACCAGCAGCACCTCGGGCACGGCGCGGCGCAACGGGACCAGCATGCGCACCAGGAAATCGATGTTCTTCTCGTGCGCGACCCGCCCGACGAACAGTGCCACGGGCCTGTCGGGGGCGATGTCCCGGCGGCGCCGGAACCGGTCGCGATCGCCCGGCGCGAAGCGGTCCGCCGGCAACCCGGTGGGCAGGACCTCGATCGGCGTCTCGACCCCGTAGCCGCGCAGCGCCTCGGCCATCTGCCGCGAGGGCGAGATCACGGCATCGACCTGCCGGCACTGGGCGAGGGTGAAGCGGCGGGCGATCGTCTGCAGCAGCCGGGCAGGCAACGCCGGGACGTAGTGGTGCAGATAGTGCTCGAAGTAGGTGTGGTAGCTCTCGACCAGGGGCAGCGACAGGCGGCGCGCGAGCTCGACGCCGGCGTAATGGGCCACGAACGGGGTCTGGACGTGGACCAGGTCGAAGCGTTCGCGCCGCAGCTCGGGCGTCAGGGCGAGCAGCCTGCCACGGGAGAACATCCGGTCCTCCGGATCACGAGGCACGGCGCGCGAGCGTATGCGGATCACCGCCTCGCCGTCATCGAGGTTCGCCGCGCCCGGATAGCCTGGCGCGACCAGCACCACGCGGTGTCCCATCGCCATCAGGTCCGAGCGGAAAGTCTGGATCGACGTGGAGACGCCGTTGACGCGCGGGAAGTAGACGTCCGAGACCATCAGGATCCGCATCCGTCCGGCCCCGCGAGTCACGTCGGTCCGGCGGGACGCCGGAAGGGTGCGGGTCGGTCGGACGTGGGTCGCAAGGCGCGTCGCGGACGCGGCCCGCCAGGACCGGCGAGCCAGGCCGCCACCGCGGGCGCCGGGGCACCGCCACGACCGCGTGGGGCGCCATGTCCGAGACGCACGATGCGCGGGGGCCGGGCGTCGATCCAGGAGCGCTGGGCTGCGGCGATCACGAGCATCCTGCCGTCTCGGGGTGACCGCCGGCAGTCTCGGCCCGGGCGATGACGGCCCGGTGAACGCGGCATTAAAACCGCATGAATCTCAGGAGCTTGAGGAGGGAACCTGCCAGAATCTGGAAGGTGCACCAGAACGCAGGTTCGCGAACAGCCCGACGGCAGCCAGCGCCAGCACGCTGATCAGCACCCAGGCAGGCATCGAGAGGCCGAGGAAGCTCCAGTCGATCCGCGCGCACTCCCCGCCCCCGGTCAGCACCTTCTTGACGACCTCGAGCAGCGGGAAGACCTCGAGCATGTAGTCGAGGGTCGCGCCGCAGGAAGGCACCGAGCCGGCCGGCAGGGTCTGGATGTAGACGTGCCGGCCCGCGACGTACGCCGGGAACGCTGCGGCCAGGGCGATCAGGGCGGCGTGGACACGGGCGCCGCCGCGGGACACGGGGTCGAGTATCGCCGCCAGCAGGAACACCGCCCCGAGTGCCGCGACCCCGACGCGCTGGAACATGCACAGCGGGCATGGCTCGAGGTGCAGCACCTTCTCCGCATAGAACGCGTAGCCGAGCATGCCCGCGCAGGCCGCGGCACCGAACGCGTTCAGGGATCGGCGTGCCGTCATCGGTCTCGGCTCCCGGCTGCGCGAGGTGCCACCGTCCTCAGGCGCGCGGCTGCCGCAACTCCGACTCGACGTCCTCGAGCCGGATGTGGCGGATGTCCTTGCCGTGCACCATGTAGATCACGTACTCGCACATGTTCTTGGCGTGGTCCCCGATGCGCTCGAGGGCGCGGACCACCCACATCACGTCCAGCGCACGGCGGATGGCACGCGGGTCTTCCATCATGAAGGTGATGGACTGGCGCTGGATCGACTCGTACTCCTCGTCGACGAAACGGTCCTTGCGGGCGACCGTGAGCGCAGCGGCGGCATCCATGCGCGCGAAGGCGTCGAGGGCATCGTGGACCATGTCCTGCACGATGCGCCCGAGGTGCTTGACCTCGCGGTACTTGTCGGCAGGCCGCTCCTGAGTGGCGAGGCGCGAGGCGATGTAGCCGATCTTCTCGCACTCGTCGCCCATGCGCTCGAGGTCGGTGATCGCCTTGATGATCGCGACGATCACGCGCAGGTCGCCCGCGGTGGGCGCCCGCGTCGCGAGGATCCGCGAGCACTCCTCGTCGATCGACACTTCCATGTTGTTGATCTGGTAGTCGTCGCGGGCCACCGCCTCGCCCATGACGCTGTCGCCCTCGACCAGGGCAGTCACCGCCTTGGCGAGTTGCTCCTCGACGAAGCCGCCCATCGCCAGCACCTTGCCGCGCACGCGTTCCAGGTCCTCGTTGAAGCGGCGCGAGATGTGGTGCGAGAGGTCTGCGGTTTCCATGACCCGTTCCATGCGGGGCGAGGCCCCTGACCCGGCAGAATAACGAGTGTTCACCGGCAATGCGACGTTCCGGTGAAGACCGTGAAGCAGTTCGCGGCGACCGCGGAACGCAGCTTCGGCGAGGGCGGTGGCCCGTCAGGCGCTGGCGCGTCGCGCCACCTCGGCCGCGAGCAGCCGGCGCACGGGGAAATGGCAGGTGAACGTGCTGCCGCGACCCGGCACGCTGGTGACCTCCAGTTCCGCACCGTGGCGCTGCAGCGCGTGCTTGACGATCGCGAGCCCGAGGCCGGAACCGCCGGTCGCGCGGGCGCGGCCGGCATCGACGCGGTAGAAGCGCTCGGTCAGCCGCGGCAGGTGCTCCGCCGGGATGCCCGGCCCCGTGTCGGTGACCGAGAAGTGCCCGCCGTTCGCGTCGCTCCACCAGCGCAGCGCGATGCTACCCTCCGCGGGAGTGTACTTGGCGGCGTTGTCGACCAGGTTCGAGAACGCCGAGTGCAGCAGCCCGGGGTCGCCGACCAGCCGCGTCTCGCTCTCGATCGCGACCCGCACTTCGGACGGGTGCTGCGGCCGGGCCAGCACGTCCTTGCGCAGGGTCGCGAGCAGGCCGGCGACGTCGAGCGGCTCGCCGGCCACTTCCTCGTCGCTCGACTCGAGACGCGACAGCTCCAGCAGGTCCTCGACGATGGTCGTCATGCGCTCGGACTGACGGCGCATCTCGGCGAGCGGCGCCCGCAGGTCCGCCGGCACCGCCGGGTCGGTGGCGAGCGTCTCGAGGTAGCCGGCGATCACGGTGAGCGGCGAACGCAGCTCGTGCGAGGCGTTGGCGACGAAGTCCTTGCGCATCGTCTCGAGACGGGTCTGCCGCGACACGTCGCGGACCAGCAGCAGCATCTGGCCGTCACCATAAGGGACCGCCTGGAACGACAGCCAGCTGTCCTCGCCCGCCTTGCGCGGCACCACCACGGCGCTGGCGTACTGGCCGGCGGCAAGGTAGCGCGAGAACTCCGGCTGGCGCACGAGGTTCTCGATGCGGATGCCGAAGTCGGTCTTGCGGCGCAGCCCGAGCAACTCGCTCGCCTTGCGGTTGAACCACAGGATCTCCGACTCGTCGTTCAGCAGGATGACCCCGTCCGGCATCGAGGCGGTGGAACGGCGCAGCTCGCGGAACAGCCGCACGACCCGGGCCTTGTGGAACTTCTTCCGCCGGTGCAAGCGGACCACCTGCACCACGACGTCGCCCCACAGGCCACCGGGGTCGGGCGGGTCGAGGCGGCTGCGGTTGCGCAGCCAGTGGTCGAGACGGTAGAGCTGGTGGAGCTGCACCGCGAGGTAGGCGGCGAGCGTGCCGGCGAGGCCGGCCCAGTAGCTGCCGACGAACCAGCCGAGCAGCGAGCCGGCGACCAGCGCAGCGGCAAGGCGCGCCAGCGCGTACGACCAGCCCCCGAGCGCGGCATTCATCGCCCGATCCCGTCCCCTTGCGGCAGTGGTGGCACGGCGGTGGACCCGCCGTGGATCATTCCAGCCGCGTCGAGAACCGGTAGCCGGCGCCGCGCACGGTCTGGATCAGGCGATCGTAACCGAATTCCTCGAGGGCCTTGCGCAGGCGCCGGATGTGCACGTCGATGGTGCGCTCCTCGACGTACACGTTGCCGCCCCAGACCCGATCCAGCAGCTGCTCGCGCGAATAGACGCGCTCCGGATGGGTCATGAAGAACTCGAGCATCCGGTACTCGGTGGGTCCGAGCGCCACGGTGCGCTCGCCGACCATGACGCGGTGGCTGGCCTGGTCGAGGCGCAGTCCGTCGTAGTCGACGACTTCGTCCCCGCCCTGTGGTGCGCTGCGACGCAGCACGGCATTGATGCGCGCGACCAGTTCGCGGGGCGAGAACGGCTTGGTGACATAGTCGTCCGCGCCGCCCTCGAGCCCGGAGACCTTGTCCGGCTCGTCGGCCCGCGCGGTGAGCATGATCACGGGCAGTTCCCGGGTCTCGCGGTCGCGCTTGAGCTGGCGGGTGAGCTCCAGCCCGGACATGTCCGGCAGCATCCAGTCGACCAGCAGCAGGTCCGGGCGGCGGTCGGCGAGCTCGGCCCGGGCGCTGCGGCAATCCTCTGCCTCGCGCACCTCGAAGCCCGCCCGGCGCAGTCCGAAGGCGATCATCTCGCGGATCGGCCGTTCGTCCTCGATGACCAGGATCTGCTTGCCGGGCATGGCGGTGCTGCTCGTGTTTCTGACACGAGTATTACAGGTGCCGTGTGTTGCAGGTTCATGAAGAACGGGCGGGAAGCCGCCCCGGGGCACCGCCTCCGGCCGTCCCGGCGGCCCGCACCACCTCGTCCCTGACATAAACCGGCAATGCATGGCGGGCCGGCAGCGCCCGGCCCGCCAGCACTTCCGGAACCGCCAGCCGGGCAACGGCGGCGGCATCGGGCAGCCGCTGCTCTTGCAACGCCCCGCGGTCAGCGTACCGCGCGGCGAGCTCCGGATGTGCCGCCAGGCCACGGCCGGCCGCCACGAAGCGCCGGCCGGCCGGCACTTCGAAATGCACGGACCGCGCTGGGCCCACCTGTTCGGCTGCCAGCGGGACCGGCAGCCCGTCGGGGCCCCGCCCGTAGGCCGACCAGTACACCTCCTGCATCCGCGCGTCGTTGCAGACCAGCACCACCTCGACGGCAGCATCCTCGAACATCACCGCCGCGGCCGTTGCGCGCAGCGTCGAGACCGGGACGACGGGGCGGCCGGCCCCGAAAGCCAGCCCCTGGGCGACGCTGGCCCCGAGCCGCACGCCGGTGAACCCGCCCGGACCCCGGCCGAAGGCGATCGCATCGAGCGCGCCGAGGCCGACTCCGGCCTCCCGCAGCAGCCGGTCGACCATCGGCAACAGCAGCTCGGCCTGGCCGCGACCGGGTTCCTCGTGCAGGCAGGCGACCGCCGCGCCCTCGAGCAGGGCGACCGAGCACGCCTCGGTCGAGACCTCGAGCGCGAGCAGCTTCAACGGGGCATCCCGCCGGTGACCGGCGCGAGTCGCGCGAGGAAACGCGTGGCCTCTCCCAGGTCGCGGGTCGCCGGCATCTCGGGGAGGCTCGCCCGAAACACCCGGCCATAGCTCTTCTCGACCAGGCGCGGGTCGCAGATGGCGATCAGGCCACGGTCGTCCTCGCTGCGGATCAGGCGCCCGAAGCCCTGCTTCAGCGCGAGCACCGCCTCCGGCAGCTGGTAGTCGCGGAACGGGTTGCCACCGTGGCGGCGCAGGAAGTCGATCCGCGACTTGACCAGCGGCTCCTCGGGCGAGGCGAACGGCAGCTTCTCGATGATCACCAGGCGCAGGGCCTCGCCCTTGACGTCGACCCCTTCCCAGAAGCTCGCGGTGCCGAGCAGCACCGCACTGCCGTGCTCGCGGAACTGCTGCAGCAGGCGCTCACGCGGGCTCTCGCCCTGCACCAGCACCGGCAGGTCACCCGCCCACTCCCAGCGCTCCCGCAGCCGCGCCGCGGCGCGAGCCAGGGCCCGATGGCTGGTGAACAGCAGGAAGGCGCCGCCGCCCGAGGCATCGAGCAGTGGCAGGCTGGCGTCGATCACCGCATCCACGTAACGCGGATCGGCCGGGTCCGGCAGCCCCGGCGGCAGGTAGAGCAGCGCCTGGGACTCGTAGTCGAAGGGGCTCGCGATCCGCAGCGTCGGCGCCTCGGCGAGGCCGAGGCGCGAGGCAAAGTGCGAGAAGTCGTCGCCCACGGACAGCGTCGCCGAGGTGAACACCCAGGCTGCGCGGCGCGCACCGACCAGTTCGCGGAAGCGCTCGGCGATGTCGAACGGCAGCAGCCCCAGCGTCAGGCTGCGCCCGCTGGACTCGACGGTGCGCGCGCCCTCTTCCTCGCCACAGAGCGCGATCCGCTCGAGGGACCGTGCGAGGCGCCCGGCGCGCTCGGCCGACTGTGCGACCTCCGCCTCGACTCCCGTCGCCTCGAGCGCCGCAGCGAGGCTGCCGAGCGCCGCAGCCAGGCCGAGCACGAACGACTCGAGGTCGGCGCCGCTGTCCTCCCAGCGCACCGGCGGCACGCCGCGCGGCAGCACGGCGAGCATCGCGCCGAGCGACTGCTCGACGCCGTGCAGAGCGGCACCGAGTCCGGCCGGGGGCAGGCCGGCGCGCAGCACGGCCGCACGCGAATCGGCCAGCAGGTTCTCGACCTGCCGGGTGCCGATGCGCTCGCCGAAGAACTGCGTGGCCAGGTCGGGCAGCTGGTGCGCCTCGTCGAGGATCACGGCATCGCTGGTACCGAGCAGGTCGCCGAAACCGTCCTCCTTCAGCGCGAGGTCGGCCAGCAGCAGGTGATGGTTGACGACCACGACGTCGGCCTCCTGCGCCTCGCGGCGCGCGGCGACCACGTGGCAACGCGCGTACTCCTCGCACCGCTGGCCCAGGCAGTTCTCGCGCGTCGAGGTGACCTGCGGCCACAACGGATGCCCTTCGGTCAGGCCAGCCACCTCGGCGAGGTCGCCGGTGTGCGTCACCTCGGCCCAGGCCTCGACCCGGGCGCGCAGCGGGTCGCGGACCGCGAGCGCCTCGAGGGTGCCCTGGGCAGCGCTGCGCGCGAGTCGCTGCCGGCAGAGGTAGTTGGAGCGACCCTTGAGAAGCGCGATCCGCGCCGGCGCGCCCAGCGCGCGTGCCACCAGTGGCACGTCCTTGGAATGGAGCTGGTCCTGGAGCGTGCGCGTGCCGGTGGAGATCAGCACCCGCGCATTCGACAGCAGCGCCGGCACCAGGTAGGCGAAGGTCTTGCCGGTACCCGTGCCCGCTTCGACGATCAGGTTGCCGCGCGTCGCGAGTGCCTCGGCCACGCGCGTCGCCATCTGCATCTGCGCGCGGCGCGGCACGAAGCCCGCCAGCGAGCGGGCGAGCGGGCCCTCGGCGCCGAAGATGTCCTCGTAGTCCTGCATCCAGCGCGCGACGCTAGCGTGGCGCGCGCAGGCTGTCGAGCCGCAAATCCTTGAAAGTGTCCTGATCTGCCTTGATGCGGAAGGACAGGTAGGGTCCGCGCGCCGTGTAGCGCGCCGCGCTGAAGTCGGCGTCGCGGAAACCGACGGCGTTGTAGCCGACCGAGACCCAGACGTTGGTCGCCGGCGAGACGCCCACGTCGATGCCGATGCTGTTGCGCCCGACCCCGGCTTCGCGCGACTCGATCCGCGCCGCGTGCAGGCCCGCGTCGATGGCGCGTCCGAAAGGGCGCCACGGCAGGTCGATGCGCCAGTCCCCGGCCAGCAGCAGCGTGGTGCCCCTCAGGCGCTGCTCGTCGAAGCTGCCGACGACGCGCCGCAGCCCGAGCTGCACGCCAGCCTGCAGGTTGGGACGCAGCTGCCAGTTGGCGTGCAGGTTGTCGACCCAGCGCTGCGTCTCCTGCACGGCGAGCGCCTGCTGGCGACGCTCGCGCTCCAGGTCGAGGCGGTTGAACACGATCCACGAGGCATCCCCGGGACGCCACGCCCAGGCGAAGCGCAACCCGGTGGACGTCTCGTCGGGGCCTTCCAGTCGCGGCGCCGTATCGAGGTGCTGCAGCGACATCGACAGGCTGTGGCCCGAGGACTGCTCGCGGTACCACCCCGCCGTCAGGCTCCAGCGGCGGCCGCTGTCGGCCGTGCGCCGCTCCGCGCGACCGGTCAGCGTCCAGGCATCGTCGTGGTACTGGGTGCCCACGAAGGTGGCCAGGAAGTCCTCGCTGCCCCCGAGCCCGCTCGCACCCGAGGCGAGCGGCACCTGCGGCGACAGCAGCGGCGCCACCCCCGGTCCGCGCAGCGTATTGCTCTGGTCCACGCCGACGTCGAAGGTCCAGCGCGCGTTGAGCCTGAAGCCCTGCGTCAGCCCGAAGTTCGCGAAGCTGCGCGGACCGAATTCCGTGGCCTGCTGGTTCAGCGACGACAGCACCTGGGTGCGCTCCCAGGGTCGCGCTCGCACCCCGACCCTGGTCATGTCGGAACGCAGCGCTTCGCCATCGGCGTGCTCCCACTCGGTGAACAGGTCGACGTCGTCGCGCACGTGCCAGTCGATGCCCAGCAGGGTGCGTGCCGGGTAGTCGACGCTGTCGTCGCGCCCGGCGAGCGTCGCGTCGGCGCTGCCGCGCAGCGTGATGCGCCGGTCGAAGAGGTCGACGTTGCCGGTGAGGAAGGCCTGCTCGGAGCGGTTGTTGCCCTGCCCGGGTACCCGGTCTGCGACCTGCCGCAAGCCTACCCCGGCACCCAGGGTCTCGCGCTCGTGCCGCAACTGCGCAGCGGCGAGCTGGCGGTCGGCGCCAGTCTCGAGGGCGGTCTGGGCCAGCAACTCCGCCTCGAGGGCCCAGTGCGCGTCCACGTTCCAGCGCAGGTCGATGCCCGACTTGCGGGTACCGGCCTCGGTGGAGAGCTGCTGGCCGACGCCGAAGCCGGCCTGCTGCTCGCGCAGGTACAGCAGGGCCTCGAGGCGCTCCGACACGTGGCGCATCTCGGCGAGGTAGGCAGAGGCCTGCGCGGCACGGGCCGGATCCCTGGAGCGGCTGCGCGCAACCTCGGCCCGCAGTTCCGTTGCCGGCGCGAGCTGCCAGCGCAGGTCGGCGCCGGCCAGCTGCGTGTCGCCGGACACCGCGCCGTCTTCCACCAGGGTGACGCCCGCCTCGGCCCGCGCGTCGGCGCTGCGCACGAAGGCACGGCCGCCTGCCGTCGTCACCTCCTCGCCTCGCGACGCGGTCTCGTACTCGGCGACGATGAAGACCGGGTTGAAGGCCTCGTCGCGGCTCGGCACGGGCTCCTTGAAGAACAGCTCGCCGGTCGCGTAGTCCAGCCGATAGTCGAGGAAGCGCGCGAGTTCGCGGCTGGAGACCACCTGCTCGGTGCGGAAGCGGTCGCGGACCTCGATGCGGAGGCGGTCGCTGCCGGTGACGATCGGGGTGCGCGAGAGGCGATAGAGTCCCGAAGTGCCGTCGCCGCGCAGTTCGTCGCGTCCATAGCCGAGGTCGGTGCGCGCGGCGAACGCGCTCGCCCCGACGGTCTCTCCGACGTAGTCCGCCTTGAAGCCGGTCAGGCTGCGGTCGTAGCGGGCCAGCTCCGTGACGGTGAAGCCCGTCTCGAAGTCGCCGAACATCGCGACGAACTGCCTTCGCTCGAGCTTCACGAACAGCTTCTCGGTCGAGGCCGCCTCGGCGCGCGACTCGGTCCCGTCGGCGTAAAGCAGGTAGTACTCGTCCGGTGCGATGACGTTCTGCAGGCGTCGCCGCGCCTCCCGCCGGTCGCGCGCAGAGTCGTACGCGAGCGTCAGCAGCGCGTCGCCGCGTACCCGGCCCTTGGCGAAGAACGCGACGCGCCCGCCGTCGGTGAAGCCCTCCTCGAGCGGCGCACCGCCCTCTCCCAGCGGCTCGGCACTCCCGCCCAGTCGGTTCCAGGCCGCCGTCCCGGCGGCGATGCCCACCATGATCCAGTCGCGTGCCGCGGGCTCGAGCCACGCGCGCACCTCCTGCGTCTGGCGCTCGTTGAAGCGCAGCCGCAGCGTCGCGGTGCCCGCCAGGGTGGTCGGTTCGAGCTCGAGGCGGGCGAGCCCTCGCTGGCCCACCTCGAACGTCGGCTCGCGCGCCCCGGTCGCCAGCAGCGGGTTGTCGTCGAGCGCCTGCACTTCCCACCAGGAGCGGTACGGCGCGCCCACCTGGAAGCTGCCGAGCGTCCCCGGGCGCGCCGGCCGCCCCCAGGCGTCGTACAGCCGCAGCACCACCACGGGGCGGGTGCGCCCGTCGGCGAGCAGGGTCGAGGCGGCGCGGTCGAACTCGGCGCGCACCGGACCGCCGCCGTAGTGCACTCGTCGCGCGAGACGCTGCACCAGCACGCCCGTCGCGTCGCGGACCTCGGCCACCAGCTCGTTCGGCCCGTCGCGCAGGTCGACACCACGCCACCGGCTGAGCGCGACGTTCCCACTGCGGCTCGCCTGGGTGCCGTCGAAGTTCAAGGGGCTCACGGACTCGCCGTTGATCGCCAGCGAGACCTGCTGGCCCGGCGCGTGGGCGAGCGCGACGCGCAGGCTCGCGATCGCCGGGGTCGCATCCTCGTCCGGCGCGAGGAAGCGGATGCCGGGCGGCAGTTCCTCGACGTCGGGCCAGGGCGGCGTCGCCGGTCCGTCGGCGGCGCTGCCGGTCGCAGCACGGGCCGGCACGTCCGGCGGCGCCGGCGACCCGGCAGCCGCAGGACCCGCGCCGGCCGCGGCGCCCGCGGGCGCGCCGCCGCCGGCCACGTCTGCCGTGCGCTGGCCGGAGCCGGACGCGACGCGGAAGTCGGCACGCCACAGCCCTCCCGGCCTGAGTTCCACGAACTGCGAGTAGCTGCGCCCCGCACGCCGTGCGTCGCGCTGGCAGTCGAGCAGTTCGAGCACCGCATCGGCACGGCCCACGTCGGCCTGCACCACGTGCGTTCCCGGCGGCACGTCCTCGAAGTGGTAGCGCCCCTCGCGGTCGGTGACCGCATACCGGCCGTCCTCGAGGTAGATGGCGACGCCTTCGACCCCTGGCGCAGTGCGCGGGTCGGCGTCACAGCGCGCCTGGATCACGCGGCCGACCACGAAGCCGCGCTCGGTGAACAACTCGTCGCGGACCCGGATGCTCGCCTGGGCCTCGTTGGAGACGACCCCGCCAGATGCGGTCGCGATTGCGGTGTTCACCAGTTCCTCGCCGCGCACGCCGACCGTGAGCTCGGTCAGGTAGCGGATCCGCACGGCCTGCCCCGGCGCGAGGCGCGGCAGCCCGAAGACCAGCCGGCCGCCCGCGGCCTCGACGCGCGGCTCGGCACCCGTACGGCCGTCGATGCGCGCCGTACCTGCGCGGTAACGCACGCCGCGCGGCAGCTGGTCGATGATCTCGACGTCGCGGATCGCGGCACGGGCGCCGCCGTTGCGCACCACGAGATCGTAGGCCACGAAGTCGCCGATCGCGGCCACCTCGGCACTGGCCGACTTCTGCAGCACCAGCGCGCTGCCCTGCGGGTCGAGCGGCACGTCGAGCGCGCTGATCACGGGGGCGGCCACCTGGAACGCACGGCCGAAGGAGCCCTCCCCGATGCGGAAGGGCGCACCCGGGAGGCGCTGCAGGTCCTCGGGCGGCGCGCCGGAAGGGAAGACGTGTCCGTCGCGCGGCTCGACCACCAGGCGATAGTCACCCGAGGTCACGAGTGGGAACCGGTACACGCCGCGGGGCAGCCGGTAGGTCGTCCCGCCTGCATCGGTCACGGGCTCGCCGGTGATCATCTCCGACGGATAGCGGCTGACGCCGTCGTCGCCGAACACCGTCGCAGCCGCGCCGCTCGCGGTCAGGAGCCGTACCCGTACGCCGTCGACGGGTTCGCCGGTGGTCGAGTCGAACACCACGCCGAAGGGATCGACCAGCCCGGAGGCACTGGCCACGTCGCCGGCATCGCGCGGGTCGACGTAGCTGACCTCGAGGCTCGAGTCGCGTGCCAGGTCGAGCTGGCAGCTCGACGGCAGGCCTGCGCCGGTGCGCGACGGCACGAAGCCCGCGAACACGCCGCTGTCCGGCGCGGTCTCGGCGAGGCGCAGCAATTCGGAGTCGCCGGTGTCGCGTGAGGTGAGCCGCACCTCGACGGTCTCGCGTACGCTGCCGTCGCGATTCTGGTCGGCGTCGTCGACGCGCACGAACACCGCGTCGCCGGCGTGCACCGTGGCAGTCTCGGCGAGCGGCACTGCCGAGGCAGGATCGATCCGCCCGACGCCGGCGGCAGTCGCCTCGGTCAGGGTCACGATCCCGGCCTCCGAGAGGCAGCGCGTCGGGCCGGCCGTGGCGCGCAGCGCCACCTCCGCCGGGCTCGACGCGTAGCGTGCGAGTGCCACGCGCCCGCGCGACACGGCCGGCTCCGTGCGCAGCGTGACCTCGTTGCTGAGCATCAGCCGCGGCGCGCCCTCGGCGCGGTACTCGACCTGGGCGACGTTGCGGACCAGCGTCCCGGACTGGGTCGACTGGCCGAGTGCGACCGCCGGCAGCAGCAGCGCGGCGAGCCATGCGAGGATGCGCCAGCCGCCGCGCCCGGGGCGGCGCGTGGCGCGATCCTCGCCCGCCGTTGCGCGCGAGGCGGAACGGTCGCCCGCTCCGCCTCGCGCAGGTCCGCAGGCGTGGCCTGTCACGCTGGCTGCCACGCGTCGATCCGCGGTCTGACCCGCGTCAGTTGATCGTGACGCGGAAGCGCACCGTGACCGTGCTGTTCGGGCCCGAGGGCGCGACCGTGCCGATCAGCGACGGCAGGACGCGCAGCGTCGCGGCGGTCGGCCGGAAGCAGCCGTCGCCGTTGGTGTCCGTGGCCGCGACCTCGGCGATGCAGAACACGGTGCCGGTGCCGGTGGTGACCTGCACGTCGCGCGTCGCGCCGCTGTACTCGTTCTGCAGGAAGGCCGTGTTGGCCGGGATCGGGTCGTCGAGCGTCACGCCGCTCGCCGCCGCGGAACCGGTGTTCGCGACGGTCACCCGATACTCGACCACCGACAGCGGGATGGCCTTCGGGTCGGTCGTGCCGTTCAGCGGGTCGCGGATCACCGCCGAGGTCTTGGTCACCGTCAGCGCCGCCGACTGCACCGCGTACTGGTCGTCTGCCGCGCCGCGGCCGTTGCGGGCGGCATCGCCGCCGGCACTCGTGCCGTCGGCGAACACGACCTCGACCGTCGCGGGGTTGTCGGCGCCGGTGCTGGCGGTGAGCAGCGTCGCAGGCGTGTTGTTGACGGCGGTGGCGGCCGTCAACCGGACGTTGGCAAACTGCAGGTTGGTGGCCGTCGTGGGAACGTCGGCGACGATGAACACCCGCACGCCGGCGTCCGCCGCCAGGGTCGTGATCGCCGTGGCCGTGTCGGTCGCCGCCTCGTAGGTGCCATTGGCGTTGGCATCGACGAACACGCGCAGGTTCGCGACATCGGAGTTGTCGGTGTTCGAGAACAGGCTCGCGCCGGCGGCGACGTTGGCCGCCGTCAGCTGGTAGGCCTGCGCCGCGTTGCCGGTGTTGGTGACCAGGAAGGTCGTGACCACCGCCAGCTGCGCCGGGTTGACGACCGTCGCCGCGGCGCCCTGCTCGGTCACCGTCAGGTCGACGCGGTTGTCGACCACGAAGGTGGTCGCGGTGCCTGCGTTGACGCCGGGCACGCTGTTACCGGTCGGCGAGGACTCGATCGGCGTCTGCGCCGTTCCGCCGACGCTGTAGCTGATGGTGGCGCGGTTCTGGATCGAGGTGTTGGCGGCGGTGCCGACGGCGTACGCCTCGGGCAAGGCAGCGACGCTGCCGAGCAGCAGCAGTGCCGCTGCGGTTCGCTTCATGGTCAGGGAGAGCGGATTCATCGGGTTGCTCCGGTGGGGAAATCGGTGGACGAGGGGGCGGTCGCGGCGCTCCGGCCGCTCACTTCAGCTCGGCGCGATAGCGCGCCATCGCGACCTGCCCGGGCGCGATCGGGTTGCGCAGGCTCCAGCGGATGTGGGTGTAGTCGGCGGCTCGCGCAGGCCGCACGGCGCCGGTCGCGTCGCGCACGACCAGCGCCGCCGGGCCCGCGAACTGCCGGCCGTCGGTCGAGAACAGGATGTCCGCGCCGGCTCCGACCGCCGAATCCGGCACGAAGCTCATCTGCGCCGGGATCGGGTTGTCGATCACGACCTTGTCCGCCGGCTTGTCGCAGACGTTCGCGGCCGTCACGGTCCAGACCACCTGCGAGCCCGGCACCACGGTCGCCGCGGGCACGAGCTTCAGGGACCTCTGCCCCTGGGCGTCGACGGTCTCGACCTCGGTCTCGGCGACGGTCTTCAGTTCGATGCAGCCGCGGCGCGCATCGGCGTCGGCGGCCCACGCGCCGGCCGACAGGAGCGCGAGGCAGGACAGGGCGAGGCGGGCGGGGTCTACGGTCTTCATGCGGGACTCCTTGGGTGCTCTCAATCGATGGTCACGACGAACGTGATCGTCTGGGGGCCGCTGGACTGGGTCAGGTCGCCGAGGGCGACTCGCACCAGCCGGGTCGGCGTGGCGAGGTAGCTGCCGGCGTCGGCGTCGGCCGCATCGGACAGCGGAGCGCCGTTGAGCCGCAGGCTCGCTGGCACGTAGGTGGTACTGGGCGGGATCGGGTCGGTGAACACGACGCCGGTCGCGCTGCCGGAGCCGGTCGGGGTCACGACCACCTGGTAGGTCACCTGGGCGCGCGGTACGGGACGCGCTCCGCCGAAGGGATCGAGCACGGTGGCACTCTTGACCGCGGCGAGCCGCAGGTCCGCCACCCGGTACTCGCCCGTCGCATCGCCGTCGCCGCCGGTCGTGCCGGCCAGCGCGTCGGTGCCCGCAGCCCCCTGCCCCGCGAAGACGGTCCCGGGCGCGCCGGTCCCGGTCAGCGCTGCCGCCCGCAGTTGCGACAGGCCGCGCGCGCCGTCGGCGAGACCGGTCGGGATCGAATTGACCACCAGCACCGTGGTCGAGGCATCCGCAGCCAGCAGCGGGTCGTTGCTGCCGGCCGCATAGGGCGTATCGGCCGGCGTGAAGCTGCCGCTGCCGTCGGTGTCGAAGTAGATGGCCGGGACCGCGGCGACCGGGTCGAACTGGTCGCCGCCGATCACGTTCTCGACGGTCAGGCGGATGGGCTCGCTGCCGTTGCCGGTGTTGGTGACGCGATACACCAGCGCCTGGTTGCTGGCCCCGGGCGAGACCGTCAGGGCGGGGCTCTGCAGCGTCACCGTGACGTCGAGCACCTCGGCCACGACGATGCGTACGGTGTTCGAGGGTTCGGTGACGGTCGCGGTGCCGATCGTGTAGGCGACCTGCGCCGTGTTGTCGATCGGCAGCCCGGCAGGTGCGCCGGCGGCCAGCGCCAGGCGCGAGGACAGCAGGGTCACCAGCGCCAGGCCGGCGCCTGCGAGCAACAGTCGGGACATCGCGAGAGACTCCTGTGCGGAAGCAATCGACCTGCTCCGCCCGAGCGAACCTGCGCGACCCGATGCAGGTGGCTCGCGCCTCCCGGGGGCGCACAACCTGAGGGGGCTGCGATGGCCGGGAGGCTGCGGACTCGAGGTCGGCGCCGATCCTAGGGGTCTCCCTGATGCCGTCCCGTGACCATAATCACAGCCGGGTGCCGCAGCGCGCCTGCGCTGGACATAAGCGGCCGGGGGATGCCGGGCCTGCGACACCAGTCACAGGGGCGGCAAGCTCGTGGGGCTCAAGAAACGGCGGCCTGAGCCGTACGACCGGCCGCGCGTCAGCCTTAGCCGGCCTGCGGAGCCGTCACCGTCCGGCATTGACGCTGCACTGCAGCACGGTATGATGCAGCGCATCAATTGCTGCAATGCACCATGCCGAGGAAGCTGCCATGTCCATCGCGGAAACAGTGTTCGGGAACACCACCGATGCCGGAGAACGGATCGCGGCGCAGGCGGCACGGGCGGCCGGCTTCGCACGGGCCGGCGCCGACCGTGCGGCCGGCCGGGTTGCCGCCGTCTATGGCCCGGTCGACCTGATCACGGAGGCATCCCTGAAGCTCAGCGCCCTCTCCCACCAGTACACGTCGAGGCTGCTCTCCAGGCAGGGCGCGATGCTCAAGGGCGGCCTCGAGGAAGTCGAACGGCGCCTGCAGCGTCTGGCCCGCGCCGGCAGCCTGCGGCAGGCAGTCGCCGGACAGGTCGAGGACTGGCACGGCTTGCACGCCCGCCTGTTCGGCAACGTCCGCGAGACGTGGGCGATCGTCGCCGAAGCGGGTCGCGACGTGACCCGGCTCGCGACTGCGACATATGCCGGGCTGCTGCAGGCCTCGCCGCGTCCGCGCGCCTCGGCGCGCCCGCCTCGCAAGGCGCCCACGAGGAGCGCCCGCAAGGCCAAGAGCCGTCGCCGCGCCGCCTGACCCTCCGGCCGCTCCAGCGGGTCGTCCGCGCGCCTTGGACGGCCCGCGGAACGGCCATTCGCTCAGGCGGCGACACGCCTGAGAGCTTCATCATGCCGACCGCACGGAAGGGGCCGGTATACTTGCCGGATACTCCGAGA
>JALORN010000077.1 GCA_025458905.1 Steroidobacteraceae bacterium
CGTCAGCGCCGCCGTCAGCGTCGTCTTGCCGTGATCGACGTGACCGATCGTACCCACGTTCACGTGCGGCTTGGTGCGTTCGAACTTTTCCTTGGACATTTGTCATCGCCTCCGGCGAGGGTTAAACGGGCTGCGCGTTGGTGGCCAATTCGCCCGGGTCGTGCGTCGCAGCAACGCGCAGCCCGTACATGATCGATTCAGTTCCTGATGATGGAGTCCGCGATGTTGGGCGGCACTTCCAGGTACTTCTCGAATTCCATGGTGAAGGTGGCGCGGCCCTGGCTCATCGAGCGGACCGACGTCGCGTAGCCGAACATCTCCGACAGCGGCACCTCCGCGAGGATCGACTTGCCCGCGGGCGAGTCCTCCATGCCGGTGATCTGGCCGCGGCGGCGGTTGAGGTCGCCGATCACGTCGCCCGAGTAGTCCTCGGGGGTGACGACCTCGACCTTCATGATCGGCTCGAGCAGCACGGGCCTGGCGTTCTTGAAACCGTCCTTGAAGCCGATCGAGGCGGCGATCTTGAAGGCCATCTCGTTCGAGTCGACGTCGTGGAACGAGCCGTCGAACGCCGTGACCTTGGTGTCGACGACCGGGTAGCCGGCGAGCACGCCGGTGTCGAGCGACTCCCGGATGCCCTTCTCGATCGCAGGTATGAACTCGCGCGGCACGGCGCCGCCGACGATGCCGTTGACGAACTCGTTGCCCTTCCCGGCCTCGTTCGGCTCGAGCTTGAGCCAGACGTGGCCGTACTGGCCACGGCCGCCCGACTGCCGGACGAACTTGCCTTCCGACTCGACGTTGGCGCGGATGGTCTCCCGGTAGGCGACCTGCGGCTTGCCGACGTTCGCCTCGACCTTGAACTCGCGCTTCATGCGATCGACGATGATCTCGAGGTGCAACTCGCCCATGCCCGAGATGATCGTCTGGCCCGACTCGGGGTCGGTCGAGACGCGGAACGACGGGTCTTCCTTCGCCAGGCGCTGCAGCGCGAGCCCCATCTTCTCCTGGTCGGCCTTGGTCTTCGGCTCGACCGCGACCGAGATGACGGGGTTCGGGAACACCATCTTCTCGAGCGTGATGACCTTGTCCTGCGAGCACAGCGTGTCGCCGGTGATCACGTCCTTCAGCCCCACCGCCGCGGCGATGTCGCCGGCGCGCACTTCCTTGATCTCGGTGCGCTCGGAGGCGTGCATCTGCAGCAGGCGGCCGATGCGCTCGGTCTTGCCCTTGGTGGGCACGAACACCGTGTCGCCGGAGTTCAGCACGCCGGAGTAGACGCGGAAGAACGTCAGGTTGCCGACGAACGGGTCGTTCAGGATCTTGAACGCGAGCGCGGCGAATGGCGCGCCATCGTCGGCGGTGCGCGTGGCCGGCTCGCCCTTCTCGCCGAGGCCCTTGACCGGCGGCATCTGCACCGGCGAGGGCATGTATTCGATGACGGCGTCGAGCAGCGCCTGAACGCCCTTGTTCTTGAACGCCGAGCCGCACATGCAGAGCACGATCTCGTTGCGCAGCGCGCGCTCGCGCAGGCCGGCGTTGACCTCCTCGATCGTGAGCTCGCCGCCCTCGAGGTACTTGTTGGTCAGCGTCTCGTTGGCCTCGGCCGCGGCCTCGATCATCGCGGTGCGGTACTGCTCGGCCTCGGCCTGCAGGCCGGCCGGGATGTCGCGGTACTCGAACTTCATCCCCTGGGTCTCCATGTCCCAGTAGATGGCCTTCATCCGCAGCAGGTCGACGACGCCCTCGAACTTCTCTTCGGCGCCGATCGGCAGCTGGATCGGCACCGGGTTGCCGCGCAGCCGGGTGCGGATCTGCTCGATGCAGCGCAGGAAGTTGGCGCCGGCGCGGTCCATCTTGTTGACGAACGCGATGCGCGGCACGCCGTAGCGGTTCATCTGCCGCCACACCGTCTCGGACTGCGGCTGCACGCCCGACACGGCGCAGAACAGCGCGACCGCGGAGTCGAGCACGCGCAAGCTGCGCTCGACCTCGATCGTGAAGTCGACGTGCCCGGGCGTGTCGATGATGTTGATGCGGTGCTCGGGGAAGGTCTTGTCCATCCCCTTCCAGAAGCACGTGGTCGCGGCGGAGGTGATCGTGATGCCGCGCTCCTGCTCCTGCTCCATGTAGTCCATCACGGCCGCGCCGTCGTGGACCTCGCCGATCTTGTGCGACACCCCGGTGTAGAAAAGGATGCGCTCGGTCGTCGTGGTCTTCCCCGCGTCGATGTGCGCGGAGATCCCGATGTTCCGGTAGCGCTCGATTGGGGTGGAACGGGCCATGGCTGGAAGAACGCAGGTTCTCTCGGGCTGGAAGGGACGCGGGGCTCTGGAAACCATGTGGTCGGCGGCAGCCGACCCATACGAGCTCTCGGAGGGGGTCGGCGCAGCCGACCCCTCTTGATCACCACCTATAGTGAGCGAAGGCCTTGTTGGCCTCGGCCATGCGATGCGTGTCCTCGCGCTTGCGGACGGCGGCGCCCCGGTTCTCCGAGGCCTCCATCAGTTCGTGCGCCAGGCGGAACGCCATCGACTTCTCGCTGCGCGCGCGTGCGGCCTCGATGACCCAGCGCATGGCCAGCGTCTGGCGACGCGTGGAACGGACCTCGACCGGGACCTGGTAGGTGGCGCCGCCGACGCGACGCGACTTGACCTCGACCACGGGCTTCACGTTCTCGAGTGCCTGCGAGAGCACGTTCAGCGCATCGCCGCCCTGCTTGCCGGTCTTCTCGGTGATGCGCTCGATCGCACCGTAGATGATGCGTTCGGCAGCGGACTTCTTGCCGCTCTTCATGACGACGTTCATGAACTTCGCCAGCATATCGCTGTTGAACTTCGGGTCCGGCAGGATGTGGCGGACGGGGGCCTGTGCGCGACGGGACATCGTTCGTACTCCTCGGGATTACTTCTTCGGGCGCTTGGCGCCGTACTTGGAGCGGCCCTGCTTGCGGTCGTTCACGCCGGCGCAGTCGAGGGTGCCGCGAACGGTGTGATAGCGGACGCCCGGGAGGTCCTTGACGCGGCCGCCGCGGATCAGGACCACCGAGTGCTCCTGCAGGTTGTGGCCTTCGCCGCCGATGTACGAGGTGACCTCGTAGCCGTTGACGAGGCGGACGCGGCACACCTTGCGAAGCGCCGAGTTCGGCTTCTTCGGGGTCGTGGTGTAGACGCGGGTGCAGACGCCGCGCTTCTGCGGGGCGGCGCCCAGGGCGGGCACCTTCGTCTTCTCCGCCCGGGTCCGGCGCGGGGCGCGGATCAATTGACCGGTGGTGGCCATGCAGTCTCCAGTTCCTTCGTTGTCGCCCCGCGGACTTCGGATCCGCGGGACGGTTGTCGCCCCGTCGGCCGGGCCGGTGGGGCGGGAATCGGCACGTGTGCGCCGGGCAGGAGACATCGCTCGCAGGGCCCGCCAAAACATCCCGCGGCGTGACGGATCACGATGCGAGAGAACCCGGGCCTACGACCGACAGCCCCACGACCGGCTGCGGCGGGCGGCCCTCCTGGTCAACGAGACCAGGTCCCAGACGACCGGGCCGCCCTCCCCATGCCACGCAGGCTGAAGGGGGGCGGCCCGAGATCCGGTAAGCCGCTGTTTGTCGACCCGGCGAGTGCCGGCCGGATCGATAAAGGCCGCGGATTCTAGGAACGGGTAGCGGGCCTGTCAATCGCCGCAGCCGGGACGAGCACCCCGGGTTCCCCGGCGGCGCGGCAGCCGGTCGGGCCCGGGCGTGCCATGATCGCCTCCCCATGGCTGCACGCCGCAATCCGGTCCGCTCCACGCTCGTCCTGCTGGCTGGCCTGCTCGCCGTGCCAGGGAGTCTCGCGGCAGGCGCCCCCGCGGTGGACCTCACCGGCGAGTGGGTGCTGAACGCCGCCCTCAGCCAGCCTTCGCCCTTGCCCCCGGCACGCCCGGGCGGCCGCCAGGAGGC
This sequence comes from Steroidobacteraceae bacterium, assembly GCA_025458905.1. Taxonomy (GTDB): domain Bacteria; phylum Pseudomonadota; class Gammaproteobacteria; order Steroidobacterales; family Steroidobacteraceae; genus UBA964. The sequence goes on from JALORN010000077.1 coordinate 3,932, forward strand.
CGTGCGCCAGGTGCTGACCGAGATTCCCCCGGAGGACTCGGTGCTGCCGGACCCGGTCGTCGAGGTGGACCCGGCGACCGGCCGGCCGGTGCCGGTGCGCCGACGTCCACCGTCCTGGCTGTTCCGGCCCGAGCGTCTGGAGGCGTTCCGCCAGCTGATCGGTGAGACGCGCGACCTGACGATCGTCCAGTCCGAGACCTACGTCGACCTGCGCCACGGCCAGGGATCCCGGTCGCTGGAGGTCGGCACCGAAAGCCAGGTGTCGTTGCCGACCGGCGAACTCGCCGACCAGCGCGTCCGGTGGCGTGGCGACCGGCTGGTCGTGGAGCGACGCGTGCCGCGGGGTGCGCGCCTCGTCGAGACCTACCGCCTGCTGCCCGAGACCGGCCAGCTCGAGCTGACGCTGCGCCGCAGCGGCGGCGGCTCGCCGAAGCTCGAGTGGCGGCGCGTGTTCGACCGCGACGAGGCGGTCGCGCCCGGGGTGAGCCCGGCGGGCACCGCGGGCGCCGCCGCCAAGGTGCCACGGTGAGCGTCACCGGCCACGCGGTGCGGCGGCGCTTCGTCACGCTGGCCGATGGCATGCAGCTGCACTACCGGATCGTCGGCGCGGGACCGCCGGTGGTGCTGCTGCACCCCTCGCCGCAATCGGGAGCGTTCAGCTTGCCGATGGCGCGCCGGCTGGCGCCGAACTTCACGGCGATCGCCGTCGATACGCCCGGCTACGGGCTGTCGGACCCGCTTCCGGGTCGCCCGTCGAGTCCGGCGCTCGCCGACTACCTGCCGCCGCTGCGCCTCTTCCTCGACGCGCTCGGGCTCGCGCGCGTCGCGCTCTACGGCAACGCGACCGGTGCGCAGATCGCGCAGCTGTTCGCGCATGCGCATCCCGAACGCGTCGCGCTCTGCATGCTCGACACCGCCGGGCACAAGGAGGATGCGGACCTCGACGCGATGCTCGAGGGCTATTTCCCCGACGTCACGCCGCGGCGCGACGGCGGGCACCTGCTGACCCACTGGGACATGGTGAGGTCGCTGAGCCTGTTCTCGCCCTGGCAGGCGACCGATGCCGGGCACCGGCTGGTCGCGGACCTGCCGTCGCCGGCGGCGCTCCACTCGAAGCTGCTCGACTACCTGCGTGCAGGGCCCGCCTACGCGGCTGCCTATCGCCCCGCGTTCTACACCGCCAAGCATGCGCTGATCTCGCGGATCCGGGTGCCGGTGACGCTGACGCGCTGGGAGGGCAAGCCGGACCTCGCGGAGGTCGATGCGCTGATCGGGCGCGGGTTGCCGCCGAACTTCACGGTGCTGCGGGCCGGACCCTCGCCGGACGAGAGGCTCGCGGCGGCCGAGGCTCACCTGCTGCGGCACTACCGGCCGACCGCGGCGCCGATGCCGGCACTCCCGCCGCAGATCGACCCGGGTGCGGTGCGCTGGCAGTCGATGTTCGTCGACGTGCCCGGCGGCCAGCTGTTCGCGCGCGCCTGCCTCGCGGGGAGCGGCCGACCCTGGCTGGGCCTGCACGATCCCGCCGGTTCTTCACGACGCGTCGAACCGCTGCTCTCGCCATGGCTCGGCGCGCGACCGCTGCTGGCGATCGACAATCCGGGCAATGGCGAGTCCGACCGGTTGCTGTCGCGCGAGGCGATCAGCACGGAGGCCTATGCGGCGCACGCCGAGGCCGCGCTCGCCGCGCTCGGTTTCGATGTCGTGGACGCGCTCGGTCGCTATTCCGGGGGGCAGGTCGCCATGGAACTCGCCAGGCGCACGCCGCAGCGCGTGCGCCACGTCGTGCAGGCCGGGGTGATGATCTTCGCGCCCGACGAGCGCGAGGCGCTGCTCGCCCACTACACGCCGTCGATCGAGCCGCGCTGGGACGGCTCGCACCTGGTGACCGCGTGGGCGATCGTGCGCGACATGTCGCTGTTCTGGCCCTGGTACGACCGGCGCGCCACGGCGGTGATCCGTCGCGACGCGGCGATCGACGCGGCGAGCCTCGACCGCCGGGTGCAGGACCTGCTGAAGATCGGCGATGCCTGGCAGCAGGCCTACGCGGCCTCGTTCCGCTACCCGATGCAGGAGCGACTCGGCGCGCTGCCGGTGCCCTGCCTGCTGGCGGATTACCCTGGAGCCGCGTCCTGGCCGCGGCTGGCGATGGCCGCGGCCTGTTCGCCGCGCGTGGCGCTCGGCGAGATCGACGCCGACGCGTCGGCCTGGCGGCGCCGAGTCGACCGCTTCCTCGGCGAGCGCGACGCGGCGTGACGGGCCGCCCGGCGTCACGCCGGGCGGTGCGCGATCTCCTGCAGCGCCGGCAGCAACCGGCGCCGGGCGTCCTCGAACGAGACGGCCGACAGCGCGAAACGCACTGCCAGCGCCGCGACCGGCTCGCCGTCCACCATGATCGGGATCGCGATGCTGCCCTGCTCCGTCAGGCGCAGTGGACGCACCGCCTTGGCGAAGCCACGCTCGCGGGTCGCGGCGAGGTCGCGCTCGAGCGCTGCGAGGTCCGCCCAGGCCGCCTGGGTCTCCTCGGGCCGGCGCGGCCAGATGTGCTCGAGGATGGTCTCGCGCACGCGCGGGCTGCTGTAGGCCAGGAACACGCGACCCGAGGCCGTGGTGAGCACCGGGAGGCGCGTGCCCCGCTCGAAGTACTCGACCGCGAAGCCGCTGGTGCGGTCCGTCGCGTCCTCGACCACCATGTCGGGGAACTGGAAGCGGAACAGCGTGATCGGCCATTGCACCTTCGGCGCCATCTCGAGCAGGGCGCGGCGCACCGGCTCGAGCCGCTCGGCGGCGCCGTCGAACCCATGGCTCAGGGTCTTGGCGCGCAGGCTGAGCCAGAAGCGCCGCGACTCGTCGCGATGCACGAGTTCCATGCCCTCGAGGGTCGCGAGGCAACGGTTCACCGTGGTGCGCGCGAGCCGCAGCTTCTGGCTGAGCGCTGCGGTCGTCATGGGGCCATGGCGGTTCAGCGCCTGGATGAGCTCCAGGCCCCGCAGCAATACCCGGACCGGGGCAGGATGTCCCGGAGGCATGCGGTGCGGGGTGCGAGGGAGCGGCGTGGGTGCGGCCATCCCGGCCGCGTCGTCCTTCGAGCGTTCGTCCATAGAGGTCCTAGATTACATTAACCACCACGTGGATGGCATCTGGCCGCTGTTCGGCCGCCGGGGCGGCTGACAGGCCGGGGGTGCAGGGCTAGTCTCAGCGGCATGAAACAGCGGAGTTTGCGGATTCTCGGGGCCACCGTCGCCATGGGCGCGACGCTGCTGGCGGGATGCAAGGACGCACGCGAGGACCGGTTCGAGGGGGCCCGACGGGCGCTGACCGCCCTGCCCGACCTCGAGATCGTCTCCAGCGACGCCGCGGCCGGGGTGCTCACGGTGCGCTCGCGGACCAGCGGCGAGGTGACGACCATCGAACTCGGCGCGCGGCCACCCGCGAGCGGGCAGGCGCCGGTCGCCGCAGCCGGGCCGGCCGCGACGGCGGCCGCTCCGGGGACGGCCGCCCCGGCCCCGCAGGCCGATCGCGGCGAACCTGGCACGGGCGCTGCTCCGGGCACGGCCGCCGCGCCGGCGGCGGAGGCCACGGCTGCGACCGCAGCCGGCAGCGAGACCGCCACCGCCGCGACCGTGGCGGCGGCGAGCATCGGCGCGCCGGTCGTCGTGCGGGACCCCCAGGGCCGAGTGCAGGTCATCGAGGGTTCGGGCTTCCGCATCGAGCGCGCGCCGGTCGCTGCGGTTCCGGGTGCCGTGGGACAGGCCGTGTCGGCGGCGCCGGCCACGCGCGCCGCGACCGGCGGCGAACTGCGCCGGATCACGGTACCGGTGGTTTGCGCCAACGGCGAGACGCGCGCCCTGCAGGGCGTGCTGGTCGACGTGCCGGGCGCCGGCATCGTCGCCGAGCGCGGCTGCAACCTGTCGGTGGCGAACGTGCGCGTGCGCTCGGGCGGCTGGGGCCTGGTGGTGAACCCGGGCGCCACGGTGCGCATCGACGACAGCGTGATCGAGGGCCGCACCGGGGCGCTCGACCTCTACCCGGGCGCTGCGCTGTCCGCCTGGGCCACGACCTTCCGTGGGCCGCTCGGCCGGCCGGTGGCCGCGCCGCAGTTCGTCGACCGGGGCGGCAACCGCTGGCAGTGAAGCCACGGGTGCCGCGACCGCGCGCTCACCAGAGCCGCGCCGCACCGCGGACCCCCGACGAATCCCCCCAGCGCGCCGCCGCCAGCTGCGCCTGCCAGGTGTCGGCGAAGATCCAGGGACGCATCCGCTCCGGCAGGCCGGCGTAGAGTTCCGCGACGTTCGAGAGGCCACCGCCGAACACCAGCACGTCGGGGTCGAACAGGTCGACCACCATCGCGAGGCCGCGGGCCGTGCGGTCCAGCCAGCGCTCGATCGAAGCCGCCGCGACCGGGTCGCCGGCACGTGCGGCCGCGACGATGCCGGGCGCCCGCACCGCATCGCCTCCGGCGGCGCGATGGTCGCGCTCCAGTGCCGGCCCGCTGATCCAGGTCTCGAGGCAGCCGCGACGCCCGCACCAGCAGGGCGCAGGGTCGAGTTCGGCGTCACGGGCCCAGGGCAGGGGCACGTGGCCCCACTCGCCGGCGATGCCATGGGCGCCCTCGACCAGCCGCCCGTCGACCACCAGCCCGCCCCCGCAGCCGGTGCCGAGGATGACGGCGAACACCGTGCGGGCGCCAGTGGCCGCGCCGTCCACGGCCTCGGACAGGGCCAGGCAGTTGGCGTCGTTGGCCATCCGCAGCTCGCGACCGAGCGCGAGGGCGAGATCCTCGCGGAACGGGCGGCCGTTGAGGTAGGTGGAGTTGGCATTGCGGACCAGGCCGGTGCGCGGCGAGATCGAGCCGGGGATGCCGATGCCGACGCTGCCCGCCGTGCCGGCCCGCGCCTCGATGGCCGCGACCAGCTCGCGCACCGTGGCGATAGCCCGGCCGTAGTCGCCGGGGTTGGGAGCACGCTGGCGTGCCAGGAAGGCGCCGTCGGCGCCGAGCGCCGCGACCTCGATCTTGGTGCCTCCGAAATCGACGCCGATGCGGATCATCGCGCGACCCTAAGGCAAGGCCCCCGCGGCCTCAAGGCCGCGGGGGCTGGCGCTGACGGCCTGCCTCAGGGCACGAAGTCGTCGAGCAGGATCACGCCGAGCGGCCCGCCGCCGCCAGCCGCATCGCGCGCCGCGATCGTGTACACGCCGCTGGCGGCGACGTTGATGGTCGCCGGGCCGATCGCCGCGGTCTTGCTGCCCGTGGGCGTGACCACCACGTCGTAGCGTCCCGCGGCGAGGTTCACGTAGCCCGTGTTCGCCTTGAACGGCACGGCCGAGAACGCCGGGGTCGCCTGCGCGATCGAGGCGCCGGGGGCGACGACGTACAGGTCGACGGCACCGGCGGTCGGCGAGGCGTGCAGGATGCGGACCCGCGCCTGCGTCGCCACGCGGCGCCGGTCGTCGCGCAGCACCAGCGGCTCGATCGCCGCGAGCCGCCCGACGGCGAACACCGAGAACTCGCCACCGGCGGCGAAGGTCGGGTTGGCGTCGATCACGATGACGCCGCGGTTGCCGGCAGGCGTGACCTTGACGTTGTAGGTGCCGCCCGGGACGGAGACGAACGGCGTCGCGGTCGGGAACGCGAGCGCGCGTACCAGCGGGTTGGTGAAGTCGTTGTTCACGACGACGTCGACCGGGGGCGCATCGGGTGAGGCGTGCACGACCCGCACGCGCGCCGGCGCGGCGCGATCGAGGAGCTCGAGCCGGGCGCCGCTGGTCGTGGTCGCGAGCAGCGTGATCGGCGAGGCCCCCGTCGCGGTGTTCTGCACCGCCGAGATCAGCAGGTCGCCACCGGCGTCGAGGCGCACCGGCCCGGAGTCGAACACCACCGTGCCAGGCGTGCCGGCCGGGGTCACGCGGATCTGGTACTCGCCGGCGGCGACGTTCACCGGCCCGAACGACTCCTTGAAGGAGAACGTGCCCGCGGGGGCGCTCGACGCGAGGTTGGCGTTCGGCGCAGTGACGTACACCGAGACGCGCGGCGCGGCGGGCGCGGCGTGCACCACCTGCAGGCGCACCGAGCCGGCCGGCACCGGCGTGGAGTCGCGGGTGATGATGAGGGGCTCGATCGCCGAGACGCGGTTCACCGCGAGCACGGCATAGCGCCGGCCGGCCTCGAGGTTGACGCGGGCCGGGCCGATGACCGTGGGACGCGACGTGCCCGGCAGGATGCCGCGCACGACCAGCTCGGCCGAACCGGCCGACACCGCCTGGTTGGGCACCGCCTGCTTGAAGTCCAGGTCGCGCGCGAACTGCAGGCCGTTGAGGTCGACGTCGACCGCCGGCGCGTCGGCGGAAGCGTGGATCACGCTCAGCTCGGCCGTGGCGGCCAGCGGCGCCGGATCGTCGTCGTCGGTGCAGGCGGCGAGCGCCGCCACGATACCCAGGGCCAGGATAGCCCGCATGCTGCGTGTCATCGTCGTAGATCCTCCTTGGATGGCGGGGTGCCGGGTGCGACGGTGCGGTGGTGCCGCCAACGGCCCGGGTACGTGACCTTCCAGGGTCACGCGCAGCTATTCGGGTCCCCGTGCAGACTGGATTCAGCGCCTGCGTACGCCGGGTCACGCAGCACGGCGCGCCCGGCCGGGTCGTCGGTTCAGCCGACGCGCGCGATCACGACCACGCGACTGCGGTCCGAGACGACCACACCGCCCGGCCGCTCGATCGTGACTGCGAACGCCAGCGGCGTGCCGACCGGGAGCCGCGCACGGATCGGCACGACGAGCTCGGCGCCGTCGCCGCGCACGTCGAACACGCCACCGTCGACCGGATAGCGCTCGTCGCGCCTGCCGTCGAAGATCCAGAGCTGGTACTGCTCGGTGGCCGGATCGTTGCGACGCAGCCCGGTGAAGCGCATGTAGCCCGTCTGGGTGCGGGCGTCCCAAACCACGTCGCCCTGCACCTCGCGCCCCACGGGGTCGCCCGCGGGCGCCCAGTTGCGGCGCAGCACGAAGCGCTGCGCGGCGAGTTGCCCGCGTGCCGCAGCCGCGTCGGGCATCGCGCTGGACTCGTCGTCCCCCGCGCCCGGGCCGCCCGCCTGACCGTCGTCCTCCGGGGCGACCGGGGCCGCGAGCAGCCGCGACTCGGCGGCGTCGCCGAAGCGACCCGAAGGGGCTGCGGCATCGTCGGGGCCGGTGGGCGCGTCTCCGTCCGGGAAACCCGCCGGGCGCGCGCGCGCGGGATCGACCGACCGCGCAGCGTCCGGCTCCCGTGCGACGTCGCGACGCTCGAGCAGCGCCAGCCCGATCACCGCGACCAGGCTCGCCGCAGCGGCGACCCAGCGGCGGTACGCGACTCCGCGAGGCCGGGCCTCGCGACGCCGCGGTACGGCGGCCGGTGTCGCACGGCGCGGCGCGAAATGCCGCTCGGCTGCGGCCGTGATCGACCCGAGCAGGTGCCGCGGCATCGGCTCGAGCCGCGGCTGGCGGGCGAGCTCGATCGCCGCGGCGGCACGTTCCATGGCTTCCTGCTCGGCAGCCACCGGCGGCATGCCGACCTGGCGGCGCAGTTCGAGCCACTCATCGCGACCCAGGCCGCCGATGGCGGCTTCCGCCGCCAGCTCCTGGCGCCGCGCGCGCTCGATGTCGTTGCTGCTCATCGCCTGCTGCCCAGCCTGCTGCCCAGCCTGCCACCTACACTGCCGGCCGCCCGGGGCGCGGCGACCTATCCCGCCTCGGCCCCCCGGGGCGCATCGACGCCGAGGGCCTGTCGGACCTTGATCAGCCCCCTACGCACCAGCGTCTTCACCGTGCCGAGCGGCATGCCGATCCGCGTCGCGATCTCGCTGTGCGACAGTCCGTGGACGATCGACAGGTCGATCACCCGCCGCTGCTCGGCCGGCAGCGTCTCGAGCACCGCACGGGCGATCGCCACCTCGGCTGCCTGGTCGGCACGCGGCTCGACCGAGACCTCGTTGGCGCGCTCGTCGAGGCCATGCAGTTCGTGCTCGATGCGCGGCCGCATCGTTCGCAGCCGGTCGATCAGGCGCCGGCGCGCGATCATCGCGACGAACACGCGTTCGGAGCCGCGGGCCGGGTCGAAGCGGCCCGCGCTCCGCCACAACTCCAGGAACACTTCCTGGGTCGCATCCTCCGCGTCCGCCGTCGTCGGCGAGAGCCGGCGCGCGATGGACCAGACCAGCGCGCCGTAGCGCGCCATGCAGCGTCCGATCGCTGCGCGATCGCCCCGCGCGACGTCGGGAAGGACGGGTGAACTGACGGGCTCCTCGGCGTGACGCATCGCGCCCGCGCCGGCTGCCTCGGGCTGGGCTCGACGCCGCGCCTCGAAAGTCGGGGTCATGTCCTGCACCGCTACAGCCTCCATGCCATTCGGTGGGGCGCGGCGCGCGGATTCACGCGCCGGCCTGCGAACGCTGTCACGGCGCGCGTGTAGGCGGCGTGAAGGCCGGATGACGTCTCGAAGAGATCGGGGCGACCCCGGTACCGGATGGACGGTCCGGAGACGCGCGGGCAGCAGCCAATGGCCAGCGGGCTGCCCGCCGCACGCCGCGCGGGTGCCGGACCCAAACGAAAACGCCGGGCACCCTGCGATGCCCGGCGTCCCGCAAGCTTCGGCGCGCCGCCGCAGGCGACGCGCCGACATCGCGGACCATCAGCCCGAAGTGCTCTCCTCCTCGCCGATGCTGGTCTCGTCCGCCTCGACCGCGCCGCCGCCGACGTCCATGTACGTCCGCTGCGTCGAGTCGTCCGCGGTGCGCCGCCGGTGCGAATGGGCCGCGAACCCCGTACCCGCCGGGATCAGCCGGCCGACGATCACGTTCTCCTTCAGGCCACGCAGGTCGTCCTTGAGGCCCCGGACCGCCGCCTCGGTGAGGACGCGCGTGGTCTCCTGGAACGACGCCGCGGAGATGAAGGACTCCGTGGCGAGCGAAGCCTTGGTGATGCCGAGCAGCACCGGCGTCAGCGTCGCGAGCTGCTTGCCGTCCGTCGTCATCCGGTCGTTGATGTCGAGCGCCCGCGAGCGGTCGAGCTGCTCGCCCTTGAGCAGCGGCGTCTCGCCGGCGCCGGTCACCTCGGCCTTGCGCAGCATCTGGCGGATGATCACCTCGATGTGCTTGTCGTTGATCTTCACGCCCTGCAGGCGGTAGACGTCCTGGATCTCGCGCACGAGGTAGTTCGCCAGCGCCTCGACGCCCTGCAGGCGCAGGATGTCGTGCGGGTTCGGCTCGCCGTCGGCGATGACC
>JALORN010000029.1 GCA_025458905.1 Steroidobacteraceae bacterium
GTGCTTGAACTCCGGCGTGAAACTCCGCCTTCCCATCCAACACCTCCGAGATCATCATCGCACCTAACCTCGGTGTCCGGAAAACCGGGGCAAGCCCATCCGGATTTTGCAGCAGCGCGGGACCTTCAATCACTCTAGATGCGACAGGGTGGTACGATGCTTCCGGTCCAGACGGGCTGCAGCAAATCACTGTTCCGGGTCGGAGTGGGGTGAGCTTCTTCGAGGACATGAGCGCGCGCCGCGACGCCCTTGCTTCGATGAACCTGGGCGTTAGCATGTTCGACATAGCGATTCGTGAGAGTGGCGCTGGTATAGACGACGCGTTCAATGCTCTCTTTCCAGGTGTTGCTAGTGTGGTCTGGCGGGCACACGAACTGGAGTCGGCGATTTCGGTTAACCATGGCGATATCCTTCGGGCCATTGAAGGTGCAGTGGCCGCGGAAGAGTGGGATAAGGTGGACAACCTTGTTGAGAGCATGAATAGCGCTATGGAGGCTAGCGGTGCACTCGCCGAGTTCGGGCTTACTGAAATTGGGCGCACTGGTGGAGGTGCTGCTGCGGACGACGCTGCGCGCGGTTTAGGCCGCGTTGGCGCCGGCACAGCTGTTGTCGGCGGCGCGTTCGGGGGTTACGAAGCCTGGAGGGGCTTCGCGACAGATGATGACGCTCGGATGTACGGTGGCTTCTTGGATATAGCTGCAACCGGCGGAGCGGCGTTCCTCAGTGGAGGATGGACCTTGGCCGGTGCAGGTGCGTGGTATGCGGTCGGCGGTGGCGAAGGTGTAGTCGGCGCATTGAGTGACACTTGGGATCGGATGAACGATCGATCTAATTGGAGCTTAGGCTACGGCGTCGCGGTGAGCAGCCCGGAGTCGTTAGGACAATGTCGACGGTGATCGAGCCAAATCGTCTTGGCTTACCGCGTAAGGGGCGGGAGGATGCGGTGTGATTCTGGCATACGTGGACGAGTTAGCGTTCGGGTTGAGCTTGATCGTGCCGATACTCTTTATACTGGGTAAGCAGGCGTTGCTCATTGCACCGAGAGGCGATGTGGTGCTGAGAGTCTTTTTGGTTATCGCCGGCATGGGTGGCATTGCGGCCTACATCGCGGCAGCCGAGAAACAGAGCATTCTGGCCCTTGGACTTGTAGTGCCAGTGCTGCAGATTGGAGTTTATAGGCTTGCGGCTAGGATTTTTTTTGCCAAGTACGCTAGGCAGCCTGTGTCCGCTTACTGGGACCCAGACGCACGGCGAGAACGTGCGTTCGCTCCGGATCGCCTTTTCTCGTACTTTTTCACCGTATGGGCTTTCAGCTTGTCGCCAGTCGTATTGGGATACTTGAGTAAGGTTGTGGAGGGATCCTAGTAGGCATTGAACGGGGTATTGTGATCGCGGTAATTCTCAGTCGCGGTGTTTTCATTTCTGAACTGCGTTCGACGAGGTACTGCGGCAGATAGATTCGGCAGGGTTGTCGATTCGGGCGAGAAAGCGCTACGCGACGAGACCACGCTCTGCAAGCGTCGCCGCACGGGCGCATGCCAAGGTTTGCTTTCCGACCGCCGTCACGCTTGCGTTTAGATGAATGATAAAGGACGTCATCAGTCACTAGCCCAGCGCGAGTCAGGACCAGCGTCGTTCGCACCTACAGCGCCTTCGTAAAGAAGATCGCCCCCTCGACGCCCGCCCCCGCCGCGCCGGCGTTGATGCTGCCGGTGCCCTTGATGCCCCAGCCGCAGCCGCTGTCGTAGACGAGCTCGACCTTCTCCGAGAGCTTGGCCGGCCCGGGCAGGAAGCTCCCGGTGTCGACGCCGACGCCGATCGTCATGGAGTACGACCCGTCGGTCGGGTTGAACTGGGTGGAGCCGACCAGGGCGCCGGCGTTGCCTTCCCAGCCGACGTTGCCGGAGGAGTCGCTGCTGAAGCCCGCGGTGGCCTCGCCGCCACCGACCTTCGAGGTCGTCGAGGTTTCTCCGCTCTTCAGGTCGCGCGACGACTCGATCGTGTAGGCGCCATCGACGCCGACCGAGCCCTTGGTGCGCAGGTACTCGCTGGCCGCGCACTTGGGCGCTGCGGGCACCGCGGCTTCGCACTGTGGGCGGATGTCCTGGTCGCTGCGCACGATGAAGGCGCGGTAGCGGACCTTCTTGATCAGGGCATCGTCGAGTTGCAGCTGCTGGTCGACGCGGATCGCCGGCGGGCCGGCCTGGTCGCCGCCGGTGAGTTTCATGACGAACGGGCCGCGCATCTTCGTCTTGTCCTGGGGCGGCAGCACCGACCACGGTCGGTGCTTCTCCCAGCGGCCGTTGTTCAGCAGGTCCATCGGCTCGCCGGGCAGGCCTTCGATCGTCACGGTGCCGTCGGGTGCCACCTGTCCGGTGAAGTTCCAGTCGCGGAACTGCCTGCCGTCCCTGAGGTTGACCGTGAATCCACCGGCGCCCGCGGCGGCGGCGGCCGGCGCGAGCATCATCGTCGGGCTCGCGGCATTGCCCTGGTAGACGTACATGATGCGGCCGCGGCCGCTGATGGCGCCGCTGCGGCTCACGTCCATCGTGAACTGCTGCGCGCAGGCCTGGGTCTGCAGCATCAGGGTGGTCTGCGTCATGCCCTTGCCGAAGCTGGTGACGGCGTCGCCTTCCTTGCCGGAGGTCGCGCTGATCACCTGCGCCTGGTAGCGCCCGACCCAGGCGGGCGGGATCTCGCCGGGCGCGGCGCTCGCGGGCGATGCGGCGCCGACCGCGGTGAGGGTCAGAACTGTGAAGAGGCCCGCAAGGCCCGCGGGGCCTCGCGAGCGGGCACGTGGCGCGGCGGGTCGCGGCGCACCGCGGTGCAGGAATCGACACTCGCGTCGACGGGCGTTCATCGCGCACCCTCCTTGCCCGAACCCGAATAGCCCTTGGCGTAGGCCTTGCGATAGGCGGCGAGCGCGGGCTCCTTCCCGCCTTCCTGCTCGAGCACGCGACCCATCGCGTAGTCGTAGAGGCCGTTCTGCGGCGCGAGGGCCTGGGCCTTCTGCAAGGCGGCACGCGCGCACGCGGTGTCCTTCAGCGCGAGGCAGCCGATCGCGAGGCTGCCGAAGGGCGGGTCCAGGTTCGGGTAGTTCGCGGTCACCCACTCGAGGATGCGGCGCGCATCGCCCTGCGAGCCGATCTCCTGCAGGGTGGTCGCGAGGTTGTGCAGGTAGACCGCATTGGTGGGCTGCAGGACGGCGGCGCGCGCGAAGCCGTACCAGGCCTCGCGGTAGTAGCCCTTCATGAAGAAGATCGCGCCCTGTGCATACCACGCCTCGGCCTCGCCGCCGGCATAGCGGCCGGCGTTGGCCTTGGCGCGCTGTGCCATCGCCTGGCGCTCGCGGTCGTTGCCGAACGCCTCGGCCACCTTCTGCACGCGCGCCAGCAGCTGCGGCATCGTCTCGCTGGCCGGCTTCGGCGGCACCTTCGACAGGAAGGACTGCAGCGCCGCGGGCGTCATCCACATCGACCAGCCAGGCTCGTCGCTGAGCATCTGGAACGGCAGCACCAGCGTGTCGGCCGAGCGGCTGAAGGCGCCGCTGCGCCGGCCTTGGGCCATGTCCTGGAACGCGACCGTGATCTGCCGGCCCTTCACCGAATACGTGCCGGTGTCCGTCACGGTCTCGTCGGGCTGGGTCGCCTTCAGCGTGAACTTGCCGTTGCCGAAGGTGATCTCGACGACGGCGCCGGCCTTCGGCACCTTGCCGTCCTGGTCCTTCATCAGGCGCCAGGTGCCAGTGGGGTCGGCCGAGGACGGGCCGGCGGAGACGGGCAGGCTGGCTGCGACCAGCAGCAGCGACAGCAGGACTCGGGGAAGGGCGGACGGGCGCACGCGGGCCTCGGAGAAAAAAAGGGGACAGATTTATTTTCCGATTTACTTTCCCGGGACGGGAAAGTAAATCGGAAAATAAATCTGTCCCCTTTTTTTCCTACCAGGGTAGCGCCTGGCCGGTCCAGAGCCAGAACTTGCCGGAGCGCTCGGGGGTGAGGCCGTCGATCACGCGGCGCAGGCCGGCGATGCTCGGCGGCGCCTCGAGCGGGGCGCGTGGGCCGCCCATCCGTGTCTTGATCCAGCCGGGGCAGAAAGCGGCGGTGACGATGCCGCGCGGCGCGAGGTCGGGGGCGAGGTTCTGCATCAGCATGTTGAGCGCCGCCTTGCTGGTGCGGTAGGCATGGATGCCGCCCTTGGCGTTGGGCGAGGAGCCCTCGGTCGAGGAGATCGCGACGAGCTTCTTCTGCGTGCTCGCCGCGACGTGTTCGACGAAGGCCTCGGCCATCTTCATCGGTGCCATCAGGTTCACGCGCAGCACCTCGGCCCAGATGCCATAGTCCATCGAGCCGAACTCCTGGCGGCGGTCGCCCTCCGCGTGCGCCTTCGGCCCGAACACGCCCGCGTTGTTCAGCAGCACGTCGATCGGGCGGCCGGCGAGGCGCCCGGCAAGCGCGTCGATCGTGGCGAAGTCGGCGACGTCGAGCGGGTGGACCTCGAGCGCCGGGCAAGAGGCGCGCAGTGCGTGCAGGTCACCGGCGCCGGCGGGATCGCGGCAGGTGGCGAGCACCTTCCAGCCGGACTCGGCGTATTGCCGGGCGAACTCGAGGCCGAGGCCGCGGTTGGCGCCGGTGATCAGGACTACGGGCATGAGGTTCTCCGGGGCGGTGAACGGTGAGGATCGCGCGAAAGTGCCGGTCGGGCCAGGATCACGCCGCTGCGCCGAACGTCGCGACGAACTCGCGGTGCAGCACCAGCGCGGGGTCCTCGCCGGCACGCGGCTGGTCGAGCTGGGACGTGCGATAGCCGCTGCCGAGCCCGACCACGCGGACCCGCGTGCCGTCGACGGTGAAGCGCACGCGCCATTCCTTCACGGACAACACGAACGCCGACCCGTCCGGCCGGATCCGCCGGTAGGGATGGGGCTCGGGGCCCATCGAGAGCGTTGCGAGGATGCGCTCGCGCAGCGCGAGGCCCGAGCGCGACTCGACCCAGGCGATGCGCGCCTCGACCGACGCCTCGATGTCCACTGCGTGCGAGGCGACCGGGTCCGGCGGCGCAGCGCCCGGCGTCGCGCCCGAGTCCAGCCAGCCGCTGCGGGCACCGGGATGCGCGTCGGTGTAGGGCACGTAGGGCTTGATGTCGAGCACCGGCGTGCCGTCGACCAGGTCGACGTCGAGCAGGTGCAGGGTCAGGCCCTCGATGCGCTCGAGCCTCAGCGCCGACAGGCCGAGCGGGTTCGGCCGGTGCGGCGCGCGGGTCGAGAACACGCCCTTGCGGCCACTGGTGCTGCGCGGCGGCAGCACCTTGGGCCGCCAGGAGGGGTTCAGGTGGAACCAGAAGATCACCCAGACGTAGTCCCAGCCGTCGAGGTCCACGAGCGCGTGCTCGAAATTCCTACCGGGCAGCAGCTCGATGCGGCCGGGCACGCCCCGTGCGGCGCGCGGCTGGCGCGGTGCATCGACCTTGGTGACGAGGCCGGTGCGCGCGTAGCCGATCGGCTCGAGCGCCAGGCTCGAGGTCGATGCTGGCGGCAGGCTGTCCATCGCGGGCATTGTAGCCGCGGCGTCGCGGTGCCAAGGTGGCCGGGCAGGAGGTGGTGGAGATGGCGCAGCCCAGCGGGTTCGTGCCGCGCGCATCGCGTCCGCTCGACCTCGTGGTGTTCGGCGCCTCGAGTTTCGTCGGGCGGCTGCTCTGCGAGGAGTTGTGGCGTCTGTACGGAAGCGGCCCAGACGGTGGCACAGGCGGCCCATTGCGCTGGGGCCTCGCCGGGCGGTCCCGGGCGCGGCTCGAGGCGGTGCGCGACGGACTGCGCGCGCGGGCGGAGGGCGAGCCTTCGGCAGCGCGCGGCGCCGCCTCGGGACTGCCCTGTCTCGTGGCGGACGCCGCGGACGCGGGGTCCCTCGCCGCGCTGTGCCGGCAGGCCCGGGTCGTGGTCTCCACGGTCGGTCCCTATGCCCTGCACGGCGAGCCGCTCGTGGCCGCGTGCGCCGCATCGGGCACCGACTACGCGGACCTGACCGGCGAGGTGCCGTGGATCCGGCGGATGATCGAGCGTCACTCGGCCGCGGCGCTCGCCTCGGGTGCACGGCTGGTGCACTGCTGTGGGTTCGACTCGATTCCGTCGGACCTCGGCGTGCTGTTCCTGCAGCGCGAGGCGCAGCGGCGCCTCGGTGCCCCCTGTGCGCGGGTCTCGATGCGCGTACGGGCGATGCGCGGCGGCGTCTCGGGCGGGACCGTGGCGAGCCTGCTGAACGTGTTGCGCGAGGCCGCGGCCGATCCAGTGCTGCGCCGCATGCTGGTCGATCCTTACTCGCTGAGCCCCACCGAGTCGGCGGAGGTCGCCGGGGCCAGGCGCCCCCGGCAGCCGCGCACGCGCGGGGCACGCTTCGATCCCGAGTCGGGCTGCTGGACGGCGCCGTTCGTGATGAGCGCGATCAACGTGCCGGTCGTGCTGCGCAGCCACGCGCTGCTGGGCCATCCCTGGGGCGGCGGCTTCACCTACGACGAGGCGGTCTCCACCGGCCGCGGCCTGCCGGGGCGGTTGCGCGCGAGCGGCCTCGCCGCCGGCCTGGCCGCGTTCACCGTGGCCGGCGCCCTGGCACCGACGCGGGCGCTGCTCGAGCGCTTCGTGCTGCCGGCGCCGGGCGAGGGACCTGACGAGCCATCGCGCCGGCGCGGCTGCTTCGACCTGCGCTTCATGGGCACCACGGCCGATGGCCGGCACCTCGCGGCCCGGGTCACCGGTGATCGCGACCCGGGCTACGGCTCGACCGCGCGGATGCTGGCGCAGGCCGCGACCTGCCTCACCGAGACCACCGACGAGCCTGCGCGCCGCGGCGGGTCGTGGACGCCGGCGAGCCTGCTGGGCGAGCGACTGATCGAACGCCTCGAAGCTTTCGCGGGAGTGAAGTTCGAACTGCTGCCGGGCCGCTGATGCGCGGCCGCCGCACTCCGCTAGGACGAGGGCAGGGCGGGCGACCCGGCGAGGCGCGCTGCGATCCCGGACTCGAGCTCCCGCTGTTCGCGCGGATCGGCGAGCGGCCGGCTCTCCCAATGCGACAGGGGCCAGAGGGTCGCGGCCGCGTAGTCGGGTGCGTGCAGCTGGGGCTGCAGCTGGGCGAGCCAGTTGCGGACCGGCATCGCACGCTGCGCGCGCAGCCGCTCGAGGTCGATCGTCGCGGTGGCGTGGGCTTCGGCATCGACGGTCGTGGCGGCGAGCACGCGGCCCTCCGGGTCGATCACCTGCGAGGGCCAGCGGGCCTGCATCTGCGGGCCCGTCGAGTCGAGCGGGCCCATGTTGGCACTGACGAGGTAGCAGACGTTCTCGTGCGCGCGCACCTCGCGAAGGTGGGTGAAGCCCGAACCTTCGTCGCCGGCGGCAAAGGCCGAGCCGAGCGGATGCAGGATCACGTCCGCGCCGCGCATCGCCAGCGCCCGCGCGACCTCGGGAAACTGTGCGTCCCAGGCGATCATCATGCCGAGGCGACCGAGCGGCGTCTCGACCACCGGGAACAACGACTCGCGGCCGAACAGCTCGACCCAGCGCTGGTACACGTCCCCGGGCCGGGTCTTTGCCGAGAGGGCATAGAGCTTGCGGTAGCGCAGCACCAGCTCGCCGTCGGGCGCGACCACGAAGCCGGTCAGGAAATGCCGGCCCGGAAACTCCGGCATCGCCTCGAACAACGTCCCGGCGACGTACGCGTCGAGCTCGCGCGCGAGCCGGCCGATGCGCTCGGTCTCGGGCCCCGGCAGGCGGACGGCCGCGGCATTCCAGTCGGCGAGCGGCACGCCCATCGCCCAGCCGTGGAACGAGAACTCGGGCAACAGGAACAGGCGGCTGCCGGTCTCGGCGGCGAGGCGACGCAACACGGCCTCGGTGTGGCCGAAGTTGGCGACGAAGCGGGCCGGGTCGAAGCCTCGGCCGGCGACGAAGCTCGAGGTCAGCGCAAGCTGGACGGCAGTCGCGGAATACTTCATGCGTGACCGGCCTGGACACCCCGAACGTGGGCCCGGTCGCCCTGCGGGGTGCTCGAAAGGGGCGACGGGCCGCGATCAGGCCGCGGCGCCCTGCTCCTCGACGACCTGCGGACGCGCCGTGTCTTCCCAGCGGTAGAACTCGAGCGGCGCATCGCGCAGCGTGATCCGGCGTTGCTCGGGCGTCAGGTCCTCGCGCTGGAGGAAGGCTGCGAGCTGGCCGCGCTCGTAGTCGAGGTGCGGGTAGTCGGCCGAGAACAGCAGGCGGTCCGGCGCCTTCGTCCACTTGATGAAGTCCGGCACGAACCGGTCCTCGGGCTCGAAGCCGAACCAGATCTGGCGCTGGATGTACTCCTCGGCGTGCAGCTTCATGCCCGGCGCGTGCGCGCGCATCATCTCGGCGAACTTCTCCTGCCGCTCGTGGTAGCGGTCGACGATCGTCGGCACCCAGCCGACGCCGCACTCGAAGATGCCGAACTTCGTGTCCGGGAAGGTCTCGCAGATGCCGCCGGTGATCAGGTTGTCGAGCAACTCCATGCCGGCGTAGACCATGCCGAAGATGTCGGTCACCGGCGTCGGCGACTTGCGGTTGAACTGGAAGCCGGGGATCGGGAACTTGATCCAGGCGTGCAACACGATCGGCACGCCGAGCCTGCCGGCTTCCTCGTAGATCGGGTAGTAGTGCTCCTGCGAGGGGATCACGTAGTCGTCGTCGCGCGCGCCGAGGACCTCGTTGTTGAGGTAGACCGCAGGGAAGCCGAGTTGCTTCACGCAGCGGCGCATCTCCTTCACGGCATGCTGCGGGTCGGCGGCGTTCAGGATGCCGATGCCGAAGAGGCGCGTCGGCTGCCGGCGGGCGAAGTCGTGCAGGTAGTCGTTGTAGGCCTCGGACATGGCGTTACCGAGCGCCACGTCGACGATGCCCGCGGGCCACCAGCCGGCCTCCGGCATCAGCAGGCTCCGGTCGAAACCCTCGACGTCGAGGAAGTCCTGCACGCGGTAGTCCGGGTCCGTGGCGCCGGGCCTGCCCTTCGGGCCCGGCGTCTGGTAGCTGCGCGGCTTCGGGGCGACGGTCGCGGGCCAGCGCGGTGGCACGGTGACGCGGCCGATGCTGCGGTAGGTCATGCCGTTCTCTTGCCAGTGACGCGGCGCCTCCGGATGCGCCAGCAGGTCGGGTCCGAGGTAGCGTTCCCAGATGGCCGGTGTGGTGCTGATGTGCGAGTCGCTGTCGATCAGCAGGTGCGGGGCGGGCTTGTTCATGGCGGTGTCCGCAGGCGAGGGGGGGGCAACCGGCCTGATTCTCGGCCGGCGAGCCGATAAGCGTCTATTTCGTGATGGTGGCGTGCGATAGGCTCGCGTTATCACGCAGGCGCCACGGGCGCCGGGCAGGGCCTGCATGGACCTCATCCAGCTCAAGCGCTTCCTGGTCGCGGCGGACACCGGCAACCTGCGGCGCGCGGCGACGCTCCTGCACCTCAGCCAGCCGGCGCTGACGCAGAGCATCAAGGGCCTCGAGGGCACCCTCGGCGTCGCGCTGTTCGAGCGCAGTGCGCGCGGCGTCACGCTCACGTCCTCCGGCCGGGCGCTCGTGCCGCGCGCGCGCATGATGCTGAACGAGCGCGAGCGCATCTCGCGCGACCTCGAGGCCATCCGCAACGAGAGCGCCGCGCGGATCGCGGTCGGCGTCGGCCCGTACTTCAGCCGCCAGCTGTTCCCGGCGGCGCTGCTGCGAACGCTCGAGGCGCACCCGCATGCCAAGGTGCAGGCCGTCGAGGCACACACCACCGAGCTGGTGCGCATGCTGCAGGAGGGCAGCATCGAGCTCGCGTTCTGCGTCCGCAACCCGGTGATCGACGACGACCACAGCCTCGAGTTCGAGGCCCTCCATACCGAGCGCTACTCGATCATGGCGCGCGCCGGGCATCCGTTGTTCCGCCGTCGGCGCGCGACCGATCGCGACGTCGCGGCCCATGGCTGGGTGGTCCACGACTCGCAGGCTACGGCGACCTACCTCGGGCGACACTTCGAGCGCCTTGGCCTCGAGCCGCCGCGGTGGTCGATCACCACCCTGTCGCTGCCGCTGATGGTGGCGCTGCTGACGAAATCGGACCTGCTGGCGCTGTTGCCCGAGGACTTCGTGCGCCCGGAGGTTGCGGCCAGCCGGCTGCGGCGGGTCACCGGCCATGGCATCCGCGTCGACGGGGCCGCCGGCATCCTGACGCGCCGCGACGCGGTGCTAGGCCCGACTGCGAAGGAACTCGTATCGCACCTGCGCAGCGCCTGCGCGGACGCACGCCGCGACATGGCCCGGGTGCATCGCGCGAGCCGTGGCCAGGGTGAAGGTGCGCCCGAAAACGACCCGCCCTGAGCCAAGAGCGAACCCGAAAATAAATCTGTCCCCTTTTTTTCAGCTGGCGGCGGCGCGCAACTCGGCGAGCCGGCGCGCATCCAGGCGGTAGAGCGCCAGCAGCAGGATGCCTGCCGCGCAGCTGACCGCCGGGACCACCGAGACCGCGAAGCGCATCATCTGCAGCGCCGACTCGGGTTGTGCGCCCTTGCCCGCGTCGCCCGGCACCAGGCCGGCGGCCGAGAACGCGAAGCCGACCACCAGCGGCCCGACGACGAACGAGGTGGTCTGCATCAGCTCGAACCCGCCGACGAACAGCCCTTCACGCCGCTGCCCGGTGGTCAGCCGGTCGAGTTCGATGGTGTCGGTCAGCATCGCGAGCGCCACCAGCACCGAGCCGCTGCCGACCGAGCCCTGGAAGACCGCGCGCGCGAGGAACAGGGTGTCCGGCTCCTGCGGCGTGGCCAGCATCCACGACAGGTAGCCGACCAGGTTGCCGAGCAGCAGCCCGATGAACACGGTACGGCGCTCGACGCGCCGCAGCACCAGGCTCCAGAACGGCACTGCCGCGATCCCGACCAGGTTCGAGACCAGGTTGTACCGGGCCAGCGCGCCCTCGCCCTTGCCGAGCACGTAGCTCATGAAGAACAGCATCGCGGCGCCCGTGAAGGCCGTGCCGAGCTGCAGCGTCATCTTGGTCAGCAGGATCGTCAGGTAGGGCGTGTTCGACGCCACGGTCCGGAACCACGCCCGCGCATCGAGCGTCTCGGCCGAGCGCTCGGTGACGCGCGCCCGTCCCGTCGCGAACACCACGCAGAGCATCGTGCAGCCGACGACCGCAGCGGCCGCGAAGGACATCGTGGAGTAGGCCGCCCGGTCACTGCCGAGCAACGCCACCAGCGCCGGTGCGCCTGCGGCGATCACCACGCCCGAGGAATAGACGAAGAACGTGCGCCAGGCCATCACCGAGGCCCGCTCGCCGTAGTCGTCGGTCATCTCGGTGCCGAGGGCCATGTAGGGGATGCTGAACACCGAGTAAGCGGTGCAGTACAGGAGGAATGCACACAGCACGAACAGGTACAGGGAGTTGCCCTCGAGCCCGAGCGGCGGGTTGAAGACCGCGACCACCGCGAGCGGGCAGAGCAGCGCGCCCCCGAGCAGCCACGGGCGCCGCCGGCCCCAGCGGCTGCGCGTGCGGTCGCTCAGCGTGCCGATCAGCGGGTCGACGGCGGCGTCGTAGAAGCGCGTGACCGCGAAGATCGTGCCGGCGATGGCAGCCGGCACGCCGGCGTGACGCACCAGGAAGAACATCGCGAACAGGTTGACGAGGTAGAGCATCGACGTGGTGCCGAGGGCACCGATGCCCCAGCCTGCCTTCAGCGCGGCCGGCAACCGGTTGTCGTTCGCCTGCATGGGCGGAGTCTCGCCACCGTGGGCCGGGACGGTCAATTCGAATCGCCACGAGTGCGATAACCGGCGCCGATCGGGCGGTGCCCGGAAGACGGCAGCGGGGACGGACGACATGCGGCCGCGGGTGCCGGGGTCGGGCACAATGGCACGACGGAGGCCCCCATGACGACCCGCCGACTCGAGGACGCCCTGGCCGCGAACCGCCGGGAGTACGCGCAGCACGGCGTCACCTGCCTGCGTGGCCTGTTCGACGCGGCGCGGGTCGCCAGTCTCGCGGCGGCGAGCCGCGACGTGATCGAGCGCCCGCTGGAACACGGCAACGCGGGATACATGCAGGGGCCGATGACCGCGGTGAACTTCCTGTACCGGCGTCCCGGACCGTTTCGCGACTTCGTGTTCGGCTCGCCGGCGGGCGAGATCATCGGCCGGGTGATCGGCTCGGGCACGATCCGGATGTACCACGACTACCTCTTCAGCAAGCAGCCGTGCTGCGAGAAGGTGGTGCCCTGGCACACCGACGGCGGCGGCTACGCGCTGCAGGGCGAGATGATGCCGAACCTCTGGGTGGCGCTGACGCCGGCGAACGCCGCCAACGGCCGGCTCGAGTTCATCGGCGGCTTCCATCGCGGGCCGGTCGCCCGGCGCTGGAGCGAGCGGCGCGAGGTCGAGGGCCCGAGCGAGCCGCTCCTGCCCGACTTCGAGGATCCCGCCGAGCCGGCGACGCGCCGGTATCCGCGTCTCGCCTGGGACCTCGCCCCCGGCGATGCGGTGCTGTTCCATCCCTACACACCGCATCACTCCAAGGCCAACCGCTCGCCGACGACGCGCACTGGCTATGCGTTGCGGGTGGTGGGCGACGACGTGCGCTGGTGCCTGGCCAAGAGCCAGTGGCTGCGGGTGCCGGGTTTCCGGTACGAGTCGGTCGCGGACGGCACGCCGGTGACGCAGGACGACTTCCCGGTGATGTGGCGCGACGCGGCTGCCGCGGCGGCCTGAGGCGCAGCAGGCCTCTGGGGCCCGTCCCGGCGCCTCGACTGCTCGGATGGCGGACCGAGGCCGCGACGCGCTTGTGTCCCCCCGGCGGAAGGCTATCGTAGGTATCAGCGGAGTCGATCGTCCCCCGGGGCCGTCAGCCCTGTCGCGCGGTGGCGTGCTCCCGCCCATCCAGGCCTCCCGAGGAGCAAACCGTGTCCGAACACAAGCCAGGTTCCGATCGACGCATGCCACACCGTGATCCGTCGGGCCGTGATCAGTTGAGCCGTGATCAGCTGAGCCGCGATCAGCGGGGTGGCGGTCTGCTGGGGCGTCGCGAGCTGCTGGGCGCGGCCACGCTCGGCGCCGCCGCGGCCACGCTCGGCGCGGGCGCGCCGGTCGCGCAGGCCGCGGCCGATCCGAAGGTCAGCGTGCACGCCAAGGGCAAGTACGAGCAGGTGCCGCTGCGCAAGGACGTGCTGCGCGTGACGGCGGTGCAGTCGAACATGCGCTCGGTGCGCGACACGAAGAACCCGGCGAAGGAGATGAAGGCCAACGTCGAGCACATGCTCGAGCTGGTCGACGCCGCCAACGGTTTCCCGGGACCGCAGGACCTGGTCTGCTTCCACGAGCAGCCGATCATGGGCTGGCAGCCCTGGACGCTGGAGGAGGCGCTGCGCGTCGCGATCGAGATCCCCGGGCCCGAGACCGAGGCACTCGGCAGGAAGGCGAAACAGCACGGCTGCTACATCACCTTCGGCACCTATGCGCGCGACAAGGACTGGCCGGGCCACCTGCTGCTGAACGGCGTGCTGATCGCGCCCGACGGCACGGTGGCCGCCAACCACTGGAAGACCAACAACTCGCGCGGCTTCAAGCCCGGCTGGGACATCTTCACCACCTCGATCTACGACGTGCTCGACCGCTACCGCGAGATGTACGGCGAGGACGCCGTGCTGCCGATCGCGCGCACCGACATCGGCAACATCTCCTGCTCGATCACGCCCGGACAGCCGGACGTGATGCGCGCCCATGCCATGAAGGGGCTCGAGATCCGCCTCAGTTCCTCCTCCGGGGGCTACAACCTCGAGGATGCGGCGATGATCTCGCTGCACAACCGGCTCTGGACCGTGGTCTGCAACCAGTCGCTCTCGCCGGAGCAGCCGGGCTTCCCCGAGTTCTCCGGCTCGGGCGACACCGCGATCTTCGGGCCGAACGGCCGCATCGTGGCGCGCGCCCGCTCGTTCAACGAGGAGTTCGTCTCGACGGTGATCCCGATCGGCGAGTTCCGCCGCACGCGCAGCATCCCGGACGTCCCGATCGAGATGCTGATGCCGGTCTACTCGAAGTACGTGCCGCGCAACGGGCCGAACTCGCAGCTCGACTACGTGCCGAAGACCTCGGAAGAGGCCTCGCAGCACTTCATCAAGAAGCGCAACTGGTGAGCCCCTGCGGCACCGGTCACGCATCGACCCGAGGAGCGATCCGACATGAAGATCAAGCGACGTGAAGCACTGGGCCATCTGGCTGGCGCGATGGGGGCGGGCGCGCTCGGCGCGGGCGGCGTGGGCGCCGGACGGCTCGCCGCCGGCGGCGCCGGCGCGGCGGGCCTCGCCGGCATGGCCGCGGCGGCAGGCCGCGGTGCCGCCTTCGACCCGGCGAACCCGGACCACCTCGCGATGGCGTTCCGCAAGCTCGCCTACTCGATGGACGACACCCTGACGTTCTGGTGGATGCGCGGCACGCGCTACGGCGTGGTCGGGTCGGTCGCGACGCCGTTCTGGGACATGTACGTCGCGGCCTGGTTCACCACCCGCGACCTGCCGGACGGCCGCTACGAGGTGCGCTCGGCGAGCGGCAACCTCTACACGCCGGTCGGCGGCACGACACTGCTCGAGAAGTTCGCGAATCCCTTCACCGGCCGGACCATCGACATCAACTACAACCGGCCCAGGGTGACCACGGCGATCTACGACAAGAAGGGTGGCAGCCCGTTCGCCGGCAGCGATCCGCCGGGCATGAAGTCGACGCGCAATACCGACGTCGGGCCGGCGTGGATCGTCGGCGACATGCTGCACGTGCAGGGCGACCTGACGCTCGACAGCCGGCCGCTCGATGGCGCCAGGAAGGGCTTCACGGTCAACGACTGGTCGACCTACATCGGCAGCGTCGCCGACGTGATGGACCCGCGGAAGAAGAACCCGCCTGCGGCGCAGATGTTCAACGACATCCTCGACTTCCCGCCCTACCTACAGATGGGCGACCACCCCGGCACCTTCGTGTCGCGCTGCTACGGCCGCAAGGTGTACGACATCAGGTCGATGCCCGCCGTTTGGCTCTCGCTGTTCGAGAAGAAGTTCCCGGACGTCGCGAAGGACCCGGGCGCCGTGCTGCGCGCCTGAACGCGCGGCCGGCGACGACGACGGCCGCCGCGGGCGATCGCGGCGGCCGTTTCATTAGTGGAACCGGCGGTGCGCCGCGGCGCGGGACGCCGGGTGCGGGACGCGTGTAACGTCCCTGCCCATGGACACCGCAACGCTGCCGATGGCACGGGTATCGCACTCCGTGCTGCATCCCGACTTCATCGCCGGCCAGGTCGCGGCGCGCTATCCGCTCGCCGGGCCGGTCAAGGCGTTCCTGCTCTACCGCGGCATCAACGACGTCTACCTGGTCGCGACCGGAGGGCAGAAGTTCGCACTGCGCGTCTGGCGCCGCGGCGGGCGCGAGATCGACATGGACGCGGTGTCCTACGAGGTCGAGTTCCTCGACTTCCTGCGCAACCGTGGCTTCCCCGCCTCGGCACCGCTGCGCGCCCGCGACGGCTCGCTCTACTTCAAGGTGGATTCGCCCGAGGGCGCCCGCGCGCTCGCACTGTACGAGTGGGCGCCCGGCAGGAAGTTCGGCGAGTGCCTCGACGAGGGCACCGCGGAGCGCATCGGCGCGCTGTTCGCGCAGCTGCACGGGCTCGGCATCGAGTACCAGGGCACGCGGCCGCACGACGTCGCACAGGTCGTCGCCTTCCGCTCCAACGTGCCCGCGCTTCTCGACTTCGTCTACGACCGGCCAGAAGACGTGCGCGACTTCGCGAAGGTCGCGGAGGCGCTCGCGGCGCGGCTGCTCGAGGTCCGCGCCGACGACCTGCCGCTCGGCGTCTGCCACCGCGACTTCCACCCGAGCAACGTGCACGTCGACGGCGACGGCCGCATCACGCTGCTCGACTTCGACGGCGTCGGCACCGACTACCTGATGCAGGACGTGCAGAACTACCGCTGGGGCAACCTGTTCTACGGCTTCGACGACCGCTACGCCGATGCCTTCGAGCGCGGCTACGAGTCGGTCCGGCCGTTCACCGCCGACGAGAAGCGCCATGCAGACCTGTTCCTGCTGGCGAAGACCTTCCGCCTGGTCTCCGGCATGGCCCAGATCTCGGTCGCGGTGGGCCGCGGCACGCTGCGGTTCCGCAGCCTCGACTGGCTCGGTGGCTACATCCGTGACAAGGCGCGGCCGCTCGGCCTGCTCTGAGGCGCGCCCCGTCGCGGCACCCGTGTGTGTGGGACCGTCCGCCGCCCGCGCCCGCGCCCGCGCCCGCGCCCGCGCCCGCGCCACCGCCCGCGGCAGCGCGACGCGCTGGCTGCTGGCCGGCGCGGCCGCGCTCGCCCTCGCGGTGCTGGCGCTGGAAGCCTACGTTCGCTGGCCGTCGCAGGCACCTGGCGCACGGCTCGACCTGCCGGCCTCGACTCGCGAACTGGTACTGATCGTCCACGGCAGCTTCGGTGCCGAGGAACCGACGCTGCGGGAGCTCGAGCGGCGCTGGCGGGAGCGCGCCGGCCCGGGCGTCCACGTGGTTCGCCATCGCTGGGCTCCGTGGTCGGACAACATCCTGCGGGCCGGGCCGCATGGCGCGCAGATCGGCGCGGCGCTGGGGCGGGAGCTCGGGCGCGTCGACACGCTCGAGCGGCTGCACCTCGTCGCCCACAGCGCCGGCGCCTACCTGCTCGACCCGCTCTGCGTGGCCTGGCGCGATGCGCGCCGGTCACGCGGCGGCGGCGGCCTGCGGGGCGAGGTCGAGATGATCTTCCTCGATCCGATCGGGCTGCGTGGGCTGTTCGAGCGCGCCTGGGGGGCGCGCGAGTTCGGCCGCTGTGCCGACCGGGCCGAGGCCTACGTCAACACCGACGATCCCGCGCCCGCCACGGACCAGGCGTTGCAGCACGCGCGCACCTTCGACGTGACGGGCGCGCCCGGTCGCGACGCGTTCCCCGACGGGCATCGCTGGCCGGTCCAGTATTTCCTCGAGCACCGGTTCCCCGCGGCTGCTGGGAGTGCCGTGGTGCCCGAGCCGGCCAGGCGATAGGCGAGAGGCCCGCCCGGGCGCCGGGGCGCCCGGGCGAGGTACCAGTCAGCCGGAGATCGTGATCCGCCGCGGCAGGGCGCGAGCCTGCTTGGGGATCGTGACCGTGAGCACGCCGTTGCGGCCGGTGGCCTTGACGTTGTCGTCGTCGGCCGTGTCCGGCAGCACGAAGCGACGGTAGAACCGCCCGTGGCCGCGCTCGGTGCGGCGGTACTGCAGTTCCTGGCGGTCGTTGCCCGACGACTCGGGCAGGCGCTCCCCCGAGATCGTCAGCACGCCGTCCTCCAGCGTCAGGTCCACCTTGGTGGTGTCGACGCCCGGCAGGTCGACATAGAGCTCGAAGCGCTCCGGATATTCGTGGATGTCGACGGCCGGCACCCAGGCGACCGTGGCCGCGCTCGAGTCGTTGCCGATCGCGTTGCCGAACAGCCGGTTGATCTCCTCCTGGAGCCGCGGCATCACGCTCCACGGCTCGTACTTCGCCACATCGTTCATGGCAAATACCTCCTGTGCGAGTGGGTTGCTTGGCGGTGGGGCACCGCGCCCCATCCGCGGCCAGAACTGGGAGCGGGCCGCGGATTTTCAAGGGGCGCGCCAACGGCGGCGCGCCCCTGCCGCCCCAGCCGCGGCGAAGGCCGGCCGGGCGGTTACCGCTGCAGGGCCTCGATCTCCGCGAGGTCCTTCGGCGGCTCGCGATACAGCGGCGCGTTGCGGTCGATCCAGTCGCGCAGCGAGGCCGGCAGGTCGGCATAGCGGTCGACGCGCCAGGAGGTGCGGTGGGTGTAGACCGGCTTGCCGTTGCCGATCGGGTGCCAGCTGACCAGCGTCAGCGTCAGGGTGGTCGAGGGCTGCACCGTC
Source organism: Steroidobacteraceae bacterium (assembly GCA_025458905.1). Lineage (GTDB taxonomy): Bacteria > Pseudomonadota > Gammaproteobacteria > Steroidobacterales > Steroidobacteraceae > UBA964. The sequence goes on from JALORN010000029.1 coordinate 17,913, forward strand.
GAGCCCTTCGGCTGCACCCAGAACTCGTACATCTCGTAGCTGCCGGTGCCGTCCGGGCGCTCGCGCGCGTTCGGTGCGCTGAACACGACGACGTCGCCGACGCGCCGCGCGTCCATCGCCGAGCCGATGTCGACCATGCGCTTCGCGGCGCCCGCGCCCTGCGTCGAGGTGGCGCGGAGCGTGTCGCCGTCGAGGCGGAAGGTCATGTACTGGTAGGGGTAGAACCAGGCGTCGTTCGGCTTGCCGCCGACCTGGTCGATGACCGCGCCGGTCTTCGGGTCGCGGAAGATGTACATCTTGCGGCTCGCCTTGTGCACGGTGCCGTCGGGGTCGCGGCGGATCAGGCGCGCCATGTCCACGCCCTCGACGTTCGCGAGCAGTTGGCCGCCGGGGAAAGTCTTCACCGTGCCGGTCGAGTAGTAGTAGACGGGCCGGCCGTCGCGGCCCATGTTGCTGTCGACGAACACCTCGAACAGCGCCGGGTCGAAGCCCGCCGCCGCGGCCGGCCCGGGTGTCGCCGACGACAGCAGCAAGGCGGCGAGCCCGAGTGCCAACGCGGCGCCACGGCCGGTGCGTGTCGCGCGACGGCTCCGCGGCCCGGTGAGCTTCGGGAACGGCCGTAGTCGCATCCGTGGTCGCTGCATCGCATTCGCCTCCGTGTCAGCCGCGCGCGCCGCTGCGCGCCGGCGGGGTCCTGGCGGCGAGCCAGGCGTGGATCTTGTCCTCGAGCACCGACAGCGGCAGTGCGCCGGAGTCGAGCACCTGCGAGTGGAACTCGCGCGGGTCGAAGTCCTCGCCGAGCGCCTGCTCGGACTCCGCGCGCAGGCGGCTGATGGTCAGCTGGCCGAGCTTGTAGGCGAGGGCCTGGGCGGGAATCGCGATGTAGCGCTCGACTTCCGCGGTCGCGTCGGTGCGGCTCATGGCCGAGTTCTCCAGCATGTAGTCGATCGACTGGTCGCGGCTCCAGCCGAGCGCGTGGATGCCGGTGTCGACCACCAGGCGCATCGCGCGGATCAGCTCGTCGTTGTAGTGGCCGTAGAGCTGGTAGGGATCGGTGAACAGCCCGAGGCGCGGGCCGAGCTGCTCGGCGTAGAGCGCCCAGCCCTCGACGTAGGCGGTGTTGCCGTCGAAGCGCTGGAACGGCGGCAGCGCGGCGTTCTCGACGGACAGCATCACCTGGTAGTGATGGCCCGGGATCGCCTCGTGCAGGAACAGCGTCTCGAAGCCCCAGGTGGAGCGCGACGGCAGGTCGTAGGCGTTGTAGTAGAAGACACCGGGGCGCGAGCCGTCGGGTGTGCCGTTCTGGTAGGAGCCGGACGCCGAAGTGCGCTCCTTGAATGCCGGCACCGGGCGGATCGACAGCGGCGAGCGTGGCACGCGCGCGAACTCGCGGTCGACCACCGCGCGCACACGACGATCGATCGCCTCGAAGGCCGTGGCGATCGCCTCGCGCGACGGCGGTACGAAGCGCGGGTCGGTCGTCATGAAGCGCGCGAATTCCTGGCGCGTGCCGGCGAAGCCCACCTGCTCGCGGACCCGCTCCATGCCGGCCTGGATCCGCGCGACCTCGGCGAGCCCGATGCGATGGATCGCCTCGGGCGTCATCGTCGTCGTGGTCCTCTGCTCGATCAGGTAGCGGTAGAGCGCCGCGCCGCCGGGCATCTGGCCGAGGCCGACGCTGTCGCGCGCCTTCGGCAGGTACTCGTCGCGCATGAAGTCGCGCAGCCGCGCGTGGGCCGGGGCGAGGCGCTCGCGGATGAAGCTCGCGTAGCGGGCGGCGAGCCGCGCGCGCTCGGCCTCGTGCACTGCAGCCGGGAACTTCAGCACGGGCTTGTAGAACGTCGAGCCCTCGATCCCTTCGGCGAGCAGGTTGTCGAGCTGCTCGACGACGTTGCGCACCACGAGCTTCGGCTGGGTGACGCCCGTCGCGAGGCCCTGGCGCATGCGACCGATCGCCGCGTCGAGGTAGGCGACATAGCCGGCGAGGCGCTTCAGGTTGCTCTCGTAGGCGGCGACGTCGTCGAACGCCGCGATGCCCTCGCCGGAGGCGATCTGCGGCACGAAGGTGTGGAAGCCCGCGAAGTGGTCGACGGGGCGCACCGCGGTCGCGGCGAGCAGGGCCGGCTCGTAGCCGCGGCGATCGAGGTCGCGGGTGTAGCGGAACACGTCGTAGCTGATCCGGTCCGCGGGACCGAGCGCCGCCCGGTCGATGCGCGCGAGCGCCGCGAGGTCGTCCTCGGCGGCGCGTCGCTCCGCCGCGAAATAGGCGTCGCTCAGGTAGTCGCCGAACCGGTCGGCGTGACGCAGGTCGCCGCGGAACAGCGCATCGAGCGGGTTGCGCGCGAGCCTGGCCTCGTCGCTCTGCACGAACAGTGCGCGCAGGCTCTCGTGCGGCGTGTCGGGTCGCGCCACCGCGGGTGCGCCGGCATTCCCGGCCGTGGCGGCGGAACCGCCCGGCGCAGGCGACGCGGCTGCCGCGCCGACGGCGACGCTCGCGCCGAGCAATGCCGCCGCGCCGGCCGCGAGGCGCGCAGGTCCGGCCGACCCGATGCGGCCCGCGGAGTGCCCGGGGATCCTCATGACGCGACCTTAGCAGGGATACCCCCGGCCGTTCAGTCCCCCTCGTGGCCGAACACGCTGCCGTTGCCGCCGCGCCCGGCGGCGCGGCGGCGGTCGATCTCCTTCTTCGAATAGGTCCAGGTGTTCTCGTTGCGCGCGAGGCCATCCCAGGTGATCGGCGCCTCGAGGTACTTCGGGTGGTTCTTCTCGGTGTAGCGACGGATCGGCTCGGGCAGCTCGCCCCAGCCGTCCATGAACTTGAACGACTGCGAGTGGTAGATCATCAGGCCCGGCCGGTTGCCCATCTCCATGAACGGCAGCCACGGCGAGACGCGCTTCCACGAGGTGTGGCAGCTCGCCGAGGTCACCTTCGGGTCGTTGATCTCGGCGAGACTGCCGGAGATCGCCCACAGCTCGCCCGACTGGTAGAGGTCCTGCTGCGCGTGCAGCGGATAGTCCTTGCGCGACATCGGGCTCTTCTCGGTGCCGCGCAGCACGTCGAGCTGGAACACGATGCGATCGCCGTTGGTCATGTACGGGTAGGGCGGCGCGAACGGCCCGCCGCGCAGCGTGTACACGCGGTTCACCGGGTCGTTCAGGATGTGCAGCACGTCGAGGCGCGCGCCGGTCAGCGGGTTGGTCCAGGCGTCGAGCACCTCGCCGCTCTTCGGGTCGCAGTAGAACAGCGCCTCGCGATGGTAGAGGCGGAACGCCTGGTCCTGCGGGCTCCACTCGAGCCGGCTCGCGCCGATGCCGTAGGTGTCGAAGAGCAGCACGTTGCCTTCGTCCGGGATCCAGGCCCAGGCCTTGCCCGGGAAGCCGCCGTAGACGGGCGCGCCCGAGAGGTCGGCCTGCAGCTTCAGCAGCGCGACCAGGTTGTCGAGCGGCTGCGAGAGGTCGAGCGGGCCGTTGCGAAAACCCTCGGGCATGGGGCCCGTGATGCGGCCGACCCTGCGGCGCGGCGTCGCGGCGCGGGCCGCAGGCGTGGCGGCGGCGAGGACGCCCGCGGCGAGCGGTGCGCCGAGCATGCCGGTCAGCACGCGTCGGCGGCGCGGAGAATGATCCGTCATCGTGTCGGCTCCTCGTCGCAGGGGATGCGATCCCTGGATACCGCGAGGCGCCGTCCCGACGCCATCGGCGCGCTCGCGCCGTTCGCCTGGCGAGCAGCGGCGCTCGCGGTTAGCCCGGATGCCGTCCCAGCCCCGCAGGCGCTAGCATCCGCTCCAGCTTTTTTTCCACTGGAGTCGCCCATGGCCTCGATCCGTCGCATCCTCGTCGCCGTCAAGGATCCGTCCGCGCGTCGGCAGGCGGCCGTGGAGAAGGCCGCGCAGCTCGCGACCGGGCTCGGCGTGCCGCTCGAGCTGTTCCACGCGCTCAGCGAGCCCTTGTACGTCGACGCCGCGCTGATGGCCGGCAAGCCGCTCAAGCAGCTCGAGAACGAATGGCGGGGCCGCAACCTCGAGCGCCTCGAGAAGCTGGCGGAGGGGCTGCGGGCCGACGGACTGGCCGTGTCGACCGCCTGCGAGTGGGACCATCCCGCGTTCGAGGCGGTCATCCGCCGCGCGCAGCGCAGCCGCAGCGACCTGATCGTCGCGGAGCGGCACGCCACGCGCCACCTCGCGCCCTGGCTGCTGCGCTTCAACGACTGGGAACTGCTGCGTCGCAGCCCGGTGCCCGTGCTGCTGGTGAAGTCCGGCGCCGCCTGGGATCGCCCGGCGGTGCTGGCCGCGATCGACCCCGCCCATGCCTACGCGAAGCCGGCGAAGCTCGATGCGGCGATCCTCGGTCTCGGCGGCGCCGTGGCGAAGGCGCTCGGCGGCAAGCTGCACGCGGTGCACGCCTTCGTGCCGACGCTGCTCGACGTGCGCAACCTCGACCTCGACGACCCGAACCTCTCCGCCACCATCGAGGCGCGCGCCGCGGCGCAGGCCCGGGCCGCGTTCGACAAGGCGCTGGCGGGGTCGGACGTGCCCGCCCCGCGGCGCCACCTGCTCGCGCGTCACCCGGTGGACGCGATCCCGGAAGCCGCGAAGCAGGTGGGCGCGGGTCTCGTCGTCATGGGCGCCGTGTCGCGCTCGGGCCTGAAGCGCCTGATCGTCGGCGACACCGCCGAGCAGATCCTCGACTCGCTCGCCCGCGACGTACTCGTGGTCAAGCCGGCCCACTTCAAGGCGCGAGTGCCCTCGCGCCGGCGCGGCGTGCAGATGATCGCCTCGCCCAGCATCGTCTAGCCCGGGCGCGGCGCGCCGGCGGTGCGTGGGTGGGCCGCCGGACCGTCGTGGCGCGCTGCGGCATGGCATGATCCCCGCCAGTCGGGACACCGCCCATGTCCGCCCAGCCTCTCAGCCATCACGAGATCCTCGGCCTCGTCGGTCCGTTCGCGCGGGCCGGCCGGCACGTCGACCTGGCGGCGACGCAGCGCCAGGAGCGGCGGATCGCCTTCCGGCCGCTGGACCTGCCCGCCGCGCCTGCCGCGGACGGCGCGGCGGCCGGGCAGGACGCGACCGCCGGTCACGGCGCGCCGGCGCTGCGCGAGACCTTGGTGCTCGAGAGCTTCGGCACGGGCACCTTCCGGCTGACGCGGACGCTGGCGAGCCTCGACGACGGCCTGCGCGCCACCGTCCAGGGCCTCGGCCCCGACCCGGCGGTGTTGCTCGCGCAGGTGCTGGCGGTCGAGCCGCGAACGCAGTTCCGCCGCGGTGCGGGCTGGTCGATGGCGCTGAGCTACGAGCTCTACACCGCGACCGCGGGTGCCATCCCGCCCGTCCCGGCCGCCGCGACCGTGCCGCCGGCCGAGCCGGTGCTGGTCCGCGGCGAGGTGCGAGTCGCCGGGTTGACGTTGAGCCTGTCGTTGTCCGCCGTGAAGGGCGTCGCCGGCGAACTGACGCTCGAGCCGGGCGGGCCCGCGCGGCCCGACCTGCCGCAGGACCTGCTCGCGGTCCTCGGCTGGAACTGGGCGCGCCTCGTCGAGACCCGCGAGGGCTGGCGCAGCAAGCTGCGCCTGCGCGGCAACACGCTGCGTCGCAGCGCGGGCGCCGAGCGTGCGCTGGAGCGTGCCGCCGTGCACCTGGCGCAGACGCTCGCGGAGCCGCCGGCGCGCTTCCACGAACGCTGGCGCGCGGCGCGCTGGGGGGTGGTGCTGCGACGCTCGCTGCCGGTGCTGACGGTGATCAGCGTCATGGTCGCCGCGCTGCTGCTGCCACGCGCCGAGATCCGGCAGCGACCGGGGCTCGTGACGCTGATCTTCCACGTGCCGATCGTGCTGATCGCGCTGAGCTTCGCGGTGCAGGAACTGGCGCAGTTCGAGATCCCGCCCCTGCCGCGGCGCAGCGCCGCGCCGTCGTGGCTGAAGGCCGGCGAGGACCCGGGCCGAGGTAGGCCACGGCCGTGACGCGCCTGCGCGCGGGCTATTTCAGCGGATGGAGCTTGCCGCCCGCGTCCGGGCGATCGAGGCCGTCGAGGCCGGCACCGAAAGCCGCCTCGAGCTGGCGCAGACGCTCATCCGGCGCCGGGTGCGTCCGGTAGAGGAGCGTCACGCGATCGTCCGTGCGATCGACGCTCGCGATCTTCTGCAGCACCGCCGGCAGGCCGAAGGGGCTGTAGCCCGCGCGGGCCGCGAGCACCATGCCGTGGCGGTCCGCCTGGAACTCGGCCCCCTGGTCGAGCCGGCGCGCGAAGATCTCGGCGCCCGTGCCCACGAGCCTGCGGACCAGCGCCTCGCGGTCGCCCTCGAGCTGCTTCTGCAGCGATTGCACGCCCATCTCCAGCAGCAGCGACTTGCGCATGAGGTCGAGGTGGTGGCGCTCGACCACGTGCGCGATCTCGTGCCCGAGGACGCCGGCGAGCTCGGCCTCGTCGCCGAGGCTCGCGTACAGGCCGCGCGTGATCAGCACGTAGCCGCCGGGTGCGGCGAACGCGTTCACGTCCGCCGAGTCGACGACGCCGAACCGCCACGGGAGATCCGGGCGCTCGCTGCCCATCGCGATCCAGCGACCGACGGTGTTCACGTAGCGCTGCAGGCCCTCGTCGGCCACGAGCGGCGCCACGCCGAGCAGGTTCGCCGCGGCGGCCTGGCCGGCACGGATCTCGTCCTCCACGGTCAGCGCGAGCGCGGGACGCAGCGCCTCGGGCACGCGCTGCTGCAACAGGTCCCGCACGCTCTGGGCGCTCGCCGCCGGCGCGACGAGTGCCGCCGGCACCGCGAGCACGAGGGCGAGCGCCGCCGGCGCGAGGCAGTGCCTAGCGCGGTGCATCGCGGGCCTCGCGGGGCGCGGGCGGATACGGGAGCGGGCGCCGCGCGAGGCGGTGGGCCGCCGCGTAGGCGCTCGCCTGCGCCGGTTCGACGGCGGTGCGCTCGAGCGCGTCGAGCGCGCTCGGGTCGGCCTGCGCGCTGCGCAGCTGTTCGGGCGTCAAGCCGCGGATGCCCGTGGTCACGGCGACGTTGCCCGAGCCCGCGCGGCCGGTCGCGACGCGCGCGGCGGTCTCGAGCTCCCGCACGGTCGGCCCGGAGGCACCCACGGGCCGGCTGCTCACGTGCAGCAGGCGCACCCAGCCGCGCTTGCCGCCGCTGACGACGCCCAGCCAGCCGCCGCGGCGCTCGACGATCGTGACCGCGGATTTCGCCGGCAGGCGCGCGAGCGTCGGCGCGTCCACCACCGGCCGCGCCTTGAGTTCCGTGTCGCGCGTCGTCGTGCCGGGCGTCGGCGACGGCTGCGACTTCGCCTGCGCCTGCGCTTGCGACTGTGCCTGTGCCTGTGCCGGTCGAGGCGCGAGCGCGAGCGGCAGCAACAGCGCCACCACCAGCACGGACAGCGGGACCGTGGCAGGGTGCCGGCCCGCGCGCCGCAGCGGCGCCCGAGTCAGGGCGAGGCCGTCGCGCCGGCCGGTGCGAGGCCCAGCTGCTCCAGCCGCTGCGGAATGCGGGCGTCCTGGCAGGTGTGGCATGTCTCGGAGAACGATTCGCTCAGTACGACGGATCCGCGGGCCGGGCGCTCGGCGAGCAGCAGGGCGGTGGCGAAGGCCTCCTTGCCCTGCCGCGCCCAGTCGTCGCGGGACTCGACCGTGAAGCGGGTCGAGTGCAGGGCGAGCCGCAGGCCCGTGCCGTCGCCGCTGGCCCCCAGGGCGAGCAGGCTCTGCTCCAGCATACGACAAAGATCGAGCAGGGCGGTGCAGGTCTTCTCGGGTGGCACGAGCCAGTAGAACAGTGCGACGTCCTCGTGCAACTTCTCGAACAGCGGGGCCGTGCCGAAGAGTTGCGGCGCCGCCGCGCCGTAGCGGGTGAGCCCCGACTGGCGCTGCAGGATCCGGTGGACGCGGGCGCGGCGGGCCGCGGGCGCCGTCACGCGGCACACGAGCAGCAGCACTTGCGCCGTGCGGCCGGGATCGAGCGCGGAGGAGAGCCACGGGTGGCCGTTGCGGCGCAGCACCAGCACGCGATGGTAGAAGCCCGCGAGGATGAAGTAGGCGAACGCCGCGGTGAACGGTGCGGTCAGGTCGACGAACCACGTGGTGTAGTTCAGGAACAGGTAGGTGAGCGCGAGGAACGCGCCCTGCATCACGGTGAATGCGGTGCGCAGCAGCAGCTCGTCGACGTTGTTGCGGAAGGCGGCGGCGAGCAGGAACACCGCGCCGGCGGCGACCAGGAAGTAGATCCAGTCCGGCAGCTCCTTCAGGTAGTCCCGGTTCCTCAGGTTGTCCATGGCGGTGGCCAGGATCTCGACCCCGGTGTGTGCCTGCGCGACGGGTGTCGGCCGGATGTCGAACAGCGCAGGCGCCGTCGAGCCGACGATCACGATGCGGTCGGCGAGCCCGGCGGCCAGCTCCCCGGTGCCGCGCAGCAGCTGCTGGTGGAGCAGGTGGAACGGGACGCTGCGATAGGCCGGTGGCGGGCCGCGCCAGTTGAGCAGGATGTCGGGCGACGCCGGCAGCTCGCCACCGAGCCCGGCGACCACGTTCGCCGCCAGCGAGAACATCCGGTAGCCGTGCACGTCGCGGTGGACGTGGTAGGTCCGGGCGATGCCGTCGCGCCCGGCGAAAAGGTTGATCGTGCCGAGGCGCCGGCCGTCGAGCACGTCGAAGAAATAGGGCACGACGGCTGCGGCGGTGGCTCCCGGCACGGCGTCCGGGAGCGGCGTGACGCCCGCGAGGTGCGCCAGTTCGAGCCGGCTCAGCCGGTCGTTCGCCGCATCGAGGCGGATCATCGCGAAGTACGTCTGCGGATGGCTCGCGGCCACGTCGCGCAGGTGCTGGTCGGAATCGGGCTGGCCGCGATCGAGGTCGGCGAAGACGACGTCGAACACGACCGCGGCCACCCCGGCCTGCGCGAGTCCCTCGACGAGCTCGGCCATCACGGTGCGCGGCCACGGCCAGCGCCCGTACTCCGGCGCCATCGCCGCGAGGCTGGCCTCGTCGATGTCCACCAGCACGATCCGCGGATCCGGCGCCGGCGTGCGGAAGCGGTTGCGCATGACGAGGTCGTACGCCTGGGACTTCATGCCGAGGTCCGTGCCCGTGGCGATCGCCAAGCCCGTCGCGGCGACCACGAGCGCGGCCAGCACGAGGTAGAAGCGGTTGCCGAGCCGCTCGGAGAGCCAGCCGAGCGGGCGGGTCAGCAGGCGCGCGAGATGCCGCGGCGAGGGTGCGGGCACGGGTCGCATCACGCCTCAGGGCAGCGGCGCCGCCGGCTGCAGGCGTGGGGCGAGGATGCGTCGCCCGCCGGGGATCGCGAGGGCGAGGCCGAGTGCGACGGCGGCGAACGCGGCCATCGCGGCGAGGATCGCCACGGGCCCGCCGCTGCGCTCGAGCGACGGGAGCAGGAATCCGCACAGGCTCGCCCCGAGATTGCCCGGCGAGTTGAACAGGGTCATCTGCGTCGCGGCCACTGCAGGCGTCGACAGCCCCAGCGCCATCGCGCTGTAGGGCACGTTGATCACCAGGCGCAGCGTCAGGAACGCCATGGTCAGCAGCGTGATGGGCAGCACGCTCGACCACCAGGGCTGCGCCGCCAGCATCGCCGCGCACGCCAGCAGGCACGCGAGCACCGCCATCCGGTACATGCGCAGCGGCCCGAGCCGGTCCGCGGCTGGGCCGAGCAGCAGGAACGCGGCGACGCCGGCGGCGAGGTTGATACCGCCCGTCAGCGCGCTGTACTCGGCGGCGCCATACCCGGCGAGGCGCGTCGCCATCGCGGGCAACACACTGAGGCTCATGCCCCAGGCGGCGCCGATCGACAGCGCGGCGAACCACAGCAGCAGGCACTCGCGCCGCGCCATCGCGCGCCAGGCCTGCGCGAGCAGCGGACGCCACGCATCGACGTGCAGCGCCGCGGTGCCGTGCGAAGGGGCACCGCGCATCCAGGGCAGGAGGCGCTCCCCGGGACGTTCGCGGAACGTCGCCGCGAGTGCCAGCACCGCGGCGACGTAGACCGTGCAGGCGAGCGCCGCGCCGCGCATTCCGTGGGACGCGAGCAGCCCGCCCGCGACCGTCGAGGTCGCGGCGATGCCGAGCGACTGGCCGCCGAACATCACGCCGGCCGTGCGTCCGCGCTCGACCTCGGGCACGAGGTCGGCCGCCAGGCCGTCGACCGAGACGTCCTGGAAGTTCACGACCAGGTTGAGCGCGAAGCCCAGCGCCGAGAGCGTCGCGACATCGTCCACCGAGGGATCGACGAGCGCGAGCACGCCGAAGCCGGCGAGCAACCCGAGTTGCGACCCGACGATCCAGGCGCGGCGCCGTCCCATCGGCAGCCAGGTGAAGCGATCGACGATGAACCCGTTGAGGAACTTCACGCCCCACGGGAACATCGCCGCACCGACCACCGCGCCGACCTCGGCCATCGAGGCACCGTTGGCGGCGAGCCATGCCGGGACGGCAAAGTTGAACAGGCCGATCGCCATGCCCTGGGCGGCGTAGAACAGGAAGAAGTAGGCGAGCCGCAGGCGGCGGCTGCCCGACAGCGTCGCAGGTTCGGGGCGCTGCGTCATGTGCGTCGATCATCGCAGCGGTCGTTGCGAAGTCAACGTGCCGCGCCCACACGGAGCCACGGCGGCGCCTGCGCTGGCAGCGTGCGGACGGTGGCGTCGTGGCCCGGGGTGGCGGCCGCGGCCGGATCGGCGTCCGATGCGCCGCCTGCATGGGGGGTGACGCGGAATCGAATGGCGTGCCGGGCGCGTTGGCCTAGATTGGGCGCCATCGCAAGGAGAGCCGACATGCCGACCCAGGTCCCCGCACCCCGTCGAGCGGCGCCGCCATCGGCGCCAGGATCACGCTAGCCATGCGCGTTCGCGACCTGCTGTTCGCCGAGGGCCTCGGCGCGTACTGGTACGACGACCAGGCGGCGATCCGCGCGGGCGCCCGCCAGGAAGGGTTTCGCTACGAGGGCACGCCGCTCACCCCGGGCTTCCGGACGATCCGCGGACCGGCGCGCGCGCTGTCGATCGGGCTGCAGCTGGAGGACGGGTTCGTCGCCTGGGGCGACGCGATGACCGTGCAGTACGCCGGGGCCGGCGGGCGCGAGCCGCCGTTCGACCCGGCGGCTGCGCGCGACTTCGTCGAGCGGGAACTCGCGCCGCGCCTGCGGGGCAGCGAGGTCGGCTCGTTCCGCGAGGCGCCGGTCGCACCGCCGGCGGCGGGCGGGCAGGGGTCGCCTGCCGTGCCGCGGGCGCTGCAGTACGGCCTCAGCCAGGCGACGCTGGCGGCGGTCGCCCACGCGCGTCGCGTCACGCGCGCCGAGGTCATCTGCGAGGAGTGGCGCCTGCCGGTGGTGGCGGAGCGCGTGCCGCTGTTCGCGCAGAGCGGCGACGAGCGCCACCTCAATGCCGAGAAGATGATCCTCAAGCGCGTGGACGTGCTGCCCCATGGCCTGATCAACAACCGCGAGAAGTTCGGGCGGCGCGGCGAGCGCTTCGCGGAGTATGCCGCCTGGGTCGCGCGACGCGTCCGCGAGATCGGCGACGTGGATTACGTGCCGGTGCTGCACTTCGATCTCTACGGCACGGCCGGCGTCGAGTTCGAGGGCGACGTCGAGGCGATCGGGGCCTGCCTCGCCCGCATCGAGTCCAGCCTGCAGCCCTACCGCGTGCGCATCGAGACACCGTTCGACTTCGGCTCGCAACGTGCCCAGATCGACGGGTTCCTGCGGTTGCGCGCGGTGCTCGGGCGGCTCGGCTCGCGCATCGAGCTGGTCGCCGACGAGTGGTGCGACACGCTCGAGGACGTGCGCGCCTTCGCCCGCGAACGCGCGGCGCACCTGCTGCAGGTCAAGATGCCGGACATGGGCTCGCTCGCCGACAGCGTCGAGGCGGTGCTCGAGTGCCAGCGGCAGGGCATCGGCGCCTATCTCGGCGGCAGCTGCGCCGAGACCGACCTGTCGGCCCGCGCCGCCGCGCACGTCGCGCTGGCGACCCGCCCCGCGATGGTGCTCGCGAAGCCCGGCATGGGCGTCGACGAGGGCCTGGCGATCGTCGGCAACGAGATGAGCCGGACGGTCGCCGAGCTGCGCGCGCGCTCGGGTCAGTCCCAGAGTGGCGGCTTCCAGACCATCAGCGCGTAGATCGCGACGACACCCGCGAACGCGGGCCAGCCGAGCGCGAACCAGAGCGCGAAGCTGCGGTGGTAGGACCCGGGCAGCGGCTCGCCGCGCTCGACCGCCGCGTTCGCGAGCCGCCGCATCCGCAGCTGGAGCCCGACCACCGGCAGCCAGCAGAGGCCGACCAGCACGTACAGCGCATAGCTCGCCACCAGCCAGGCGGCCGTCCACGGATAGCCCAGGATCGAGATCATCGCCAGGCCGGTCAGCGGCTGGACGATCACCGCCGGCGTGGTGAAGAGCCAGTCGGCGAGCACGACGCTGCGGCTGGTGGCCGCGATCGCCCGCGGGTCGCCGCCCACATGGGCGCGCCACATCGAGAACGCCGTGCCGATCCCCGTGCCGAACAGCACCGTCGACGAGAGGATGTGCAGCAGCTTCAGCGGCAGGTACCACTCGCTCATCGGCGATCTGCCAGCGCCATCATGATCGCGACCGCCGGCAGGAGTGCGAGGTTCTTCAGCAGGCCGCCGAAGGGATCCATCCAGCTGCCCGGCAGCTGCACGCCGATGAACAGCGTGTAGGCGAGCAGCGAGCCGATCATCAGGGTGCCGACCCAGCGCGTACGCCATTTTGCGAGCAGCAGCAGGCCGAGCAGGAGGTCGATCGCGGCGGCGGCGCGCACCAGGGGCACGGCGAGCGTCGCGCCGATGCCGGCAGGCTCGAGGATGGCGGCAGCCTGCGACGCCGGCGTCGCGAACCCGACCCAGGCCGAGAAGATCCAGACGACTGCGAGCATCAGGCGCAGCAGCGGGTCGAGCAGGTGGAGCCGCGCCTGCCAGCGGTCCTGCACGAAGCTCGGTCGCACGGCGAGCGCCTCGCGCAGCGAGCGTGGCCGCCGGCCTAGCAGTGCCGCGAGCCTGTCGGAGGAGCCGGGCAGGCCGACGTTGCCGCGCGCCAGCATGGCGTCCATCGTGCGCCCGAGCGGTCCGGTGCCGAAGCGCTCGCCCGCGGCGGCGGCGAGGGCCACGAGCGGCCGCGGCACCCGCAGCGTGAGCCGCGGCGCCGGCACGCGCAGCCAGGCACGCCACTGGCGCAGGTAGTCCTCGAGCGTCAGCGTCTCGGGTCCGGTCACCTCGATGATCGAGCGCGCGATCGCGTCGGGTCGCAGAAGTCGCGCCACCAGCTCGGCGAGGTCCTCTGCGCACACGGGCTGCAGGCGCTGGGCGCCACTCCCCGGCAGCACCAGCACGGCCGGGAGCGCGGCCATCGCGCGCAGCAGCGAGGTGCCGCCATACGACCCCTGCGCCGAATAGACCACCGAGGGGCGAAGCACCACCCAGTCGAGATCCAGGCTCGCGAGGCGCGCATCGCCGCGATGCTTGGAGGCGACGAACTCGCCATCGGCAGGATCACCGAGTGCCGAGACCTGCACGACGCGCCGCACGCCGCGCCGCGCGCAGGCCGCGAACAGCGCGCCGGGCGCCTCGACGTGCACGGTCTCGAAGCGGCCCTGCGCGCCTTCGCGCAGGATGCCCGCGCAGTTGACCAGCGCCTCGATGCCATCGAGGCGCGGCAACCAGTCCTCGGCCGCGGTGTCCGAGTCGAAGTCGCAAGCGACGAGCATGGGGGCCAGGCTCGATACCGGCCCGCCTGCCGGCCGTGGACGACGTATGCCGCTCACGACCTCGTGCCCGTCGGCGAGCAGGGCCGCTACGACGTGCCGGCCGATGAAGCCCTCGGCGCCGGTGACCAGCACCTTGCATGGGCCTGCGGCCTCGGGGCGTTCATGCGCGTCCACGGACGCAGCGTACCCAGCCGGCGCACCTGCCGCGAGGTCGGCGGGTGGCGGGTGCGTCGGGTCGCGCCGCCGGGGCCGTGCCGAGGCTTCGCGCGGCCGCCGCCTACCGGCCCGGGCTCGGCGTCTTGTCGCCCGGTGCCGGCACTTCCACCGTGACCTTCTGCAGCACGCGTTTGTTCTGGTCGTCGAAGTACCAGACCTCGTAGGTGCCGGGTGCCTTCGGCGGCGCGAGGTAAACCGGTTGGTTCCGCGCGTTGCGATAGCCGACCGCATCGCGCAGATCCAGCCGCGCGCCCGGCCGGGCCAGCACGATGTAGTCCTGGTTGCCGCCGGGGCCCGCCCAGTCGACGGTGATCCATTCTCCGAGTGGCACCCTCTTCGGAGCGCCGAGCGTCACGCGGCCGGCCCCGCCCGAGGGCGTAGCCTGCTGCATCGCGACGGCCGCTCCCCCGGCTGCAGGGGCCGCAGCGGGTGCGACGGGCGCGACCGGCGCGACGGGCGTCCGCGCAGGCAAGGCCGCCGGCGCCGCCGCGGGTGGCGTGGGCACGCGCGGGACGTCTGGCCCAGCCCCGACTCGCCGCTGCGGAACCGCGGCGGGGGCCGGCAAGGGGCTGCCTTGGTCGTCCTGCGCGGTGCGACGCTGGATGTCGAGATCTTCCATCTCGTCTTCGTCGCCGGTCGCGCGCCCGGCGCTGGGACGCGGCGGCGGCGGCGTGCCGTCCTTTCCCGGCAGCAACGGGGCGTCCCGGACGGGGCGGCCCTGCCTCACGCGTGGATCGAGCGGCCGGACGTTGCCGGGCGTACCCGCGCCGGCATTCTCACCGTCGCTGCGTACCGGCCCAGGACCTCCCTCGCCATTCCGTGGCGGCGGCGGCGCGCCGTCGCGACCGGGCAACAGAGGGGCGTCCTCGATCGCGCGTGCTGGTGCAGCCTGGCGCGTGACGGGAGCCGGTGCTGCCTTGGCCGGTGCGGCCCTGGGTAGTGGCGTCGCGCCCGGCGGGGTCGGCGCGGGAGCCGGCGACTGCGCAGCGCTCGTGAACGGCAGGCCGAGCAGTGCGCACAGGGCGATACGTGAGGCGGATCGAAGGATCATCCATGCCGCTCCCGAAAGGGCCTGATGTCCGACTGTAGCCAGAGTGGGCCGGTGGAGGTTCCGCTCGCGGGCGTGGCATCCGTGCCGCGGCTGCGCGTGGCGGGCGCGTCGGCCCGAGGGTGGTCATGGGCCGGAGAGTGGTGAAGCGGCCCGCATCACGTCGATGAACGCGCGCAGCTTGCGCGCCCCGGCGGCGCGGCGCGGGAAGTAGAGGAACAGCCCCGGTTCCTCGATCGCCGCGGACGGCAGCAGCTCGACCAGCCGGCCCGTGGCGAGCGCGTCCCTGACCAGCGGTTCGAACACGTAGGCGATGCCGATGCCGGCCAGCGCGAGGTCCCGTGCCTGGCTCGCGTCGGAGATCCGCACCGTCCCGCGGACCGGCACGGCCACGTCGCGCGCGCCGTCCTTCAGGTCCCATTCGTAGATCGCGCCGGAGCTGAGCAGGCGAAAGCCGATGCAGTTGCAGCGCGCGAGATCCTCGAGGGTCGCGGGCGGCGGATGCGTCGACAGATGTTCGGGCGAGGCCACGAGGATCGCGCGGAACGGTGGCGTCATCCTCACCGCGACCATGTCCTGCGCGATCATCTCGCCGAGTCGCACCCCGGCATCGAAGCCCTGCCCCACCACGTCGACCAGCGCGTCGTCGCTGATGACCTCGACGGTCAGCCGCGGGTGGCGTCGCGCCATCTCGGCGAGGATCTGCGTCAGGCCCATCGCGAAGGCGATCCGCGGCACGTTCAGGCGCAGCACGCCGCCCAGGTCGCGCTGGCCGGCGGCGACGCTCTCGGCCGCGGCGTCGATCTCGCTGAACGCGCGCTGTGCCACCTCGACGAACGCCTTGCCGGCCTCGGTGAGCGCGACGCTGCGGGTCGTGCGGGCGAACAGCGGCGCGCCGAGTCGACTTTCGGCCGCGCGCACCGCGTGGCTCACGGCAGAGGCACCGAGGCCGAGTTCCGCGGCGGCGCGGGCGAAGTTGCGGGTGCGGGCCACGGCCAGCACGACCGGGAGATGGGCAAGCAGGGTACGGTCCACTCATGAATGGTATCGCATAGATTGCACGATAAGGGCTGGATTGTGTGACACAGGCGCATCGCCGATCTTGTCGCCATCGATTCCACCCACCCCCGCCGCAGGAGCTCCCCCATGTCCACTGCCCCCGAAATCGCCCGTGTCTGGTTCATCACCGGCGCCACCTCCGGCTTCGGCCTGGCACTCGCCCGGGCCGTCCTCGCTCGCGGTGAGCGCGCGGTCATCACCGGCCGCCGGGCCGACCGCCTGCAGGCGATCGCAGCCCCCCATGGCGAGCGCGCCCTGCCGATCCCGCTCGACGTCACCGATGGGGCGGCACGCGAGGCCGCCGTCGCGAGCGCGCTGGCGCGCTTCGGCCGGATCGACGTGCTCGCGAACATCGCTGGCCGCGGCTCGCTCGGGGCGGTCGAGGAGTTCTCGCCGGCGCAGCTGCGCGAGCAGATGGACGTCAACTTCTTCGCTGCCGCGGAGCTCGCGCGCTCGGTGCTGCCGGCGATGCGTGCGCAGCGCTCGGGCCACATCCTGAACCTCACCAGCATCGGGGGCCTGGTCTCGATCGGCGGCTTCGGCGCGTACTGCGCCTCCAAGTTCGCGCTGGAGGCCTGGAGCGAAGCCCTGCGTGACGAGGTGGCCGCGCTCGGCATCAGGGTCACCATCGTGGAGCCGGGCGCGTTCCGCACCGAGTTCGCCGGCGACGCCAACATGCGCCCGGCCCATCCGATGGCGGTCTACCGGCCCGTCGTCGCGCCCGTCGAGGACTATCTCTACGGCGGCGCCGCCACGCACCTCGGCGATCCTGCCAGGGCAGCCGCGCTGATGATCGAGGCGGTCGAGAGCGACACCCCGCCGCTGCGCCTGATGATGGGCGCGGACGCCTTCGGCCTGTGGGACACCGTGATCGCGGCACGCCAGGCCGATCTCGCGGCCTGGCGCGAGCGCGGCCTCGCCACCGCCTTCGAGGATGCAGCGCCGCGGCCGATCGGCGGATGAAGGGGCGACGCGGCCAGCGAGCCTGCTGGCCGCGTTCTGGCTCGCCCGGCTTCGGAGTGGGTCACCAGGTGAGCGTGACCGCCTTGGTCTTGAGGTAGGAGTCGAGCGCCTCCTTGCCGAACTCGCGGCCCCAGCCGGACTGCTTGTTGCCGCCGAAGGGCATCATCGGGTCGAGCGCGGCGTGCATGTTCACGGCGACCTGCCCGGAGTCGATCTTGCCGACCATGCGGATCGCCTTCGAGAGGTCTCGGGTCCACACCGAGCCCGAGAGACCATAGATCGTCGAGTTCGCCGAGCGCGCGACCTTGTCGAAGTCGTCGTCACCGAAGGTCTGCACGCAGAGCACGGGGCCGAAGATCTCGTTGGCGACTGGCGTCATCGCATCGTGCGTGCGAGTCAGCACCGTCGCCTCGTAGAACCAGCCGGCGCGCGACGGCGCCTTGCCGCCGCAGACGAGTTCGGCGCCTTCCGCGACGCCGGCCGCGACGAAGCCGGCGACGCGCTCGCGCTGCTTCTCGGAGATCAGCGGGCCGAAGTCGTGCGCCGGGTCGAGTCCCGGGCCGGGCTTGAAGGCCTTCGCGACCGCCGCCACGCCCTCGACGACCTGGTCGTGGATCCGCTCGTGGACGAAGAGGCGCGTGCCCGCCATGCAGTTCTGGCCCTGCAGGAAGAAGCAGGCGCGCGCGATGCCGGGGATCACCTGCGCGAGGTCGGCGTCGTCGAAAACCACCACCGGCGACTTGCCGCCGAGCTCGAGCGTGACCTTCTTGAGGTTGCCGGCCGCGGCCTTGACGATCTGCCTGCCGACCGCGGTCGACCCGGTGAAGGCGATCTTGTCGACGCCCGGGTGCGCGGCGAGCGCAGCGCCGGCGGTGGCGCCGTAGCCGTTGACGAGGTTCATCACGCCGTCGGGCACGCCGGCTTCCTGGCAGAGCTCGACCAGTCGCATCGCCGTCAGCGGCGTGAGCTCGGCGGGCTTCAGCACCATCGTGCAGCCGGTGGCCAGCGCCGGCGCGACCTTCAGCATGGTGATCGGCAGCGGCGCGTTCCAGGGCGTGATCGCGCCGACCACGCCGAGCGGCTCGCGCAGCGTGAAGCTCAGGTGCTGGCCGGGCAGCTTGCCGCCGGGCGCGGCGGGCAGGGTGGCCCCCTCGATCTTGGTCGGCCAGCCGGCGTAGTAGCGGAAGAACTCGGGCACCACCATGCCGCAGACATATTGCGCCAGCGGCAGCGGCAACCCGTTGTCCAGCACCTCGAGCTCGACCAGCTGCTGGAAGTTCTGCTGGATCAGGTCGGCGAGCTTCCAGAGGATCTCGCCGCGGCGGTGCGAGGTGTAGCTGGACCAGGGGCCCTCGAACGCCGCACGCGCAGTCCGCACTGCGGCATCGATCTCCGGCTCACCGCCGGCGGCGACCTCGCCGATCTCGGCACCGCTCGCCGGGTCGTGGATCCGGAAGGTCTCGCCGCTCGCCGAAGGAACCCAGCGACCGCCGATGAAGTGTCCGTGCCGGCGGGCGAGGAAATCGAGGGTCGGCCTCGACAGGGAATAAGACGGCGGCAGGCTCATGCTCGGTCCTCCGGGAATCGGCGCATCCTAGTCGCTGGCCGAGGGAGCGCGGCGCCGGTGCCCGCTCCGGCGTTCCGGCCGTCCGATCCGTGGCCGGGGTCTCGCAGGACGGTACGGGTCGGGAGGGTGGATTGAGCTGGTGCGCCGCCGGCCGGTAGGCTGCGAGCCATGGTTGACGCGACCGCCGTCGAGACGGCCCCGATCCTGCCGCCCTCGTCGGCGAACTTCTCGGCCCACGTGCCCGTGCTCGTGGTCGGTGGCGGTGGCTGTGGCCTCACCGCCGCGCTCGCCGCGAGCCAGGCGGGCGCCGAGGTGCTGGTGCTGGAGCGCGACGCCTCGGCGCTCGGCACCACGGCGATGTCGACCGGCCTGATCCCGGGCGCGAACACACGGCTGCAGCGCGAGCGGGGCATCGTCGATTCGCCCGAGCTGTTCGCTGCCGACATCGTCCAGAAGGCCAAGGGCCAGACCGACCAGGGCATCGCGCTCGCGCTGGCGCGCGAGTCGGCGCGCACCATCGAGTGGCTGATCGACGACCACCAGGTGCCGCTGTCGCTGGTCGACAGCTTCCTCTACCCGGGCCACAGCGTGATGCGGATGCACGGCTCGCCGAACCGCACCGGCTCCGAGCTGATGGGCTCGCTGGCCGCGGCCTGCGAGCGCCGCGGCATCGACGTGTTGACCGAGGCGCAGGTCACCGAGCTGTTCGCCGATGCGGGTACGGGCGTCGTGCGCGGCGCGCGGCTGCGCCGGCCCGACGGCAGCACCGAGGACATCGGCTGCGACGCGCTGGTGCTCGCCTGCTGCGGCTTCGCCGGCAACGAGGCGATGGTCAGGCAGTACATCCCGGAGATCGAGGGCGCGACGTTCTTCGGTCACCCGGGCAACAAGGGCGACGCGATCCGCTGGGGCCTCGCGCTCGGCGCCGCGGTGCGCGACATCCACTCCTACCAGGGCCACGGCGGGCTGGCCGCCGGGCGCGGCATCCCGATCCTCTGGCCGCTGATCATGGAAGGCGGCTTCCAGGTCAACGTGCACGGCCGGCGCTTCTCGAACGAGGCGCGCGGTTATTCGGAGCAGGCGGTCGAGGTCGTCGCGCAGCCCGGGCACGTCGCCTGGGACGTCTACGATGCGCGGCTGCACCGGCTGATGCTCGAGTTCGACGACTACCGCGATGCCGTCGAGGCACGCGCGGTCCTCTCGGCCGACTCGGTGGTGGCGCTCGCGGCGCTCGCCGGCATCGACGCCTCCGGGCTCGCGGCCACGGTCGCCGAGGTCGCGGCGCTGGTGAAGAGCGGCGAGGCCGATGCCTGGGGTCGGCGTTTCGCCGGCAAGCCGCCGCTCGCCGCGCCCTACTACGCGGTCAAGGTCACGGGCGCGCTGTTCCACACCCAGGGCGGCCTCGCGGTCGACCCGGAGGGGCGGGTACTGCGCGAGGACGGCTCGGCGCTGCCGAACCTGTTCGCGGGCGGTGGCGCGGCGCGCGGCATTTCCGGGCCTTCCAGCTGGGGCTACATGGCCGGTAACGGCCTGCTGACCGCCACCACCTTCGGCCGGCTCGCCGGCGAGGCAGCGGCCCGTCAGGTGGCCCACGGATAGCGGCGCGGCTCCCCCGGGCGGGGTGTTACCGTAGGCAACGGCGGGCCTCGAGGGAGGGGCCGGCCCGACCCCCGGACGGATCCGGCGGGCGCAGGACTCGAACAGGTGGCGAACATGGCGACCAACATGCAGACGAACACCGCCCTGAACCCGGCCGCCGGCGCGGCGCCGCAGCCGACCTCGCTGCTCGCCGACCCGAACTGGAAGCTGCATGCCGGCTGGGGCATCGGCACGCTCGGGGCCTCGTTCCTGCTGAACAGCTTCGCCGCGCTGCAGGCGGCGTACCTCACCACGGTGCTCGGGGTCGCGGCCGCGACGGCCGCGGGGCTGCTGTTCGTCGCCAAGCTCTGGGACATCTTCAGCAACCCGCTGATGGGCTGGCTCTCGGACCGCACCCACACCCGCTGGGGCCGCCGCCGCCCCTACCTGCTGCTGGGCGGCGTGGTCTCCGGCGTCGCGATGGCCACCTTCTTCACCTCGGCGCTGACGCCGGTGTCGCAGTCGCAGGTGCTGATCGTGCTGTCGCTGGCGCTGGTGGGCACCGGCTACACGATCTTCAACGTGCCCTACATGGCGATGCCGTCGGAGATGGTCGACGACTACCATGAGCGCACGCGGATGATGTCCTGGCGCGTCGGCTTCATCGGCATCGGCACGCTGATCGGCGCCTCGGCGCAGAAGGTCGCGGAACTGCTCGGCGAGGGCGCGCTCGGCTACGCGCGCATGGGCGTGCTCTACGGCCTGCTGATCTTCACCTTCATGGCAGTGACGTTCTTCGGCACCGCGAAGGCGCCGATGCGTGCCCGCGACGCCAAGCGCGTGTCGTTCAGCGAGCAGCTGAACACCGCCATCGCGAACAAGCCGTTCATGGCGCTGCTCGCCGTGAAGTTCGTGCAGCTCTTCGGCCTCTTCACCTCCACGGCGATGAGCTTCTTCCTCGTCAAGTTCGTGCTCGGCAAGGACAAGCCCGGCGACTGGATGGTGCTGTTCCTGGTCGTCAGCACGATCGCGCAGGTGCTGACGATCCCGTTCTGGCGGCAGCTGTCGCAGAAGATCGAGAAGCAGAAGACCTTCTCGCTGGCGGTGGTGATGTTCTCGCTGTCGTCGCTGACCTGGCTGGTCGCGAGCCCCGCCGAGACCATGTGGTTCTTCTGCCTGCGCGCCGCGCTCAAGGGCTTCGCCGCCGCCGGGCTGATCCTGATGGCGCAGTCGATGCTGCCGGACGTCATCGAGTACGACTACCGCAAGACCGGGATGCGCCGCGAGGGCGTGTTCTCCGGCTGGTACAGCTTCGTCGAGAAGGTCGCGTCGGCGTTCGCGCCCTCGCTGCTGCTGCTCGGCTACGCCTGGTTCGGCTTCCAGTCGAAGGCGCCGGTGCAGACCCAGGAGGCGATCGACGGCATCCGCTACTGCGCGGCCTTCCTGCCCTGCCTCTACTTCGGGCTGTCGCTGGTTCCGCTCGCCTTCTACCGCCTCACGGCGCGCGACCTGCAGGCAATGCCCAAGGCCGCCTGAGGCCTTCCGGGCGGACCTCGCCGGCCACGGCCCGACCTTCCCCGCCCCGGCGTCAGTCTCGTCCGACGCCAACTCGTCGTGCACGCGGACGGGCGACTCGCGCCACCCGACTCACCATCCCCGGCACGGCGCGCCTGCGGCGCGCGGGGAGGGGCACCGTGTTCTATTCCGAATCCGCCGGTTCGCCGGCTCCGGGCCTGGCCTGTGCGCAGCCCCTCGCCGAGGGCCGGAAAGCCCTTGCGGAAGCACGGCGGACCCTGGGCCTGGCACGCCTGCGGGTCCTCGCCGCCCATCACTACGCCACCTGCGGCAGCGGCGCAGCGGCGGGCGGGCCGCGTTGCCGCGGCGCCCGCCGCGTCGCGCCTGAGGTGCTGCGCTGGCACCAGCAGATGCGGCAACTCGATTCGCGCATGCTGGCGCCCGAACGGTCGGCACCGCTGCGCAACGCCTGGGGCCTGGCGCGAGCGCTGGCGGACGGCTGGGTCCGCTGGCTGCAGCGTCCGCGCTGAGCCGAGGCGGACGAAGGGTCAGTGCAGCAGGGGGCGCGTCCCGACCGGCTCCCCGACGTCGACGTATTCGAGGCTGTAGCCGAAGTAGCCGCGCGTCTCCAGCTCGCGGAACAGCAGCCCTTCCTCCTCGGCGAAATGCCGCGCCGCGTGCCGCCGCAGCACCTCGATCCGCGGCACGAACAGCGGGTCCTCGCGACTGCCCTGCTCGAGCATGCCCATCAGCGCGAGCAGCGGCTCGTGCTCGACGGCAGAGGTCGCCGCGGTCACGATGCCGTCCGCCTGGAGCAGCGCGTGGGCGGCGGGATAGAACACGTCGAGCTCGATCGAGGTGTGCCGGGTCAGCAGGGCGTCGAGCTCACGCAGGAGGCCATCGGGCGGCTGGGCGGACGAGGTCGCGCCTGCAAGCCTGCCGAGCTTCTGCTCGATCAGCCGATGTTCTGCAGCGAGCTGGGCCGCGAGCTCGCCGAGGGTCGAGAAGCGGCGCGGGGACGGATCCGCGCCTGGCCGCGGCGGGTTGCTCGGTGGGATGGACACCCGGTCTCTCCGGCGGCATCGCGGCCCGCGACACCTCGACCTTGCTCCGGCCCGCGGGCGCGCGCCATGCCCCGGCGGAGTCCCGCGCTGTCGGCCGGCGCGGACGCGAGGCGCGATGTCGCGGGACGCAGCGCGGGGGTGCCGCGCGGCGCGCCAACGAAAAGGGCCCGGGCGTTGCCGCCCGGGCCCCTGCGTCGATCGATCCGCCAGCGGGCGCGGACCGCGCCGCCGCGGCTCAGAGCTTGTAGCTGAACGTCAGCAGCAGCTCGCGCGGCGGCAGCAGCAGGAAGCCGCCGAGGCCGCGGCTGCCGACGAACACCTGGCGCTCGTCGGCGATGTTGCGGGCCAGCAGGCGCACGTCCCACTGCTCGCCGATGCCGACGCCGATGTAGCCGTTGAAGCGGTCGTAGGCCTTGACGACGAAGTCGTTGGTCGCGCTCGTGATGTAGTCGTCGGTGCGGTACCACTCGCTGCCGATGTCGAAGCTGCCGAAGCTGGTCGGCAGCGAGTAGTCGAAGCCGACCGTGAACGTGTAGGTCGGCAGCTGCGGCGGCTCGGCCTTCACGCCGAGGCGATTGTTGTTGCCCGGGACGCGCGGCAGCTGGGCGACCGCCGGTGCGGAGGTCGGATTCAGCGAGTCGTACTTGCCATCGAGGAACGACGCGTTCAGGAACACCGTCAGGTTGTTGGTCGCGATCCAGGTGCTCTCCAGCTCGAGGCCCTGCACCGTGGCCTTGCCGGCGTTCTGGACGGGGAAGTCGAACACGCCGGGCAGCACCTCGACCGTCGCATTCAACGCCAGGTCGTCGATGTTCGCCTGGAAGGCCGCCGCGTTGATGCGCAGCGTGCGGTCCAGCAGGTCCATCTTGGCGCCGACCTCGTAGGTCCAGTTGGTCTCGGGACCGTACGGCGCGCGGGCGACGTTGGCGTTGGTGATGTTGATGCCGTTGAAGCCGCCCGACTTGAAGCCGCGCGCTGCCGACGCATAGAGCAGCAGGCTGTCGAACGCGGTGGTGTCGACGTTGTAGTCGATGCCGAAGCGCGGCGTCCACTCGTCGAAGGTGTTGGCGAGCTGCACGCGGTCGGTCAGCGGGCCGAGCGGGATCGGGGTGCGACGCTGGAAGTCGAGCTCGAAGTCCTTGTCGTCCTCGACGTAGCGCAGGCCCGCCGTCAGCTTGAGGTTGTCGGTCAGCGCATAGTCGGCCTGGGCGAACAGTGCCACCGAGTCGGTGCTGGCCTCGATCTGGCTGGTCGAGGTGGGGCCGCCGAGCACGCGCAGGAACCAGGCGAAGTCCTGCTCGCCCTCCTCGGTGAAGTAATAGGCGCCGACGAGGTAGTTCAGCTTGTCGTGAAGTAGTCGTCGGTGGTCACGTAGCCGGTGATCGAGCGGATCGTGCCGATGCCGGTCTCCCAGCTGAGGTTGGCCGACGCGATCAGCTGCTGCGTCTCGGCGCGGGGACGGTCGCTCATCAGGGCCAGGCCACGGTTGACGGTGGGCGTCGACAACGTGCGATCGCCGAACAGCAGCGCGACGTCGTCGGACGTGAAGCGCTCGTTCAGCGGGATGGCGCCGGAGCCGCCGGGCAGCAGCTGGTTGGAGTCGTTCTTGCTGTCGGCGTACGACAGGGAGAACGTCGCCTTGAAGGTCTCGCTGCCGCGGTAGACCAGCTTGGCGCGATAGGCCTGGTTGCGCTCGAGGCCGGTCTCCTCGCCGGTGGCGCGGTTGAACCACTGGTTGTCCTTGTTGTTGATCTGCGCGGCGAAGGACGCCGACCAGTTGTCGCTGATCGGCCCGCCGACGCTGAGACCCGCGATGTACTGGTCCCAGTTGCCGGCGCCGACGCGGGCCGAGAGCCAGGGCGTGTCGCCGGGCTGGCGGGTCACGAAGTTGATCGCGCCCGCGAGGGTGTTGCGGCCGTAGAGCGTGCCCTGCGGGCCGCGCAGCACCTCGACGCGGTCGATGTCGGCGAGCGTCACGTTGTTGCCGTTCAGGCGCGCGATGTAGACGTCGTCGACGTAGATGCCGAAGGGCGACTCCGCGACGACCAGCGACGCGTCCTGCTGCAGCGAGCCGCGCAGCGAGGGCGAGATGTTGGTCGGCGAGGTGATGTTGTTGCTCATGCGGAGGCTGGGCGCGAAGCGCTGCAGGTCGCGCGCCTCGAACACCTGGCGGTTCTCGATGGCCTCGGCGCTGACCGCGGTGACCGCGACCGGCACGGACTGCAGCGAGGACTCACGACGCTCGGCCGTGACCACGACCTCCTCGAGACCGCCCTGGTCGGCCGCCGGCTGGCCGCCGGACTGCGCCAGCGAGGTGGCGGGCAGGGCCGCCAGGCCGATGGCAAAAGGCAACAAACGTTGGATGGACATTGCTGGGCTTCCCCTGGTTGGTGGGCGTCGGCGCATTCGCCGCGCGACAGGCTGATTTCTGGGGACGGAATGTAGCAGAGAGGGCGCCCCCGTGGCGCCCCCGACGCGCACCGTAAGGCTGCCCGGCAGACAGATGTTGCTAATTCGCAACCATCAGGCGCGGGGGTGGTTGCGGGGTGGCTGCTGCGGGGGGCGCGGTCGTGCCCTCGACCCACCGGTCGACGACGCGCTGCAGGTCGGCCGGTGCCAGCGGCTTGCAGAGGAAGTCCTGCATCCCCGCGGCCAGCGCGCGCGCCCGATCCTGCCCGGCGAGCCCCGTGCCCAGGGCGACGATCGTCGCCGGCCGGCGGCCCGGGTCCTGGTCTTCCGCGGCGCGGATCCCGGTCGCGGCGGCGAAGCCGTCGATGCCCGGCAGCCGGCAGGCCATCAGGATCAGGCGATAGCCGCGGCGCGAGCAGAGCTCGACGGCCGACTCGCCGTCCGCGGCCACGTCGGCCGCGTGGCCGAGCTTGCCGATCACGCGCAGGGCCAGCGAGCGGCTCACCGGATGGTCGTCGACGACCAGGATCGACGGCGTCGGCAGGCGGAACCAGAAGGTCGAGCCTTCCCCCTCGCGGCTGCGCGCGCCGATCGTGCCGTGCATCAGCTCCACGAGCTGCCTGCAGATCGCGAGCCCCAGGCCGGTGCCGCCGAAGCGACGGGTGGTGGTCGAGTCGACCTGCACGAACTTGTTGAACAGGCCCGGCAGCGCCTCGGCCGGGATGCCGATGCCGGTGTCCGAGACGCTGACGGCGACGCCGTCGCAGCCGTCGCGTCGCACCTCGATGCGCACCTGGCCGGCGGCGGTGAACTTGACCGCGTTGCCGACGAGGTTGGTCAGCACCTGGCGGACGCGCGCGGCGTCACCGAGCGGCTCGACCGGGGCATCGGCGGCGACGTCGACCCGCAGCTCGAGCCGCTTTTCCCGGCACTGCGAGGAGAACAGCGCGGCGACCTCGCCGACCACTGCACGCAGGTCGAAGCGCGCGCAGTCCACCTGCAGCTTGCCGGCCTCGATCTTCGAATAGTCGAGGATGTCGTTCAGCAGGGCGAGCAGGCTGCGGCCCGAGGCGTCGATGGTGCGCGCGAACTCGCGCTGCTGCGCGTCCAGCGGGCTGTCGAGCAGCAGTTGCGTGAAGCCGAGCACGCCGTTCATGGGCGTGCGGATCTCGTGGCTCATGGTCGCGAGGAACTCGCTCTTGGCGCGGTTGGCCGCGTCGGCCGCGTCGCGCATGCGCTCGAGCTGCGCCTCGTGCTCGCGGTCGCGCGTGATGTCCTGCGCGAACAGCAGCACGCCTGGTTGCGGGTTTCCCTGCTCGTGCCAGGGGCGCGCCTCCCAGCGCAGGCGGCGTTCCGGGCCACCGGCGGCCGGGCGCCAGCGCTCGTCGTCGGCGCCGACGATCTCGCCCTGCAGCACGCGGGCCAACCCGGTGCGCCAGGCGTCGGGGATGTCGGTGAACAGCTCGTGGAACGGCTGGCCGGCGGCCTCGCGGTCGCCGCGCATGAAGGTGTCCATCCAGCGCCGGCTCGCGGCCACGCACCTCAGGCCCGAGTCCAGCATCGCGATCGCCGCCGGCGCATGCTCGACGAACGCCGCGAGCCGCGAGGTCTCGGCGGCCAGCCGTGCGGTCGAGACGGCGAGTCGCATCTCGCCGGCCTTGCGCGCGGTGATGTCGCTGATCGAGCCCACCAGCCGCAGCAGTCGTCCCGTCTCGTCCCACTTGCCCTGGCCGCGCGCGAGGAACCAGCGGTACTCGCCCGAGGGCAGCGCCAGGCGCATCTCGACGGAGTAGGGCTGGCGCTCGCGCCTGGCGGTGGCGCGCGCCGCCTCCACGCGCGGCAGGTCCTCGGGGTGTATCAGCGCGTTGAAGCGCTGCGGGTCCAGCGTCGCGCCGACCGGCAGGTGCAGCAGTTCGAGCAGGCGCTCCGAGTAGAAGGCGGAGCCCGTGGCGAGGTCGTAGTCCCAGATGCCGTCGAGCGTCCCGCGCGCGGCATAGGCGAAGCGCTCGTCGCTCTCGCGGCGTCGTGCGGCGAGCACCGCGGTCTCGGCCTCGGCGAGGCGCAGCGCCAGTGCGACGCGTCGCCCCGACAGCAGCACCAGGCCCGCGACGAGCCCGGCGAGGACCAGCAGCGCGGTCTCGAACCGGCGCAGGGGGCCCGCCTCGCCCGCGCGTTGCGCGTGGAGCGCGAGCTGGCGGGCCTGCACTGCCTGCTGCAGGCGGACGAGCCCACCGGCGACCTCGTGGCTGCGGCGATTCACCGCCGCGAGGCTCCGCAGCGCACCGCGCTCGTCGCCGCGGCGCGCGTGGACGAGCGCCTCGCGGGCGTCGGCGTGCAGCCCGCGTGCTGCGCGCCCGACGTCATCGAGCGGGCCTGCGAGGAGCGCGCGTGACTCGGCGTCGCCGCCGCCCAGCAGGTCGGCGCCTGCCCGGGCGAGACCCGCATGCAAGGCCGACAGCTCCCGCGCGACCCTGGCCTCCGCGCGTGCGCCGTCGCCGTCCCGCAGCAGGCCGTCGATGGCCGCGGCGACCGCGCCGCTTCGCGGCTGCAGCGCGAGGATCGCGGCCTGCTGGCGCGACAGCGCCGAGCTGTCGACGCTCCCGGCCTCGTAGATGCCGGCCAGGCGGGCGTTGATGTAGCCGCTCGCTGCGAGCGTGATGCACACCAGCCCGGCGACGATCACGAGCCTGCGGCGCCAGGCGCCGTGCCAGGCAGAGGAAAGCGTTGCGCGTTCCATTGGATCAGGGATTCCCCGGCACGAATCTCGCGGGCAGCAGTTCGTAGCGAGTATCGGCGGCGCCGTGAGCCGACTTGAACCGAGTGTGTGAGCCAGTTCCGTGGCACCCGATCAAGAAACGGGCGCAGTTGGCCGTCAACCTTCGCGGCAAGCCACACAGTGTCCACGATGTCCCCACACGCTCCGCTTCCGTCGTCACCCGAGGCCGCCAGGACTCGCGTGCTCGTCGTCGAGGACAATGCGGTCAACCAGCAACTGGTGCTCGCGATGCTGGCGCGCGGCGGCTACGTCGCCGAGGTCGCCGCCGACGGGCACGAGGCGCTGGCGCTGCTGCGCGCGCGGCGCTTCGACCTCGTGCTGATGGACCTGCAGATGCCCGGGATGGATGGGCTGCAGGCCACGCGCGAGCTGCGCCAGCCCCGGTCCGGCGTGCTCGACCCGGCGGTGCCGGTGATCGCGCTGACGGCCAACGCCTTCGCCGAGGATCGCGCGCGGAGCTTCGCCGCCGGCATGAACGATTTCCTGACCAAGCCGATCGACCCACGGCGCCTGCAGGACACGCTGGCCAAGTGGCTGCCGCCGCAGCCCGTCGCAGGCGCGGCGGCCGCAGTGGCCCGGGCGGCCTCGGTGGCCCACACCGCGGGGAGCGCGGAGCCCGACGACCTCGAGGTGCTGGATCGTGTGGGCCTGTTCGACCGGGCGATGGACGATGCCCAGCTCGCGGCGGACCTGGTCGCCGCCTTCCTGCACGAGTGCCCGGCGCTGCGCGACGCGCTGCACCTGGCCATCGAACGGCACGACGTGATCGCCACCATGAACGTCGCGCACACCCTCAAGGGTGCGGCCGGCAACGTCGGCGCGCAGCGGGTGGCCCGCATCGCCGCGCAGCTGGAGCGGCAGGCGGCCGCAGGCCCGGCGGCGCGCCTCGGCGAGCGTCTCGCCGAGCTCGAGCAGCACCTCGCGGAGTTCGAGACGGCCGCGCTCGCGATGTGCACCGGCCTCGCGCAGGCGGGCGCGCCGTGAGCGCCTCGGGACAGCCGATCCTCGAGGAACTGCGTGGCACCGGCCGGCTGCCCTCGCCGGGCGGCGTCGCGCTCAAGCTGATGGAGCTGACGCGGCGGGAGGACGTGAGCGCGGGCGAGCTGTCGCGGACGCTGCAGATGGACCCGGCGCTCGCCGGCCGGGTGCTGCGGGCCGCGAACAGCGCGGCCCTCGGCGGGCGCGCGGCGGTGTCGATCGCCGATGCCGTGGTGCGCGTGGGGTTCGAGGGAGTGCGCCGGCTCGCGATGAGCTTCTCGCTGCTCGAGCGCAACGGCGCCGGTGCCTGCCGCGAGTTCGACTACCGCGGCTTCTGGTCGCGCTCGCTCGCCGCTGCGGTGGCGGCCGAGCGCCTCGCGCGCGAGACCCAGGCCGCCGCGGCCGACGAGGCGTTCACGCTCGGGTTGCTGCACGACGTCGGTGCGCTGGCGCTCGCGACCGTGCACCCGAAGGAATACGGCTACGTGCTGGGCGCGACCGGGCAGTCGGACTGGCAGCTGCGCGAGCGCGAGCGCGAGGTGTTCCGCGTCTGCCACCGCGAGCTGACCGGGATGATGCTCGCCGACTGGCAGATCCCGCGACCGCTGGTCGAGGCAGTGGTCGGGCGTGGCCTCGTCGAGGCGGGAGCGCCCCCGCGCGCGCAGCGGCTCGCCGACCTGGTCGAGCTCGCGGTGACCACCGGGCGCCTCGTGGCGGCCGAGAAGCCGCTGGCGCGGGAGGTGTTCGACAGCCTTGGCCCGCTGCTGCAGCGGCTCGGGCTCGCGCGCCCCCTGTTCGAGCTGCTGCTCGAGGACGTCATCACCGCCTGGCGCGAATGGGGCGTGGAACTCGACGTCGAGACCCGCGACACCTCCACGGTCGAGTTGCTGGCGCTGTACGACGGCGACTCACCCTCGACGCGCGCCGCGGCGGATGCCGCCATCGCCGCGTCGCGGGAGCCGCGGCTGCGCGTCGTGCTCGCCGAGGACACCGAGTCGCAGCGCATCGGGATGACGCGCCTGCTCGAGGCCCAGGGCTTCGAGGTACGCGCGGTGGTCGACGGGCATGCCGCGCTCGAGGCGCTGCGCGAGCAGCCGGTCGACCTGCTGGTGACGGACCTCGTCATGCCGCGGCTCGACGGCATCGCGCTGTGCCGTGCGGTCCGCCAGTCGCCCGCGAACGACGGCTGCTACGTGATCGTGTTCACCGGCCACGGCGACGAGGACAAGCTGGTTCAGGCCTTCGAGGCTGGCGCCGACGACTACCTCACCAAGCCGGTGGTGCGCCGCGAGCTCGAGGCGCGGCTGCGCGCGGCGCGGCGCGTGACGGCACTGCAGCGCGCGCTCGCGCGCGAGGCCGACTCGCTGCGCGAGCTCAACGCGCGGCTCGAGGTCGCGAACCGCCAGCTCGCCGCGGCGGCGCTGACCGATTCCCTGACCGGCCTGCCGAACCGTCGCCACGTGCTCGAGCGCCTGCGCCAGGAGTGGTCGGCTGCCGCGCGCCACCAGCGCCCCTTCGGCGTGGTGTTCGTCGACCTGGACCACTTCAAGGCGGTCAACGACGTGCGCGGCCATCATGCCGGCGACATCGTGCTCGAGCGCGTCGCCCGCGTGCTGCGGCGGGTGATCCGCACCGAGGACACTGCCGGCCGCTTCGGGGGCGAGGAGTTCGTGGTGCTCTGCCCGGGCTCGAACCTGCCGCAGGTGGCGCGCGCCGCGGAGCGCATCCGCGTGGAGCTCGAGGCCGAGGAGTTCACCATCGGCGGCGAGTCGTGGCGCGTGACGGCGAGCCTCGGCGTCGCGGCGGTGGGCGCCGTGCGCGGCGAGTCGAGCTGGGACGAGGCCCTGCGCCGCGCGGACGCCGCGCTCTACCGCGCCAAGCGGCTGGGTCGCAACCGGGTGGTCAGCGCGGCGGCGGTGGAGTGAGGCCATGAGCGACGCTCCCCCGCCCCGGCAGCGGCCCGACGCGACGGCCGCGACGCCGGTCCCTGCGCGAGTCTCGGTCGCGCGCCAGCCGGTGTTCGACGCGAAGCTGCAGGTGCTCGCCTGGGAACTGCTCTACCGCGATGCGCCCGGCAGCGAGGAGGCGCGGATCGAGGACGGCTCGGTCGCGACCGCGCGCGTCGCGATCGCGGCACTGATGGACATCGGCCTCGAGCGCCTGGCGGGACAGGCCCCAGTGCACGTCAACGTGCCGGAGGCGCTGGTGCGGCGCGCCGCCGAGTTCCCGCTGCCGCTCCCGCCGTCGCGGGTGGTGCTCGAGGTGCTCGAGGACGTGCGCGCCGACGACGAGGTGCTCGCGGGCCTGCGGCTGCTGAAGGCAGCTGGCTACCGGCTCGCCCTCGACGACTTCACCAGCGCGGACGCGGACGAGCGGCTCCTCGCCCTCGCCGACTCCGTCAAGGTGGACCTGCTGGCCGAGCCGGCGGCGACCCTCGAGTCCACCGCGAAGTCGCTGCGCGCCCGCGGCCTCGAGCTGATCGCCGAGAAGGTCGAGACGCGCGAGCAGTTCGAGCGCTGCGTCGCGCTCGGCTTCACCGGCTTCCAGGGCTACTTCCTGCAGCGCCCCGAGACCTTCACCGGCCAGCGCGCCCCGGCCCTGCGCCTGCCCGCGATGCAGGTGATGGCGGCGCTGCAGCAGCCGGACTACACTGTGGAACAGCTCGAGCGGCTGGTCTCGCAGGACCTCGGGCTGGTCCACCGGCTGCTGCGCTGCCTCAACAGTGGCTACTACAACCTGCCGCGGCGCGTGACCTCGATCCGCCAGGCGATCGTGGCGCTCGGTCGCGAGAACCTGCTGCGGCTCTGCGCCGCGGTGGCGCTGGCGGAGTTCAGGGACCGACCGGACTGGCTGCTGGTCAACGCACTGGTGCGCGCACGGATGTGCGAGCTGCTGGCGCCGCAGGCGGGGCGCGAGTCCAGCGGGTTCTTCTTCGCCGGGCTGCTGTCGCACCTCGACGCGCTGCTCGGCCTGCCGACCCCCAAGGCGATCGGCGACCTGCCGCTGACGCCGACGGTCGAGCGCGCGCTGGTCGCCGGCGCCGGCCCGATCGGCGCCGCGCTGCGCGCGATCCTCGACTGGGAGCAGGGCCGGTTCGAGGCCTGTCGCGCCGCCGGCCTCGACGAGGGCCAGCTGCGCCGGGCCTACCTCGAGGCGGTCGAGTGGGCCGAGCAGGTCCGGCCGCTGCTGAAGGCCTGAGGCGCGCGTCAGTCGGCGACCCGGATCACGACCTTGCCGAGGTTGCGTCCCGCGAGGATGTACTCCGACGCGTCGGCGATGCTGCCGAGCCCGTGGAAGGGCGTCGGGTCGACCAGCACCCGCAGGCGGCCGCCGTAGTAGAGCTCGAGTATCCGGCGCGCCGCGTCGTCGAAGTACTCGCGGAATGCCTGGTTCTGGAAGGCGCGCACCGAGGCCGACTTCCAGTAGAGCTTGTGGTAGATGCGCGGCTGCGCGAGCGCCTCGACCGGCTTGTCGAAGTCCGACGTGTGGCCGCTGATCACCAGCCGTCCGCGCATCGCGAGGTGGTCGAGGAAGGCGTCGAAGACCTCGCCGCCGACCGAGTCGTAGGCGATGTCGATGCCGCGCGGGTATTCCTCGGCGAGCACGCGCCGCAGGTCCTCGCGGCGGTAGTTGACCACGCGGTCGACGCCGAGCGTGCGCAGCAGTGCGGCCTTGTCGTCGCTGCCGGTGAGGCCGATCACGTGCGAGCCGGCGAGCTTCGCCACCTGCACGACGATGTGGCCGAGCCCGCCGGCGGCCGCCGACACGGCGACCGTCTCGCCGCCGCGCAGCTCGCCGATGCGCTCGAGGCCCACCATGCCCGAGATGCCGGTCGGCACCAGCGTCAGGATCTCGGGCGTCGCCTCGCGCACGCGGATCAGCCGCTCGACCTCGGCGACCTGGTACTCGCGGTAACCGGTGCCGAGGCGGGTGGTCGCCACCGCATCGCCCTCGCGCAAGGCCGTGACGCCCGGGCCGAGCGCCACCACCTCGCCGACCGACTCGATGCCCATGTCGTACGGCGGCCGCACGTCGACGTAGCGGATGCGGTTGCGGCAGAGGTTCTTGTCGAAGATCGCGTTGCAGCCGGCCCAGCGGTTTCGCACCACCACCTGGCCCGGGCCCGGGTCGACCCAGGCCTGCGTGGTGACGGAGGTCGAGGTGCGGAAGTCGCCGGTGAGCTCGTGGATCACGAGCTTGCGGTAATGGGCGGGCAGCGTCGGCATCGGTTCGCGGGCATGGCGGCCGCGGAGGCGGCACGCTAGATTGCGCCGGATCATAGCGAAGGAGTGCGGGCGATGCCGACGGTTCTGGTGACGGGTGCTGCGCGTGGCCTCGGGCTCGAGCTGGTGCGCCAGTACGCCGCCGACGGCTGGACCGTGCTCGCGTGCGCGCGGGCGCCGGCGCAGGCCGCCGCCCTCGAGGCGCTCGCCGCCGGCGCAGCCGGCCGGGTCGAGGTGCATGCGCTCGACCTCGACGACCATGCGACCGTCGATGCGCTGGCGGCGCGGCTCGCGGGCCGCGCGATCGACGTGCTGCTGAACGCGGCCGGCGTGATGGGGCACGGCAGCTTCGCGGCCGAGGGGCTCGCCTTCGGGCGCTTCGGCCGTTCCGACTTCGACGACTGGATGCAGGTGCTGCGCGTCAACACGATCGGCCCGATGAAGATGGCCGAGGCCTTCGTCGGCCACGTGGCCGCGTCGCGGCAGAAGAAGATCGTCGCGCTGAGCAGCGTCGTCGGCTCGATCGGCGGCAACCGCGCCGGCAGCCTCTATGCCTATCGCGCCAGCAAGGCGGCGCTGAACGCGATCATGCGCTCGATGGCGCTCGACCTCGGCAAGAGCCACGACATCGTCGCCGCACCGATCCATCCGGGCTGGGTCCGGACCGACATGGGCGGGCCGCGCGCCGACATCGACGTCGCCACCAGCGTCGCCGGGATGCGCCGCGTGATCGACGGGCTCGATGCCGCCCGCGCCGGCCGCTTCTGGGCCTACGACGGCAGCGAATTGCCCTGGTGAGCCGGCCCCCACACCGCCGCGCCGTCCCCGGTCGGCTGCTTCAGAGCCGCAGGCGCTCGAAGTAATCGCGGACCCGCTCGCGGTAGCCCTCGCTGCTGGTCACCGTCGCGCCGCCCGCGAGCACCAGGATGAAGTCGCCGCGCGGGGTGCGGCTGACCTCGCGCACGTGCGCGACGTTCACCAGGCAGGAGCGCGAGATCCGCAGCATCGTCTCGCCGGCGAGTGCCTGCTCGGCCTGGGCGAGCGTGCTGCGTGCATGGTACACGTCGCGGCCGACGCGGATCCTCACGTAGTTGCGGTCCGACTCGACCAGCTCGATGTCGGCGACGTCGAGCATGTGCAGCGCACCGTTCGACTCGGCGAGCAGCCGGGGGCGCCGGTCGACGGGGGGCCGCGCGAGGCGCTCGAGCTGCGACAGCACGGCGTCGAGCGCCGCCTGCCGCTCGGCCGGCGGCGCGACGCGGCGCGCGCGCACGCGCTCGAGGGTGCGCCGGAAGCGCGCCTCGTCGAACGGCTTCAGCAGGTAGTCGGTCGCGTTGACCTCGAACGCCTCGAGCGCATAGTGGTCGTAGGCGGTCACGAACACGATCGCCGGCAGCGTCGCCGGTTCCAGGGACCGCGCGATCTCGAGGCCGTTCATCGTGTCCATCTGGATGTCGAGGAACAGGAGGGCGGGGGGCCGCGCGCGGATCGCCTCGAGCGCGACGCGCCCGTCGCCGAACTCGCCCACGACGCGCAGGTCCTGCTCGGCCGCACAGCACTCGCGCAGGGTGCGGCGGGCCGCCGGCTCGTCGTCGACGATGATGACGTCCATCGCGTGACGGTCCTCCGCCCGCCGCTCAGCCGGCGGCGACGGCGTCGCGGCGCGCGGCGGGCAGCTCGCGCAGCGCCGGCAGCGTGACCTCGCCGAGCCACGCGGGCCGCGGCGATCCGTCGAGCGGTCCGGCGCGCAGCGAGGCGCGGCCGCCGAGCTGCACCGCGAGCCGCTCGCGCACGTTGCGCAGGCCGATGCCCTCGCGCCCGAGCGCCCGGCCGGCCGCGACGTCGTTGGCCACCCCGATGCGGATCGTCGCGTCCGCACCGTCGCCGCTGGCCTCCACCGTCACGCGGATCCCGACCGGCCCGTCGTGCCCGGCGAGACCGTGCACCACCGCGTTCTCGACCAGCGGCTGCAGGATAAGGCTCGGCACCCACACCGACGGCAGCGAGCCCGCCGCCGGCAGCTCGATCGAGAGGCGGTCGGCGAAGCGCTTCTGCTGCAGCTCCAGGTAGAGCTGCACGAACTGCATCTCGTCGGCGAGCCGCGTCCACTCGCGCTCGCCCGCCGCCAGCAGCCGGCGCAGCAGGTCGGCGAGCTGCACCACCATCGCCTGCGCGGCCGGCGGGTCCCAGGCGATGTTGCCGCGGATGGTGTGCAGCAGGTTGAAGAGCGTGTGGGGCGAGAGCTGCATTCGCAGCGCCGCGAGCCGCGCAGCGGACCACTGGCGCTCGAGCGCGGAGACGCGCAGCTGCGTGTCGCGATAGCGCTCGTAGAGGACGAAGCCGGTCAGCAGCGCGAGCCCGAAGCCATATTTCAGCAGGAAGTCGGTGAAGCTCGCGATCCACTGGGTGAACATCTTCTCGTTGAGCCAGAACGCCAGCGTCAGCGGGTCGTCCCAGTGGCCCTTCGACATCTCCTTGCCGGAGAGCAGGTGCTGCGACACGAGGATCGCCGGGCGCGCGAGCAGCGCGAAGCCGAGGCCCATCAGCAGCTGCACGGGGAGCTTCCACCACAGTGGCTTCCAGTCGAGGCGCAGCGAGGCGGCGTAACAGGCGAGCAGCAGCGGGAACAGCAGCGCGTGCTGCAGCACGCGCGACTGCCAGGGCGCGAACACCAGCTCCTGCGTGAACGCCGACAGCGTGGATCCCATGCTGTAGGCGTACAGCACGGCCGACAGCGTCACGTAGCTCCAGAACAGGAACACGATCGCCACGAACTGCCAGGGCGCGAGGCAGCCGGCGATGCGCCGGCCGGCCCTGGCCGCCTGGGGCAGCGGCAGGCCCCGCGGCGGGGCGGGGGTCGCGGGCGCGACCTCGATCGGCCTGGCACTCATGGCACCTAGGGTAGCGCAGGCGCCGGCGCGCGGCCCGCTCCGGGGCGCGCGGCGGGACCGACGCGTCGGCCGCCGGGACGGGAGCCGGCACCCTCGGGGACGAGGCCGGCAGCCTGCGGGACGGGGCGGCGAGGAGGCAGGTACGGACGCGTCGTCCGCAGGGACCGGTCCGCGGCCCGCCGGCAGACGGCACGGGCACGCCGGAGGTTTCATCTACGCCACGGATCGCGCGGTCGAGACTCGAAGCGCCCGCAGCCGGACCCGACCCAACCCATGCACGACAGGAGAAACGCCATGCCTTCCCACCGCACCTTCGTCGCCACCGTCGTCGTCGCCACCGCCGGCCTGGTCGCCAGCGTCGCCTCGGCCACCGGGCGTCCCGCCGCCGCCGCCGCCTCGGTCGAGGTCTCCCGCGTCGTCGTTTCCTACGGCGACCTGAACCTCGACAGCGAGCGGGGCGTGCAGCAGCTGCAGCGCCGCCTCGTCGGCGCGGCACGCGAGGTCTGCGGGCGTCCCGAGCCGCGTGACCTGCGGCTCGCGGCGCGCGCACGCGAATGCGCCGACGCCGCGATCGCGCGCGCGGTCGCCGAGGTGGGCAATGCGCGCCTCGCGCGGCTCAATGCCGGTCGCTCGAAGTCGCTGCGCGGCTGAGTCAGCGCACCCGGCGGACCCGCGGCGGGCGTTCGATCGCGGTGGCCTCGCCGAGCGCCGCGATCATCCGCGTGTGCCAGGCGGCGATGTCGTTGCGCCGCAGCACCGCGAGATTGGCGGCGTGCCGGTCGAGCCGCTCGGCGAGCGGCATCGACAGCGCCATCTGGATCGCGAGCGCCACGCCGCGGGTGTCGTGCGGGTTCACCAGCACGGCGCCGGCGAGCTCGCGGGCCGCGCCGGCGAGCGAGGAGAGCACCAGCACGCCCGGGTCCTCGGGGTCCTGCGCCGCGACGAACTCCTTCGCCACCAGGTTCATGCCGTCCCGCACCGGCGTGACGAGGCCGACCTGGGCGGCGCGCAGGAAGCCCATCAGGGCCTCGTGCGGGAAGTTGCGGTTGAGGTAGCGGATCGGCGTCCAGTCGGTCTCGGCGAAGCGCCCGTTGATCCGGCCGGCGGTCTGTTCGAGGTCGCGGCGGATCCGCGAGTACGCCCGCAGGTCGGTGCGCGACAGCGGCGCGATCTGCAGGTAGGTGAGGCGCCCGAGGTTGTCGGGGTGGATCTCGAGGAAGCGCTCGTAGGCCTGGAAGCGCTTCACCAGCCCCTTGCTGTAGTCGAGCCGGTCGACACCGATCATCAGCCGCCGCCCCAGCAGCCCGGCGATCATGCGCCGCACCTCGTCGGAGCCCTGCGACTCGACCGCCTCGCGCTGCACTGCCTCGACGTCGACGCCGATCGGGTACGCGCCGAGCACGACGCGCCGCTCGCCGGCGCGCACCGAGCCATCCGGCAGCAAGGCCTCCGCGCCGTGCAGCTGCAGCACCGCCGAGCGGAACGACTCGACGTCGCCCTCGGTCTGGAACCCGAGTACGTCGTAGACGAGCATCGCGTTGACGAGCTCGCCGTACACCGGCAGCACGCGCAGCGCCTCGACGTGCGGGAACGGAACGTGCAGGAAGAAGGCCGCCGGCTGCTGCGCGCCCTGCTCGCGCAGCGCCCGCGCCAGCGGGATCAGGTGGAAGTCGTGCACCCAGAGCAGGTCGTCGTCGCGCAGCAGCGGGGCGAGCGACGCGGCGAAGCGCCGGTTGACCGCGAGGTAGCCGGCATAGTCCTCGTCGGAGAAGTTCACGGTCTCGAGGAAGTAGTGGAACGTCGGCCAGAGGGCGCCGTTGCTGAAGCCGTTGAGGAAACGCGTGAACTCGGCCTCCTCGAGGTCGATCGTCGCGAACGAGATGCCGTTGCGCGTGACGACCTCCGGGTCGTCGTCCTCGCGCTCGCCCACCTGGCCGCTCCAGCCGAACCACAGGCCGCCGCGCGCCTGCATCGCCGCCAGCACGCCCACCGCGAGGCCGCCGGGCGCCGCGCCGCGCCGCGGGATCGAGACGCGGTTCGAGACGGCGACCACGCGGCTCACCGTGCGTCCTCCCACGGCCGGCTGAGCCGCGTCGCGCACTGGATGATGCCGACCAGGCTGTAGGTCTGCGGGAAGTTGCCCCAGAGCTCGCCGGTCTGCGGGTCGACGTCCTCGGAGAGCAGGCCGAGGCGGGTGCGCGCCGCCAGCATGGCCTCGAAGCGCTCGCGCGCCTCGGCGGTGCGGCCGGCCATGTAGAGCGCGTTGACGTGCCAGAAACCGCAGATGGTGAACGCCGTCTCGGGCCGGCCGAAGTCGTCCGGGTGCGCGTAGCGCATCAGCCAGCGGCCGCGGCCGAGGCGCTCCTGCACCGCCCCGAGCGTCGCGAGGAAGCGCGGGTCCGTGCCTTCGACCAGCCCGAACTCGGGCAGCAGCAGCAGCGTCGCGTCGAGCTCCGCGCCGTCGAGCACCGAGCTGAAGCGGCCATGCTCCGCGTTCCAGGCGCGCGCGAGCAGCTCGCGCCGCATCGGCACGGCGCGGTCGCGCCAGTAGCGGGCGCGTTCCGGGAGGCCGAGGTGCTCGGCGATGCGCGCCAGCCGGTCGCAGCCCGCCCAGCTCATCATCGCGGCGAAGGTGTGCACCTGCGAGATGCCGCGGAACTCCCACGGTCCCGCGTCCGGCTGGCCGAACACCTCGACGGCGCGCTCGCCGATGCGCTCGAGGCGCGCGAACGCCGCCGGGTCGCCGGGACTGGTGAGGCGCCGGTCGAAGAACATCTGCGTGGCCGCGAGGATCACCGCGCCGTACACGTCGTGCTGCACCTGGTGGTACGCGGCGTTGCCGACGCGCACCGGGCCCATGCCGCGATAGCCGTCGAGCGACTCGACGACGCGCTCCGGCACCTCGGCCCCGCCGCCGACGCCGTAGAGCGGCTGCAGCGCGACCTCGTCGGAGCGCGCGACCGTATGGTCGAGGAAGTGCAGCAGGTGCTCCATCGTGCGGGTGGTGCCGAGCTGGTTCAGCGCCTGCACGACGAAGTAGGCGTCGCGCAGCCAGCAATAGCGGTAGTCCCAGTTGCGGCCGGAGCCCGGCGCCTCGGGGATCGAGGTCGTCAGGGCCGCGAGCACGGCCCCGGTGTCCTCGTAGGTGCAGAGCTTCAACGAGATGGCGGCGCGGATCACCGCGTCCTGCCACTCGAACGGGATCGCGAGCGCGCGCACCCAGTCGCGCCAGTACTCCAGGGTCTCCTCGAGCCACAGCCGCGCCAGCACCAGCGGCGCTTCCTCCAGGCTCTCGTCGGGGCCGAGCACGAAGGCGATCGGCCGCTCGATCACCTCGGGCCGGCCTTCCAGGATCGAGGACAGGGAGGCGTCGGTCGTCACGCGCCAGGCGAGGGCCCCGCTCGCGAAGCTCAGGTGGTGCGAGCCCGTCCGCACCTGCGGCCGGCTCGCCCCATAGTCGCTGGTCGGCTCGATGCGGATCCGTGCGACCGGCCGTCCCGCGAGCGGCTCGACGAGGCGCACCAGCGTCATCGGACGGAACATCCGCCCGCGGCTGCGAAAGCGCGGGCAGAAGTCCGTGACGCGGAGCGCGTTGCCGTGCACGTCGCGCAGCGTCGTGGTGAGCACCGCGGTGTTGCGCACGTACTCGTGGCCCGCCTCCACGAGGTCACAGAGGTCGATCGCGAACACGCCCGCGGGCCGGTCCCGCGACGGCGTCGCCAGCAGCGCCGAGAACACTGGGTCGCCGTCGGGGCGCGGCAGGCAGCACCAGACGACGCGCGCCTGCACGTCCACCAGCGCGGCGACCTGGCAGTTCCCGATCACGCCCAGCTCGAGGTCGAGCGGCTCAGGCATGTGCGGTGACCCCCGGGGCGGGCGCCTGCGCCGCGCGCTCCGCGAGGACGGCGAGGAGGCGGCGCACCTGCGCCGGGTCCGACATGCGCTCGCGCCCTGAGATGCGCCCGCCGACGGCGATCGACAGGCCGCCGAGGTACTCGACCACGCGGAAGGCATCGAGGTCCGTGAAGTCGTCGCCGATCACCACCGGCTGGCGACCCAGGAACGGCGGCTCGCGCAGGAAGTCCCGCACCGCCGAGCCCTTGGTGAAGAGTCGCGACTTGATCTCGACCACCATGTCCCCCGGCTGCAGCGCGAAGCCTTCCGGCAGCGCCTCGAGGACCTGCGCAGCGAACGCGCGCAACTCGGCGCCGCGCCCGGGCGCGCGCCGGTAATGCAGCGCCAGCGCCTCGCCCTTGTCCTCGAGCAGCAGCCGCGGGTCGGTCGCGACCAGCTGGACGAAGCGGTGGCGCGCGGGTTCGAGCGCATCGCGGCGTGCCGGCGCGCGGTGCACGGTGCCGAGCGCGTCGCGCCGCTCGTAGCCGTGCACGCCTGCCGCTGGCAGCCTCAGCGGCGCGAGCAGCGCGTCCAGCTCGTCGAGGGTCCGGCCGCTGACCAGCGCCAGCGCGCCACCGAGCGCTTCGTGCACGCGCGCGAGCAGTGCCGGCAGCCCCGGGTCGACGTGGATGGCGTCCGGGGTCTCGGCCAGCTCGAGCAGCGTGCCGTCGAAGTCGAGGAACAGGCAGGGCCGCTGGCCAGGGGCCAGCAGCGTCTCGATGGGCTCGAAGGTGGCGGCGCGGTCGGTCGGCAACTCGGGTGCTCCGCGGGGTCCCCGCGCGGCTGCGGTCGCCCCACTGTATGCACGCGGACCGTGCGAACCCAGCTAGAAGACTTCAAGCCCGACGTTTAGTTTTCCTCAACAGGGACGCCACGCAGGACGACGCCGATGCCCCAGCCCCTGCCTCCGCTGAACGCGCTGCGCGCCTTCGAGTCGGCCGGCCGACTGCAGAGCTTCACGCGCGCTGCCCGCGAGCTGCACGTGACCACGGCGGCGATCAGCCACCAGATCAAGGGGCTCGAGAAATACCTCGGCGTGCGACTGTTCCGCCGCACGCCGCGGCGCCTGACCCTCACCGACGCGGGCGCGGCCGCGTGGGCGCGGATCCACGAGGGATTCGAGCAGCTGCGGCTCGGCGCCGACACGCTGCGCAGCCACCGTCGCGGCGGCGCACTGACCCTCGGCGTGACGCCGGCCTTCGCGACCCGCTGGCTGCTGCCGCGCCTGCCGGCGTTCCGCGCGGCACACCCCCAGGTGGCGCTGCGCATCGTCGCCGGCGTCGCGCCGGTGGACTTCGAGCACGGCGACACCGACGCGGCGATCCGCTTCGGTCGCGGCGTGCACGACGGTGTCGATGCGCAGCCGCTGTTCGGCGAGTGTCTGGCGCCGCTCGTGGCGCCGGCGCGCCACCGCGACTTCCCGCTGCGGCGCCTCTCGGACCTGCGCCAGGCGCCGCTGATCCACGACGACTCGATGCGCCGCGCCGGGCGGATGATCGGCTGGGAGCAGTGCCTGCACGATGCCGGGCTGGGGGACGTCGACGCCGGTCGCGGCCTGCGCTTCGACGACAGCCACCTCGCGTTGCAGGCCGCGGCGCTCGGAGGCGGGGTGGCGCTCGGTCGCCTGGCGTACGCGGCAGGCGACCTCGAGGCCGGGCGGCTGGTGGCGCCGCTACCGCTGCGACTGCCGCTCGACGCGGGCTATCACCTGCTGGTGCCGCGCGGCCGCCTCGCGTCGCCGGCGCTGATGGCCTTCGCCGGCTGGGTGGTCGAGGAAGCGCAGGTTTTCCAGCAGGCCCTCGCGCGGTTCGCCGCCTGAGCGCGCGGGCGGCTCACTCCTGGAAGAACTTCCAGAGGGTCTTGCGCGCCGGGTCGTAGGCCGTGTACGTCTTGCCGATCGTCGCGGGATCGCCGATCGCGTCGACCGCGAGCTTGGCGACGTCGATCCGCGAGATGTAGCTGAAGGCCTCCGGGTCGTCGACCAGCACAGCCTGGCCGGTGGACTTGCCCTCGCTGAGGCCGCCCGGGCGGATGATGGTGTACTGCAGGCCGCTCGCGCGCAGGTGATCCTCGGCCTGGCCCTTGAGCTCGATGACCTCCTTCAGGAACGAGCGCGCGGGGCGCGGCGCCGCCTCCCGCGAGTTGCCGGTGCCGATCACCGTGACGAACACGAAGCGCGTCGCACCGGCCTCCTTCGCGGCGTCGATCACGTTGCGGTTGCCGACGAAGTCCGGGCGTCGCGCGTTCTCGCCGCGCGAGGTCCCGAGCGTCGACACCACCACCTTGTAGGCGCCGCCGGCAAAGGCCGCGCGCACCGTGTCGGCCTCGAGTGCGTCGGCGACCACGGTCCTGGCGCCGATCGCCTTCAGCGCGTCGACGTTGGAGGTGGCGCGCACCGCGACGGTCACGTCCTCGCCCTTCTCGCGCAGCATCCTGACGATCTCGAGGCCCGTGGCGCGGTTGCCGCCGAACACCAGGATGGGGCCGCCCGGCGAGGCGTAGGGTGCGGGGGTGAGCACGTTCACCGGGGTGTGGAACGAGCCGCTGAACACGAACACGTAGCTGGCGACCAGCGCCACCAGCGCCAGCACGAGCCAGCCGAGAGCCTTGAGCACGGTCATCATCCCGGGAATCCTCCAGAAACGGGTCGGCAACCGAATCCTGCCACAGCCCCCGTCGGCGCCGCGGGCCGGTCGTACCCGGTCCGCACCGCGGCCCCCGCGGCAGCGCTAGAATTCCGGTGTCGACCCGAATGGAGCGCCGCGCATGCCACGTCACACATCGTCCTGCCCGCCGGTGCCGGCGATCGCCCCGCTCGCCTGCGGTCCACGTGCGCCTGCCACGATCACGCGCCGGGCACGGGTGTTCGCGTTCTTCGCCGCGGCCTCGGCTGCAGTGATTGCGCTCCTCGGGTCGGCGCCGGTCCCCGCACAGGTGGGCGCTCAGGGCGGCGGCTACACCGGCTATGGCGGCACCCGCTGGAGCACCGACTACGGCATCGGCGCCGGCCGCTGCGATCGCGACTCGATCATCGTGCAGGCCGAGGACTCGCGGAAGACGCTGGTCCAGCGCCACGAGGAGAACCTCAAGAACCGCACCGTCGGCATCATCGGTGCCACCACCGGCAGCGGCGTGCTGCTCAGCACGCGGCTCGGTGGCCGGCTCGACGATCGTGACCGGCACTGTCTCGGCCACGTGCTCGAGCTCGGCGCGGTCGGCCGCGAGGTCAGCTGGGTCAACCCCTCGACCCGGCAGGCCGTCGTCGCGGTGGTCAACGAGTTCACGCCCGGCACCCGCATCCCGACCGGCAGCGGGCCGAAGGGCCAGGAACGTTGCCGGGTGCTGGTGCTGACCACGACGGCCGTCGGGGTCGCGGCGCGCGGCCCGGCGCAGACCTTGATCGCCTGCCAGGCCAATCCCGGGGTCTGGTCGATCCGCTGAGCGACGTCGGGCCGTCGCGGGCGCCAAGGGCTCAGTTCGCGGCGGGCGCGAGCGCGGCGAGTGCCTCGGCCTCGCGACGGGCGGCGATCCCGGCCTTCAGCGCGTCGCGTTCCGTGGCGGGTCGCTGCAGGTGCCAGGCGAGCGTGTCGTGCACGGTGTCGAGCATCGGCCGCACGCTGAGCCCGGCCGCGAGTGCCCGCTTCGCCGAGGTCTCGGCGAACGCCGCCGACTCGCCGCTCGCGGGCTGCCACACCGGCATGTCCGACCAGGGCTCGATCCGCTGCGCCTCGAGGAAGGCCGGCGGCGCCCAGCGCGCCACGGGAGGGGCGGCCGGCTTCGCGAGCCGCTTCGCCGCCGCGATCGAGGTGTCGACCAGGCTGCCCATCGTGAAGCGGCCCGGCGGCGAGACCAGGTTGAAGGTGCCGCCGATGTGCTGCTCGAGGGTGCGGATCGTGAACTCCGCCAGGTCGCGCACGTCGATCACCTGGATGCGGTCCGCCGGCGAGCCGGGCGCGAGGAACTCGCCGCCGCGGGCCGCGCGCGCCGGCCAGTAGGTGAAGCGGTCGGTGTTGTCGTCAGGGCCGACGATCAGCCCGGGCCGCAGCACCGTGGTGCGCTCGCCGTACGCGTCGAACGCGGCGCGCTCGCAGAGCGCCTTCAGCGGGCCGTAGGTCGCGCCGTCGACCTTCTCGATGCCCTCGTCGGCGAGCTTGCCGACCGGCGAGTCCTCGTCGCGCGGTACCGAGAAATCCGGGTAGACCGAGATGCTGGAGACGAACGCGTAGCGGCCGACGTTCTTCGCGAGCGGCCCCGCGGCCAGCCGCACCTGCCGCGGGAAGTAGGCAGAGTTGTCGATCACCGCGTCCCAATGGCGGTTCGCGAGCCCCGCGACGTCGTCGTTGCGGTCGCCCTGGATGCGCTCGACCTGCGGGAACCGCCCCGTATTGGTGCGGCCGCGATTGAAGAAGGTGAGCACGTGGCCGCGGCGCAGCGCGACCTCGGCCATGTGCAGGCCGATGAAGCGCGTGCCGCCGAGCAGCAGGATGCGCAGCGACTGCGCGGCACGGCGCACCGGCGGGGTGGTCGCGCTCGCGGTGGACGGGCCTGCGAGGGTGCCGGCTGCGGTGGTGGCGACCGCGGCGGTCGCGGCGAGGGAGGCGAGGGCGTCGCGGCGGTCCATGGTCATCGACCTCCGGGCGGGGCGTAGGTGGCGAGCCAGTCGCGGACGGTGTGGTACCAGAAGATCGAGTTCTGCGGCTTCAGGATCCAGTGGTTCTCGTCCGGGAAGTACACCAGCTTCGAGGGCACGCCGCGCTTCTGCAGGGTGTTGAACAGCTCGATGCCGTGGTTGACGGGCACGCGCAGGTCCGTCTGCCCGTGGATCACCAGGGTCGGGGTCGCGAA
The DNA here is from genome assembly GCA_025458905.1 of Steroidobacteraceae bacterium. GTDB lineage: Bacteria > Pseudomonadota > Gammaproteobacteria > Steroidobacterales > Steroidobacteraceae > UBA964. The sequence continues at coordinate 62,651 of JALORN010000029.1, forward strand.
GCTGCCGGCGCTGGTGTGAGGCGAGTATCGCGCGAACTCCTCCGGCCGCTCCCAGAACTCGAAGAAACGGTCCTTCTCGGCACCGTAGTCGGCGCCGATCTGCGTGAAGCTGTTGTAGACCGCCCCGTGCGCGACCAGGGCCTTGAAGGGATGGGGCCGGCCGAGCAGCGTGCTCGCGAGGAAGCCGCCGTAGCTCGCGCCGGCGGCGACGAAGCGCTCGCGATCCGCCCAGGGCTGCGCCGCGAGCCACTCGGCGGCCTTGATCGTGTCCTCGTAGGGCAGGGTGATGCGGTCCGGGTTGATCGAGTCGGCGAAGTCGTGGCCGAAGCCGCTCGAGCCGTGGAAGTTGTGCCAGGTGACCACGTAGCCCCAGCTGGCGAACACCTGCGCGTTCCAGCGCCACTGCACCGAGTCCTGGATGGTGTTGTGCGGCCCCCCGTGCAGCAGCATCAGCACCGGGTACCGCTTCGCCGGGTCGAAGTCCGGCGGATGGACGACCCACATCTGGATCTCGCGGCCGCGCGCGCCCGCGTACCTCACGCTCTCGACCTTGCCCTGGCGGATCGCCGCGAGCGTCGCGGCGTCGAAGCTCGAGAGCGCGGTCGCCGCGCCACTCGCGAGGTCGAGCCGCACCAGCGTCGGCGGCTCCGAGAAGGACTGCCGGATCGCGACCGCGGCCGGCTTCGCGCCGCCGCCGCGCGCGAGTGCGAGGCCGCTGAAGCTCGAGGCGGCGGTCACTGGCCTCGGCCTGCCGGGCGTGGCGAGGTCGAAGCGCCAGACGCGGTTGGTGGCCGCATCGTCGACCTGTCCGTAGATCGCCTTCGAGTCCGGGCGCCAGCGCAGGCCCGCGGCCGAGCGCTCCCAGTCGCCCGTGAGGTCGCGGAGCCCTCCGCCCCGACGGTCGAGCAGCAGCAGCCGGGCGCGGTCGGCGTAATACGTGGGGATCTTCTGCTGCGTGAAGGCGAGCCAGCGGCCGTCGGGGCTGTAGAGCGGCTCGCCGTCGTCGCCGCGGTTGTCCGCGGTGACGTTGCGCGGCGGCTTGCAGCCGCAGGCCTCGACCACGATCACGTCGTAGTTCGGCAGGTTGCCGACGCGGTCGACGTTCGCGGCGAAGGCGACCTCGAGGCCGTCGGGCGAGACGTCGTAGGAGGAAGACGAGTATTCGTTCTTCGACAGCGAGTAGCCCGACTGGCGCGTGATCGCCTGCGGCTCGCCGCTGCCGTCGGCGGGGATGGAGAAGAGGTGCGGCTCGCGCTCGTCGAGGTAGTGGTCCCAGTAGGCGATCGGCGCGCGCGTCCAGACCTTCGCGGTCATCTTCGACTTCGCTCGCTCCTCGACGCGCCGGCCCTGGTCTTCCCAGCGCACGAGGTCGGGCCAGATCGAGGAGACGAAGGCGAGGCGCTTGCCGTCCGGGAACCACTTCGGCGCATCGGCGCCCGTGGGCACGTTCGTCACGCGTCGCGCCTCGCCGCCGTCGACGTCGATCACGTAGACCTGGGTGTCGGGGTCGTCGCCGCGCTTCGAGACGAAGGCAATCGCGCGCCCGTCCGGGCTCCACGCGGGACTCGTGTCGGCCACCTCACCGGCGGTCAGCTGCCGGCCGGGGCCGCCCGCGACCGGGAAGAGCCAGAGGTGGGTCCGGCCCTTGTTCTGCCGCACGTCGTAGCGCGTCACCGGCACCACCGCGAGCCTGCCGTCAGGCGAGATCGCGGGATCGCCGAGGCGCGCGAGGCTCCACATCGCCTCGACCGACATCCGGCCGGAGGGCGCCGCCTCTGCGGCCGTGACGACGGCCGAGCCACACAACGCAGCCAGCAGCAAGGTGCGATGGATCGACGACAGGAGCATGTCCCGGGGTTCTCCTCGAGGGCGCAGGGCGCAGTGCGCAGGGCGAGCCGGCGCGCCCGCGCGGGCGGGTTCAGGCCCGGACGACGCCGCGCAGCGCCTCGATGAAGACGCTGGTCTCCTCGGTGGTGCCGACGCTGACGCGGCACCAGTCGAGCAGCGGCTCGAACGGCCGGCCCACCTCGATCTGCTTCTCCTTCATCTTGCCGCGGAACGCATCCACCGGCATCCCGGGCTTGAAGAACACGAAGTTGCCCTGCGGCGGCGCATAGCGCAGGCCGAGCTCGTCGCAGGCCGCGGTGATGCGCCGGCGATCGGCGATCAGCGCCGCACGCGTGCGGGCCAGGAACTCGGCGTCACCGAGGCTCGCGGTCGCGGCCGCGAGGCCGAGCACGTTCGGCGTCGCGAGCTGCTGGCGCCGCAGCTTCGCCGCGACGTCCGGCCGCGCGAGCGCGTAGCCGACGCGCAGGCCCGCGAGGCCGTGGATCTTGGAGAAGGTGCGCAGCACGACGACGTTGGCGCCGCTGCGCACGAGGTCCACCATGCTCTCGGTCGCGCCCGCGTCGACCAGGTCGAGGTAGGCCTCGTCGACCACGACCAGCGTGCGCTGCGCCATCTCCGCGCAGAACGCGCGCAGCCGCGGCCCGTCGATCACCGTGCCGCTCGGGTTGTTCGGGTTGCAGAGATAGAGTAGCGAGGTGTTCGGCGTGGTGGCCGCGGCGAGCGCCGGCAGGTCGTGACGCAGCTCCGCGTCGAGCGGCACCCTCTTCGTCTCGCTGCCGATCCTCTCGGCGAAGCCCATCAGCTGGTTGAAGGTCGGCCAGGCGCAGACCACCTGGCCGCGCTCGCACCAGCCGAAGGCGAGCATGTGCAGCAGCTCCCCTGAGCCCGAGCCGACGACGATCTGGCCCTTGTCGACCTGCTCCTTCGCCGCGACGGCCTCGACCAGACGCTGCTGGAAGTCGAAACCGTAGCGACAACCCTCGTCGGTGGCGGCGACGATCGCCGCGCGCGCCTGCGGGCCCGGGCCCCAGGGGTTCTCGTTGGCGGAGAGCCGCAGCGGATAGCGCAGCGACATGGGCGTGCGCTGCGCCTTGCGGGCCAGCGCCTCGCCTGCGGCCGGCAGCGCCCCGGCGGCGAGCGCCAGTGACAGCAACTGTCGTCGTTCGATTCCCCGTCCTTGCATCGTGCGCCTCGCCAGATTCAGGTCGAAAGTGGTAGCACCACCCATCGCTTTTACACGACCGATCAGTAGCCGACAACGCGCGTCGCCCGGCCGCCAGCCGCGCCCCCCACGGTCGCCCGAGACTGATGAAGCGCGAGTGAAGCGAGAGGTGGGCTCGGACCTTCCGGGCGCGCGGCCGCGCCATCGTCGACGACGGCAGCGGTCTCCGTCGTCGGCCGCTGTTGACGTTTTTGGCAAAAATATCCCTTCTGGATTGCGACAGTGCCCGCTACCAGCCGATCCCATAGTCCTCGCCGTGATTGCTGGAGCCGCCCCAGAACGTGCCGTTCGCCGGGTCGACCAGGATCGCGTTTATCGGCCCCGAGGTCCGTGGCTGGAACTCTAGCCGGTAGCCGAGCGACTGCAGCTCGTGCCGTTGCCAGGGCGGCGTGGCGTCGTGCAGCAGCATCCGGCCCGGCGCGATCGGGTGCTCGCCGAACGAGTCGTGGAGCTGGAAGCTGTTCATGTTCGGCGCCTCGCTCGCCTGCTGCGGGGTCATGCCGAACTCGGTGACGTTCAGCAGGAACTGCAGCAGGTTCTGGTCCTGCGAGTCGCCTCCCTGCACCGCGAAGGCGAGCCAGGGCTTGCCGTCGCGTAGGGCGAGGGTCGGGGTCAGGGTGGCACGCGGGCGCTTGCCGGGCTCGAGCACGTTGTAGGGGTTCTCGGCGGGGTCGAGCACGAAGGACTGCATCCGCTGCGAGAGGCCGATGCCGGTGCGGCCGGCGATCACGGCAGGCACCCAGCCGCCGCTCGGGGTGACCGACACGAGCCAGCCCTGCCTGTCGGCGGCGACGATGCTGGTCGTGCCGCGCCAGGACGGATCGTCGGCATCGTCCGGGCGACGCGACGAGGCGGTGGGGACCACGCCGCCCGGTGTGAAGGGGCGCGGCGCGGGCGAGGTCGCGTCGCTGCGGCCCGCGGCCTCGCGCGGCGCGGCGGCGCGCTCGCGGTACTGGCGCAGGAGCTCGGCGAACGGGTTCACGCCGCCCTGGAAGGGGTAGGGGTCACCCGGTGCGATCGTGGGATCGTTGCGCTCGCCGATGGTCCCGGCGCGCGCCCTGGCGTAGTCCTTGGACAGCAGGCCGCGGATCGGCTCCTCGGGCGGGAAGGCGGGGTCGCCGTAGTAGAAGTCGCGATCGGCGAAGGCGAGGCTCATCGCCTGGTAGAGGGTGTGCAGGTAACGCGTCGAGTTGTAGCCCATCGACTTCAGGTCGAAGGTCTCGAGGATGTTGAGCGCCTGCAGCATCGCCGGGCCCTGCACCCAGGTGTCGAGCTTGTAGACCTCGATGCCGCGGTAGGTGGTGCTGCGCGGCGCCTCGATCCTGACGCGCCAGTTCGCGAGGTCCCCGCGGGTGACCAGGCCGCCCTGCCTCCGCACCGCGGCGGCGAATTCGGCGCCGAGCTCGCCCCGGTAGAAGAGGTCGTAGGCGGCCTGGATCGCGGCCTTGCGCGAAGCCCCGCGCTGCAGCGCGCGCCGTTCGGCCTCGACCAGCCGCCGCAGCGTCGCAGCGAGGTCGGGCTGGCGGAAGATCTCGCCGGCGCGCGGCGCCTCGCGGGCCTCGCCGGCGTGGGGCAGCATCACGCGCGCGCTCTCGGGCCACTGCTTCAGCATCGCCTTGTCGCGCTCGATGCGGTTCGCGAGCTCGGCCTCGACCGGAAAGCCGTCGGCGAGCTCGATCGCCGGCGCGAGCACCTCGGCGAGCGACAGCGTCCCGTACTCGGCGAGCATCACCAGCAGGCCGCCGGGCGTGCCGGGCGTGACCGCGGCCAGCGGGCCGTACTCCGGCGGATACTTCATGCCCCGGCCGCGGAAGAACTGCACGGTCGCACCGGTCGGCGCGACACCGAGCGCGTTGATCGCGATCACGCGCTTCTCGCGCGGGTGCCAGAGCAGGGCCTGCGTCTCGCCGCCCCAGCTGAGCGTGTCCCACATCGTCGAGGTCGCGGCGAGCATCGCGCAGGCGGCGTCGACCGCGTTGCCGCCGCGCTGGAACGTCATCGCGCCGGCGGTCGCGGCGAGCGGCTTGCCGGTGATCGCCATCCAGGACTGGGCGTGCAGCGGGGGTTTCTGGGTGCGCTCCTGCGCAGGCAACGTCGTGGGGACGAGCAGGGTCGCGACCAGCACGAAGCTGGCCAGCGCGAACCGGGCCGGCCGCCCAGGGTCGCCACGTGTCATTGGCGTGCGCGCTTCATGCATGAACCTCCATCTGAACCCGCTCCCTCAGCGTCGCTTGCGATGCTCACCGCGCCGACCGCGGCTTGGGCTGCTCCCAGCCTGGCGGAGCCCGATCCGAGATCGAGAAGTCACGCAACACTGTCCTTTGCGCTTCCGCCTCGCCCGCGTGCTGCAGCAGCGCCCGCCACTCGCCGCGGACGAATCGTCCGTACGATCGTCGCTGTCGGAGGATCGAGAGTACCTGCGATGCGCGCCATGCCGCCTGGCGCCGCTCCTCCAGGGCAGCTGCGGCTTCGGGTCCACCGAGTTCCCCCAGTCCCCGTGCAATGCCGGCCGCGTGCGCCTGGACGAGGCTGCTATCGGATCGGAGCATCAAGCGGATCAGTGCCCGGCAAGCCAGAAGGCGCTCTGCATCGGCGGCAACCGACCTATCTCGGCAGGCAGACGGGGCGCCCGGGACGACCGGCAGCAGCTGTCCTGCGAGCAATCCGGCGCCGTCGCTGATGTCGCGGACGCGAGGTGTCTCGTGGTTGCGTGCAGCGGCGACGGCCCTCGTCACTCGCGCCCGAAGTGGATTCGCATAGGCATCCATGCGCTCGCGTCCGGCCATCGATTGCAACTCGCGCGTCGTTCGTTCGGGATCCGCCTCGGGAGCGTCACGATCCAGGGCTGCCCCTTGGCCGCGTGCGGCCACGACCAGCGCGTCGTACCCCAGCGCGTTCTCTGGATCGACCTGCCGCAGGCGAGCCGATGGTGCCTCGCGATCGCACTTTCGCGGGCCGAGGCAGTAGGCGAGCCGCGCCGCCACGAGCTGAGGGTCGTCCGGAGCCCGGGCCAGCGCCCGCGCGAACAGGCTTTCGATCTCGGAGTCGAGGGCGTCCTTCGATCCGTTCGCGAAGAACTTCTCCTGGGACGTCATGTACGCCGCCGTCAGCAGCGCATCCGGCGTGTCCATCGAGATCAGGCGGGCGAGCAGGCGATCGAAGTCCGGCAGGATCATGCGGACGTCGGTCAGCACGGTGGCATCGGGCGTGGAGGGGATGAGCGATCGGCACCCGCCGAGCGCGAACAGGAATGCGAGGACGGGCGCCGCGGCGACACGCGCCCTCGGCGCGGCGATCCAGCGGAGACGGTGCTGGGTCGCGCCGGCCACTTCAGTAATGCGGGGGCTTCTCGAAGTCCGTCGCCGGGCCACCGGGCCGCGTGTCCAACTCCTCGAGCAGCTGCCGGTTGCGCTCGAGCACGCGGTCGAGCGCCTGCTGCTGCCGGTACAGCACGTCACTGAGCTCCTGCAGCGTCGCCTCGAGGTAGGCGACCTTGGTCTCGAGGGCTTCGAGCCGGCTGGCGTCGACGGTGTCCATGCCGGCAAGGCTATGCCACGCGCGGCCGGCCGCCAACGGCCTTCGGCGCCTTGACAGTCTCCGGGGCGACGCCGAGGCTACGGCCGAGCATGAACCCAACGTCTTCCGCCGCCGTCCCGCGCGCCGTGCCCTCCCCGGCGTCCGGTGCGAGCGTCGCGTCACCGGCGGGAACGGCGGCGGGGCAGGGCGGCGCCGCGACGGTCGCGACGGCAGACGCCGGGGCGGCGGCCTATCCGGCGCGGGCCTATGCCTGGTACGTGGTGGTGCTGCTGACGCTCGCCTACGCGATCTCGCTGCTCGATCGCTGGGTGCTGTCGCTGCTGGTCGGCCCGGTGAAGGCGCATTTCGGCGTCAGCGACACGCAGATGGGCCTGCTGATGGGCTTCTGGTTCGCGGTGTTCTACGTGACCATGGGGCTGCCCTTCGGCTGGCTCGCGGACCGCCGGCCTCGCGAAGAGCTTCGGCCAGCTGGCCGCGGCGCGCCTGGGCATCGGGCTCGGGGAGGCGGCGCTGTCGCCGTCGGCGAGCTCGATCATCGCGGACCTCTTCCCGCGCGAGCGCCAGAACGCGGCGCTGACCTTCTACAACATGGGCATCTCCACGGGCATGGGCTTCGCCTATCTCATCGGCGGGATGATCGTCGCGTGGATGGCGACGCAGCCGCCGGTGGTGTTGCCGGTGTTCGGCCGGCTCGAGACCTGGCAGGTGGTGTTCCTCGCCGCAGGCGCGCCCGGCATCGTGGTGGCGCTGCTGCTGCTCGCCACGGTGCGCGAACCGCGGCGCCGCGAGCGCCTGGCGCGCAGTGCCGGCGAGGCGTCGCTCGCGCGCTGCCTCGCCTTCGTGAAGCGGCGCCGCGGGGCGTTCGCGCCGCTGATGATCGGCATGGGCGCCTCGCCGCTGATGGGCTACGCCTGGCAATGGCTGCCGACGCTCTTCGACCGGGTCTGGGGCTGGAAGGCGCCGCAGTTCTCGTTCGCCTATGGATGCGTGCTGCTGGTCTGCGGACCCTTCGGCGCGATCCTCGGCGGGGCGCTGGCGTCGCGGCTCTACCAGCGCGGCCAGAAGGACGCGGTGTTCTGCATGGCGCTGCTGGGCATGGTGGTCGCCACGCTCACCTCGGCGCTGTTGCCGCTGATGCCCTCGCCGGCGTGGGCGGTCGCGATGCTGGTGCCGGCGTCGGTGTCGGGCGCGATGGGCGCGGCCTGCGGGGCCGCCGCGGCGGTGTTCATGACCCCGGGCGAGTTCCGCGCGCAGGTCGCCTCGTTCTACGTGCTGACCATCAACGGCATCGGCCTGCTGGTCGGGCCGACGGCGGTCGGCCTGTTCAACGACCACGTCTTCCCGGCGCAGGGCGGTGTTCGCTGGTCGCTCGCGATCGTCGTCGGGGTGGCGGCCGGTGCGCTGACGCTCTATCTTGCCACGGGGCGGCGCGCATACCGCGCGGCCGTCGAGGACCTCGAAGCCGCGCAGCGACGCGCGGCGTCCGCCTGACCAAGGATCGACTCCGATGGGCCTGGGTATCAGCGATTCCGGGATCGTGATCGGCGCCGGCCGCACCGAGCGTGCGGTCGCGCTCGACGTGGTGCGCGACTTCCTCGACGCCCTCGGCCGCCGCGACCTCGACGCGGCACGTGCCCTGCTCGCGCCGGGTTTCGTGATGACGGTGTCCGGCAACCACCAGTTCCGTCGCCTCGAGGACTTCGTCGCCTTCAGCGCCGGCCGCAACGGCCCGGTGCGCAAGTCCGTCGACGGCCTCGAGGCGAGCGAGGCACCGACGGGCCTCGCGGTCTACGCGACCGGCACGATGTCGGGCAGCTGGCTCGACGGCACCGCGTTCCACGGCATCCGCTGGTGCGACCGCTTCGTCCTGCGCGACGGCCGCATCGTCGAGATGCAGTTCTGGAACGACATGGCGGAGTTCCGCCCGCGCTGAGCGCGCCGCATCCGCGTCGATGCCGCGTCCCCACATCTGTTTCCTGCAGGCCCAGTGCCTGCCCTGGCACGAGGCCGGGCCGGGGCTCGAGCGCAAGCGCCTCGGCGACGACGGGTCGCCCGCCCTGGCCGCGACGACCGATGCGACCGAGCCGCTGCGGCTCGACCCGCGGACCGGCGAGCAGAGCTTCCTCTACTGCGCGATGCCGCAGCACCCGCCGCCCGCCGTGATGGTCGGGCGCTTCACGCACCCGGTCATCGAGGAGATCTTCGTGCTCGAAGGCAGCTACGTGTTCGGCGACGTCGGCCGCATGGGCCCGGGAGGCTACGTCTACTGGCGGGAGGACGTCTGGCACGGACCGGCGGGCAGCGAGACGGGATACCACCTCTTCATCCGCGTGGTCGGCGGTGTGCTGCGCAACGTGTTCTCGCCGGAGCCTGCCTCGTTCGACTGGAATCCGCCGTACCGCCCGGTGCTGCCGGAGGCCCTGCGGCCCCTCGCCCGCGAGCACTCGCCGGGGCCGCGCTGGTGAGCGCAGTCGCTGGCCTGCCGGATTTCGCGGCGATCGTCGGCGCCGCCGCGGTGCGCACCGACGCGGACTCGCTCGAGTATTTCTCCCGCGACATCTTCTTCTGGGAAGGTGCGCGGCTGCCGCGGGCCGTGGTCGCGCCCGGCGACGCGGCGCAGGTGCAGTCGGTGGTGCGCGCCTGCGCGCAGGCCGGGCTGCGGATCGTCTGCCGCGGCGGCGGCATGTCGTACAGCGGCGGCTACGTGCCGCACGTCGATGACTGCGTGGTACTCGACCTGCGGCGGCTCGACCGCGTCCGCGAACTGAACGTCGAGGACCAGTACGTCACGGTCGAGGCGGGCTGCACCTGGATGGCGCTGTCGGCGGCGCTCGAGCCGACGGGACTGCGACCGTTGTTCAAGCCGCCGTACAGCGGGATCCACTCGACCGTCGGTGGCGCGCTCTCGCAGGGCGTCGCCGACGAGATGGAAGGCCTGCTCGGCGTCGAGGTGGTGCTCGCCGACGGCACGCTGCTGCGCACCGGCTCGGGGGCGCGCCGCGACGACCCCTCGCCGTTCTTCCGCAACTTCGGCCCGGACCTCGCAGGCCTGTTCGTCGCGGACGGTGGCAGGCTCGGCATCAAGACCGCGGCGACGCTCGCGCTCGCGCCGCGGCCGCGCGCCACCGGCTACGCCTCGTTCGCGTTCGAGAGCTTCGAGGCGCTGGTGCGCGCGATGGTCGCCTGCAGCCGCGAGCGCCTGCCGGGCCGCATGATGGGCCTCGACCCGCGCAAGAGCCAGAACGCGCCGCGCGTCGGCTTCCGCGATGCCATCCAGACGCTGGCGCAGGTCGCGCTCGCGCGGCCCGGCATCGCCGCCGGCCTGCGCGACGCGATGAGTCTCGCGGCCGCCGGCCGCAACTTCATGGAGGGCGTCACCTGGTCGCTGCACCTGACGCTCGAGGGGGTCAGCGAGGCGGCGGTCGCGGACGCGATCGCCGTGCAGCGTGCGCATGCCACGCGCGAGGGCCGCGAGATCCCGAACCTGCTGCCGATGGCGCTGGCGGCGAAGCCCTACTCGGTGCGCGGCTTCCTCGGGCCGGAAGGCGAGCGCTGGGTGCCGACCAACTCGATGATCCCGCTGTCGCGCGGCGAGGCGGCGGCGCGCGCCGTGCAGCGCTTCTTCGAGGAGCAGCGCGCGCAGATGCAGCGCCACGGGCTCTGGGAGTCCTACATGCTCGCGGCGCGGCCCGGCTTCGTGCTGGTCGAGCCCTCGTTCTACTGGCGTGACGAGGTGAGCCGCCTGCACCTCGACCATCTCGATGCGGCGAGCGCGGCGCGCTTCGCCGGTCGCGCGCCCGACCCGGCGGCGCGCGAGTATGCGATGCGCCTGCGCCAGGACCTGGTGCGATGCCTGGACGCGAACGGCGCCGTGCACGTGCAGCTCGCCAAGGCCTATGCCTGGCGGTCGCGGCTCAATCCGGGCACCGCCGAGGCCTGGGATCGCATCGCAGCAGCACTCGACCCGCGCGGGCTCCTGAACCCCGGCAACCTCGCGCGCTGATCGATCGCCCGTCGGGATCGACGCCGCTCGACGCCGACCTGCGGGTCGTCCTTCCTGTGGCGGCTGCACCACGTCATCGCCCCGCAACCGGGCGTTAATCGCTGCGACACGTGCGACTCCTAACGTTGCGCCTCGTCTGCAAGGACGAAACCACGAACACAGGGGTTGCACCATGGACGACTCACGCATCGGCACCGGCGTCGGCGCTGCGCTACACCGGGCGCGGCACCAGGCGCGCGCGCGCCGCAACGGCTGTCTCGGGATCGGGCTGCTCGCGCTGGCGGGCGGCGCGCTGCCCGCGCTCGCACAGGATTCCTCGGGCGAGGACGGACTCGACGAGGTGGTGATCCTCGGTCGCGGCGAGACGCGCCAGCTGCAGGGCGTGGCGGCGGAACAGATCGCCTACCTGCCGGCGGGCACGAGTCCGCTGAAGGCCATCGAGAAGCTGCCGGGCGTGAACTTCCAGTCGGCGGACCCCTTCGGCGCCTACGAGTGGTCGACCCGCATCGTCGTGCGCGGCTTCAACCAGAACCAGCTCGGCTTCACGCTCGATGGCGTGCCGCTCGGCGACATGTCCTACGGCAACCACAACGGGCTTCACATCAGCCGCGCCGTGCCGCCGGAGAACACGGATCGCGTGCTGCTGTCGCAGGGGGCGGGCTCGCTCTCGACCGCCTCGTCGAGCAACCTCGGTGGCACGCTCGAGTTCTTCTCGCTGGATCCGTCCCGCGAGTTCGACGGCAGCCTCGAGCTGACCGGCGGCAGCGACTCCACGCGCCGCCTGTTCGGCCGCCTCGACTCGGGCTCGCTCGGTTCCCTCGGCACGCGCTTCTCGCTCTCGGCGGTCGACGGCACCACCGAGAAGTGGAAGGGCGCGGGCGACCAGGACCAGCGCATGTACAACTTCAAGGTGGTGCAGCCCTTCGGCGACGAGGGCGCCGGGCGCGTGGGCAAGCTCACCGGCTACTACAACTATTCCGATCGTGCGGAAGTCGACTACCAGGACCTGTCGTTCGACATCATCCGTCGGCGCGGCAGCGACTGGGACAACTTCTTCCCGGACTGGAACGCGGCGGTGCAGGCAGCGCGGTCCTGCGCGGCGGGCGGCTTCGCGGTGCCGGTCTGCGACGACGCGTACTGGAACGCCTCCGGCCTGCGGGAGGACCGCCTCGGCTACCTCGCGCTCGACCTGCCGGCCGGCGAGGCGGTCGACCTGCGGCTCACGGCCTACAACCACCGCAACGAGGGCCAGGGGTTGTGGGGCACGCCGTACGTGCCGACGCCGATGGGCGCGCCCCTGTCGGTGCGCACCACCGAGTACGACATCGACCGCAGCGGCGCGATCGCCGGCGTGACGTGGCGGATCGGGGCGCACGAAGTGAACGCCGGCGCATGGGTCGAGAGCAACGACTTCAACCAGGCGCGCCGCTTCTATCCCGAGCCGAACGTCGCCGCGCCGTCGCAGAACTTCACCCGCTTCCTGCGCAACCCCCTGCAGACGCAGTGGGAGTATGCGTTCGAGACCGAGACGGTGCAGCTGCACCTGCAGGACACCTGGCAGGTCAGCGATGCGCTGCGCCTCGCCTTCGGCTTCAAGGCGCTGAGCGTCGAGAACACCGGCCGCACGATCACCGGCCCGAACCTCAACGGCACCATCGAGGTCGACGAGGGGTTCCTGCCGCAGGCCGGGTTCAACTGGACGCTGTCCGACTCGAACGAGGTGTTCGGCCAGGTCGCGCGCAACGCCCGGGCCTTCGTCAGCGCGGCCACCAGCGGCCCGTTCAGCACCACGGCGGCGGGCTTCGCGGCGATCCGCGACACCCTGGAGCCGGAGACCTCGACGACCGTCGAGCTCGGCTGGCGCTTCCGCGGCGACGGGTTCGAGGGCTCGCTCGCCGCCTACGCGGTGGACTTCGAGGATCGCCTGCTGGCGATCCAGCAGGGCGCCGGCATCATCGGCAACCCCTCGGTGCTGGCGAACGTCGGCAGCGTCAGCACGCGGGGCGTCGAGGCCGCGCTGGTGTGGCGCCCGGCGAGCAACCTCGCATGGTTCAACTCGCTGGCGTGGAACGACTCGCAGTACGATGACGACTTCTTCAGCAACGGCGTGCGCGTCCCGGTCTCCGGCCGGCAGGTCGTGGACACGCCCGAGATCCTGTTCAAGTCCGTGCTGACCTACGACACCGGCAGCTTCTTCGCGCGGCTCGACGCGAGCTACGTCGACGAACGCTTCTATACTTTCCTCAACCAGGGCGGCGTCGAGGCCTACGAGATGTTCAACGCCAGCGTGGGCTATCGCTTCACGGACGTGGGCGTGTTCGAGGAGCTGTCGCTGCAGGGCGCGGTGACCAACATCGCCGACGAGGACTACATCGCCACGATCGGCTCGAACGGCTTCGTCAACGCCGACCCCAACGGCACGTCGCAGACGCTGCTGCGCGGTGCGCCGCGGCAGTTCTTCGTGACGCTCAAGGCGCGCTTCTGATGACCCTGCGCCGGCGCGACCTGCTGCTCGCGGCCGGCGCCGCAGGGACGTTCTCGGTGCTGGGCGGCGCGGCCAGGGAAGGCCGCGCCGCCTCGCAGGATGCGAGCCCGATGGGCGCCGGCCCCGCGGAGGTGCTGGTGGGGCCCGCGCGGCGCCCGGACACGGCGCTGAAGCCGCGCCGCATCGCCTTCGGCTCCTGCGCGAAGCAGGAGAAGCCCCAGCCGATCTGGGAGGCGGTGCTCGCGACTGATCCGGACCTGTTCGTGTTCCTCGGCGACAACGTCTATGGCGACACGCGCGACGAGGCGGTGCTGCGCCGGGCCTACGCGCGGCTCGCCGAGCAGCCGGGGTTCCGCCGCCTGTGCGCCAACGTGCCGGTGGTGGCGATCTGGGACGACCACGACTTCGGCGAGAACGACGCCGGCGGCGACTACCCGATGAAGGCGGCGTCGCGGCGGATCTTCTGCGACTTCTGGGGCGAGGCGGCCGCCTCGCCGCGGCGCGCGCGCGAGGGCATCCACGACGCGCTGCTGTTCGAGCACGACGGGCGGCGGCTGCAGCTGCTGCTGCCCGACCTGCGCTACAACCGCACGCCGATCCGCAAGCTCGACCTCGGCGGCCGGCCGTACAAGGAGTGGGCGAAGGCGCTCGAGCAGGCGGGCCGCGAGGTGCCGGGGCCCTACGAGCGCGAGCCGTCGGCGGCGGCGACCATGCTCGGCGAGGCGCAGTGGCAGTGGCTGGAGGCGGAGCTCGCGAAGCCTGCGGAGGTGCGTGTGTTCGGCTCCAGCCTGCAAGTGGTCGCGGACTTCCCGGGCTGGGAGGCGTGGATCAACTACGCCGAGGACCACCAGCGCCTGCTGCAGGCGATCCGGCGGCAGCGGGCGGACGGCCTGGTCTGCATCAGCGGTGACACTCACTATGCCGAGCTGTCGCGGGTCTCGACCCACACGCCGTATCCGCTCTGGGACCTGACCTCGAGCGGCCTCACCGAGGTCTGGCCGGTGACACCGCCGAACGCGCGGCGGCTCGGCAGCATCCTCCGCGAGCCGAACTTCGGGCTCGTCGAGGTGGACTGGGAGTCGAGCGCGCCGCGGCTGCGGCTGCAGGCGCGCGGCGCGGACGGGCGCGTGCGCATCGAGCAGGTGATCGACACGCGCGAACTGGCCGTGGCGCGTTGAGCAGCGCCTGCGGCCGCTGCCGCGGACGACCTCTCAGGCGAGCGCGGCGACCTCGCGCACCTGCGCCGCGGCAGCCAGCAGCTCCGGCACGAAGCGCTCCTCGGCCTCGCGCAGCGAGACGGCCTTCTCGGCGAAGCGCACGCTGAGCGCCGCGGTGCCGAACTGGCCCAGCTGCACCGGCACCGACAGGCCGATCATCGCGCTGATGCGCTGGGGGCGGCGGAAGACCGCGTGGCCGCGGGACTCGCAGTAGTGCAGCGCCTCCTCGAGGCGGGGGCGGTCCCAGGCGACCTCGCCGGGCTCGCGCAGCGCATCCTCCAGCACCGGCGTGCGCTGCGACTGGGGCTGGGCTGCGAGCCACGCGAGGCCGGCCGAGCACTGCAGCAGAGGGATGCGGATGCCGGGCAGCAGCTTGTGCACGGCGAGTGGGCTCGACTGGTCGGTCGAGGCGCGGACCACCATCGCGCGGCCGTCGCGGGTCGCGAAATGCATCGGCCAGAGGATCCGGCCTGCGCGCTGCGACAGGGCATCCGCGGCGCGCTCGGTCACGAGGGCGGTGCGGTCGAAGCCGCCCGACAGCGACAGCACGCGCTGGGAGGGCACGTAGGTGCGCGTCGCGGGGTCGCGGCGCAGGAAGCCGTCGTTGTGCAGGGTGTTCAGGATGCGCTGGGTCGTGGTGCGGGCGAGGCCGCAGGCGGTGGCGATCTGTGCGGTGCAGAGGCCGGGCTGGGCGTTCACCACCTGCAGCACCTGCAGTCCGCGACGCAGGACCTGGACGCCGTCGGGCGTCTGGCCCAGAGGAGTTCCCTGCAACCTCGGCACTTCGGTCTCCTTCCGGTCGATCGAGATCCGGCTGCTGTTCTAGCAAATCCGGTTGCCGGTCAGCATCGGCCTACCCGGTCAGGAGGCTGCGTCCATTTCATTATTGAAACCGCCGGGCCGTCAGTCCACGAGGTAGCTCAGTGCGAAAACGCCGAGCATCGTGAAGAGCAACGCAATCTTGGCGAGGCTGCCCACGGCGAGGCCGATCCAGGTGCCGACGCCGACGCGCGCGGCCACGTCGAGCCGGCGCTGGGTGACGAACTCGCCGATGACGGCGCCGACGAACGGCCCGAGCAGCAGGCCCAGGAAGCCGAACGGGAACGCCGCCAAGGTGCCGAGCGCCGCGCCGACCAGCGCGAGCCGGCTCGCCCCGACGCGCCTGGCGCCGAGCAGGCTGCCGAGGATGTCGGCGGCGAACGAGAGCGCGGTCAGCACGCCGAGCACCACCACCGTGACCCCGGTGATCTTGGTGAATCCGTCGATCCAGGCGGCGAGCAGCATGCCGCCGAACACGGCCATGACCCCCGGCACCCCCGGCAGCACGGTCCCGGCGACGCCGACGGCGATCAGCGCGATCGCGATGACCCACAGCACAGTCTGGTCCATCGCCGGAGTATAGGAAAAAGGGGACGGATTTATTTTCAGGAGAAACAAAAAGGGGACAGATTTATTTTCCGGTCGAGCCTGCCCCAGGGGAGGCTCGACCGGAAAATAAATCTGTCCCCTTTTTCCTAGAGGCGGATGAGGGACTTGCCGAAGTTCTCGCCGCGCATCAGCCGGCAGAAGTGGGCGGGGGCGGCCTCGAGGCCTTCGACGATGTCTTCCTTGAAGGCCAGGCGGCCGGCGCCGTGCCAGGCGAGGGCCTCGCGCAGGAACTCCTCGCGGCGGTGCTCGTAGTCGTAGACGACCATCGGCAGGATCTTCGCGCGGCTCGCCATCAGCACGCCGAGGTTCGGGCCGGGTGGGGCCTCCTTGAGGTTGTACTGCGTGACCAGGCCGCAGAGCACGACGCGTGCGCCGAGCGCGAGGTGGCGGCGGCCGATCACGGTGTGCTGCAGGTCGCCCCCGGTGTTGTCGAAGAACACGTGCACCCCGTCGGGTGCGAGCTCGCGCAGCCGGGCGTCGACGTCCTCGCGGCGGTAGTCGATGCAGGCCTCGAAGCGCGCGACGCGACGCACCCAGTCGCACTTCTCCGCCGAGCCGGCGATGCCGATGGCGCGGGCGCCCTTCAGCATCGCGATCTGCCCGACCATCGAGCCGACCGGGCCGGCGGCCGAGGACACCAGCACCACCTCCCCGGCACGCACCTGGCCGACGTCCAGCAGGCCGAAGTACGCCGTCATGCCGGGCATGCCGAGGATCCCGAGCGCAGTGGAGGCGGGGACGTGGCCCGGGTGCAGCCGCCAGGCATCGGCTGCATCGCTGACCGCGCTCGACTGCAGGCCCGTTTCCAGCACCAGCCGGTCGCCGGTGCGCCAGGTCGCGTGCCGCGACTCCACGACGCGCGCGACCGCTTTCGCCGGCAGGACCTCGCCCGGCTGGGGCATGCGCAGGAAGTGGCGGCCCGAGAGCAGGGCACGCACGTAAGGGTCGAGCGAGAGCCACTCGGCCCGCACGCGGACCTGGCCCGGACCGAGCGGCGGGCCAGGTGGCGCCTCGGCCACCTCGAAGTCCTCGGGGCGGGGCGTGCCGTCCGGGATGCGGCGGAGCAGGATGCGACGGTCGGTCATGGGCAAAAAGGGGACGGATTTATTTTCGGGAGAAATGAAAAGGGGACAGATTTATTTTCCGGTCGAGCCTCCCCCGGGGGAGGCTCGACCGG
>JALORN010000078.1 GCA_025458905.1 Steroidobacteraceae bacterium
CTCGCGCATCCGCGCGATCGCCTCGTTGCGGTCGCGCCCGTGCACGATCAGCTTGGCGATCATCGAGTCGTAGAACATCGGGATCTCGCCGCCCTCGTACACGCCGGTGTCGACGCGCACGCCGCCGCCCTCGGGCACCGGCTGCGAGGCCTCCATGGTCGCCATCGGCGGCCGGTACTTCACCAGCCGCCCGGTCGAGGGCAGGAAGTTGCGGAACGGGTCCTCGGCATTGATCCGGCACTCGATCGCCCAGCCGTTGCGCTTCAGGTCCGCCTGCCCGAACGCGAGCTTCTCGCCGGCGGCCACGCGGATCATCTGCTCGACGAGGTCGAGGCCGGTGATGCACTCGGTGACCGGGTGCTCCACCTGCAGGCGGGTGTTCATCTCGAGGAAGTAGAAACTCTGGTCCTTGCCGACCACGAACTCGACCGTGCCCGCGCTCTGGTAATCGACGGCCTTGGCGAGCGCCACCGCCTGCTCGCCCATCGCCTTGCGCGTCGCCTCGCTGATGAAGGGGCTCGGTGCCTCCTCGATCACCTTCTGGTGGCGGCGCTGGATCGAGCACTCGCGCTCCCAGAGATACAGCACGTTGCCATGGGCGTCGCCGAGCACCTGGATCTCGATGTGGCGCGGCTCCTCGACGAACTTCTCGATGAACACCCGGTCGTCGCCGAAGCTGTTGCGCGCCTCGTTGCGGCACGACGTGAACCCCTCGAACGCCTCCTTGTCGTTCCACGCGACGCGCAGGCCCTTGCCGCCGCCGCCGGCGCTCGCCTTGATCATCACCGGGTAGCCGATGCCCTTGGCGATCTCGACCGCGCTCTCCGCGGTCTCGATCGGCTTGTTCCAGCCCGGGATGGTGTTGACCCTGGCCTTGCCGGCGAGCTCCTTCGAGGCGATCTTGTCGCCCATCGCCGCGATCGAGCGATGCTTCGGGCCGATGAAGACCAGCCCCTCCTCCTCGACGCGCCTCGAGAACTCGGCGTTCTCCGAGAGGAACCCGTAGCCCGGGTGGATCGCCTCGGCGCCCGTGGCCTTCGCGGCCGCGATGATGCGGTCGGCGACCAGGTAGGACTCGCGGCTCGGCGCCGGCCCGATGTGCACCGCCTCGTCGGCGAGCTCGACGTGGCGCGCGTCCTTGTCGGCCTCGGAGTACACGGCGACGGTCGCGATGCCCATGCGCCGCGCGGTCTTGATGACGCGGCAGGCGATCTCGCCGCGGTTCGCGATCAGGATCTTCTTGAACATGTCAGTGCTTCTCCGGGGCGCGGCTCACAGCGGGATGTTGCCGTGCTTGCGCCACGGTTCCTCGATCTTCTTGTCGCGCAGCAGCTCGAGGCTGCGGCAGATCCGCCGACGCGTGCCGTGCGGCATGATCACGTCGTCGACGTAGCCGCGCGCGCCCGCGACGAACGGGTTCGCGAACTTCGCCTTGTACTCCGCCTCGCGCGCGGCGAGCTTCGCCGGGTCGCTCTTCTCCTCGCGGAAGATGATCTCGACCGCGCCCTTGGCGCCCATCACCGCGATCTCGGCGTTCGGCCAGGCGAAGTTGACGTCGCCGCGCAGGTGCTTCGAGGCCATGACGTCATAGGCGCCGCCGTAGGCCTTGCGGGTGATCACGGTGATCTTGGGCACCGTGCACTCCGCGTAGGCGTAGAGCAGCTTGGCGCCGTGCTTGATGATGCCGCCGTACTCCTGCGCGGTGCCCGGCATGAAGCCCGGCACGTCGACGAAAGTGAGCACCGGGATGCTGAACGCGTCGCAGAAGCGCACGAACCGCGCCGCCTTGATGCTGCTCTTGATGTCGAGGCAGCCGGCGAGCACCAGCGGCTGGTTGGCGACGATGCCGACCACCTGCCCCGCCATCCGCGCGAAGCCGATCACGATGTTCTTCGCGTAGTCGGGCTGCAGCTCGAAGAAGTCGCCGTCGTCGACGACCTTCACGATCAGCTCCTTCATGTCGTAGGGCTTGTTCGGGTTCTCCGGCACCAGCGTGTCGAGCGAATAGTCCTCGCGGTTCGGCGGGTCGCCCGACTCGCGCACCGGCGGCTTCTCGCGGTTGTTCGACGGCAGGTAGTTGAAGAAGCGGCGCAGCATCAGCAGCGCCTCGACGTCGTTCTCGAACGCCAGGTCGGCGACGCCGCTCTTGGTGGTGTGGGTGATCGCGCCACCGAGGTCCTCGGCCGTGACCTCCTCGTGGGTCACGGTCTTCACCACCTCCGGGCCGGTGACGAACATGTACGAGCTGTCCTTCACCATGAAGATGAAGTCGGTCATCGCCGGGCTGTAGACCGCGCCGCCGGCACAGGGGCCCATGACCACGCTGACCTGCGGCACCACGCCCGAGGCCGTGACGTTGCGCTGGAACACCTCGGCATAGCCGCCGAGCGAGGCCACGCCCTCCTGGATGCGCGCGCCGCCCGAATCGTTGAGGCCGATCACCGGCGCCCCGACCCGCATCGCCATGTCCATCACCTTGCAGATCTTCTCGGCGTGCGCCTCGCTCAAGGATCCGCCGAACACCGTGAAGTCCTGGCTGAACACGAACACCAGCCGCCCATTGATGAACCCGTAGCCCGTGACCACGCCGTCGCCCGGCACCTTCTGGTCCGCCATGCCGAAGTCGCTGCAGCGATGCTCGACGAACATGTCCCACTCCTCGAAGGAGCCCTCGTCGAGCAGGATCTCGAGCCGCTCGCGCGCGGTGAGCTTGCCCTTGCCGTGCTGCGCCGCGATGCGCTTCTCGCCACCGCCGAGCCGCGCCTTGGCGCGCTTGGCTTCGAGCTGCTGCAGGATGTCTTGCATGGTTGGTTCCCTGTTTTACTCGTTGTCGGTGACCCGGCCGGCCGCGACGCGCCGGCCGGGGGGAAATATAGGCGAATTCGCTGGAACTGGCGGTTTCCGCGTCGTCGGGGACGCGGTAGGCTGGGTTCCGCGGTCAAGCCGGAGGTCGCATATGTCTTCCAACGAACTCGAGCGAGCCAGGCGGTTGGTCTTCGCCCTCCCGCGGCACGAGCAGTTGAAGCTCGCCGCCCAGATGCTGGCGACCACGAATGGCCGGCTGGATTCGACGCTCGAGGCGTCTTGGACTGCCGCCATCGAGCAGCGCATGGCGGACTCGCGGTGCGGATCGGCCGAATACGTCGATCCCGCCGAGTTCATCCGCCAGACACGTGTGCGGTTGGCGCAGTCAGCGCGAACCTGAACAATGGCTTCGGAAAGATTTGGCAGGGCGGTTCGTTTCGTCTCGAGCCTCAGCCCGGCTGAGCAGGAGACGCTTGCCGCTGATCTCGTGGCAGACCTTCTGGGCAGCGACGACGCACACCTGATCGACGAGCGGACCGACGAAGAATGGGCGGATGAGATCCGGCGTCGGCTCGCCGAGATCGAAGCCGGCACCGCGGAATTGATCGACGTCGACGTCGTGATCGCCGAGCTGTCGAACGAAGCCCGGCTACGATGAAGCGGCCGCTGCGCCTCCACGGTGCAGCGCTGCAGGAGATCCGAAAGGCGACGGCCTGGTACCGGCGCCGCAATCCCGTGGCTGCTGCCCGATTCGCGGCATCGATGAAGCTCGCACTGGCCTCGATCAGGGACGGCACGGCACCGATGCAAACGATCCCCGACTCCGGACTGCAGCGAATGATCCTCCGAGACTTCCCCTACCAGATCATCGTCGAGGAGCGGTTGCTCGACCGCCAAGTCGTCGCGATCAGCCACCAAGCGCGGGCTCCCGGATACTGGCGCACCAGGGTCCAGCGCTGAAGCGTCGCACTCTGGCTTGCTCACGTTCTGACACGTCCCGCGACATTCGCGAACAGGTCGAGCAGCCGCCGTGCCGCGACCGAGGGCGCGAGCCGCGACGCCTCGACGTCGGCCAGCGCCCCCGGCAGCGCCTCGCGCACCGCCGGGCTGCCGCGGAAGTCGGCGAGCAGTCGCGCGTGCACGATGTCCCACATCCAGCGCAGCGCCTGCTGGCGCCGCCGCGCCTCGTATTCGCCGCTCGCCTGGCGCAGCTGGCGGAACTCGCCGACGTGGCGCCAGAAGCCCTCGAGTCCGTCACCCTTCAGCGCCGAGACGCGCAGCACCCGCGTCGACCAGCGCTCGGCGCCGTGGTGGTGCTCAGGGTTCCCGGAGAAGCGCAGCACGCGCAGCGCGCTGGTGACCTGCGCCTCGGCACGCATCGCCGCATCCGGGTCGATGTCGGCCTTGTTGATGACCACGAGGTCGGCGAGCTCCATCACGCCCTTCTTCATCGCCTGCAGGTCGTCGCCGGCGTTCGGCAGCTGCAGCAGCACGAACATGTCCGTCATGCCCGCGACCGTGGTCTCGCTCTGGCCGACGCCGACGGTCTCGACGATGACGATGTCGAACCCCGCCGCCTCGCAGACCAGCATTGCCTCGCGGGTCTTCTCGGCGACGCCGCCGAGCGTGCCCGAGGAGGGACTCGGCCGGATGTAGGCCGACTCGTGCACCGAGAGCTTCTCCATCCGCGTCTTGTCGCCGAGGATCGAGCCGCCCGAGACGCCGGACGAAGGGTCCACGGCGAGCACCGCGACCTTGTGGCCGCGGCCGATCAGGAACATGCCGAGCGCCTCGATGAAGGTCGACTTGCCGACCCCGGGCACGCCCGAGATGCCGAGGCGCAGCGCGCGGCCCGTCCTCGGCAGCAGCGCGTTCAGCAGCTCGTCGGCCCGGGCGCGATGGTCGGCACGGGTCGACTCGAGCAGCGTGATCGTCTTGGCGATGGCGCGCCGCTCGCCGGCGCACACGCCGCGCACCAGCGCCGCGTCGTCGCCCTCAGCCGGCGGCACAGGCGCGCTTGATCTGCTCGAGGACGTCCTTGGCGCTCGCCGGCACCGGCGTGCCCGGCCCGTAGATGCCCTTGACGCCCGCGTCGTAGAGGAAGGCGTAGTCCTGCGGCGGCACGACGCCGCCGACGAACACGATGATGTCCTTGGCGCCCTGCTCGCGCAGCGACCGGATGATCTCCGGCACCAGCGTCTTGTGGCCCGCCGCGAGCGTGCTGACGCCGACCGCGTGCACGTCGTTCTCGATCGCCTGGCGCGCGCACTCCTCCGGTGTCTGGAACAGCGGCCCCACGTCGACGTCGAAACCGAGGTCCGCGAACGCGCTCGCGACCACCTTGGCGCCGCGGTCGTGCCCGTCCTGGCCGAGCTTGGCGATCATCACGCGCGGGCGGCGGCCCTGGTCGACGGCGAAGCCGTCGATCTCCTGCTTGAGCCGGTCCCAGCCCTCGGCGCTGTCGTAGGCGGCGGCGTACACCCCGGTGACCTCCTGCGAGTTGGCGCGATGCCGGCCCCAGACCTTCTCGAGCGCGTCGGACACCTCGCCGACGGTGGCGCGCAGGCGCATCGCGTCGATCGACAGCGCGAGCAGGTTACCCTCGCCCGACTTCGCCGCTGCCGTGAGCGCGTCGAGCGCCGCCTGCACCTTGGCGCCGTCGCGCGTGGCCTTGACCTGCTTCAGCCGCTTGATCTGGTTCTCGCGCACCGCGACGTTGTCGATGTCGAGGATGTCGACCGGGTCTTCCTGGTCGAGCTTGAACTTGTTGACGCCGACGATCACGTCCTTGCCCGAGTCGATCCGCGCCTGCTTCTCGGCGGCGCTCGCCTCGATCCTGAGCTTGGCCCAGCCGCTGTCGACGGCGCGCGTCATGCCGCCCATCGACTCGACTTCCTCGATGATGGCCCAGGCCTTGTCCGCCATCTCCTGCGTCAGGCGCTCCATCATGTAGCTGCCGGCCCAGGGATCGACCACGTCGGTGATGTGGGTCTCCTCCTGGATGATCAGCTGCGTGTTGCGCGCGATGCGCGCGCTGAACTCGGTCGGCAGCGCGATCGCCTCGTCGAAGCTGTTGGTGTGCAGGCTCTGGGTGCCGCCGAACACCGCGGCCATCGCCTCGATGGTGGTGCGCACGACGTTGTTGTACGGGTCCTGCGCGGTGAGGCTCCAGCCCGAGGTCTGGCAGTGCGTGCGCAGCATCAGGCTCTTGGGGTTCTTGGCGCCGAAGCCGCTCATGATGCGGTGCCACAGCAGCCGCGCGGCGCGCATCTTGGCGATCTCGAGGTAGAAGTTCATGCCGATCGCCCAGAAGAAGCTCAGGCGACCCGCGAACTCGTCGACGTCCAGGCCGCGCGCGACCGCGGTCTTCACGTACTCCTTGCCGTCGGCCAGCGTGAACGCCAGCTCCAGCGCCTGGTTCGCGCCCGCCTCCTGCATGTGGTAGCCGGAGATCGAGATCGAGTTGAACTTCGGCATCTTCCGCGCCGTGTACTCGATGATGTCGGCGACGACACGCATCGAGGGCTCCGGCGGATAGATGTAAGTGTTGCGGACCATGAACTCCTTGAGGATGTCGTTCTGGATGGTCCCCGAGAGCTTGTCCTGGGCGACGCCCTGCTCCTCGGCCGCGATCACGTAGCCCGCGAGCACCGGCAGCACCGCGCCGTTCATGGTCATCGACACCGAGACCTTGTCGAGCGGGATACCGTCGAACAGGATCTTCATGTCCTCGACCGAGTCGATCGCGACACCGGCCTTGCCGACGTCGCCGGTCACCCGCGGGTGGTCGCTGTCGTAGCCGCGGTGGGTGGCGAGGTCGAAGGCGACGCTGACGCCCTGGCCGCCGGCGGCGAGCGCCTTGCGGTAGAAGGCGTTCGAGGCCTCGGCGGTGGAGAAGCCGGCGTACTGGCGGATGGTCCAGGGCCGGACCGCGTACATCGTCGCCTGCGGACCGCGGACGAAGGGGGCGAAGCCCGGCAGGGTGTCCGCGTGCGGCAGGCCGGCGACATCGGCCGCCGTGTACAGCGGCTTGACCGTCAACCCTTCCGGGGTCACCCAGTTCAGGGCCTCGAGGTCACCCCCGGGAGCGGACTTCGTTGCCGCCGCCTCCCAGCGAGAAATATCCTTGGAATTCAGAAACTTGTCGTCGGCCATGGGCATTCCATCCGGAGCGAACGCCGATTATCGCATGGCCGTCGCGCAGCCGGCCGGCACCCCTATCCCGCCCCGCAGGCTGAACCTCCGAAAAGGGGACGGATTTATTTCCCAGAATGGGAAATAAATCCGTCCCCCTCCGAGTCGTCGGCGAGGACGGCGACCAGGCGGTCCGGGTCGACCGGCTTGGTCAGGTGCAGGTCGAAGCCTGCCTCGCGCGTGCGCCGGCGGTCCTCGTCCTGGCCCCAGCCGGTCAGCGCGATCAGGCGCACGCCCGCGCCCCAGGGCTGGCGGCGGACCCAGCGCGCGACGTCGTAGCCGCTGGTCTGCGGCATGCCGAGGTCGAGCACGATCACGTCGGGCCGCGCGGTCTCGGCGAGCGCCATCGCGCTCGCGCCGTCGTAGCCCACCTGCACCGCATGGCCCGACAACCGCAGCATCGCGGCGAGGCTGTCGGCGGAGTCGCGATTGTCGTCCACCACCAGCAGCCGTCGCCGCCCGCTGCCGAACAGCGGCACGACGTTCAGCGGCAGCCCCGCCTGCGGGGTCGCGAGCGGCAGGTGCACGAGGAACTCCGCGCCCTGGCCCAGGCCCGCGCTGACGACCTCGATGCGCCCGCCGTGCAGCTCGACCAGGCGCTTGACGATCGCCAGGCCGATGCCGAGGCCGCTGCGCGTGCCGTCGCCGGGGCGGCGCACCTGGGAGAAGATCTCGAACACGCGCTCGCGCATCTCGGGCGCGATGCCGATGCCGGTGTCGCGCACCCGCAGCAGCGCCTCCTCGGCCTGCTGCTCCACCCAGACCTCGATGCGGCCGCCCGGGTCGGTGTACTTGGCGGCGTTCTGCAGCAGGTTCGAGACGATCTGGGAGAGGCGCGTGCGGTCGGCCTCGACCCACACGGGCTTGCCCGGCAGCGACAGCACCAGGCGGTGGTGCACGGCATCGATCAGCGGGCGGGCCACCTCGACCGAGTCCTCGACCGCCTGGCGCAGGTCGAGCGGCTCGCGCTTCAGCTCGATCACGTTGCGCGTGATCCGGCTGACGTCCAGCAGGTCGTCGAGCAGGCGCGCCATCTGCGTCGACTGGCGCTCGATGGTCTCGCGCACCTGGGCGATCGTCGCCGGCGGCGCCTCGGGCCGCAGCAGGCGCGCGGAATAGCGGATCGGCGCGAGCGGGTTGCGCAGCTCGTGCGCGAGCGTCGCGAGGAACTCGTCCTTGCGGCGGTCGGCCTCCTCGAGCGCCGCCTGCACGCGCTTGAAGCTGGTGACGTCGACGTGCGCGCCGATCACGCCGCGCACCCGGCCCTCGGCATCGAACAGCGGCGCAGCGCTGGTCATCAGGTGCAGCACGTCGCCGTCCTCGAACACGACGTCGAACTCAGCGTTGCGGACCTCGTGCCCGGTGAGCGCCGCGAGCCGCATCGGCAGCTCCTCGGGCGTGAGCTCCCGGCCGTCGCGCACGCAGCGATAGGGCGCCGAGCGCAGCATCGCCGCGAGCCGCGGGCTGAGCGTGATGTGCTCGGCGCGCGGGTCGTGAGCCACCGCCACGCCGACCGGGATCAGGTCGAGCATGGTCTGCAGCTCGACGCGCCGCCGCTCGAGCTCGAGCTCGGCCTCCTTGCGCGCGGTGATGTCGAACACCACGCCGATCGACTGGTGCGCCGGGCCGTCGCCGGCCTCCCGCAGGAAGCGCCCGTACAGCGCCAGCCAGCGCAAGCGGCCATCGTCCGCGCGACGGATCCGCAGCTCCAGCTCGAACGACCCGGCGCTGCCGCGCGCCGCATCGAGCGCCGCCTGGACGCGCGCGCGGTCCTCCGGGTGCAGCCGCTCGCGCCACAGCGCATCGGTGGCCGGCGGCGGGGACTGCGGGTCGTAGCCGAGCAGCCGCAGGTGCGCGTCGTCCCAGTCGACGCGCCCGGTCGCGGTGTCGGAGAACCAGGTGCCCATCTGCGCACCCTGCATCGCGAGCCGCAGCCGCTCCTCGCTGTCGCGCAGGCGCCGCTCGCCGGCGATCTGCTCGGACACGTCCTCGACCAGGATCACCACGCCCTGCACCTTGCCGTCGACCACGTGCGGCACATAGGTGCCGGCCACGTCGCGCGGGCCGAGGCCCGCATATTCGAGGCGCGAGCGGAAGCGCGCGGTCTCGCCGGCATAGGCGCGGTCGAGGTGCGGCGCGATGCCCGCGTACGCCGCGGGCCCCAGGACCTCCTCCATGTGCCGGCCGGCGAGCGTCGCCGGCGGCGTGCCGAACCAGGTCTCGTAGGCCTTGTTGTTGAAGCGATAGCGCCGGTCCGGCGTCGCGTAGGCGATCAGCACCGGCAGCGAGTCGGTGATGATGCGCAGCTGCGCCTCGGTCTCCGCCTGCGCCTGGCGCGCGGCACGCGTCGGCGTCACGTCGACCGCGGCGCCCGAGAGGTGCGTGGCGCGCCCCGACGCGTCGCGCCGCACGTGCATGTAGGAGTTGATCCAGCGGGTCGTGCCGTCGGCCTGCGGCACGCGCACCTCGTACTCGTAGCGGCTCTCGCCCTCGTCCACCGCCCGCTGCAGCCGCGCGAGCATGCCGGCACGATCTTTCGGGTGCACGGCGGCGACCCAGGCCTCGCGCGACAGTTGCCCGTCCGGCGAGGCGGGCGTGCGGCCGTCGAGTCGCAGCGGTTGCCCGGACGACTCCAGCCTTCCCGTGGCGAGGTCCACGGTCCACAGCCGGATGCCGACATCCCCCTGCACGATCTCCAGCCGCTCGAGGGCCTCCCGGGCCAGTGCGCGCGCGCGCTGCAGCTGGTGGATGACGGCGACGCTGACGAGGCCGGCCCCGACGAAGATGGCGAGCGTCACCGGCTCGGTCGCGAACGCATGCCATTGCGACCCGTAGAACCGTCCTCCGAGCGTCGCGACGAACAGCACCGTCAGGCCGAGCGTCAGCAGACCCGGCGCGGCGCCGCCGAGCGCCGCCGAGACGATCACTGCGAGGTAGAACAGCGAGAACGGCGGCGAGGTGCCCGTCAGCAGGTTCGCGAGCGCGCTGAGCAGTGCCGCCACGGGGATCGCGAGCACGGCGAACCACCAGCGCGCCGGCGAGGCGAGCGGGCGCATCCGCCCGGGCGTGATCGCGTCGAGGAACCTCTGCACCGGGCCGCGCCTCCGGCGGACGGCAAGCGATCCGCTAGCTTAGCTCAGCGATAGAGCAGGACGTCCGCACGGCGTTGCAGCCAGTCGCGCTCGTCCTGCGCGGCCAGCGCCTCGAGGTCGGCCGCCGCGGCCTCGGGATCGTCGACCCACTCGCGCAACAGCGGGCCGCCGTTGATCAGGTCGATCGCGAGCCGGTCGTGCTCGTACTCGTAGGGGAAGTCGCGCCACAGCGGATAGTCCGGCCGCTGCGCACGGATCGCCTTGAAGGCCGCCGCCATCAGCCGCCACGGCCGGAACTCGTCATGGCGATAGGACGGGTCGTCGACGTGCACCTGCAGGCCGGCACACAGCTTGCCCACGTGCTTGTGGAAGGTCGGCTCGAACCAGGCCTCGCGCAGGATGCAGCCGCGGAGCCAGTGCGGCGCGAGCCGGCGCATGCCCGCGGCAACGGCCCGCGGGTCGAGGTCGGGTGCGCCGAACAGTTCCAGGGGCCGCGTCGTGCCGCGACCCTCCGAGAGCGTCGTGCCCTCCAGCATCACGGTGCCGGCGTAGGCGCGCGCCATCGAGAGGTTCGGAGCGTTCGGGCTGGGGTTGACCCAGCTGCGCTCGCCGAGCGGCCAGCCGTGGCCCGGCGCCGCGGCGGGATCCCAGCCCTGCATCGGCACGACCTGCAGCTCGACGTCGAGGCGCAGCTCGCGCACGAACCAGCGCGCCATCTCGGCCATGGTCAGCCCGTGGCGCATCGGCATGGGCCCGGCGCCGACGAAGCTCTCCCAGCCGGCACGCAGCGTGAGGCCCTCCACCGGCCGGCCGGCGGGGTTCGGGCGATCCAGCACCCAGACCGCCTTGCGATGCTTCGCGGCCGCCTCCAGCACGTAGCGCAGCGTGGTGATGAAGGTGTAGATGCGGCAGCCGAGGTCCTGCAGGTCGACCAGCAGCACGTCGAAGCTGTCCAGCATAGCGTCGGTCGGCCGGCGCACCTCGCCGTAGAGGCTGAACACCGGGATGCCGTGCACCGGGTCGACGAAGTCCGGCGACTCGACCATGTTGTCCTGCTTGTCGCCGCGCAGCCCGTGCTGCGGACCGAACGCGGCGCTGAGCCGCACGCCCGGCAGCCGCGCGAGCGCGTCGAGCGAATGCCCGAGCGAAGCCGTCACCGATGCCGGATGCGCGAGCAGCGCGACGCGCCGGCCGGCGAGCGGCGCGCGCAGCGCCGCGTCCGCGACCAGCCGATCGATACCGAACTGGATCACCCTGGGACCTCGACCTCGAGCTGGAACCCGTCCGCATTATGGAAGTCCGGCTGCGCCGACGGGTGACGGAGTGCCCAGTACGAGAGGCTGCCGTCGGCGGCCTGGAGCACGGCCGTCAGCCCGAGCCGCACCCGGCGCGGCGCGTCCGCCGGGCCGCCGGGCCGAAAGCCGGCCGTACCCGGGCTCATCGCCCGGGTCGGCGCCGGGACCTCGTACGGGGCGGGGTCCGGGGCCGGCCACGGCGCAGCGACTTCGACGACGGTGGCCCCGGCCTCCGGGAACACGGCGATGCGCGGCGGCACGGCGCAGGGTTGCGGCCGCATTCCGGCGCGATAGCCGTCGAAGCGGTAGCAGGCCCAGGCACCCGACGGCGCGAAGTTGTACTCCACGTAGCCCGTCCCGGCGGCCTCCGGAGCTGCGAGGAAGGCCTCGAAGCAGGTCCCGCGCCACAGGCCGTCCTCGGGCGCGGGCGGCGCGGCGCCCAGCGGCGCCGGCCAGCGCAGCGATGCCGCGTCGCCCGCCACTTCGTAGCGCAGGCGCAGGGGCCGCCGTGGTTCGTCGGCCGGCAGACGGCGCACGGCGACGGCGATGCCCGGCGGGGCGGCCGATGCAGGGTGACGCTGCAGCGGATGCTTCAGTACGCTTGGGCACACGATGCCGATAGTCTGGCACGTGCAGAGGACTGCCGGAGGGCTACGCCGAGGGCGAGCGCACCCGGGCCCGCCGGCACCCTCGACCGACGCCCGGTGACCTCGAGGCCCCGCCCCCCATGAACGCGATCCCCCAACCCCAGCTGCCCTTCGACGGTGCACCCGACCCGGTCGAACCGGACTCGCACGCCAGCCGGATCCGCGAGATCCCCTACAACTACACCTCGTTCTCCGACCGCGAGATCGTGATCCGCCTGCTCGGGACCGAGGCGTGGACCCTGCTCGACGAGCTGCGCGGCGAGCGGCGCACCGGCCGCTCGGCACGGATGCTCTACGAGGTGCTCGGCGACATCTGGGTCGTGCAGCGCAACCCCTACCTCGAGGACGACCTGCTCGAGAACCCCAAGCGCCGCCGGCTGCTGATCGAGGCACTCCAGCATCGCCTGCGCGAGATCGAGCGCCGCCGCGAGCCGCAGGACGCCGCGCGCGACGCCAAGGTCGGCGCACTGCTCGAGGCGGGACGTCGCGCGGTGCGCGCCTTCGACGAGTCGTTCGAGCGCACGCGACGGCTGCGCGACAAGGCGCGCCGCCTGCTGACGCGCCACACCCGCGCCGACAGCGTCTGCTTCGACGCCTTCGCGCGCGTCTCGCACGTCACCGACGCCACCGACTGGCGCGTCGAGTACCCGTTCGTCGTCGTCTCGCCCGACAGCGAGGACGAGATCCCGGGCCTGGTGCGGGCCTGCATTGAGCTCGGCCTCACCGTGATCCCGCGTGGCGGCGGCACCGGCTACACCGGCGGCGCGATCCCGCTGACGCCGCTCGCGGCGGTGTTCAACACCGAGAAGCTCGAGCGCGTCTCCGAGGTCGAGTGGCTGCCGCTGCCGGGCCTCGAGGGCCCGGTGCCCACCGTGTTCTCCGAGGCCGGCGTCGTCACCAAGCGCGTCGCCGAGGCCGCCGAGCGCGCCGGCCACGTGTTCGCGGTCGACCCCACCTCCATCGACGCC
>JALORN010000030.1 GCA_025458905.1 Steroidobacteraceae bacterium
GTGCTTGAACTCCGGCGTGAAACTCCGCCTTCCCATCCAACACCTCCGAGATCATCATCGCACCTAACCTCGGTGTCCGGAAAACCGGGGCAAGCCCATAGCGTCGATCTGCCATCTGGTTCCGCTGTCGCCGGAGACTAGCTGCTTACCCTCTACTCTTCCCAAGCCGAAGGTATGGGCTAGCTCATTGAGAATGTGCTGCGCCGCTTGTTCGTACGTCAGCCAGGACGGTGCGCTACACATGGGATCTAACACCGGGATCAACGGCCGGCTGCCGTCGTCTCGACTTGCACTTTATCCCACCCGGACCGTTGCATCCTGACGTTAGGGCAATCTGAACGCAGCGTCGACTCGCGTAGCCTTGAACTTCGCACCGGTCTTAATGTGCAGGAGCTCCACAGTGTTGTTGTCCAGCATCAGAACCTTGTAGTCGTCGCGAATGTTGAGACCCGTAGCATCAAACGAGCCGTCGGTCATGCGGGTCGTTATCGTCGTGTAGCGATTCCCGGCGCGAGTCCACCTGCCCTCCTCAGCTTGCACACCTTGCCCGCCGCCAGCGGTCATTCCCTGGATCGTGAACACAAAGCCGCCATCGGAACGCCGTTCTAGTAGCGTCTCGGGGGTTGTACCGAACAGAGGCTGGTAATCGCGCGCGTGCCAGTACCCAACGAGCGGGTCGTCCGGTGATGGAGCAGCGATGGGCCTGGCAGCGCAGCCCGCAATGACCGCGATCGCGAGAATCAAGAGCGTTTGAAGCTTCGCTGACATACGAAGATTGCCCTAACACCGGGATCAACGGCCGGCTGCAGTCGTTTCGACTTGCACTTTATCCCGCCCGGACCGTTGCATCCTGACGTTAGACGACACACGCGCCCCCGTCGATGACAAAGTCTTCGTATGGACCCTCGGCGGTCCGAAATTCAAGGGTACCTGCGTCCGTGAAGAGGATGTCAAATCGGTCGTCCGCGACTTTGTGCCATGCCTTCACCTTGGCACCTAGGAACGGAAGCAGGGCGTTCAGGTCGCCCCAGTCATCGCGGCTGAGTACATTGACGGAGGTTCCGCCGCTCGTCGCAGTGACGTCGCCTTCACAACAGATGCTGTGCCCGCCTTCGAAGATGAGCGTGAACTGCCAGCGCCCTACCTGCGCTTGAAGTAGCTCAGCGCCTACGAATGGCGAGAGGTCGAATTGGTCGGGCAGCAGGTGCATCAGTGTCGTCTAACAATTTATTCGGCGGTTTCGGGATATACGCATATCTGGACGAATGTGTCGCATAGATCCGTAGTCGGCGTCCTCCCCTCATGATTTGCTGGCGGGATCCACGCCGTCAACCGACCGGCGCGCGTCATGGATCTGCGTCATGCCGCAATTCTCCCGTCCCCTGCTGTCCGATGTGGTCCGCAAGCAACTGCGTCTTCGTCACTACAGCCTGCGCACCGAGAGCGCGTATCTGTCCTGGATCCGCCGGTTCGTGCGCTTCCACGGGCGTCGGCATCCCCGGCGCATGGGCGCGCGGGAGGTCGCGGAGTTCCTGTCCTGGCTCGCGACCGAGGGCAAGGTCTCGGCCTCGACGCAGAACCAGGCCTTGCAGGCGCTGCTGTTCCTCTATCGACACGTGCTCGGGATGGAGCTGCCGCAGCTCGAGGGGGTCGTGCGGGCCCGGCGCCCGCGTCGGATGCCGGTGGTGCTGACGCGGGACGAGGTGCTGCGGGTCTATGCGCAGATGGCCGGGGCCGGGCAGTTGATCCTCGGGGTGCTGTACGGCGGCCTGCGTCTGTCGGAGGCGCTGGACCTGCGGGTCAAGGACGTGGATTTCGAGCGCCGGCAGATCCTCGTGCGGGGTGGCAAGGGCGACCGTGACCGGGTGACGCTGTTGCCCGACCGGATGGTCGGTCCGTTGCGGCGGCACCTTGAGGCACTGCGGGCCTGGTACGAGGCGGAGCGTCGGGCGGCGGCGCCGGGTGTGGCGTTGCCGGTCGGTGTCCGGCTGTCGAACCCGCAGGCCTCGACGCGCTGGGAGTGGCAGTTCCTGTTCCCGGCGCGCTCCATTTGCCGCGACCCGCGGGACGGCAGCTGGGTGCGCTGGCACGTGCACCCACGTTCCATCCAGCGGCAGGTGCAGTCGGCGGCGCAGCGGGCGGGCATCGCCAAGCCGGTCGGGCCGCATACGTTCCGGCATTGCTTCGCGACCCACCTGCTGGAGGCGGGGTGCGACATTCGTTCGGTGCAGCAATTGCTGGGGCACGCGGACGTGTCGACGACGATGGTCTACACGCATGCCCGCACGGGCGGCGCCGGTGCGCCACGCAGCCCCATGGATGCGCCCGTTGCGTCGGGAGACGCGGCACCCGGCGGAAACGCGGCACCGGGCGGGGATGCCGCGCCGTGAGCGAGTGCGGGACGGCCGAGCCACCGGGACCGGGCGGGCGCGCGGGCCCGCGCGCCGGCGCGCACCGGCAGCTTGAGTCCGGAGGCGGTCTCCGGGCGGCTGCAGGGCGGCGAGGATCGCGCGGACGAAGCGGTGGCGGTCCGTCTCGATCGCCTCGACCGCGTCGCCCTGGCGGGCGCCGCGCTCGACGAGTTCGCGCGCGTCGACGCCCTTGCGGGCCAGGGCATCCTCGAGCAGGAGATGCCGGTCGCGCAGCATCCACCGTTCCTTGGCGAGCATCGGCGCGAGGCGCGCCACGGGGTCGCTGCGCAGCGCGGTATCGTTCGGCGTCGGCGGCTTTCCCCACTCCGCGCCGTAGCCTGCGCGCGGACGAGGCGGCCGCGCCAGGGCCCTGCAGCCGCCTCAGTCGATCGGCGGTGGACGGCGCCGCAGCGTCGCCTGCTCGAACGCGTACGCGAGGGCGACCAGCCGCGGCTCGCTGCAGGCACGCCCTCCGAAGGTGATGCCGAGCGGCGCGGGCTGCGGCACGAAGCCGGGTGGGAACCCCGCGCCGTTCGCCACCCGGCCGAAAGGCACGGTCACGGAGGGGTAGCCGGGCTTGGCGAGGAAGCCGTTGCCGCGCGAGCCGACGAACAGCAGCGCATCCAGGCGGTGGCGCCGCATGATCGCCTCGACGCCCTCGGCGCCGACCAGCCGCAGTTCGCGCGCGCGGTCGGCCTCGTAGCGGGCGCGGTCGGTCGCGGACGCGAGGTCCTGTTCGTCGGAGATGTCCATCGAGGTCTGGCCGTACTTGAGCGTGCCGGCGCTGGCGTGCGCGAGGTTCCACTCCCGCAGCTCGGTCAGCGAGCGTACCGGCGCGGCCTCGCCGAGGCTCGCGAGCCAGGCCGTGAAGTCGCGCTTGAAGCCGTACTTCAGCACCACCGAGCAGTCGGCATCGTGGCCCTTGCGGCCGTTGTTCTGCGAGCAGGAGGGCTTGAGGATCGCATTGTCGGCCGCGACCTTCGCGAGCACGCTCGGCGGATCCGCCGCGTCGATCACCGTGGCGCCCTGCGCGCGCAGCACCGCGATCGCCTCGGCGAGCAGCGCCTTCTGGTCCGCCGGGATCCCGCCCGACGGCTGCGACTCGCCGGGCAGCCGCACGTCGTCGACGAACCAGGCGCGCGGCACGCCGATCCGCGCACCCCGCAGCGCGCCGCGGTCGAGGAAACGCGTGTAGTCGTTGCCGGGCGGGCGCTCGCAACGCGAGGTCGCGGGGTCCGCCGGGTCGGGCGTCGCGCCCTCGAGCACGCCGAGCAGCAGCGCGGCGTCGCCGACGGTGCGGGTCATCGGCCCGGCGGTGTCCTGGTCGAGCGTCACCGGCACGATGCCGTGGCGGCTGATGCGCCCGACCGTCGGCTTGATCGCCACGAGCATCGCCGCCGAGGCCGGGCCGACGATCGACACCGTGGTCTCGGTGCCGACGTTGGCCGCCCAGAGGCTCGCCGCGGTGCCGGCGCCCGAGGAGGAACTGCCGGTCGCGAGCACCGGCCGGCCATCGTCGAGCCCGGGCCGTGGGTCGCGCCGCGGGTCGTAGGGGTTGAAGGCGTAGCCGCCGAGCGACGAATAGTTGTTCGGCATGCCGATGACCATCCAGTTGGCCATCTCGGTCAGCACCGTCTTGGCGAGGATGATCGCGCCGGCCTCGCGCAGGTGGCGCGTCAGCGTCGCCTCGTAGGGCGGCACGAAGCCGGCGAAGCGCAGCGTGCCGGCGGTGGTCGGCATGTCGGTGGTGTGGATGTTGTCCTTGAGCGCGACCGGGATGCCGTGCAGCGGGCCGCGGAGCCGGCCTGCGGCGCGCTCGCGATCGAGTGCCTCGGCCTGTTCGAGCGCCCGTGCGTTGACCGCCAGCGTGGCGTTCAGCGTGTTCTCGTGGATCGCGATCCGGGCGAGGTAGCGGGCGACGAGTTCGCGCGAGGTGACGCGGCCTTCCTGCAGCGCCCGCTGCAGGTCGGCGATGCTCGCCTCGACGATCGTGAAGCCGGCCGCGTCGGTGATCTCGATGTCGCCCCGCAAGGTGCAGGACTGGCTGCACCAGGCATCCATCGTCCTGGCGAGTTCGTCCGCGGGCGCGACCGCGGGCGCCAGCGCGAGCGCCCATGCCGGCAGCCATGCCGCGACCCGTCGCATCCCCAACGCAACCCCCGCGGAATCTCGTCTCGCCCGGGGGCAGTCTGCGGGAGCGCCCTCCGCAGCCGCAAGGACGCGACCCGCCCCCCTCGCGCGGGCGAGAGCCGGCGCGGTACCGGGATCGGGTCCTCTACGTTCACCACGTGGATTGCCGGACGGCGCTGACCGGCCTGGCCCCTCGCACGACGACAGCCGGGCGCGGTATAAGGACTTTCCACCGCAGGGAGACAGGGACATGTCCGCGCAACCTTCCGACGTTTCGCCGAAGTCGAGCCTCAAGGGCAAGGTCATCTCCTGGGCCATGAAGAAGATGATGGCCAGCGCGGGTGGTCCGGGCGGTGGCGGCGGCCCGCCGCCGTGGGTCAAGGCGATGATGGCCGGCGGCGGCGCGCCCAAGAGCATGGCCGAGATGCTCAAGACCTCGAGCGGCTTCGAGGGTCGCGAGAAGCTGCTCGGCGACGCGGTCGCGATGGCGATCCGCACGCTGAAGGACGCGCAGCCCTACCAGCACGAGCTCAACGACGCGCTGGTCAAGATGCACCTCAACTCGGTGCAGTTCGCCAAGGACAACGGGCTCGTACAGGACTACGTCGCGCACGACGTGGCGACCATGCAGCCGATGCTGCAGCGCCTGAAGGGCATGATCGAGAAGACCGGCGAGAAGGAGATCGCGCTTTCCGGCATCTTCGACCGCACCACCTGCCTCTACCAGCTCTGCCTCGACCTCGAGAGCACTCCCGGCGTGCGCCGCTTCACCTTTCCGTTCACGACCGTGCTCGACATCTCGCGCCGCATCGGCCAGTTCGACCTGACCGACCGGGACATGCACGAGATGTGGCTCAAGCCGCGCCTGCTCGGCTACGCGGCGGTGCTCGGCGTGAAGATCGACGTGTCGGACATCGGGCCCGACAACAAGGTCACGGTCCGGCTGGTCGAGTAGCCGACGACCCCCGGCGGCGGCCTGCGCCCGCCGCTGTCCACGGTGCAAACATCGGCCCCGCGCGTCGCGCGGGGTACGTATTTCTGCGCAGGACGCTTGCGCGAGCCGGTTGATACGGTCGTTTCATTCCCGGAGTGGAGTGGCGCGCATGTACATCAACTTCTGGTATCCGATGATCCGCAGCGAGGACCTGAGCCCCGGCAAGCCGGAGAAGGTCAAGGTGCTCGGCCTCAACTTCGCGGTGTTCCGCAAGGCCTCGGGCGAGCCGGTGGTGCTCAGCGACACCTGTGTGCACCGCGGCGGCTCGCTGGCCGGTCCCTGGGAGCTGGGACAGCAGCCGCGCATCGTCAAGGACTGCGTGGTCTGCCCCTACCACGGCTGGGAGTTCTCGGCCGACGGCAGCTGCGTCAGCATCCCCTCGATCGGCTACGGCACCAGGCCGCCGAGCCGCGCCAAGGTCGATGCGTACCCGACGGTCGAGAAGTACGGCATCGTGTTCGCCTTCCTCGGCGACCTGCCGGAGAGCGAGCGGCCGCCGATGCTGGAGATCCCCGAGTGGGACCAGCCGGGCTGGCGCGCCAACACGGTGATCACGCTCGAGCTCAACTACTACTACGAGCGCTCGATCGAGAACGGCCTGGACCCCGCGCACAACGAATTCGTGCACCCGACGCACGGCTACAAGGGCATCAACCGCGAGACCTACAAGGTGCGCGACTACGAGGTGCGCGACTACGACCAGGGCTGGGGCATGTGGTTCCTGCACCGCTTCGACGCGCCGGGCCTCTCGGACAAGACCTGGGACGAGGCGCAGACGCGCGCGGGGGGCCTGTTCGCCGGCAGCGGCACGCACGGGCCGACCGCGATGATCACCGAGATCAACGTCGGCGACGGCCAGACCTTCAAGCAGTACTTCATCGAGCAGCCGATCGACGACGCCCATACGCGGGTGTTCTTCGTCAACATGCGCAACTTCATGCTCGACCCGAAGCACGACGGGCCGATCCACGCGCGCAACAAGGTGATCGCGCAGCAGGACATCGAGATCCTCGACAACGTGTACCCGCGGCGCACGCCGATCAGCAACACCAAGGAAGTGCTGATGCCGGCCGACAGGGCGGTGGTCGCCTACCGCCAGTGGCTGGCGAAGTTCGACGACCTGGGCTGGCGCATCGACTGGGACGAGTTCCAGCGGCGCAACAACAAGACCACGGCGTTCGCGATCCCCTCGCCCCGCCGGCGCGAGGAGGGCAACTGGGTCATCGAGCCGGTGCCGCTGGTCAAGAGCCGCGAGGCGCGCAAGGACGCGCAGGCGGCGGGCTGAGGAGGGCGCAGCATGGCTTCGATCGACGGCACCTGGGACTGCGTCAGCAGCACCCCGATGGGCGAGCAGAAGTCGGTGATGACCCTGAAGTGCGAGGGCGAGGCGGTCAGCGGCACCTCGACGACCGACCTCGAGACCATCGAGATCACCGACGGGCACTTCGACGGCCGCACCTTCAGCTGGAAGATGAAGATCACCGAGCCATTCCGCATGAGCATGAAGGGCGAGGTCGTCGTCGACGGCGACGGGTTCGCCGGTGCGGTCTCGGCGATGATGATGTCCTCGGACATGAAGGGCACGCGGCGCAGCGCCTGAGGCCTGCCCGCCGGCCGGGCCGCCGTGTTAGCTTCCCCGCACGCCGTGACGGCGTGGGGAGGACCGGGGCGTGTCCGTCGATCCGTTGCGCAGGGAGTTGCTCGTCGCAGGCGGCGCGTGGGCGCTGGCGCCCGGTTCCGCTCCTGCTTCGTCATGGGCGCCGTCGGCCGCGTCTCCACCGCACCTGGACCCTGCCGAGCGCCTCGAGACCGTGGTCCGGGTCGTCGGCCGCAGCGACGGCGGCATCGCGGTGCGCTGGACGGAAGGCGTGCTGTCGGCGGTGGTCGGTGCCGAGGCGACGCCGCTGCTGCGGGTGCTGTCGCAGATCTATTCGCGCCACCGGCGGCGCGCGGACGGCGGCTGGGACGCGATGCTGCTGGAGCTCGTGTACTTCGTCGGCCTGCAGGACCGCGAGCTGCTGACGCGCTGGCGCAACCCGTTGACCGGGCAGGATGTCCCGGTTCCCCAGACCACGCTCGGTCCGACGCCGTTCTCGATCCGGCCCGACCTCGTCGCCGAGCGCGACGCGGCCTACACCGGCGGGGGGCGGTTCGAGCATCGCTACGCGCTCGACCTGCCCGGTGGCGACGACCTCTGGGTCACCGAGTCGCTCGACAGCGTGGTGCCGCCGCCGGCGCCCGGCCTGCCGCCCTTCGGCTTCCACGAGTACTTCACCTTCCACGCGAGCCGCGCGGCGCTCGCCGACCGTGGCCGCGCCCACGTGCCCTGCACCGTGCAGAAGACCAACCTGCTCGGCTGGCGGCCGTGGATGCTGATGGGCGACCGGCCCGGGACGACGCTGACGCGCGCCGCGGGCCGGGTGCTCGACGACCCGGCCTTGCTGCCACCGGCCTTCCTCGCCTTGAACCGCGAGCACGGCCGTGGCGTGCTCGAAGGTTTGGAGAAGACGCTCGCGCCCTGAAGGGCGTGGACCTGAGGATCGACAGGGGCCGGGCGCCGGGCAAGCGCCGCGGCCGCGACACACCGAAGGCTGCACCTCGCACGACAGGGAGACGACGACCATGGCCGACCGCGACGCACTGCGCGCCGAACTGCTCGAGCTGATCGCCCGCAACAAGGAGGGCTTCGCGGCCGGCACGCCGCAGACGCAGCGCATCGATGCGCTGATCGACGAGCTGCTGCCGCTCTCGCCCTACCCCGATGCGCTCGACCACCCCGAGGTGTTCCGCGGGCACTGGGCCGCCGAGTACCACAGCATCGGCAAGCTGGTGGGCGGCGCCGGGGCGCAGAACCAGGGCGTCGGCGTCACCGCCTCGCTGAAGGTGTTCTCGATGGGGCGGATGCCCGACATCCCGGCGCGCTTCCTCGGCAACGGCCTCGAGATCGACCCGCCGAGCGGCGCCTACAACTTCGTCGCGCACTTCGAGCTCGGCGAGGCGCGCGTGCCCTGCTACCACTTCTCGATCGCGAAGTACCGGCGCAACGAGGCGAACCTGCGCCGCTTCCAGGTGGACTTCGAGGCGATCCGCGTGGTGCCGGTCGACGCGTCGATGTCGATGGCCGAGCTCGCCCGCGCGGTCGGCATCGACGATGCGGCGCAGCTCGACGTGACGCTCAAGCCGACCACCAAGCTCTGGTCCGACGTCGCCTACATGGACGACGAGATCCGCATCCAGCTCGGACAGCTCGGCGGCCACTACGTGATGCGGCGCACCAGCCTGCCGATGTACTCGATCGAGTACTGGAAGGATCGCGCGATCGTGCCGCCGAAGCCCGCGCTCGCCTCCTGACCGGGCGCGTGGCCGGCGTCTCGCCTGCGGTGTCGCTGGCCTGGGCCGGCGGCACGCTCGGCTCCAGCACACTGCTCGGGGCGCTCGGCCTCGTCGTCCTCTTCTACCTCACGGAATACCTCGGCCTGTCGCCGGGCGTCGCCGGGACGCTGATCTTCCTCTCGCGGCTCTGGGACATCGGCGCGGCGCTGTGGGTCGGCCAGTGGAGCGATCGCAGCCGCAGCCGCTTCGGCCGGCGTGCGCCCTTCCTGTTCGCGGGTGGCCCGGTCTGCGCCCTCGCCTACGTCGCGCTGTTCGCCGCGCCCGCGCTCGAGGGCCTCGCGCTGCAGGCCTGGGTGCTGCTCGCGCTGCTGCTCTGGGCGAGCGGCTACAGCCTGTTCGTCGTGCCCTACCTCGCGGTGCCCGCGGAGATCACCGACCTGCCGCAGCAGCGCACGACCATGATGGCGTACCGCGTGGTGTTCGTGACCGCCGCGGGCCTGAACGTCGCGGTGCTCGGTCCGCTGCTGATCGATGCCTTCGGCAAGGGCCGCGGCGGCTACCTCGGGATGGCGCTGGTGCAGGCCGCGATCGTGCTCGCGGCCATGTGGCAGTGCGCCGCGGTGGTGGCGCGCACGCCGGTGGTCGAGAGCGCATCGGGCGGGGCGTCCGCCGGCGGGTCACTCGCCCAGGTGCGTGCGGTGCTCGGCTACCGCCCGTTCGCGGTCTACCTGCTCGTGAAGCTCTGCCAGCTCACCGCGGCGGCGAGCACCTCGGCGGCGCTGCTCTACCTCGCACGCTACGTCCTCGGCCGCGACGAGAGCTTCCTGGTGCGCTTCGGTACCCTGCAGATGGCCGGCACGCTGCTGTCGCTGCCGCTGTGGACCTGGCTCGGCCGCCGCCATGGCAAGCGCGAGGTCTACCTCGGGGCCGGCGTGCTGTATGCGCTGGTCTCGCTCTCCTGGCTGCCGGCGAGCGCCGCGGAGGCGGGCTGGGTCACGGACCTGAGGCTGCTCGCGATCGGCGTCGGCGCCACTGGGCTGCTGGTGATGGGCTTCGCCTTGCTGCCGGACATCATGGCTGCGCACACGCGCGAGCGCGGCGCCGCCCTCGAGGGCACGATGGGCGCGCTGTACAGCGTGGTCGAGAAGGGCACGGCGGCGCTCGGACCGCTGATCGGCGGCGTGGTGCTGGAGATGTCGGGCTTCGTGAGTTCGGCGGGCAAGGCCCTGCCCCCTGCGCAGCCGCCGGCGGCGATCACCGCGATCGTGGCGCTCGCGGCCGTGGTCCCGACCGCTTTCAACCTGCTCGGCTCGCTCGCGCTGACGCGACTGCGGCTCGACGATTCGCCGGCGACCGGGCCCGATCGGACGGCACGGGGCCAGCGGCCCGCGTGAGTGCCACGTCGCGCGACGTTCGCGGAGGTTGGCCCGGCTCGGTGGACTTCATGACGGGGCAGCCTCCGGGGAGACGCTGCGTGCCGCGGCGCGAAGGTCCTCGACCAGGCGCGCGAGTTCGGCATCCTGCAGGGTGCGCTCCGGCAGTCGCAGGATCGCCGACGGGTGGATCGTCACGAACACCGGCACGCCGAGCGGCGAGTCCCCATGGGGGCCGCCCCGCAGGTCGCCGAGCCGTACGGCGCGGCCGAAGATGGCACGCGCAGCCGTGACGCCGAGGCAGACGATGACGCGCGGCTGGATCGCCCGGACCTCGGCTTCGAGCCAGGGACGGCAGGCGGCGATCTCGCCGGCGGACGGCGCCTGGTGGATCCGCCGCGGGCCACGGGGCTCCCACTTGAAGTGCTTGACCGCGTTGGTCACGTAGACGGCGCGGCGCTCGATGCCGGCGCGCGCCAGCGCCGCGTCGAGCAGCTGGCCCGCGGGCCCGACGAACGGCCGGCCCGCCAGGTCCTCCCGGTCGCCCGGCTGCTCGCCGACGAACATCAGTGCCGCGCCGCGTGCGCCCTGGCCGAACACGGTCTGTGTGCCACGCGCGTGCAGCTCGCATCCCTTGCAGGTCGCTGCCGCGGCGCGCAGCGCATCGATCCCGGCCGCAGGCGGCACATGCGGCGCGGCAGTCCGTGGCGGCACGCGCACGGAGTCAGCCGCCCCCGGCGCTGCGCCCGGGGTACTTCTGGTCCAGCGCGCGGATCAGGCGCTCCGCGTTGGCGGGATCGACGCTGCGCAGGATCGCGTCGAGCTTGTCCTCGAGCCGGTCGTCTTCCTCCTTCGACTGCGGCGAGCCGACGTACAGCAGGTAGCTGAGGCCTGCGACCTGCCAGATGAGCTGCAGGAACTCCGACTGCCAGTTCTCCAGCGTGTCGCGCCCGAGCTCGAGCACGAACTCGCGCACCTCCGGCGCCTGCTGGTGCGCGCGCTGGTCGGCGACATGCGCATACCAGCCAGCGACCCATTGGCCGGTCAGGGTGACCAGGAACAGCGCAGCCGTGACCCAGGCATAGCCGTACTTCTTCCAGATGGACATCGGCGTCGCTCCCCCTCGGTTGAGATGCAACACGTGTACCGCGGCGCACGTGGCACCACAGTCGGCGTGTGCCGACAGCCGCTGTCCCTGCCTGCCGCGAGCCGCGCGCGCAAGTCTTGTCGCTCGGTGCGGCCTCGCGCATAGTCGCGGCCCGTTCCGCGACCCCCCACGGCCCCGTGACTGCATCGACCTCCACGACCGCACGGACCACGGCAGCAGCCGGACCGGTCGCCCTGCCGCCGATCGGCGAGCGCCTCGCGGCCGAGCTCGGCGCGAAGCCCTCGCAAGTCGCCGCCGCGGTCGCGTTGCTCGACGAAGGGGCCACCGTGCCCTTCATCGCGCGCTACCGCAAGGAAGCCACCGGCGGCCTCGACGACGTGCAGCTGCGGCGTCTCGAGGAGCGCCTCGGCTACCTGCGCGAACTCGAGCAGCGGCGCGCGACGGTGCTCGAGAGCGTGCGCACGCAGGGCAAGCTCTCGGCGACGCTCGAGGCGGAGATCCGCGGCGCCGAGACGCGGCAGCGGCTCGAGGACCTGTACGCGCCCTACCGGCCGAAGCGTCGCACCCGCGCGCAGGTGGCGACCGAAGCCGGGCTCGACCGGCTCGCCGATGCGCTGCTCGCCGACCCGCAGCTCGATCCGCAAGCCGAGGCCGCGAAGTTCCTCCGCGCACCGTTCGAGACCGCGGACGGCGCGAACCCGGGCGTGCCCGACGCGAAGGCCGCGCTCGACGGCGCGCGGCAGGTGCTGATCGAGCGCTTCGCCGAGGACGCCGGGCTGGTCGGAGCGCTGCGCGCGCACCTCGAGCAGCACGGCATCGTCGTCGCGACGGTTGCCGAGGGCAAGGAAGAGGCCGGGGCGAAGTTCCGCGACTACTTCGCCTACTCGGAGCCGTACTCGAAGGTGGCGGCGCACCGCGCGCTCGCGCTGTTCCGCGGCCGCAACGAGGAGGTGCTGCGCGTCTCGCTGCGGCTGCCCGAGGACCTCGAGGCCGGTGACGCGCCGGTCAAGCCCGCGAACGCCTGTGAGCGGCGCATCGCGGCCGCGAAGGGTATCGCCGACCAGGGCCGCCGCGCCGATGCGTGGCTGGTGCAGACCGCGCGCTGGACCTGGTCGGTGAAGCTCGCCTGGCAGCTCGAGATGGAGCTGTTCGGCAGCCTGCGCGAGCGCGCCGAGGCCGAGGCGATCCGCGTGTTCGCGGCCAACCTTCACGACCTGCTGCTCGCGGCGCCCGCCGGGCCGCGCGTCACCATGGGCCTCGATCCCGGACTGCGCACTGGAGTCAAGGTCGCGGTGGTCGATCGCACCGGCAAGCTGCTCGACACGGCGACGGTGCATCCGCACGTGCCACGCAACGACTGGGAAGGCGCGCTGCACGCGCTGGCCCGGCTCGCGCGCCAGCATGGCGTGGAGCTGGTGGCGATCGGCAACGGCACCGCCTCGCGCGAGACGGACCGACTCGTGGCGGAGCTCCTCCGGCGCCACCCGGAGCTGCGGCTGACCAAGGTGGTGGTGTCGGAAGCCGGCGCATCCGTCTACTCCGCCTCCGAGCTCGCCTCGCGCGAGTTCCCGCAGCTCGACGTCAGCCTGCGGGGTGCCGTGTCGATCGCGCGCCGCCTGCAGGATCCGCTCGCGGAACTCGTCAAGATCGACCCGAAGTCGATCGGGGTCGGCCAGTACCAGCACGACGTGAGCCAGGTGAAGCTCGCGAGGCAGCTCGACGCCGTGGTCGAGGACTGCGTCAACGCGGTCGGCGTCGACGTCAACACGGCCTCGGCGCCGCTGCTGTCGCGGATCTCGGGCCTCTC
The DNA here is from genome assembly GCA_025458905.1 of Steroidobacteraceae bacterium. Taxonomy (GTDB): domain Bacteria; phylum Pseudomonadota; class Gammaproteobacteria; order Steroidobacterales; family Steroidobacteraceae; genus UBA964. The sequence continues at coordinate 13,157 of JALORN010000030.1, forward strand.
GGGCACGCTCGCGGAGAACATCGTGATGCATCGCGACGCCAACGGCCCGTTCCGCAGCCGCGAGCAGCTGAAGCAGGTGCCGCGCCTCGGCCCGAAGACCTACGAGCAGGCCGCGGGCTTCCTGCGCATCCCGGCGGGCGACAACCCGCTCGATGCCTCCGCGGTGCACCCGGAGGCCTACCCGCTCGTCGAGCGCATCCTCGCCGAGCTCGGCCGGCCGGTCGGCGAACTGATGCGCGACGGCGCGACGCTCCGGCGGGTCGACGCCGCGAAGTACACCGACGCGCGCTTCGGCCTGCCCACGGTCCGCGACATCCTCCGGGAGCTCGAGAAGCCGGGTCGCGACCCGCGGCCGGAGTTCCGTACCGCGAGCTTCAGGGACGGCATCGAGGATCTGGCGCAGCTCGAGCCGGGCATGCTGCTCGAGGGAGTGGTGACGAACGTCACGGCCTTCGGTGCCTTCGTCGACGTCGGCGTGCACCAGGATGGGCTGGTGCACGTCTCCGCGATGTCGAACCGCTTCGTGAAGGACCCGCGCGAGGTGGTCAAGGCCGGCGACATCGTCCGGGTGAAGGTGCTCGAGGTCGATGCGAAGCGCCGGCGGATCGCACTCTCGATGCGGCTGGACGAACCGGCCGGGGCGCGCGAGGCACGCGCGGACCGTGGACGCGGCGGCGCGATGGCCGAGGCGCTGCAGCGGGCGCTCCGGCGCTAGCCGCGGGCGAGGTGACCGATGACGCCGTGCGCGGCGGCCACGGCCGTGGCGAAGCACGCGGTCAGCAGGTAGCCGCCGGTCGGCGCCTCCCAGTCGAGCATCTCGCCGGCGCAGAACACGCCCGGCAGCGACCTGGTCATCAGGCCCGCGTCGAGCGCGGTGAAGCGCACCCCGCCGGCGGTGCTGATGGCCTCGGCGAGCGGGCGCGCCGCCGCGAGGCGCAGCGGCAGGGCCTTCAGTGCGGCTGCGAGCCGCGCCGGGTCGGCCAGCACGTCGCGCGGCAGCAGTTCGTGCAGCAGCGCGACGCGCAGGCCCGCGAGCCCGAGCCGCGCCTTCAGGTGCGTCGACAGGGAACGTGAACCGCGCGGCCGCGCGAGCACGCGCGCGACCGCAGCCGCATCACGCTGCGGCAGCAGGTCCAGCGTCACCTCCGCGTGGCCGTCGGCGGCGATGCCGTCCCGGATCGCCGCGGCCGCCGCGTAGACGAGGCTGCCCTCGACGCCGGTCGCCGTGATCACGAACTCGCCGAGGCGGGACGTGTCGCAGCCGTCCGCGCCGCGCCAGGCGAGTCGCACGCCCTTCAGCGGCGTCCCGGCGAAGCGTGCGCGGAAGTGCTCGCTCCAGCCCGGGATCGCCCGTCCCGGCGCCGGCTCGCGGGCGACGTCGAAGCCGCAGTTCGCCGGCTGCAGCGGCGCCACGTCGATGCCCGCCGCCTGCAGCAGGGGCACCCATGCGCCATCCGAGCCGAGCGTCGGCCAGCTCGCGCCGCCGAGCGCGAGCAGCACGGCGTCGGCCTGCACCTGCACGTGGCCGTCGGGCGTCGCGAAGCACAGCGGCGGCGGCCGCCGCCGCTGTGCGGCATCCGCGGCACCGAAGCCGGTGAAGCGATGGCGCGTGTGCACGCGCACCCCGGCCGCGCGCAGCCGCTGCAGCCACCGGCGCAGCAACGGCGCTGCCTTCATCTCCAGGGGGAACACTCGTCCCGAACTGCCGACGAAGGTCTCGATGCCGAGTCCCGCGGCCCAGTCGCGCACCTGGGCGGCACCGAACTCGCGCAGCCAGGGCTCCAGTACGCCGCGGCCGGCGCCGTAGCGCGCCACGAACGCGGCAAACGCCTCGCTGTGCGTGAGGTTCAGGCCGCCCTTGCCCGCCAGCAGGAACTTGCGACCCACCGAGGGCATGGCGTCGTGAAGGTCGACGGCGAGCCCGGCGCCCGCGAGCACCTCGGCGGCCATCAGGCCTGCGGGCCCACCGCCGACGATCGCAACCGCCCGGGGCGGGCCGTGGTGTCGCAAGGGATTCATGTGCGCGCCGATTCTAGCGAGCCTGCGCGCGCCGCCCGGGCCGTGCGTGGTTCACGGCGCGGGGCGGTTCAGGGCTTGCCCGAGGTTCAGGCACCCCCGCGAGGACCGATAAGGGGACGACACCCTGACCCATCCGCAAGGACGCCGATGATCGAGCCCACCCCTGCCGCGACCGCCGGCACGCCCGCGACCCGGGTGCGCGAGATCGCGCTCGTGGCCTGCTGGCTCGCCGCGACGGTGCTGGCCTTCGCCTGGCACGGGCCCCGCGCCTGGAGCGCGGCGGGGCTGCCGCAGCGGGTGGCGGAGTTCGACGCCGCGACGCAGCCGGCGCTGTCGCACTGGCTCGCGGCGCGCACGCCCGCCGCTGCCGGGCATGCCCCCGCCTTCAGGCTGCTGCACCTGCGCGAGGCCGGCTGCCCGTGCAATGCCGAGGCGGATGCACGGATGGCGACGCTGCGTGCGCGGTACGCGGCACGCGGCATCGAGGTGGTCACCGTGCCGCTCGGTCGGCATGCGGCGCTGCCTGCGGGCATGGCGACGCCCGCGGCCGCGCTGCTCGACGCCGACGGCGCCCTGCTCTATCTCGGGCCGGTCGCGGGCACGGCCGGCTGCGGGCGCGGCGCGACACCCCTGCAGCGTGCCCTCGACACCGTCCTCGCCGGCGCCCGCCCCGACGCCCGACCGATACTGACCACGGGATGCTTCTGCACATGAGAGACGCCACGCCGACGCGAGTCCCCTATCTCACGCGCCTGCGCTGCAACGCCGACCGGCTGCTGCTCGGCGTGGTCGGCAGCCTGCTGCTGCTCGCCTTCGCGCTGGCGCCCTGGCACGGCACCTGGAGCGAGGCGCTCTCGATCGGCGTGCCGGCGGCCGCGATGGTGGCATGGCGGGTGCTGGCGCATCCCGGGACGTTGCTGACCCGCTGCGTCGTCGCCGCGGCGCTGATGGTCATGACGGCGCTGCACATCCACCAGGCACGCGGCATGATCGAGCTGCACTTCGGCGTGTTCGTGCTGCTCGCCTTCCTGCTCGTCTACCGCGACTGGATCCCGGTCGTGGTCGCGGCCGGCGTGATCGCGGTCCACCACCTGGCGTTCGACTGGCTGCAGCGCGGCGGCGCGCCGGTCTGGACCTTCGCGGCGGACACCGGGTTCGCGATCGTGCTGGTGCACGCCGCCTACGTGGTGTTCGAGACGGCGCTGCTAGTAGTGATCGCGCTGCGGCTGCGGGCCGAGTCAGAGGCGATCGGCGGCGACCCGCGCGAGCTCTCGGACGTGGCGCAGCGCATCGCGCGCGGCGACCTCGACACGGTGGTGCACGCCGACGGTGCCACCGGCGACAGCCTCGCGGTGGCGATGCAGCGGATGCGCGACGCGCTCGCCGACACGGCGCGCCGCGCGGCGGCCGCGCTCGATGCGATCGCCCGGGGCGACCTCGCGCCGGGCGCGGCGCAGGACGGCTCGGCGATCGGCGCCGGCGTCGAGCGGGCGCGCGCCACGCTGCGCGAGGTGGTGCGCGACGCCAGCGACGTCATGTCGGGCATCGCCGAGGGCGACCTGTCGCGCCGGGTCCGCGCCGCGGCCCCCGGCGAGTTCGCGTCACTGCGCGAGCACGTCAACGCCACCGCGGAGTTCCTCGCGCGCTTCGACCGCGGGCAGCGCGAGCTGATCCGGCGTGCCAACGCCGGCGACTTCTCCGGCCGGATCGACACGCAGGGTCTCGCCGGCTACCAGCTCGAGCTCGCCTCGGGCATCAACGACCTGGTGCGCTCGTTCGACGCGTTCGTCGACCGCTTCGGCACCGTGATGGCCGGTTTCGCCGGCGGCGAGTTCGAGCGTGGCATCGACGCCCCGGCCGCCGGCCGCCTGGAGGCGCTGCGCCAGGACACCAACTCGACCGCGGCACGCCTGTCGCAGATCGTCGGGCGGATCCGCGCCGCCGCGGCCGGCACCGATGCCGCGGCGGAATCCGTGGCCTCGACCAACGCCGAGCTCGCCCGGCGTTCGCGCGAGCAGGCGCGCGCCGTCGAGTCGACGGCGAGCGCGCTGGAGCAGATCACTTCCACCGTGCGCCAGAACACCGACCGCACGCGCCTCGCCGACGAGCTGGCGCGCGGCACTGCCGAAGTCGCCGGCAGCGGTCGCACCGTTGCCGGCCAGGCGGTGGAACGGATGCGCGGCATCCGCGAGTCCTCCACCCGTGTCTCGAGCATCGTGGAGCTGATCGAAGGGATCGCCTTCCAGACCAACCTGCTGGCGCTCAACGCTGCCGTGGAGGCGGCGCGCGCCGGGGCCCACGGCCGGGGCTTCGCGGTGGTCGCCTCCGAGGTGCGCACGCTCGCCGAGCGCTCCGCGAGCGCCGCGAAGGAGATCAGTCAGCTGATCCAGGACAGCGTCGAGCGGGTGGAGAGCGGCAGCGAACTCGTCGACCAGGCCGGCGCCGCGATGGCGCGGATGGTGGAGCGCATCGGCCAGATCACGACGATCGTCGGCGAGATCGCCGGCGCCAGCGGCGAGCAGTCGCGGGCACTGGATGCGGTCGCCGGGGCGATGAACCAGATCGACTCCACGACCAAGGAAATCGCGCAGCTGGTGGCGGACGCGGACCGTGCCGCCGTCGGGCTGCGCGGGCAGGCCGACAGCCTGACCGAGGCGACGCGGCTGCTGTCGGCGGGCCAGCCCCAGGCCGCGGCGCGGCCGCCGCAGGCGGAATCGCGGGCCAGCGCCGCGGCCTGAGGCGCCGCGCGGGTTCCCGGGTGGCCGGCGCCGGAAGGCCCTACACTCGCGCGATGAAGACCAGCCAGGATGCGGGCGCCGAAACGACGCTGTTCTCCGACCTCGGCCTGCCCGACACCGTTCTGCGCGCGGTGAAGGCGATCGGCTACGAGTCGGCCTCGCCGATCCAGGCGGCCACGATCCCGGCGCTGCTCGCGGGCGCCGACGTGCTCGGCCAGGCGCAGACGGGCACCGGCAAGACCGCGGCCTTCGCGCTGCCGATCCTCGCGCAGCTCGAGCCGAAGCGGCACGTCCCGCAGGCGCTGGTGCTGGTGCCGACCCGGGAGCTCGCGATCCAGGTGGCGGAGGCCTTCCAGAAGTACGCCGCGGGACTCGCCGGCTTCCACGTGCTGCCGATCTACGGTGGCCAGAGCTACGTCCCGCAGCTCAACGCGCTGCGGCGCGGACCGCAGGTGATCGTCGGCACGCCGGGGCGCATCATCGACCACCTCGAGCGTGGCACGCTCGTCCTCGACGCCATCCGCACGCTGGTGCTCGACGAGGCGGACGAGATGCTCGCGATGGGCTTCGCCGACGCGCTCGAGGCGATCCTCGCGCAGACCCCCGCGCGCAAGCAGGTGGCGCTGTTCTCCGCGACCATGGCGCCGCCCATCCGGCGCATCGCCCAGCGGCACCTGCGCGAGCCGCGCGAGATCGTGATCCGCGGCAGGACCGCGACCGCGGCCAACATCCGCCAGAGCTTCTGGATGGTCAGTGGCCTGCACAAGCTCGACGCCCTGACCCGCATCGTCGAGACCGCCGAGTTCGGCGCGATGCTGGTGTTCGTGCGCACCAAGCAGTCGACGGTCGAGCTCGCAGAGAAGCTGCAGGCGCGCGGCTTCGCGGCGGCGGCCCTCAACGGCGACATTCCGCAGTCGATGCGCGAGAAGACCATCGAGCAGCTCAAGGGCGGCAAGGTCGACATCCTGGTCGCGACCGACGTCGCGGCCCGCGGGCTCGACGTCGAGCGCATCACGCACGTCGTGAACTACGACGTGCCGTACGACACCGAGTCGTACGTGCATCGCATCGGCCGCACCGGGCGCGCGGGGCGCAGCGGCGAGGCGATACTCTTCGTCGCGCCGCGCGAGCGCAACCTGCTGCGGCTGATCGAGCGCGCCACGCGGCAGGCGATCGAGCCGCTGCGGCTGCCGACCGTGGACGACGTCAACAGCCGGCGGCTGGCGCGCTTCAAGGCCCGTATCGGCGAGGCGCTCGCTGCGCACCCGTCCGAGTTCCACCGCAAGGCCGTGCAGGAGATCGCGCTCGAGACCGGCGCCGACCTGCTGAGCATCGCGGCCGCGATCGCATCGCTGGTCGAGGGCCACGCCCCGGTGCAGTCCGGCTGGCAGCAGGCGGCCGAGCCGTCGGCCGCTGCAGCCGCGCCGCCCGAACCCCCGCGACCGCGCGCGGCACGGCGGCCTGCCGGCGACGACGGTCCGCCGCTGCCCGAGGTGGCCGAGGGCGGCTACGCCTTCGAGGACGACGGCCGGCAGGTCACGTATCGCCTCGCCGTCGGCCATCGCGACGGCGTCCAGCCCGGCAGCATCGTCGGGGCGATCGCCAACGAGGCACGCCTGCACGGCACGCAGATCAACGGGATCGACATCCGCGCCGACTACTCGCTGGTGCGCTTGCCGGCGAACCTGCCGCAGGCCGTGCTGGCGCGGCTCTCACGGGTGCGGGTACGCGGCCGGGAACTCGACCTGCAGGCCGATGGCGGGCCGCGGCTGCCGCCGAAGCGCGCCGCGGCCGGCAAGCGTCGAGCCGGCAAGCCCCGGCGCGACTGACCTCGATCCGAGTCGGAACGGCTCACCGGCGACGGCCGGCCGTGGCGCGAGATGCCTCCCCGCCGATCAGGCCGCGCGCGGCATCGTCGCCTCGTCGATCTGCCGTGCGACCTCGGCCGTCGGCCGCCACGCCGCCGCGGCCACGTTGGCCTCGACCTGCTCCGGCCGCGTCGCCCCGGCGATCACGCTGCCGACGTAGGGGCGGCTGAGCAGCCAGCCGAAGGCCATGTCGAGCAGCGTGTGCCCGTGCGCATCGGCGATGGCCTGCAGCTTCTCGACCTTCGCGAGGTTGGCGTCGTTGAGGAAGCGTGCGACGCCGGCGGGGTTCTGCTTCGCGAACGCGCCGAGGCGCGTGCCCTCGGGCGGCGCCTGGTCGCGCTTGTACTTGCCGGTCAGCAGCCCGCTCTCGAGCGGGAAGTACGGCAGGATGCCGAGCCCGTGCCGCTCGCAGGCCGGCACCAGGTCGCGCTCGATGCCGCGCGTCAGCAGGCTGTAGTGGTTCTGTGCGCTGGTGAACGCGGCGAGCCGCGCGTCGCGGGACACCGTCGCGGCAGCCTCGACCTGCGCGGCGTCGAAGTTCGAGTTGCCGATGTAGCGCACCTTGCCCTGGCGCACGAGGTCATCGAAGGCGCGCAGCGTCTCCTCGATGGGCGTCTTCGGGTCGGGGCGATGGACCTGGTAGAGGTCGATGTAGTCGGTGCCGAGCCGGCGCAGCGACTGCTCCGCGGCATGCACGATGGCGCCACGCGAGGCCCCGCCCTCCGGGAACGGGCTGCCACGCATCGGGCTGCCGAGCTTGGTCGCGATGATCGCGCGGGCGCGCCGCGCGCCCAGCGCCTTGCCGAGGTATTCCTCGGAGAGCCCGTTGCCATACACGTCGGCGGTGTCGAAGAAGTTCGCGCCGAGCGCCATCGCGGCGTCGACCACGCGCGCCGTGCCGGCGGCATCGAGCCGCCCGCCGAAGTTGTTCGTGCCGATGCCGACGCCCGGCACCCGCAGGCCCGCGCGACCGAGCGGTCGCAGCGCGACACCCGCGCTGGCCACGGCGCCCTGGGACCCCGCCGGCGCAGATGCCGGGGCCGGCGCAGCGGCGCGCCCGGACGCCACGCGCGGGCCGGCCAGCGACGCGCCGAAGACGGCCAGGGTCGCGGCCTCGGTGAAGCGGCGGCGTGACAGGCGTTCCATGCTCGACTCTCCAGCGTGGGTGTCCGGGGCCCCACGGGGTGTGTGGGGAGGTTGACAGATTGTCGCCGAGCCCGGCGCGGGTTACGAGGCCGTGACGACCCGATCCCTGTCCGAGGCGCGAACCGGGTGAGGGATGCCCCGGAAGCGGCGCGATCCCGTCGCGGTCCGGCTTCGCTTCCGTGTCCCGGGCAGGTAATCTGCGCCGCCTGCTTCAAGGGACCGCCCGAAGATGGATCTCGCCTCCCCCGAATTCTGGGTCGCCGTCGGCCAGATCATCGCGATCGACATCCTGCTGGGTGGCGACAACGCGGTGGTGATCGCGCTGGCGTCGCGGCGCCTGCCGGATGCGCAGCGCAAGCAGGCGATCTTCTGGGGCATGTTCGGCGCCGTGGTGCTGCGCGTGGTGCTGATCTTCTTCGCGCTGCAGCTGCTGCAGGTGCCGTTCCTGAAGGTGCTCGGGGGCCTGCTGCTGCTGTGGATCGGCGTGAAGCTGCTGCTGCCCCAGCAGGAGGGCGGGCACGACATCGCGGCGGCCTCGAGCCTCGGCGGCGCGATCCGCACCATCGTGGTCGCGGACGCGGTGATGAGCCTCGACAACGTGATCGGCATCGCGGCCGCCGCCAAGGACAGCCTCGTGCTGGTGGTGTTCGGCCTGGTCGTCAGCATTCCGATCATCGTCTGGGGCAGCCGCTTCGTGCTCAAGCTGATGGACCGATTCCCGATCGTGATCGTCGGCGGCGCCGCGCTGCTCGGCTGGATCGGCGGCGGCATGGTCACGGGCGATGCGGTGCTGGAGCAGCGCGGCATCGAGGTGAGCCCGACCGTGCACTACGGCGCGGCGGTGGCCGGCGCGCTGCTGGTCGTGGCGATCGGCAAGCTCTGGCCCCGGCCGGCCCCGGCGGCGCCCGCCGCACCCGTCGACCTGGCGCGCCGCGAAGACGAGGAGACGCGCTGAGACGCGTGCCCGCAAGGAGGATCCCGCGATGCTGACCCTGCTCGTTCCCGTCGACGGCTCGGCCTTCTCCGACCGCGCGCTGCAGTACGCGATCGCGCGCGCGCAGCGCTCCGCGGGCGGCGCGCTGGTGCACCTGCTCAACGTCCAGACGCCCGCGGCGGGCGTCAACGTCAAGATGTTCGTCAGCTCGGAGAGCCTGAACGCCTACTACCGCGACGAGGGCATGAAGATCCTGGAGCCGCTGGTGGCGCGCCTGCGCGCCGCCGGGATCCCGGCCGAGCACCACATCGGCGTCGGCAACGTCGGCGAGGTGGTCGTGGCGTACGCGGTGGACAAGGGCTGCGACGAGATCGTCATGGGCACGCACGGCCGCGGCGGCCTGCTCGGCAGCGTGCTCGGCTCGGTCGCCCAGAACGTCGTGCAGCTCGCCAGGGTGCCCGTGGTACTCGTCAAGTAGCCGCGTAGGCGCGGCTCATCGCGCGCAGCCGCCGCTGCTGCAGGCGCAGGGCGGTCTCGATCTGCCCCAGGCGTCGGCGGAAGCTCGCCTCCTCCCACTTCTGCAGCAGGCGCTGCCGGCGGTCGGCCAGCCACTGCTCGCGCACCCTCGACCAGTCGTCCAGCGCCTCGCGGAAGGCCGCGTATTCCTCGGCGAGGCGCGCACGGGCGCGCTCCAGCTGCTCGTCGCCCGCCCGCGCCTGGCGCTGCGCCAGCGCGTGCTCGGTGCGCTTGAACTGCATCGCGACCTGCGCGCGCCGGATCCACAGGTCCGGTACGCGCTTGAGGTTCGAGGCGAGACCCACCCACGACAACGCCGCGATCAGCCACTTGGTCGGGTCGTACTGCCACCACTTCACGCCGTTCCGGTAGTCGTTCTGGAAGATGTGGTGGAAGTTGTGGTAGCCCTCGCCGTAGGTGAGGAAGGCCATCAGCGGGTTGTCGCGCGCGGTGTTCTCGTCGGTATAGGGCTGCGAACCCCACATGTGCGCCAGCGAGTTGATGAACCAGGTGAAGTGGTGGTTCAGGACGAGGCGCAGCAGCCCGCCCAGCAGGAACACGCCCCAGACGTCGCCGACCGCCCACCCGAGCGCCAGCGGGAAGCCGAAGTTCGTGCCGAGCGCGAGCGCCAGGTAGTGCCGGTGCTGGAACGCGACCACCGGGTCGCGCTCGAGGTCCCGCGCGTTGGAGAAGTCGTTCCGGCTGCTCGGGTAGTCGCGGAGGATCCAGCCCATGTGCGAGAACCAGAAGCCGCGCCTGGCGCTGTAGGGATCACGATCGACGTCGTCGACGTGCAGGTGGTGGCGGCGATGCTGGGAGGCCCAGATCAGGATGCTGTTCTGCAGCGCCATCGCGCCGAACACCGCCAGCACCCAGCGCACCGCGACGTGCGCCTGGAAAGCCTGGTGCGACCAGAGCCGATGGTAGCCGACCGTGATCGACAGGCCGCAGGCGAACAGGAACAGCACCAGGCTCGCCCAGGCCCAGCCGCCGAAGCCCTGGGAAACCCCGTACCAGGGGACGAGCACCAGCGCCGCGAGCGGCGTCAGCGTGAACACCGACGTCGTCAGCCAGTTGATCGGGGCGTGTTCCCCGGGACGCGCGGCGGGGCCGGGGCCGGGAGCGGGGGTCGGAACGGGATTCATCGGGGAGTGAGTCGACCTGCAGGTCGCCGTGTGGCGGAAGGCAGCATCATTCTACCGGCCGGGCCTGCCCTCCCGACCGTGCGACACGCCCCCGAGCATAGGTACCTTCCGAGGGGACCGTCCCGCCGGGCGGCCCGCGCTCAGGCCTTGAGCGCGCCCAGCACCTCGTCGAGCATCTTCTTGGCGTCGCCGAACAGCATCCGGTTGTTCTCCTTGAAGAACAGTGGGTTGTCGACGCCGGCGTAGCCGGAGGCCATCGAGCGCTTCATCACGATCGAGGTCCTGGCCTTCCACACCTCCAGCACCGGCATGCCGGCGATCGGGCTCGCCGGATCGTCCTGCGCCGCCGGGTTCACGATGTCGTTGGCACCGATGACCATGGTGACGTCGGTGTCCGGGAAGTCTTCGTTGATCTCGTCCATCTCGAGCACGATGTCGTACGGCACCTTCGCCTCGGCCAGCAGCACGTTCATGTGCCCGGGCATGCGGCCCGCCACCGGGTGGATCGCGAAGCGCACGTTGACGCCCTTCTCGCGCAGCAGCCGGGTGATCTCGTAGACCGTGTGCTGGGCCTGCGCGACCGCCATGCCGTAGCCCGGCACGATCACGACGTTCTTCGCACCGCGCAGCAGTTCGGCCGTCTCGGCCGCATTGACCGCCGAGACCTCGCCCTGTGGCTGGGTGCCGCCCGCGGCCGCGGCCGGTGCACCGCCACCGGTGCCGAAGCCGCCCGCGATGACGCTGATGAAGGAGCGGTTCATCGCGCGGCACATGATGTAGGAGAGGATCGCGCCCGAGGAGCCGACCAGCGCGCCGGTGACGATCAGCAGGTCGTTCGAGAGCATGAACCCGGTGGCCGAGGCGGCCCAGCCCGAGTAGCTGTTGAGCATCGAGACGACGACCGGCATGTCGGCACCGCCGATCGCCATCACCATGTGGATGCCGAACAGCAGCGCGATCACCGTCATCACGACCAGTGGCGTCATGCCCGCCTGCACGTCGGGCGCCTGCACGAAGGCGACGGCGAACCAGATCACCGCCAGCAGGCCCGCGAGGTTGAGCCAGTGGCGCGCCGGCAGCAGCAGCGGCTTGCCGCCCACCTTTCCGGACAGCTTGCCGAAGGCGATGATCGAGCCGGAGAAGGTCACGGCGCCGATGAAGATGCCGATGTAGATCTCGACCTCGTGGATCGCCTTCTCGGCGCCCTCGTAGACGATCGAGGTGTCGACGTAGCTCGCGAAGCCGACCAGCGCGGCCGCGAGACCCACCAGGCTGTGCATCAGCGCGACCAGCTCCGGCATCTGCGTCATCTGCACCTTCTTGGCGGCGTACAGCCCGACCGCGCCGCCGGCCACCAGCGCGCCGACGATGTACGGCAGGCCGGCGGCCGTGACGCGCGGCCCGAGCACGGTCGCGAGCACCGCGATCGTCATGCCGACGATGCCGTAGAGGTTGCCGCGCCGGGCGGTCTCGGGGTTCGAGAGTCCGCCGAGGCTGAGGATGAAGAGGATGGTCGCGCCGATGTAGGCGACCGTGGCGAGATTCGCGGACATGCCTGGCGACCCCTTACTTGCGGAACATCGCGAGCATGCGACGCGTGACGGCGAAGCCGCCGAACATGTTGACCGCGGTGAGTGCCAGAGCCACCACCGCGAGGCCGAGGATCAACGCGGAGGGCCGGCCGGCCCCGCCGTCGGCGAGCGGCGGCGCCACCTGCACCAGCGCGCCGACCGCGATGATGCTCGAGATGGCGTTGGTGACGCTCATCAGCGGCGTGTGCAGCGAGGGCGTGACGTTCCACACCACCTGGTAGCCGACGAAGCAGGCGAGCACGAACACGGTGAAGTGCCCGAGGAACGCGGCCGGCGCGTACGCGCCGACCAGCCAGAAGAGCGCGGCGCCGAAGCCGAACACCAGCGCGAGGCTCTGCACCGAGGCGGGCTCGCTGGCGCCGCCGTGGCCGTGCCCGCCCGACTTCTTCGCGGCGGGCGCGGCCGCGACGGCCGGCGCGGGCTTCGCGGCCGGCGGCGCCGGCAGTTTCAGCGGGGGCGCGGGCCAGGTCACCTCCCCTTCCTTGATGACCGTGAGGCCGCGGATCGCGTCGTCGTCGAAGTTGACGTCGATCCTGCCATCCTTGGCCTTGCACAGCTCCTCGGTGAGCCGCAGCAGGTTGGTCGAGTAGAGCGTCGAGGCCTGGCGCGCGAGGCGGCTCGGCAGGTCGGTGTAGCCGATGAGGGTGACGCCGTGGCGCACCACGGCCTCGCCCGGCACGGTGAGCTCGCAGTTGCCGCCCTGCTCGGCCGCCATGTCGACGATCACGCTGCCGCTCTTCATGCTCCTGACCATCTCGGCCGTGATCAGGCGCGGCGCGGGCTTGCCGGGGATCAGGGCGGTGGTGATGATGATGTCGACCTCGCGCGCCTGCTTCGCGTACATCTCGCGCTGCGCAGCCTGGAAGCCCTCGCTCATGACCTTGGCATAGCCGCCGCCACCCGAGCCCTCCTCCTCGTAGTCGACCTTGACGAACTCGCCGCCGAGCGAGACCACCTGGTCGGCGACCTCGGCACGCGTGTCGTTGGCGCGCACGATCGCCCCGAGGTTGGCGGCCGCGCCGATCGCCGCGAGACCCGCGACGCCGGCGCCGGCGATGAACACCTTGGCCGGCGGGATCTTGCCGGCCGCGGTCACCGACCCGTTGAACGGCCGCCCGAAGGCATGCGCGGCCTCGATGACGGCGCGATAGCCGCTGACGCCGGCGGTCGAGGTCAGCGCGTCCATCTTCTGGGCGCGCGACAGCTGGCGCGGCAGGCAGTCGATCGCGAGCACGGTGGCGCGCCGCCCCGCCAGCTGCTGCATCAGCCCCGGGTTCTGCGCCGGCCAGATGAACCCCACCAGCGTGGTGCCCGGCCGCAGCTGCGCGACCTCGGCCTCGCTCGGCGGGCGAACCTTGAAGACGATGTCGGAGGCGGCGTAGAGCTCCCCGGCGCTGCCGGCGAGGCGCGCGCCCGCGGCCTGGTAGGCCTCGTCACCGAAACTCGCGGCCGCGCCCGCGCCGCTCTCCACCACGACCGCGAAGCCGAGCTTCACCAGCTTCTCGACCACCTCGGGAACGGTGGCCACACGCTTCTCGCCCGCGAAGGTCTCGCGGGGCACTCCGATCGTCAGGGACATGGCCACCTCTTCCTTGGGTCGCTCGGCTTTGGACGGGCGCTGACCGCCCTCCCCGGGGCGCGGCGCGAGGGGCGATGTTACCCGAAGCCCTGCGCTGCCTGAACCGGGTCAGTAGTAGTTGGGGATGCCGTCGACCCGGGAGACTCGACGTTCGGCGATGCGTCGCACGCAGTCGCGGGGCCAGCGCAGCGTCGCGCCGAGGTCGCGCAGCGCGTCCAGCCGCCCCGGGTCGGTGCACACCGCAAGCAGCAGGGCCCGGCGTGCCTCGCGCACCCGGCCGGCGACGCAGTACAGCACCCCGAGCCGCCACAGGTGCAGCGCATGCTCGCGCGGGTGCCGGCGCAGGTCCTCCCGGTACTTCGCGAGGAATTGCTCCTTGGCGCGCAGCTTGGCCGATAGCGAGCTGGAGATCTGCTCGCCGTGCAGGTAGCGACGCAGCAGCACCTCGGGGACGGCCCCGACCGCGCCGATGCGCGCCAGGCGGATCCAGAGGTCCCGGTCCTGCGCCCCGGCCAGCGTCTCGTCGAATCCGCCGATCGCCTGCAGGCTGCTCCGCCTGACCATCGCGTTCGAGGTCGTGAACGGCAGCTCGCGCAGGAAGTCCGTGCAGGTCATCGGCCTGTCCGCCACGTCGAAGCGGTGCACGAGGCGACCGCTGCGCGCCGAGACCAGGTCGGTACCGCAGTGGACCAGGACGAGCGGCGGGCCCGGCGCGTCGAAGCGCGCCACCTGCAGCGCCAGCTTGCGTGGCAGCCATTCGTCGTCGTCGTCGAGGAAGGCGACGAATTCGCCACGGCTCGCCTCGATGCCCCGGTTGCGCGCCCGCGGGCCCCCGCCCGCCGCCGGCTGGCGCAGCACGCGCAGCCGCGGGTCGGGCCAGCCGGCCAGCAGCGCCGCCGTGTCGTCGGTCGAGGCGTCGTCGACGACCAGCACCTCGTGGTCGACGAAGCCCTGGGCGAACACCGACTCGAGCGCCCGGCGCAGCAGCGCGGCGCGGTTGCGGGTCGGGATGACCACGCTGACGCGGGGCGGCGGCGCCGCGTGCGAGGGCCTCACGCGGCGCACCCGGCGCGCGCTCGTTGCAGCGGCGGGTCGCGCAGCAGGACGCACATCCCGCCATCTCGCCACGACCCGCGCCCGGCTGCGCCGACCCCGGTCACATCCGCCGCGTCACCGCCTTATGTCGGGCGGCGGAGGCCGTCCGGGCGCAGCTGCGCTCGCCCTCAGAACCGCGCGCTCAATGCGATGCCGTAGGTCCGCCGGTCGCCGAGGTTGACGTTCTGCACCGTGATCCCGAGACCGCTGAACGCCGAGGCGCCCTGGATCATCACGGTGGTGTCGTCGAGCAGGTTCCGTCCCCAGAACGCCAGGTCGTAGCGCTCGTTGCGCACGCCGAGGCGCGCGCCGAGGAGCTTGCGGGCGCCCCAGGAGGACTGCGCGATGATGTCCCCGAACTGCTCGGACTCGTAGCGCAGGTCGGCGCGGCCGTACCACTGCCAGTCGCCGCGCAGCGCGGCCTCGTAGTCGGCCGAGAGGTTCAGCAGCCAGTCGCTCTGGCGGTGCAGCGACTGTCCGTCGAGAGCCACCGCGCGGGTCGCGCCCGGGATCGGCGTGGACTGCACGCGGCCGGAGGCGACGTCGACCCAGCCGACGCGCGGCGCGCAGGTCGGGATCGCGAGACAGCTCGCGGCGTTCGCCGTGTCGTAGGCTCCCGCCCCGTCGAACTTCGGGTCGGAGTAGCTGACGGCGGCATCGAGGCGCAGCCCCGCCACCGGCTGTGCCGAGAGCTCGACCTCGACGCCGGAGACCCTGGCCTGCCCGAGGTTGCGCACCACCGTGGCGCCGGTCTGCACCGCGGCGGGCGATGGCGGCGCCTGCAGCTGGATGTCCTCCCAGTCGATCGCGTAGGCCGCGACGTTCAGCACCAGCCGACGCTCCAGCCAGCTCGACTTGAGGCCGATCTCGTAGGTGGTGTTGCGTTCCGGGTCGTACTGCAGGTCCTCGATCAGCTGCGCCGTCGGGTTGAAGCCGCCGGCGCGCGTGCCGGTCGCGGCGCTCGCATAGACCTGCAGGTCGGGCGAGAACAGGTACTGCGCCGACAGCCGCCAGTCGTCGTAGTCCCAGTCGCCGCGCACGCCGTTGATGCCGTCCGGGTCCGGGAAGCCCGGCGCGATGCCGGTGAGCTGGTTCTGCAGCTTCTCCTCCTCGGTCCGCCGCACCTCGCCGCGCAGCCGGATGCGCTCGGTGACGTCGGCCTCGATGCTGGCGAACAGCGAGCGCTGCTCGATGTTGCTGACGCTGCGCGAGCCGCCCGGGAACGGCGAGCCGGTCGGCGACAGCCAGGCGTTCAGGAAGCTGGTCGTCGGGATCACGCGGAAGCCCGCCGGCAGGTTGCTCGAGAGGATGCTGAACAAGGTGTCGCCGACGCGATCGGTCTCGTAGCTGAAGCCGCCGACCTCGGCGCGCACGCGCCGGTCCGAGGGCGTCGCGTAGCGCAGCTCGAGGCTCTGGTCGTCGTCCTTCTGGTAGGCGCCGACGAACTGGTTCAGCAGCACGTAGCGGTTAAGGGGATTGGCGGGCGTGAACGGCGCCGGGCCCACCAGGAAGGGCGCGCCGTTGCGCTGCCGATCGAGGCCGGCGAACTGGTAGACGCGGTTGTCGTTGGTCGCGAGGATCGCGCTGATCTCGCCGAAGGGCAGCTCGACGCGCGGCCGCAGGTTCAGGCTCGTGGTCTCGACCTTGTTGCCGAGCTGCTCCGGCGCGACGTCGACGGCCGGGTACTGCAGGTCGAGGTCTTCGCCGTCGGGCCAGCGCCCGCAGAAGTAGTTCGGGCCGCGGAACTCGACGGGGGCGGCCGCCGGCACCGTGACCGGACCACAGTTGCGGGCGAACGCGCGCGCCGAGGGGGCGAACTCCGACAGTGCATAGTAGGCGGCAGCGTCGACCGTGACGGCGTCCGATGGCGTCCACTGCAGCGAGGCCTGCGCACCCTTTCGATCCGAGCCGCCGAGCTCCACGCCGCTGACCCGGTCGCGCCAGGTGCCGTCGTACGAGTTGTAGAGCAGCGCGAAGCGCGCCCGCAGCGACTCGCCGAGGATCGGGCCGGACACCGTCGCCGTGGCGTCCGCGCGGGAGTAGTTGCCGAGCTCGGCGCGCACCGAGGCCTCCCACTCGGAGCTCGGCGCGCGCGTCACGTAGTTGATCGCACCGGCGAACGAGTTGCGGCCGTACTGGGTGCTCTGCGGGCCGCGCAGCACCTCGATGCGCTCGACGTCGGTGAGCGCCACGTCGAGCGCGTTGTTGTTGAGGATGTAGACGCCGTCGAGGAACACCGAGACGCTGCCCTCGGCCGCGGCGGTGTTCGCCTGCGTCATGCCGCGCATCACCGGCGTCGTCAGGATGCCCTGGCCGAAGTCGACCATCGACAGGCCCGCCACCGACTGCGCGACGTCGCGGATCGTGCGCACTCCGGAGCGCACCAGCGTGTCGGCGCTCAGGGCCGTGATCGAGAGCGGGATGTCCTGCAACTTCTCCTCGCGCCGCCGCGCACTGACGACGACCTCGTCGAGGCTGGCCGCGGCCTCGGCGGCCTGCTGCGCGGAGGCCATGGGCGGCGCCAGCGCGCCGGAAGCGGACAGTGCGAACCCGAGCACCAAAGACGAAGTCCGGATCGGTCGCATGCTGGCGGTCTCCCCTGGCGATTGAGATGCCGGGAATCCTGCGCCCGGCCGTGGCCGCGCCGCATGACCCTTGCTGGTGCCTCGATGCGTCGGCGTCATCAGGCGGCGCGGCAGACCGAAGCTGCACCCGCCGGGTCCGGCAGCGTCGGTGGCGCGGCGGATCGCCGCCCGGTATCGCCTGTGCTATCGTCCGCCCGCCCGTGAACCTGCCCGTCCCCGACACCCTTGGCCCCGCCTGCGGCGACCGTCGAGCACCGCGACTGCCGTGATCGTCCGGTCCCTGAAGCGTCTCGCCTGGAAACTGAGCGAGCGCCGCATGCTCGTCCGGCTGGATCGGCGCATCGCGCGGCTGCGCGCGCTCGGCATGGTGATCGGCGAAGACGTGAACCTGCCGGCGTCCACCTGGGTCGACGAAAGCCACTGCTTCCTGATCCGGATCGGCGATCACTGCGGCTTCGGCGACGACTGCGTGATCCTCGCGCACGATGCGTTGATGGACGAGTTCCTGAATGCGACGCGCATCGGGCGGATCGTCTTCCATCCGTCCTGCCACATCGGCGCGCGCACCGTGATCCTGCCGGGCGTGGAGATCGGACCCCGGACGATCGTCGGGGCCAACTCCGTGGTCAGCCGGACGCTGCCCCCCGACACCGTGTGCGCCGGGGCGCCGGCGCGCGTGCTGTGTTCGCTCGACGAGTTCCGCGAGCGTTACCGGGCGCGCATCGCGTCCTCGCGGACGTTCCGCTACGACGACTACAGCATCCAGTACCTGACCCCGGAGCGCCGGGCCGAGCTCGTCGCGGCGGTGCAGGACGGCGACGCCTTCATCGTCGATGGCGGGCATCGCCCCGCGGCGGCACCGAAGGGTGAGGGTTAGGGCGACGCCGGCCGCGAGCGCCCGAGCCGCCGCGTGGCCTGCCGCCACAGCCACCCTGCCTCCTCGACTCGCAGCCCGTTCGCGAGCGCCACGAACACCGCGAGGTACAGCACGCTGCTCGCGACGGCGCCGGCGATGCCCATCGCCTCGGTCCAGAACGAGGGCAGGATGACGGACGCGGCCACCAGGGCGGCCAGTGCCACCTTCGAGAGATCCCGCAGCGGCAGCAGCTCGGCCAGCCGGAGGCCCTGTGCACGCGCGGTGACCACGAGCAGGTAGGACAGCGCCACGAGCTGGGAGCCGAGCAAGGCCAGCGCCGCGCCGGTAGCCCCCAGCGCGGGCACCAGCACGGAGACGAGCGCGAGGTTCAGCACCAGCACGATCACATTGCCCACCAGCATGAGGCGCGTCTTGTTGATCGCGCGCAGCGCGACGGCGATGTCGACGCAAGAGATCAGCAGCGAGGCACAGTAGACCTGGAACACGGGGATCGCATCCCGGTAGCGGGCGGAGAACAAGGTGGTCACGAACAGCTCCGCATAGCGCCCGAGGAGGAGCGCCAGCGGCAGGAGCAGGATCGCGAACAGCACGACCGCCCGTCGCCACAGCGGCAGCCAGCCATTGGGATCCTGCGTCGTCAGGTTCGCCATGCGCGGCAGCATCACGTCGGAGACGGAGTTGCGCAGCGGCGAGACCACCATCGTGACGTAGCCGGCGATCACGAACTGCGCGAGCGCGGCCTCGCCGAGCGAGCGCGAGACGAAGACACCGCCGATCGAGGAATTCAGCGTCGAGACGAACACGGCGATGCCGCTCGGCACGCAGAAGGCGAGCTGCTCGGACCAGCTCGAGCGCGGCGCCGCCGAGCCCTCGCGCCGCGACAGGCGTCGCCACCAGAAGGTCGAAACCCCCAGCCGGACGGCCTCGAAGCACACCAGCGACCAGACGATCACGCCCGGGTCGGGACGGATCGATGCCGCGCCGATCACGACCAGCAGCCGCATGACCAGCCGGCCCGCCGTGTAGGCGAACACCGCCGTCGACTGGCGCCTCGCGAGCCACAGCGACTCCCAGAAGTCGACGTTGACGTAGAACAGCACGTACAGGATGCAGGGCAGCAGCAGCTCGCCGACCAGCGGCGTGGGGCCCAGCCTGTCGACCAGCGCGAACACCACGACCGCGAGCCCCGAGGAGACCGCACAGGCGAGCACGATGCGACGCACGTAGCCCCAGGCGCCCTCGGGCTGCAGGCCGACGAAATACAGCAGGCTGTTGGGGAGCGAGAAGCCTGCGATGCTGGCGACCAGCGTCGCGTACAGCAGGAACTCGCGGTAGACGCCGAAGTCCTGCACGGTCAGCAGCCGCACGAGGATCACCGGGCTGATGACCATCAGGCCCTGGTTGATCAGTCGCGCGGCCGAGACGACCAGCGCCTGGCGGCTCAGGCTCGACACGTCGGCGCCTTCAATGCCCGCTCAGCGGAGACCGTCTCTCGTGCGCATCGCGCCAGCATGCCACGTGGCGGGGACGCCGAGAACGGGCAGCCCGCCGCATCACCCTGCCCGCAGCGACGCGGCGACGCGGCGGGCTGCGGCGCGTCAGGCGCGCGACACCTTCTCGACGACGTGCATGATGGGCGGGTCCTGCGCAGCCATGGCCTCGACCTCCTGCTGGAAGCCGCGCATGATCCGCGCGACGTACGCCCGGGTCGCCAGGCCGCGCTCCTCGGCGGCGACGCCAGCGGGCGCGTACGCCTCGATGTCGGCGCGGCTGATGGTGCCCTTGTCGTCGAGCAGGCGTTCCACCGTGTCCTGTCGCTCGCGCAGCGCCGAGACCTCCGCAGCGAGCGCCAGCACCAGCGAGTACAGCCGCTCGACGGCGGGGTCGTCGAGGAACTGCGGCCTGCGGCCCTTGGCGCGACGGCCCGCCAGGGCCACCCAGTCCAGTGATTGCTCGCTCATGCCGTCTGCTCCCCTGCCAGGTCCCGAGGCTGCGCCTGCTTCCAGGCGCCGTATGCGTTCCAGATGGCCGCGCGGCCGAAGTCCTCCTGCGGCCCGGCGGGCGAGCCCGGGAAGCGCGAGCGGTCCACCACGGCACGCACCGCGGCGACGAATTGCCGTTCGCGCGGCCAGCCGGCGCGCTCCATCACGTCGTGGATGTCCTGCGCGTGCATCGACGACCAGAACGGCTCGTTGTTGTTGAAGGTGTCCCAGTCGCGCAGGAACTGCTCGAACAGTGGCATGTCCTCGGTGAACTGCGGCTGCTCGACCTGCAGGATCAGGCCGCCGGGTGCGAGCACGCGGTGGGCCTCGGCGAGGATGCGCGGCATGGAGCCCGCCGAGAGTTCGTGCAGGAACATGGTGGTCTGGACCCAGTCGAAGTGCGCGTCGGCCCAGCGCGAGAGATCTTCGGCGTCCGCCTGCACGAAGCGGATGTTGCGCACGCCGAGGCCGGCGGCACGCGCGGCGCCGTAGCGCAGCGCGGCGGCCGCGGTGTCGATCGCGACCACCTCCGCCTCGGGGAAGGCCTGCGCGATGGGCACGGCGTTGTGGCCCACGGTGCAGCCGACGTCGAGGATGCGACGCGGCCTCCAGCCGGGATGCTGCTGCTGCACCCAGGCGACCACGGCCTGCCCGCCGCCGTCGGTCAGGCCGCCGAGCGCCCCGCCGGTGGTCGCGAAGATCCCGACGTCGTAGTTGGCGCCCGCCGAGACGTCGCCGGGCCGCTCCTCGCCATGGTAGCCACCGGGCTGGCAGTGCACGTCGACGACGGTCTGGTAGTCGGGCTGGCGGATCGCGGGATCCAGCTCGAGCTGGCCCGAGGCGTCGTTGAGGGCGCGCGCGCGGGCGTCGAGTTCGTCGAGCTGGCGCAGCACCACCTGCCGCCCGTTGTGCTGGCGCATCTCCATGGAATTGCGCTTGAGCGTCGACCACGCGCGATGCCAGGGATCGCGGTTCATGGCGTCGCGGATCTCGTAGCGATGCTGCGGCTCGCGCCCGTGCTCGGCGCGGAAGGCCGGCAGCACGCGGGTCTCGTAGGCGAGCCGGTTGCCGTGCCCGATGGGCCCGGACAGGTAGCGATTGAAGTGGGTGAGGAAGTTGAAGCGCGCGGCTTCGTCGTGGCTCGCGCGCGGCATCATCGGGTGGCGCGTCAGCGCGGTGTAGGGCGGGGGCAGGTCGGTCGCCATGGTGGCGGTCTCCTCGGGCCTTGCGATCTCGATGCCGAGGCTAACCCCGCGATATCATCCAGAACCATCGAACCTTCTTGACGGACGATTCGACGATGACGAAAGGTCTGGCCAACATCCGGCGGCTCGACTTCGCACAGCTCGCCTACCTGCGCGCGGTCGCGCGCACCGGCTCGGTGACGGCGGCGGCCGAGTCCCTGCACGTCACGCCGCAGACCGTCAGCGGCCAGGTCGGCGTGCTCGAGGCACGGCTCGGCGTGGCGCTGCTGGAACGCGTGGGCCGCGGCGTGCGCCTCACGGACGTCGCGGGCGTCGTGCTGCAGTACGCGGACGACATCCTCGGCCGCGGCGAGGACCTGCTGCGTGCGCTCGAGAGCGTGGACGCGTGGCGGCCGCCGACCTTCAGGGTGGGCGTCGGGCGCATCGTGCCGAAGCTCGTGGCGCACCGCTTCCTGCGGCCGGTGCTGAAGCTCGCGGCTCCGCCGCGCATGGTCGTGCGCGAGGGCGAGGAGGAGGACCTCTTCGAACAGCTGCGCTCGCGCCGCCTCGACGCCGTCGTCTCGAGCGGCTACACGCCCGACGGCACCGGGCTCGCCACCACCGAACTGGCGGCGACGCGCCTCGGCGTGTTCGCGACGCCGGCGCTCGCGCGCCGCTTCCGGCGCGGCTTTCCGCGCAGCCTCGCGGGTGCCCCGGTGCTGCTGCCCGGCGCCGAGTCCCCGGTGCGCCGCTTCCTCGACGCCTGGCTGGCCGGCAACGGGATCGCGCCGCGCGTCGTCGGCGAGTTCGACGACGCCGGCCAGCGGGAAGCGTTCGGCGTGGCCGGCGACGGGCTCTTCTTCGCGCCCGACCTGATCGCCGACGACCTCCGGCGCCAGTATGGCGTCGTGAAGATCGGCCGCCTGCCCGACGTCTGGGTGCGCTACTTCCTCGTCACGCCGGTCCGCGCGTTCACGCCACCGGCTGAGCTCGCGATCCGCCCGCGGCCCGGCCCGGCCCGCGGCTCCTAGGCCGGCGGTGCCGCGGTGGCCGTCATCGCGGTGGGACGTGGCTTACGGCACACCCGGTCGCGCACCGCCAGCGCCCCGACCGGTGCCGCGCCCAAGGTGTCGAGGATGCGGGTCCACCACCTGAACTGCATCTCCACCTGCCCCTTCGGCGGCTGGCTCATGGACGGCCACAGCCTCGCGCTGCGTGGACGGCTCGTATGCCATTGCCTGCTGGTCGAGATGCCGTCCTGCCTGGTGCTCGTCGACACCGGTTTCGGCCTGCGGGACGTATCCCATCCGCGCACGCGGCTGTCCTGGTTCTTCCGCGCACTGCTGGCGCCCGAGCTGGCGGAAGCGGGAACGGCGATCCGCCAGGTCGCGACGCTCGGCTTCGATCCGCGCGACGTCCGCCACATCGTGCTGACGCACCTCGACTTCGACCACGCGGGCGGCCTCGACGACTTCCCGTGGGCCAGCGTGCACCTGCCGGCGGCGGAGGCCGCGGTGGCCACCGCACAGCGCAGCTGGCTGGACCGCCAGCGATTCCGGCCACAGCAATGGGGCACGCGCGCCAACTGGCGGCTGCAGCGCGCCGGCGGCGAGTCCTGGAACGGCTTCGCGGGCACGAGCCAGGTCGACGGCCTGCCACCGGAACTCCTGTACGTGCCCCTGCCGGGCCACACCCTCGGCCATGCCGGCGTCGCGGTGCGGGCTGCGGGACCGGGCGGCCGCGAATGGCTACTGCAGGCCGGCGACGCCTACTTCGATCATCGGGAGATGCAGGCGCAGCCGCGCTGCACGCCCGGGCTGCGCTTCTACCAGTGGATGATGGAGCAGGACCGCGCGGCCCGCCTCGCGAACCAGGCGCGCCTGCGCGGGCTGCATGGTGCGCTGGGCAGCCGCATCCAGGTGCTGTGCTCACACGATCCGGCGGAGCTGCGCCTGGCAGCCGACGCCGGGACACGAGCACGGGCCGGCAGCACGGCGCGGCCCGCCGCGACCTGAGGCCCGGGCCGCGTGCTCAGCCCGGGAACTGGGCGATGCCGGACATGGACTCGCGCTGTCCCACCTGGGTCCGCGCCACCACCACGCCATCACTGAGGCGCACCTTGACGAGTTCACCCGTCCAGAAGTTGCCGACGAAGGCATACTGGCCGTCGGTGCCCGCGTTGATCGCCGCCCAGCCAACCCCTTCGAGCCGGTACTTGCGCAGCACCCGGCCGGATTCCGGGTCCAGCGTGATGAAGCCGTCGGCGGTCGTCACCAGCAGGCGACCGTCCGGCATCGGGTTCATCACGATCACCATCGGCACGTCCGGATCCGCGTCGAAGCTCACGAGATCCGGCAGCTGGCGATCGGCCGCGAGGTCGTACTGCTTGATGACCTTGCTGGTCTCCGACAGGTAGACCAGGCGGCGACCGCCGTCGCGCAGCACCGTGCTGGTGACCGCGAGGAAGCCGAACATCCCGCCGTGCGCCGCGGTCGCGAACTCGCGCAGCGGCCGGCCGTCGCGCGTGAACTGGAAGACGTGCCCGTCGCCGATCACGTCACGGCCCGGCAGCAGCGCGAACTTCGTGGTCACCGAGGGATGCCCCGTCTGGCGGCCCATCAGGTGCTCGCCGAAGTACAGCGTGCCATCGGGCGCGAAGGTCACGCTAGAGAGCTTGCGCGCGGACCAGGCCCGGTACGGCCGCTGCCGGCCGTTCGGCGCGACCTCGACGACCGCCGGCGTCAGCTGCGACATCGCCCACAGCGTGCGGTCCGGGCCGAAGGTGAGCCCACCGACCTTGTGCCGGGTGCCCCGCAGCCACAGCTCGCCCTTGAAGCGCAGGTCCGCGTCGTACTGCAGCAGCCGCCCGGCGCCCGCATGGTCGTCCTGTGGATCGTTCATCACCGTGGCGGCGACCAGCACGTCGCCGGGCGCGAACGGCTGCATCGTATCGACCCGCGGACTGGCTGCATCCTCCGAAGGTTCCATCATCGCCGGAAGGCGCCGCAGCCGCGGCAGCCGGCCCGGCACGGTCGACAGTTCCCAGGCGCCTCGGTCCCAGCGCGCCGTCGCGGCCGCCGGCGCGGCCAGCGCCGTCGGCGCGAGCGCGAAGGCATCGAGGAGCGTGCCCTGGGCGTTGTCGCCGACCAGCGGATCGACCCCGGCCTGGCCCTGCACCTTGCCATTCGCGAACGCGCCGACGACGGCGCCGGCGTTGCGACCGACCAGGCCGCCGACGGCGTTCGCGCCGCGCACCAGCCCGCTCGCGCGGCTGTCGCGCACCAGGCTCTGCGAGTTGAAGCCGACCAGCCCGCCGGCGTTGGTCGCGGTCGCCGCCACGTCGACGCGCACCGCGACCTCGGCGACCAGCGCGTCGGTGTTGACTCCGACGGCGCCGCCGACGTTGTCGCTGCCGGTCACGCTGCCGACCGCACGGCTGCGCAGCAGCGTACCGAAGGTCGACAGCCCGACCAGCCCGCCCACGCCCTTGCCGCCGGCGCGCAGGTGCACGTCGGCCGCGCCGTCGGCGAGCACGCCGTTCATGTCGCCGACCAGCCCGCCGGCCGCGGCCGTCGCAGCGATGTCCACCCTGGCGCGCACGCGCTCGATGCGGCCCGCGTTGCCGCCGGCGACGCCGCCGATGGCGACGCGCCCCTGCACGCGGCCTTCGACGTCGCAGTCGGCGATCCGGCCGAAGTTCGCACCCACCAGCAGCCCGGCGCCGTTGGCCCCGGTGACCACCGCGTCGCGCAGCACGAGCCGCGTGACCCGCCCGTCGCGCGCCAGCGTGCCGAACAGGCCGACGCCCCCGGCGTCGGGCCGCTCCTGCCGCAGGCCGCGCACGGTGTGGCCGTTGCCGTCGAAGTGCCCGGCGAAGCCGTGGCGGTCGCGCGAGACCATGCAGTTGTTGGCCGCGCCACAGTTGCCGACGAGCTGCAGGCCTTCGACCCCGGCGAGGTCGATGTCCGCCACCAGTTCGTAGTTGCGGCGCCAGCGCGGGTTGACGTCGGCATCGGGCGCCAGCGGGTCGGCCTGCGACAGCGCGCGCAGCTGCGCGGCGTTGCAGATCGCGAGGTAGCCGTCGCCATCGGCGTCGACGGCAAAGCCGTCGGGCATCCCGCCCGGCGCCGCTGCGCAGCGGGCGCGCTCGCGGGCGTCGCCGGCCGTCGCCCGCGGACGCGCACCGAGCGGCTCGAGCCCGCGCGCAGCCTCCGCGGCCGCCTGCGCGGCGGCGAGGGCTGCGGAGGCGCGCCCGCCCGGCGATGCCGCGGGCGCGGTGGGGCCGGCCGCCGCGGCCACGGACCCGAGACCACGCTGCGCGCTGAAGTACGCGGCGACGTCCTCGATCTCGCCGCGCGACAAGGTGCGGATCGCACCGCCCATGATGGAGTCCTGCCGGCTGCCGTCGAGGTAGGCGTGCATCGCCGCGACCAGGTAGTCGTATTGCTGCCCGGCGATGATCGGGAACGCGGGCGAGGGACTCACGCCGTTCGCGCCATGGCAGGGGACGCAGGTGGCTGCGAGGTCGCGGCCACGTTCCGGATCGCCGCGCGCGCCCGGCGAAGCTGGCGGTTCGACGCTGCCCGCCGGGATGCCGCCGAGCAGCGCCAGGCCGGTGGCGGCGAGCAGTGCCCACCCGCGGCGAGCGCCCCGCGCGCCGCGCCTCCTGCTCATGCCCGGCCGCGCTTGCGGCGCAGCACCTTGCGGTATTCGGCCGTCTCGTCGCGCTCCGTGGGCCAGTTCGCGAGGTCGAACAGCATCGGCGTATGGCGTTCGAGCCCGGCGCGGGCGGCGGCCGGAATCTCGTCGAGGCTGCCGAGCTTCGCGCCCAGCGCGCGGCCCCAGGTGCGCCCAGGCCGCGTGCCCATGCCGACCCAGGGCTGGAAGCTGACGAGGTTCTGGAACTGGATGGTCGCGGGCGCGCGCAGCACCGCCGGGTCGAGTACCGCCTGCAGCGGCGAGAAATAGGTGTAGTGCGAATCCCAGTACATCGTCGGACCCGAGGAATCCTCCGGGAACTCCGCCGGCGGGAACGGATTGGGATAGGAGAACCCGGACATCGTCGGCAGCAGCACCGTGTCGCCGACGGCCTCGATCGCCATCGGCCGGGGCTTGAGCGTGGCGCCGGGACCCGTGATCACCTCGTCGGGGCCGAGCTCGACCGACAGTGGCCGGCCGATGAAGTGCCAGGGCTCCAGCACTTCGCCGGTGACCGGGTTGCGCCAGGTCTCCAGCACCTCGTGCGTGTCGAAGCGGCAGTACACGCCGGCCTCGTAGTTGGTGATCATCGTGTTGCCGTTCGCCATCGGGCGGCACACCTTGATCGCGACGTTGTTCATCGTATAGAGCGGCAGCAGGTTGCCCTGGTGCATGTAGGCGAAGACGTGCAGGCGGTAGAACGCCGGCACGGCTTCGGCCGCCGCGCTCGCGACGACCTTCGCACGGATCCTCGCCCGCTCCCTCGGGTCTTCCAGCCGGCGGCGCAGCGCCTCCGGCGAAGAGGGCGCGCCGGAGGTCGTGGCCGCGAGGGCCGAAGACGCGGCCACCCCGGTCGCGGACACTGCGAGACCGGCGGCGGCACGCAGCGCTTGGCGGCGAGTGGCAACCCGCCGACTCATGTCGCGTTCCCCATGGTCGAGCCGCGGCCCTCGCCGACGGCGGCGCCCGGTGCCGGCCGTGCGGACCAGGGCAGCATCTGCGCCAGCGTGGCGTCCCGCTTCACGAAGTGGTGCCAGAGCGCCGCGCCGACGTGCAGGGCCAGCACCGCGAACATCAGCCACCCGAGCCAGATGTGCCCGTTGCGATAGACGACCGCGGCCTCGACGTCCTTGCCGAGCCAGCGGGGCAACTCGAACAACCCGAAGAAGTGCGTGCGGCCGCCATAGGCCATCGACGCGAACCAGCCGAGCAGCGGGATCGCGAGCATCAGCGCGTACAGCGTCCCGTGCGCACCGAGCGCGAGCCGCCGCTGCGGCGCCGACAGCGTGGCCGGCAGCGCCGGCCGCGGCCGAAAGCGGTTCCAGGCGAAGCGGAACGCGACCAGGAACAGCACGACCAGGCCGATCGACTTGTGCAGGCGCAGCAGTTCCCCGTACTGCGCGCGGGCCACCGGGCTGCTGGCGGCCTGGGCCTCGTAGACCTGGGAGTAGTACATCAGCGAGGTCGTGCCGAGCGTGGCGAACGCCATCACCCAGTGGAACAGGCGCGACGGCGCGCTCCAGGGCACGCGGCCCGCACGCGGCGCGAGGCGCGCGCCGAACATGCCGACCAGAAGCCAGGCCGCGACCACCACGACGGGCAGGGCCGCGAGCGTCGCCTTGACGATTTCCATGGGGGACTCCGGGGTCGCCACTCGGGAGGTGCATTCTGGCACGGGCCGGGGCACCGACGCCGCGGTCGGAACGCGCGAGTCGGCGCATGCGAGCGCTCCTTGCCGCGAACGATAGGAGGAGGCTGCGGCGGCTGAGTGCTACGTGCGGGCGAGCGGCTTGACGGCGGTGGAGTGCCGGCCGCGCAGGGCCGGTCGGAGGCGAACTGCCGCAGGACGAAAAAGCCCCGGGAGTTTCCTCCCGGGGCCTTTGTTCTCGACGAACGTCGAGCGCCACGCGCCTCACGGCGCGCGCGGACCTGTAATCGGTTCTGAAAGGGGACGGACCGGAGTCCGTCCCCTCGCGATCACATGCCCATGTCGCCCATGCCGCCGCCCGGGGCCGGGTGCACGTGGTCGTGCTCGTCCTTCGGCGCCTCGGCGATCATCACCTCGGTCGTCAGCAGCAGGCCCGCCACCGAAGCGGCGTTCTGCAGCGCGAGGCGGGTGACCTTCGCCGGGTCGAGGATGCCCTCTTCCAGCATGTCGCCGTACTCGCCGGTGCCGGCGTTGTAGCCGTAGGCACCCTTGCCGGCCTTCACCTGGTTCAGGATCACCGCGGCGTCCTCGCCCGCGTTCTCGACGATCTGGCGCAGCGGCTCCTCGATCGAGCGCGACAGGATGCGGATGCCGACCGTCTGGTCCTCGTTCGCACCCTCGAGCTTGTCGAGCGCCTTCTGCGCGCGGATCAGCGCGACGCCGCCGCCCGGCACCACGCCCTCCTCGACGGCCGCGCGCGTGGCGTGCAGCGCGTCCTCGACGCGGGCCTTCTTCTCCTTCATCTCGACCTCGGTCGCGGCACCGACCTTGATCACGGCGACGCCGCCGGAGAGCTTCGCGACGCGCTCCTGCAGCTTCTCCTTGTCGTAGTCGCTGGTCGCTTCCTCGACCTGCTGGCGGATCGACTCGATGCGGGCCTTGATGTCGGACGCCTTGCCGGCGCCGTCGATGATCGTGGTGTTCTCCTTCTCCACGACGATCTTCTTGGCCTCGCCGAGGTCGTTCAGCGTGGCCTTCTCGAGCTGCAGGCCGACCTCGTCCGAGATCACGGTGCCGCCCGTCAGGGTGGCGATGTCCTGCAGCATGGCCTTGCGGCGATCACCGAAGCCCGGCGCCTTGACGGCGGCGACCTTGAGGATGCCGCGGATGTTGTTGACGACCAGGGTCGCCAGGGCCTCGCCCTCGACGTCCTCGGCGATCACCAGCAGCGGGCGGCCCGCCTTGGCGACGCCCTCGAGCAGCGGCAGCATCTCGCGGATGTTCGAGATCTTCTTGTCGCACAGCAGGATCAGCGGCTTGTCGAGCTCGACGGTCTGGCTCGCCTGCTGGTTGATGAAGTACGGCGAGAGGTAGCCGCGATCGAACTGCATGCCCTCGACGACGTCGAGCTCGTTCTGCAGGCCCGAGCCCTCCTCGACGGTGATCACGCCTTCCTTGCCGACCTTGTCCATCGCCTCGGCAATCGTCTTGCCGATCGACTCGTCGCTGTTCGCCGAGATCGTGCCGACCTGGGCGATCGCCTTGTTGTCCTTGCAGGGCTTGGACAGCTTGCGGATCTCCTCGGTGGCCACGATGACCGCCTTGTCGATGCCGCGCTTGATGTCCATCGGGTTGCGGCCCGAGGCGACGGCCTTGAGGCCCTCGCGGATGATCGCCTGCGCGAGCACCGTGGCGGTGGTGGTGCCGTCACCGGCCTCGTCGGAAGTGTTGGACGCGACTTCCTTCACCATCTGCGCGCCCATGTTCTCGAACTTGTCCTTCAGCTCGATCTCCTTCGCGACCGAGACGCCGTCCTTGGTGACGGTCGGCGCGCCGAAGCTCTTCTCGAGCACGGCATTGCGGCCCTTGGGGCCGAGGGTCGCCTTGACGGCGTTGGCGAGGATGTTGACGCCGCGCACCATGCGCGAACGGGCGTCATCGGAAAAACGGACTTCTTTGGCTGCCATTGTTGGTTACCTTCCAGTGGATTGGGTGGAGCCTTACTTCTCGATGATGGCCATGACGTCTTCCTCGCGCATCACGAGGAGGTCTTCGCCATCGACCTTGACTTCGGTTCCGCCGTACTTGCCGAAGAGGATCTTGTCGCCGACCTTGACGTCGAGCGCGCGGACGGTGCCGTCCTCGAGGATCTTCCCCTTGCCGACCGCGACGACCTTGCCCTGGATGGGCTTCTCGGCGGCGGTGTCGGGGATCACGATGCCGCCCGGGGAGGTGCGTTCCTCCTCCAGGCGCTTCACGATCACACGGTCATGAAGCGGACGAATCTTCATAAAGCAGGCTCCTCTCGAAGCTTGGGTTGCACGTTGGGGGTTCGGCGGGGTCGGAGTGTTAGCACTCCCCCCGCGTGGCTGCCAATCATAGTCAGCGAACTCCGGAATTCAAGGGCGATCCTGTGACAAGGGGCCGGCCGAGCGGCTTTCCTGCGGCCTGCGCGAGCCCGCGGCGCCGGTGCAGGCCGCGGCGTGACGCGCCTCGGGGCAGGCGCGTATGCTGTGGGGGCGGCTTGGCCTGCTTGCTGGCAAGTCCATGAATCCCAAGCACATTGTCGTTCTCTGCAGCTGCCCGGACGAGGCCGTCGCCAGCCGCATCGCCGGCGCCCTGGTCGGCGAGGGCCTGGCGGCCTGCGTCAACCGGCTGTCCGGCATGCGTTCGACATATCGCTGGGACGGGGCGCTGCAGGACGAGGGCGAAGTGCTGCTGTTGATCAAGACCCTCGGGGAGCGGTTTCCCGTGCTGGAGGCGCGAATCCGCACGCTGCATCCCTACGAGGTCCCTGAGATCATCGGCATTCCGGTCGTCGCAGGCTCGGCACAGTACCTGGACTGGGTATCGGCCGGGAGTTCCGGGCCAGCGACGGGCCCATCGACGGCGCGGCCCGACGCGGCCGCCGACCGCTGAGGAGTAGCGATGCTGCAGTCCTGCACGATCCGGCCGACCTTTGCGCGAGCGCCGACGGGGCGCGCCTGCCTCCCGCGCCTGGCGATGCTGCTCGCCCTCGCCTCGGCCCTGCTCGCCCTCGCGCCGCGACCGGTGGCGGCGGCCGACGACTTCATCGCCCCGGAGCAGGCGTTCCGCTACACGACGGAGATGCGCGACGGCGTCGTCACCGTCCGCTGGAAGGTGGCCAAGGGCTACTACCTCTACCGCAAGCGCCTCGGGTTCGCGTCGCGCGCGCCGTGGGCGACGCTCGGCGAACCCGCGTTCCCGAAGGGCGAGGCCCACACCGACGAGTATTTCGGCACGCAGGAGGTCTACCGCGGCGAGTTCGCGGTGTCGGTGCCGGTGATGGTCACGAGCGCTGCGGCCGCGGCCGCGACCCTGCCGCTGACCCTGAAGCTGCAGGGCTGTGCCGATGCCGGCCTCTGCTACCCCCCGACCCAGTGGAACACCGAGGTGAGGTTCTCCGGCGCCGCCGCGACGGGCGAGCCGATCACGGCGGCCACTGCCGCGGAACTGCTGGCAGCCGCCGAGCGTCGTGCGTCGGACGGATCGATCGCGGCGGTGCTCGGCCGCGGGGACGCGGCGGCGACGCGCGCGGCATCGGATCCGGTCGCACCGTCCGGCACCACCGGCGCAGCGGCGGGCGACGACTTCCTCCCGCCGGACGTGGCCTTCCGCGTCGCTGCGTTCGCGGACGGTCCCGACCGCGTGCGCATCGAGTGGCAGGTCGAGCCCGGCTACTACCTCTACCGCGGCCGGCTGAAGTTCTCCACCGACGCGGCGCTGGCGCAGCTCGGCACGCCAACGCTGCCCACCGGCAAGACCAAGACCGACGAGTACTTCGGCGAGCAGGAGGTGTACTACGGCTCGCTGGTCGCGACCCTGCCCGTGTCGCGCAGCGGCGCGAGCGCGCTCGAGCTGCCGCTCTCCGTGGGCTTCCAGGGCTGCGCCGATGCGGGCCTCTGCTATCCGCCCGAGACGCGCAAGCTCGTGGTCGAGCTGCCGGCCGGCGTCGGCACGGCCCGCGCGGGCGGGCCGCCGGGCACGGCCGCGGACGGCGGCTACGTGTCGGAGCAGGACCGTCTCGCCAACCTGATCCGCTCGGGCAACCTCGGGCTGGTGCTGGCGACCTTCTTCGGCCTCG
Organism: Steroidobacteraceae bacterium; assembly: GCA_025458905.1. Classification (GTDB taxonomy): domain Bacteria; phylum Pseudomonadota; class Gammaproteobacteria; order Steroidobacterales; family Steroidobacteraceae; genus UBA964. Next base: position 44,868 of record JALORN010000030.1, read on the forward strand.
GCCTGCTGCTGGCGTTCACGCCCTGCGTGCTGCCGATGGTGCCGATCCTCTCCGGCATCATCGCCGGCCACGGGGACCAGGTGACCACCGGCCGTGCGTTCTCGCTGTCGCTGACCTACGTGCTCGGCATGGCGTTCACCAACACGCTCGCGGGCATCGCCGCCGCCGCCGCCGGGCAGCAGATCCAGGCCGCGTTCCAGCAGACCTGGATCATCGTGCTGTTCGGGCTGATGTTCGTCGTGCTGGCGCTGTCGATGTTCGGCCTGTTC
>JALORN010000004.1 GCA_025458905.1 Steroidobacteraceae bacterium
CGCGGCCTTGTAGTAGAGGTTGATGCTGGTGCGGTTGTGCACCATGCCGTTGCCGGCGTCGATGAAGTTCATCGAGTAGGGCACCGGCGGGCGCTCCTTCGGCTTGTTCAGGCCGCCGTAGTCCGGCTCGAACTTCTTCACCGTCTCCGAGAAGAAATGGTTCCACGGGTCGTTGATGACGTCGACCACCTCGACGGTCTCGTCGATGTAGGGGTTGCGCCACGAGCGCAGGATGTCGCCGCTGGCCAAGTCGGTGTAGAAGATCGCCTCGCGGTGCAGCACGCGGTGGCTGCCGTCGGGCTGCGCCCAGTTGCGCGCCACCGAGACCACCTCGAAGCCGAACAGGTCGCGCAGCGCCGCGCCCTCGGTCACGCCGCAGACGATGCCGCTGACGCTTGACCACTTCTGCTTGCTCTCGTCGAGGTTGGCGTCGATGCGCACCGCCGCGTTGACGTTGCCCTTGGCGGTGGTGAGGTCGATGTACGGCCCCTTCCAGCTGGCCGGTACGGCCCCGGCCGCCGCCCGCGCCGGTTCCGGCGTCGCGGCCAGGCTCGCCGCCAGCGAGCCGGTGAGAATCATCATGTCGCGTCGATCCATGTGCGGCACCCGCCGTTGACGCCGCAGAGCGCGGCCCGGCGAGGCTGCGACGGTTCGCAGCGACGGTCAACCGCCCGCGCGCCGCCAGGCGAGGATCTGTGCGGGGCCAACCAGAACGTGGCTACCCGCCCGGGCCGGCGGGCTGCGGCGGCGCGAGCCGGGCGGCACCCCGGCTGCGGCGCGATCCGTCCGCTCCGTGCGTCAGGCCACGCGCGCCTTGCGGCACTCGTCGTCGAGGCTGCGCTGCAGGCGGGCGATGTGCGAGGTGTAGCTCATGACCACCGGGTCGGCCAGCACCGGCGACAGCCCGATCGCGTGCCGATGCAGGAACTCGGCCATGCCGAGCGACATGCGGCGCAGTTCGTCCGGCCAGTCGGGGGGCTGCGGTGCGGCAGACGGCTGTCGCGCCTGCAGCACCGGCTGCAGGGCCGTCGCGACCGCGACCTGCATCTCGAGCAGCTGGGCATCGGCGCGCAGCAGGTCGCAGGCCGCCGGGATGCTGCGAGTCGCGGCGAGCACGTGGCCGTAGGCGCGCTCGACCAGCAGCGCGGCATGGCGCGGCAGCTCGCCGCTGACGCCGGCCACGCCGCCGTGGTCGCGCGACGGGAACACCACCTCGAGCGGGGCCCAGGCGCGGATGGCCTCGCAGAGCCAGCGGCGGTTGGCGCTCGCCGGGCGGTCGTGCGCCAGCACGCCATCGAGGCGGATGTTCAGCACGCGTTGCGCGGCGGCGCGGTCGCCGTGCACGCGCAAGGCCACCGACGAGCGGCGCGGCGTCTCGAGCCAGGCGGCGAACTCGCCCAGCGCGACGGCGCGCGCCTCGTCCGGCGGGGTGGCGCCCGCGAGCGCGGCGGCGGGCGGGGCCGCGGGCGACGCCGCGGACACGAGTGACGACGAAGGCTGCGGCGCGGCGCGCGACGGGTCGGGCATGCGGGATCCCCCTGGGGCGACGGCGGGATTGAAGCGGCAAGTGCGGGCCGGCGCGGTGACGGCCGTCACGGGCGGCGGGCGGGCGACGCCACGCGGCGACGCATGGATCCCTTACGTCAAATGCGGAAGCGCTCGCGCAGCTCGCCAGCCATGCGCCGGCTGACGGCGAGCCGCTCGTCGCGGTCGCGCAGCCGCACGTAGTACTGGCCGTCGGGGTCGCGCTCGATCGCGGCGAGGTGCGCGACGCTGACCAGCGCGCTGCGGTGGATTCGCACGAACGCCGCGCCGAGGTCCTCCTCCAGGGACTTCAGTGACTCCTCGATCAGGTCGTCGCCGCCGGAGTGCCGCACCGTCACGTACTTCTGGTCCGCGACGAAGCAGCGGACCTCGCTGGTCGGGACCAGGCGCGTGGCGTCGCGCACCTTGACGGCGATGTGGGTGCGCTGCGGCGCGAAGCGCGCCACCGCCGCGGCCTGCGCGAGCTGCGGGCGGGTCAGCCGGCCCGCCTGCGCGAGCGCCGCGGCGAGCTTCTCGCGGCGGATCGGCTTCAGCAGGTAGGCGACCGCCTGTGCGTCGAAGGCCTTCAGCGCGTACTCGTCGAAGGCGGTGGTGAAGATCACCGCGGGCGGCGCCGGGTTCTCGGCGATGCGGCGCGCGGTCTCGATGCCGTCGAGGCCGGGCATGCGCACGTCGAGCAGCACGATGTCCGGGTCGCACTCGTCGAGCTTGCGCAGCGCTTCCTCGCCGTCCGCGGCCTCGCCGACCACCAGCGCGTCGCCGGCCTCCGCGAGCAGCGCGCGCAGGCGCTCGCGCGCCGGCGCCTCGTCGTCGACCACCAGGACGCGCAGCGCGCTCATGCGGCCGCCGTCGCCGCGGGTGCGTGCAGGTAGGGGAAGCGCAGCGTGACGATGTACTCGTCGTCGAAGCGCCCGGCCTTGATGGTGGCGCGCTCGTCGTACATCAGCGTCAGGCGCTCGCGGATGTTGGCGAGCGCGAGCCGGTTGCCGTCGCGCACCACCGCGCCCTCGGGCATGGGGTTGCGGACCACGAGCGTGATCAGCCCGTGCGCGAGCTCGCCGGAGACCACCACCGTACCGCCATCGCGGCGCGGCTCGATGCCGTGGTAGATCGCGTTCTCGAGCAGCGGCTGGATCAGCAGGCTCGGCACCATCGCGTCGCGCGGCAGCGCGCCGGTGCGCCACTCGACCCGCAGCCGCCCGCCGAGGCGCAGCTTCTCGATGCGCTCGTAGATGCCGGCGACCTCGAGCTCGTCGGCGAGGGTGATCTGCGCGCGCTGCTCGGACAGGTTGGCGCGGAACAGGTCGGCGAGGTCCTGCACCGCCTCCTCGGCGCGCGCCGGGTCGCTGCGCGTCAGGGAGGCGATGGTGTTCATGCTGTTGAACAGGAAGTGCGGGCGGATGCGCGCCTGCAGCGCGTGCACGCGTGCCTGCGCCTGCATCTCGATGTTCCGCCGCCACTCGTGGGTGACGTAGAAGTAGCGCAGCGCGACGCCGGCCACCACCAGGCCGATGCCGACGTTGCGCAGCAGGAACGCCACGCGCTCGCGCGGGAACAGGTCGCCGATCGGGTCCGGGCCGACGAGAGCGCTCTGGCCGATCTGCCAGGTGACCTCCGAGACCAGCGAGATCACCAGCGCGACCAGGCCGAGCACGGTGGCCGAGCCGCGCGCGACCGAGGTGGTCGCGATGCGGCCGCGCAGCGCGCACAGCAGGCCGGCGATCATCAGGCCGATCCACAGCAGGAACAGCGAGGTGCGCGCGAGGTCGGTCCAGAAGCCGACGCGGTCCTCGTCGCGCGCCAGGGTCAGCACCAGCGCCGTGAGCTCGACGATCAGCACCACGGCGAGCACGGCGCGCGGCGCGCAGAAGTCTGGCAGGTAGAGCGTGCGGATCGCGCCCGTGCCCGCGACCGCGCCGGCACCGGCGCCGGGCAGGGCGGTGCCTGCGCTCGACGGGCCTGGCCGCGCGCCGCTCATGGGTGCTGGCGCTTCCGGAACAGTTCCTGCTTGAGGCGGAACACCGCCGAGATGTCCTCGTCGCCGTGGCCGCGGCGGACCAGCTCGGCGTACTCGCCGAGCATGTCCTCGACCACCGGCAGCGCGACGCCGGCGGCGGCGGCCATGTCGCGGCAGATCCGCAGGTCCTTCTCGTGCAGGCGCACGCGGAAGCCCGCCGGGTAGTCGCCGGCGATCATGTTGGGCGCGCGGTGCACGAAGTACCACGACGAGCCTGCGCCCTGGCCGAGCGTGTCGACCAGCTTGCGCAGCGGCAGGCCCTGCGCCTCGGCGAACGCCATCGCCTCGGCGACGGCGCGGATGATGCCGGCGCACATGATCTGGTTGGTGGCCTTGGCCGCCTGCCCGGCACCGCTCTCGCCGAAGCGCGTGACGGTGCGGCCGAGCGTGCCGAGCACCGGCTGGGCGCGCTCGAACGCCAGCGGATGGCCGCCGCACATGATCGCGAGCTTGGCGTCGCGCGCGCCCTCGACGCCGCCGCTCACCGGGCAGTCGAGGAACTCGGCGCCGCGGGCGGCGAGGCGTGCCGCGGCGGTGCGCGCCGTGTCCGCGGCGACCGTCGAGGTGTCGATCACCAGCGTGCCGTGGCGGATGCCGGGCAGCAGCGCGTCGACCACCTCGAGCACGTCGGCATCGGCCGAGACGCAGATCACCAGGGCCTCGCAGCGCGCGGCGAGCTCGGCGGGCGTCGCCGCCGCCTCGCAACCGAGGTCGGCCGCGAGCGCCGTGGCCTTGTCGCGGGTGCGGTTCCAGACGCCGGCGAGGATGCCGGAGCGCGCGAGGTTGCGCGCCATCGGCGCGCCCATGGCCCCGAGACCGAGTACACCTGCCCGCATCGCCGCCTTCGTCGCTGGCGCGCCCCGTGGGCGCGATCGGGGAAGTCTAGCGGGTCTGCGGTCCGCAGGCCGCGTCGCGGTCGGTGCGCGCCTCGACGCGCGCTTTCTCGGCCTCGGCCTCGGAAAGGTAGACGCGCTGGCCGGGCTTGTCCTCGCGATAGATGCGGCGCGCGGCGATCGAGCGCTCGTAGCGCGCGGTGGCCTCCTTGCACTGCTCGGCGCGCTTGCGGCGCAGGTCTTCCTGCACCTTGCGCGCGGTCGACTCGGTCTCGAGCTGGTCCGAGATCGCGGTGGTGCGCGCGGCCAGGCGATCGACCGGGGGCGGCGCCGGGGGGTTCGCCTCGGCCGCCGGCTCGGCCGCCGCCTGCGGCGGCGGCACGCGGGTCGTCGACTTGATCAGCTGTGCGCCCTCGACGGGCACGTCGCTGTAGTGCCAGTTGCCCTGCGCGTCCTTCCAGCGCCAGACGTCCGCCTGGGCGAGGCTTCCCGCGAAGGCGAGCGTCGCGGCAACGGCAACGAGGGTGCGTGCGGTCATGGGCGGTTCTCCGTGAGGAGACAGTATGGCCAGAAGCGTGCCGGCCGGAGCTTGAACTCTGTCACAACGGGCCGGGCGCTGCGACCGTCACTGGCCCGCGAGGCTGGCCGCCGCGGGCCGCGACGGCGACGGCGACGGCGACGGCGCTGCGCGTGCGCCGCCGGTGCCGGGCCTGGCGTCCGAGGTCGTCGCCGGCGCCGACTCCGCTGCCTGCCGCAGTCGCTGCAGCACCGTGCGCGCGAGCGCGACGGTGACGGCCGGTGGCTGCGTCGAGGCCTTCGGCGGTGGCGGCCGACCGAGCGCGCGTGCCGCGAGGCGCGAAGCATCCTCCAGCATCCGGCGCGCATCGAGCAGTCCGGGGCCGGGGTCGTTCCAGCGGAAGGTCTCGGAGCGTGCGCCGCGGAACCAGCCGCCGACGAAGTCGCGGATCGCGCCGCGCGCCCCGGGGTCGGCACCCGGCGTCGGCGAGGCGCCGCCCCGCAGGTAGCCGATCAGCGACTGCAGGTCGCCGTAGCGCCAGACGGTCTCGCTGCCGCCGCGCAGCGCCGGGACCTCGGGGCGCTCGCCGTCGACGAACCAGCGGTACACCCACCACGGGAAGTCCCAGCCGGCATCGACCGATACCTGGGTCGAGCCCCAGAAGCGCCCGTTGACCTCCATGTAGCCGGTGCGCCCGGTGCGCGCATCGCTGAAGAAACCGACGTGCGCCACGCCGTCCCAGTCGAGCGCGCGCAGCAGCCGCCGCGCATGTGCCTCGAGCAGCACGTCCGCCGGCACCGTGCGGCGCAGCACCCCACAGCCCTCCCAGGTGCGCAGGCTCTGGTACTGGTGGATCGCGACCACCTCGCCGCGAATCGCCATGCAGACGAGGTTGTAGGCCTCGCCGGCCACGAATTCCTGGAACAGCGGGAACGGCGCGCCGGGCGGCAGCGCATCGAGCGCCGCCTCCAGCGCCCCGCGGTCGTGCAGCACGCGCACGCGGATCGGGCAGTGCGGCACGCGCGGGTCGAGCGGACTGCCCGGGCGCTTCAGCACGATCGGCCAGCCGAGCTGCGCGATCATCTCGGGCAGCTGGTCGCGGTGCTGCAGCCGGAACTCGCGCGGCACGGGCACGCCGTGCAGCGCGGCGAGGTCGAGGTTCGCGCGCTTGTCGAGCACCAGCCGCAGCGACTCGCTCGGCGCCATCGCGAGCCGCACGTCGCCGAAGCTGCCGCGCGCGGCGTCGAGCGCCAGCAGATCCTCGTCGGAGATCGGTACCACCAGGCCGATGCCGCGGCGGCGCACCACGTCGCGCACCGCCTCGAGGAAGGCGCGCGGGTCGGCATCGGAGCGCGGTGCCACCACGACCTCGCGCAGTGCGCGGGTGCGCGACGCGTAGCCGCCACGGTCCGGCGCGAGCGCCAGCACCTCGATCCCGCGCGCGTGCAGCGAGCGGGCGACCGCCAGTGCGGAGCGCTGGTCGCCATTGGTGAGCAGGACGGGGACGGGCAAGCAGGCCTCGCGTGGCGGCGGCGCCGCCCCGGGGGCGGGGCGACTTATGCCCAATCTAGGGAGGCGGCTGGCTGCGCGGCGTGCCACGCATCACAGCCGTGACGGAGCGCGCGGCGCGCGATGGCGCGCATTCGACAGAATCCCGGACCCGCATGCCGAGCCTCGCCCGACAGGCCTTCCTCGTCAGTGCCTCGCGCCTCGCGAACCAGGCGCTGATGGTGCTGGGCCCGCTCGTGCTCGCGCGCCTGCTGAGCGTCGCGGACTTCGGCCGCTACCGCGAGTTCCTGCTGTACGCGACCCTGCTCGGCAGCGCGGCCGCGTTCTCGCTGCCGAACTCGCTGCTCTACTTCGTCGGCCGGCAGCCCGCCGCCGCGCTCGGCTACGCACGCCGCGTCGCGTTCGCGACCGGTGTCGCGTCGGTGGCGACCGTGCTGGTCTACACCGCGATCGAGGCGCTGCTGCCGCGCCCGCCGCTCGGCGAGCTGCTGCTGCCCTGCCTGCTGTACGTGCTGTGCTTCGCCAACCTCGACTTCTGGGAGTTCCTGTGGCTCGCGCGCCGCGAGCCGGCGCGCGTGGCGGCCTACACCGCCGGCAGGCTGGTCGCGCGCACCACGCTGGTCTGTGGCGTCGCCTGGGCCACCGGCAGCGTCGCGTGGATGATCTGGTCGATGGTCGCGCTCGAGGCGCTGCGGCTCGCGGTGAGCGCGGCGGCGTGGCGACGGCTCGCGGCCGGCGCTCGCGCGGTCGCGCCCGAGGCCTCGTGGCGCGAGCAGCTCGCGTTCGCGCTGCCGAGCGGGCTCGTGGTGCTCGGCTCGACGCTGAACCGCTCGATCGGTGGCATGGTCGTCGGCGAGGCGCGCGGCGCGGCCGAGCTCGCGCTGCTGGTGGTCGGCGGCTACCTGCTCGGGCTCGTCTCGCCGCTGCGCAACGCGGTGTCGGACGTGCTGCTGCCGCAGCTCGCCTCGCAGGCGCGACACGGCGTGTCCGCCTGGGTCGAGGCCTGGCGGCGCTCGTCGGTGCAGGTGTCGATGCTGCTGTTCCCGGCAGCGGTGCTGTCGTGGCGCCACGCCGAGACTTTCCTCGCCGTGGCGTTCGCGCCCGAATACACCGCGGCCGCGCCGCTGCTGCGCTGGCACGCCGTGATGATCGCGCTCGCCTGCCTCGACTTCGCGCTGGCGATGCGCGTGCTCGGGCGCACGCGGCGCATGCTCGGCGTCAGCGCGGTGACGCTCGGCGCGAACCTCGCGCTGCTGCCGCTGCTCGTGCCGCGGCTGGGCGCCGAGGGCGCCGCGATCGCGCTGCTCGCCTCGACCGCGGCCGGCAGCGCATGGCTCGCCTGGCAGGTCGCGCGGGGCGCCAGCATCGGCCTCGCCGCGCTGCTGCCGCTCGGTGGCCTCGCACGGGTCGGCGCGGCGGCGCTGCTCGCCCTGGTAGCGACCTGGCCGTCCGTCTGGGCGTGGTTGCCGGAGGTCGCCGCGGCCTGCGCCGCGACGTTCGCCTACCTGCTCGCGTTCGTCGCGCTGCTGCGCCTGTTCGGCCCGGCGGAGTCCGCCGACCTCGGAGCGCGGCTGGCCGCATGGCTCGCCGCGCGTCGCTCGACGTCCACCTGAAGCCCACTGCGCGACGCGCGGGAGTCGCCCGGGCCGTCCGCTAGCGGTGTCGCCAGAGCCTCGCCGCGGAGAGCAGCAGGACGGCCGCCAGCAGCGGCACCAGGACTTCGCCGGACACGAGCCGCACCAGGGATGCGCCGAGCGCGACGCCGGCCACTGAGCCGGCCGCCAGCGCCAGCCAGAAGGCGGCGTGGCTGCGCAGCACGTCGAACGACCGGTCGCGGCTGTAGCGCGCGAACCCGACCAGCATCGTCGGCAGGCTGATCGCGAGCGAGACGCTGCCGGCGAGCTTCACGTCCAGCCCGAACAGCAGCACGAGCGTCGGGACCAGCAGTTCGCCGCCCGCGACGCCGAGCAGCGATGCGACGACGCCGATCGCGCCGCCTGCCGCGATGCCGGCCAGCGTCGTCGCGATCGGCGGGAGCCGCGGCGGCGCCGAGCCCGGATCGTGCGCCGCCAGCAGGACGACTGCGATCGCCGCCAGGGCGAGCGCGATCACGCGTGGCAGCGCGGCGCCGAGACGCGTCGCCCAGGACGCCCCGATCCAGGCGCCGGCGAGGCTGCCGCTGAGCAGCGTGGCGATCGCCGGCCACTGCTCGAGCACCGCCGCCGGGGGCACCGCGGCGCTGCGGAACGCGAGGCCGGAGCCGACCACGACCAGGCTCGTCGCCTTGTTGAGGATGACCGCCGGCAGTGCGGGAAAGCCGAAGGCGCCGATCAGCAGCGGCAGGCGGAACTCGGCGCCGCCCAGCCCGATCAGGCCGCCTGGAACGCCGACGCACAGGCCCGCGGTTGCGGCGAGTGCGAGGCGGGCTGAAGGCTTCGGCGGCGTCGCATCGCTCATCGGGCGATTCCAGGGGCTCACCCGCGCAGCGCGGGTCGCGGGCAATCGTCGGGGACGCTGCTGGGAAACGCCTACCGGGGAGAGGCGAGGGCGGGCGCCGGTCGACGCCCCGCCCTCCCCGGAAACGGGACGGCCATCAGCTGGTGTAGGCCCGCTCGCCGTGCTCGTTGATGTCGAGCCCTTCGCGCTCCTTCTCCTCGACGACGCGCAGCCCGACCACGAGGTCGGCGATCTTGAAGGCGACGAACGCCGTGACCGCGCTCCAGACGATCGTCACGCCGACGCCCTTGGCCTGGATCCACAGCTGCGTGCCGATCGGGTTCGAGCCGACGGTGGCGGTGACCCAGTCCATCACGAGGCCGGGGCCGCCGAGCGACTGGGTGTTGAACACGCCGGTCAGCAGCGCACCGAGGATGCCGCCGAGGCCGTGCACGCCGAACACGTCGAGCGAGTCGTCGGCGCCGAGCAGCTTCTTGAGGCCGGTGACGCCCCACAGGCAGACCACGCCGGCCGCGAGGCCGATCACCAGCGCGCCCATCATGCCGACGTTGCCGGCGGCGGGCGTGATCGCGACCAGGCCCGCGACCGCGCCGGAGGCGGCGCCGAGCATCGAGGGATGGCCCTTCAGCGCCCACTCGGCGAACGTCCAGGCGATCACCGCGGCCGAGGTCGCGAGGAAGGTGTTGAGGAAGGCGAGCACCGCGGCGTTGCCGGCCTCGAGCGCGGAGCCGGCGTTGAAGCCGAACCAGCCGACCCACAGCAGCGCGGCGCCGACCATCGTGTGCACGAGGTTGTGCGGCGGCATCGCCTCGCGGCCGTAGCCGGTGCGCTTGCCGACCATGTACGCGCCCACCAGGCCCGCGATGCCTGCGTTGATGTGCACCACGGTGCCGCCGGCGAAGTCGAGCGCGCCCCACTGCCAGATCAGCCCGGCCTTGGAGTTGAGGTCCGCGACCACCTCGGCGCTGGTGTAGGCGTCCGGGCCCATCCAGAACCAGACCATGTGCGCGATCGGCAGGTAGCTGATCGTGAACCAGATCACCATGAACACCAGCACCGCCGAGAACTTCATGCGCTCGGCGAACGCGCCGACGATCAGGCAGCAGGTGATGCCGGCGAAGGTGGCCTGGAACGCGACGAACAGCAGCTCGGGGATCACCACGCCCTTGCTGAAGGTCGCGGCCATCGCGAACGAGCCGGCGGCGGCGTCGAAGGTGCCGTCGAGGAACAGCCGCCCGAGACCGCCGATGAACGCGCTGCCCTCGGTGAAGGCGAGCGAGTAGCCGTAGATGCACCACAGCACGACGATCAGGGAGAAGCCGACCATCACCTGCATCAGCACCGAGAGGATGTTCTTGGCGCGCACCAGGCCGCCGTAGAACAGCGCGAGCCCGGGCAGCGTCATCAGGATCACCAGCAGCGTGGACACCAGCATCCAGGCGTTGTCGCCCTTGTCCGGCACGGGTGCGTCCTGCGCCAGTGCGAGTGCGGGCAGCCCGCAGGCCAGCGCGGCGGCGGCCGCGCGCGATGCCCGGGCGCGACCCCGGACGGTGGTTCGACTCTCGATGCTCATCTTGCTTTTCTCCCGGCTCGACGTGGGTCAGGTTGCCGCCACGCCGGTCTCGCCGGTGCGTATGCGGATCGCCTGCTCTATTTCTGATACGAAGATCTTTCCGTCCCCGACCTTGCCCGTGCGCGCGACGTTCGCGATCGCCTCGACCACCGGCTCGACGATCGAGTCGTCGACTGCGATCTCGACCTGCGTCTTCGGCACGAAGTCGACGCGGTACTCGGCGCCGCGGTAGTACTCCGCGTGGCCGCGTTGCCGGCCGTAGCCCTGCACCTCGGTCACCGTCATGCCCTGCACGCCGAGCCTGGCCACGGCGAGCTCGAGGTCGTCGAGCTTGTAGGGTCGGATGATCGCCGTGATCAGCTTCATCGTCGCTCCAGCCCCAGCTCCACTCACGGTCCCGACTGCGGTGCGCCTGCCGCGCATTTCGTGTCGTACGCATGCCGAATGGCGCGCGCCCGCCGGCACCCCCGCGCGCTATGCTTTCGGTCGCTCCGGCCCCGAACCGGATTGCAGCTTCCGTGCCAGCAGCGCCTCCGCCTCAAGTGCGTGATTTGGCGCCTGCTGCCCGGTCCGGGCGCACTGTTTTGGAGCCGGCCCCGGGTGTGCTGCGCCACGGCGGGGCAGGTGTCGCAGGCCGCCCGGCGAAGGTCGCCCGGCGCAGGCGTTCCGCGAGAATCCGAGGAGGCACGACCGATGGAACAACCCCGTATCGAAGACATCGCCCGTCGGCTGATGGAGAGCCTGCCGCCGGCGCTCCGCACGATGCAGCAGGACATCGAGACGAACTTCCGCGCCGTGCTGCGCGCTAACCTGGGCCGGCTCGACCTCGTCGCGCGCGACGAGTTCGACGCCCAGTCCAAGGTGCTCGAGCGCACCCGCGCGCGCCTCGAGGAGCTCGAGCGCCGCTTCGCCGAGCTCGAGTCGAAGCTGCCCCCGGGCTAGGTCCCGTCCGATGGACGTCGCGCGCATCGCCTGTCGCGCCCAGGTGGGGCTCGCGGCGCCACCGGTCGCGGTCGAGGTGCACCTCGGCAGCGGACTGCCGTCGTTCGCGATCGTCGGCCTCGCCGCCACCGAGGTGAAGGAGAGCAAGGAGCGCGTGCGCGCGGCGCTCGCCAACGCCGGCTTCGAGTGGCCCGCCGGCCGCATCACCGTCAACCTCGCGCCGGCCGACCTGCCGAAGGACGGCGGGCGCTTCGACCTCGCGATCGCCGTCGGCATCCTCGCGGCCTCGGGGCAGGTGGCGCGCGCGGCGACCGGGCGCCTCGCGGGCCTGGAGCTGCTCGGCGAGCTCGGCCTCGCGGGCGAGCTGCGGGCAGTGCGCGGCGCGCTGCTCGCGGCGCGTGCAGCCGCGGCCGCCGGTCGCGTGCTGGTGCTGCCGCGGGCCAACGCACCCGAGATGCGGCTGCTGCCCTCGCTCGGCGCGCGCGCCGCGGCCGACCTGCTCGAGGTCTGCCGCGCGCTCGACGACGCGGCGCCGCTGCCGCTGGCACACGAGATCGAGTGGCCGGCCGCCGCCGCGGGCGACGCCGCGTCCGCGCCCTCGCTCGCCGATGTCTGCGGCCAGGCGTTCGCCAAGCGCGCGCTGCGGGTGGCGGCCGCCGGCGGCCACAGCCTGCTGCTGGTGGGGCCGCCCGGCTGCGGCAAGAGCATGCTCGCGCAGCGCCTGCCGACGCTGCTGCCACCGCTCGGCGAGGCCGAGGCGATCGACGTCGCCGCGGTCGCCTCGGTCGCGGGCGTGCCGCCGGCCTGGCCGGTGCCGCGCCCGTTCCGCGCGCCGCACCACACCGCCTCGGCCGGCGCGATCATCGGCGGCGGTGCGCGTGCGCTGCCCGGCGAGATCACGCTCGCGCACCTCGGCGTGCTGTTCCTCGACGAGTTTCCCGAGTTCGACCGCCGCGTGCTCGAGGCGCTGCGCGAGCCGCTGGAGAGCGGCGTGGTGTCGATCTCGCGCGCCGGCCTGCAGGCGGAGTACCCGGCGCGCTTCCAGCTGGTGGCGGCGATGAACCCCTGCCCCTGCGGGCACCATGGCGATCGCGCGCGCGCCTGTCGCTGCCCGCCGCGCGAGCTCGAGCGCTACCGCGCGCGGCTCTCCGGTCCGCTGCTCGACCGCATCGACCTGCGCGTCGCGCTCGAGACGGTGGGCGAGGCCGATCTCGCGGCGCATCGGCTGGCGCTCGACCGCGGCGAGGCGCGGCGCGAGACCGAGCGCGCCATCGCCCAGGTGCGCGCCGCGCGGGCGCGCCAGCAGGCGCGCCAGGGCCGCCTCAACTGCGCGCTGGCGGGCCCGTCGCTCGAGCGCTGCGCGCAGCCGACGCGCGCGGCGCTGCAGACGCTGGCCCTCGCGCGCGACAAGCTCGGCCTGAGCCTGCGCGGCACGCACCGCACGCTGCGGGTCGCGCGCACGCTCGCCGACCTGGAGGACAGCGAGAGCGTGGGCGAGGCACAGCTCGCCGAGGCGATCCAGCTGCGGCGGGCGCTCGGTGGCGACTGATCACCGCGGGCGCGCATCGGGCGTGGCGGCGGGCGCCCGGCCGCGCGGCACGCGCCTTGCGCGGGCATCGCGATGAGCTTCGTGGTCACGCTCGGCCTCGACGAGTGCACGTTCGCGCTGCTCGATGCCCTGCGCCGCGAGCACTTCCCCCCGGCGCGCAACTTCCTGCCCGCGCACCTCACGCTGTTCCACCAGCTGCCCGAGGATCCGGCCGCCGCCGTCGAGGGCACGCTCGCGGCCGCGGCCCGGGGCACCGCGTCGTTCCCGCTCGTGGTCGGTCCGCCGCGCCCGCTCGGTCGCGGCGTCGCACTCGCGGTGCAGGCCGAGGCGCTGCACGCGCTGCACCGGCGGCTCGCCGAGGCCTTCCGGCCGTGGCTGACGCGCCAGGATGCGCAGGGCTTCCGTCCGCACGTGACCGTGCAGAACAAGGCCGACCCGGCCTCCGCACGGGCGTCGTTCGAGCGACTGCGGGCCGAATGGTCGCCGCACCCCGGGCGCGGCGAAGCCCTGCTGCTGTGGCGCTATCTAGGGGGGCCGTGGGAGCGGGTCGCCGAGCATCGGTTCGGCGCGTGATCACGTCGGCGCGTGGCTGGCGGGTCGGCGGAGCGGCGGCAGATGGGGATGCGCATGCGGCGGCGACTCCTCGGGCAGGTTGCCGAGCCGGACGCTGGGGCCGACGCGGTCGCGCGCGCACCTGCCCCGGTCACGCGATCCACAAAAAAACACGGCCCGTCCAGCGGGACGGGCCGTGCGACGTCGGAACGAACGGCTGGGAGGCGCCGGCTACTTCGCGAGGCTGACCATGTAGTCGACGGCTGCCTGGATCTGCGCGTCGCTGGCGTCGGTGCGGCCGCCCTTGGCAGGCATCACGCCGGCCTTGCCGGTGTAGCCCTCGATCGCGTGCTTGTAGAGCGTGGCGGTGCCCTGCGCGAGGCGCGGCGCCCAGGCGGCCCTGTCGTCGGCCTTGGGCGCGCCACCGATGCCGGCGCCGTGGCAGGCGGTGCAGACGGCCTCGTAGACCCCCTGGCCGTCGTCCGGCAGCGCGGCCAGCGCGCCGGCGCCGGTGTCGGCCGAGCCGGTGGGCGGGTCGATGACCAGCGCACTGTTGTCCTGGCCGGCGACGGCCACGCGGGCGAAGGGCTTGACCCGCTCGGCGACCCCCGCAACGTATTCCGGATCGGAGCGCACGTGCTGCACCTGGGTGTTGGCGCCGACGGCGCGGGCGAACGCCATCAGGATCAGGGCCGCCGCGACCAGCAGGCCGATGACCACGCTGAACACGTTGAAAAACTGGGAATCCTGCTTGCTCACGATCTCGTCCGGTGGGGGTCTTTTCGAAGGGTCGGGAGTATAGCGGGTCGGGCCGGCAGGGCCCACCGGACGGGTCCCCGGGGCGCCGGCGGCGCCCTTGCCGAACCGCGAAGTGGCCGGCCGAGAGGCGAGCGCTCGTCGCGGCCGCCGCGCACGTCCCACGCGCGTCGCGGTGGCCCCCCGGCGGCGGGCCGGTCAGGTCCGCGGCGGCTCGAGCGAGCGCAGCCGGCGGATCGCGGTGACGTCCGGCAGCCGTCGCAGGAACAGGGTCGCTTCGCGCGCGCCCATCGGATGGCTGACGAGGTAGCCCTGGGCCTCGCGGCAGCGGTGCGCGCGCAGCAGCACGAGCTGCTCGGGGCGCTCGACGCCCTCGGCCGCGACCCGCAGGCCGAGGGCCTGCGCCATCTCGAGCGTCGCGCGCGCCAGCGCGGCGTCGCGACCGCCGCCGGCCAGTCGCGCCACGACCCGGCGGTCGACCTTGACGCGGTCGATCGCCAGTTCCATCAGCCGCGACGGGTCGCTGAAGCCGTTGCCGAAGTCGTCGATGGTCACCAGCGCGCCGAGGCGCTTCAGGCCGTCGATGGCGCGCCGCGTCGCGGCCTCGTCGGCGAGCAGCGCGGCCTCGGTGAGCTCGATCTCCAGGCGATCCCCCGGCAGTGCCGCGTCGGCGAGCGCGCGCTCGACCTCGCCGAGGAAGTCGGGGCCGACGAGCTGCGAGGGCGAGACGTTGACGGCGACCCGCCCGAGCGGCAGGCCGGCGGCGAGCCAGCCGGCCGCGTCGCGGCAGGCGCGCGCCAGCACCCAGCCGCCGATCTGCGCCATCAGGCCGCTCGCCTCGGCGATCGGCAGGAACTCGCTCGGCGCGATCGCGCCGATGCCGGGCAGGTCCCAGCGCAGCAGCGCCTCCATCGCGCAGACTTGGTCGCTGCCGAGGTCGACCAGCGGCTGGTAGACGAGCCGCAGCTGCTGGTCGGGGATCGCGAGACGCAGGCCCGCCTCGAGCGTCGTGCGGCGCGCCGAGAGCTCCGACATCGAGCGGTCGAAGAACGCGAACGGCTCGCCGCGCGAGCGCTTGGCGTGGTACATCGCGAGGTCGGCGTGCTTCAGCAGCTCGTCGATGTCGGCGCCGTCCTCGGGCCACATCGCGATGCCGATCGACGGCGAGACGGTGATCTCGTGGGCGTTGACGCGCGCCGGCTCGGCGAGGCGCTCGAAGATGCGCTGCGCGACCGCGCTCGCGTCGTCGCGGCTCGCGACCTCGGCGAGGTAGACGATGAACTCGTCGCCGCCCTGGCGGGCGAGCAGCCGGCCGTCGCGGATCGTCGCGCCGTCGGCCGCCGCCTCGCCCTGGCTCTGCACCACGCGGTCGGTGTCGCGCACCGCGGCGTTGAGGCGCGCGGCGACCTGCCGCAGCAGCTCGTCGCCGACCGCGTGGCCGAGCGTGTCGTTGATGCGCTTGAAGTCGTCGAGGTCGAGGAACAGCACCGCGGCGGCGCTCGCGGCGCCGGGCGCGCGGCGCAGGTCGGCCGCGACGCTGGAGCGGAAGTTCTCGCGGTTGGCGAGGCCGGTCAGCGAGTCGAAGTACGCGAGGCGCCGCACGTGCGTCTGCGCGGCGCGCTTGGCGGCGAGCGCGCGCGCCAGCTGGCGGATCTCGCGCGGGTGGAATGGCTTCTGCAGCAGGAAGGTACGGTCCGGGGCCGCGCCGTCGGCGATCAGCGCCTCCGGGTCGAGTCGTGCGCAGTCGGTGCACAGCACCACGTCGGCCTCGGGGTCGAGCTTCACGAGCTCGCGCGCCGTGCGCAGCGCCTGCGCGCCCGAGGCTGAGGGCAGGTCGAGGAAGATGGTGTCGAAGTGCCGGCCGTCGCGCGCCGCGCGGCGCATCGCCTCGACCGCCTCGACGCGGTCGCGGACGTACTCGGCGGCGAAGCGGCGCTGGGTCGACGCGAACGCGTCCTGCCAGCCGTCCCAGGAGCCGCTGGCCTCGTCGACGACGAGCACGTGGATCTGCGGCAGCGGTTCGCTCACGGGCGGTGGGGTCCCTCGTCGGAAGTGGACGGCCGCGATGCGCCTCGCCCCGGCGAAGCGCACCAGCCTTGCACTCGGAGGCTAGGCCGTCGGCCGCCGCGGCGTGCGGCTTAAGTCACAGTCGCGTCGTGCGATCGCGACGGTCGGGCAGGGCGTGTGACGGTCGTCACGTTTCCCGCCCCTCGCCGCAGCCCGGCGCCGATCCGCTAGAGTGCAGCGGCGCCGCGGCACCTGGTGCCGCGCATCGCCCGGTACATCCACGAGGAGCGCTCCGCATGCTGCCCGAACCCTGCCGTTCGCCGTCCGACCGCCCGTCGCGCTGCGGCATCCGGGGCGTGGCGTTCGCGCGCGCGCTGGTGCTCGCCTGCACCCTGGCGACGCAGGTCGCGGCCGGTGCCGGTGCCGCCGCGGGCCCGGCAGTCCTCGCCGCCGCGTCACCCGGTGGCGCCACGGCGAACGGTGCGAGCGCGCCGGGAGGCGTCGCCGTGGAGCAGGCGTGGTCGCGCGCCACCGTGCCCGGCATGACGGTCGGCGTCGGCTACCTGACGTTGGTCAATCGCGGCCGGGTCGCCGATGCCCTGGTCGGCGCGAGCAGTCCGCTCGCCGCGCGCGTCGAGGTCCACTCCAGCCGTATGGAGGGCGGAACGATGCAGATGCGCCAGTTGCAGCGCGTCGAGCTGCCGCCGGGCCAGGTGGTGCGCTTCGAACCCGGCGGCCTGCACCTGATGCTGGTCGGGCTGGAGCGGGCGCTGGTCGCCGGCGAGTCCGTGCCGTTGCTGCTGCGCTTCGCGGCCGGGGGCGAGCGGCGCGTGCTGCTGCGCGTCGAGCCGCTCGGTCACGCCCCGTCGCGCTAGTCGCGCGACTCTTCCCGCTGGCCGCGTGCGCGCCGGCTCTCGGCGATCACGCGCCGGGCCGCCGCCTCGGCGGCCGGGTCGCCGCTCGCCCGGGCGAGCGCCTTGCGCCCCATCGCCTCGGCCTGCGCCGCGTTGCCCTGCGCCTGCCGCACCTTCGCGAGCTCGATCCACAGCAGCGGGTTGTCCGGCTCGATGCGCATCGCGCGCTCGAGCGTGGCCGCGGCGACGGCCGGCTCGCCGCGCGCGAGCTGGCCGCGCGCCTGGGTGACCAGCGCACCCGCAGCGGTGCCGAGCGCGTAGCGGCGCGCAGCCGGCGCGGCGGGTCGCGCCGGTCCTGCGGGCGGGCGCTCGCGCCCGGCGCTGGCGCTGCCCGGCGCGGGTGCCGGCACAGGCGCTGGCACCGGCACCGGCACCGGCGGGCCCGGTGTCTCGCAGCCGGCGACGCAGGCGAGCGCCACGAGCAGCGCGGCGTGGGTGCCGAGTGCGTGTCGCAGGGTGCGTCTCTTCATCGACCCGTCATCCGTCGCAGCCACTGGCGCGCGCGGCTGCCGAGGCCCTCGCGCGCCGGGGCGCAGCCCGGCAGCACCGGCAATTCGGCGCCCTGCGGCACGGCCACGACCAGCACGTCGTCCGCGCACCGTGGGTCGGCCAGCGCGCCGCTGGCGTAGTCGATCCATACTTCGCCGAGCGACTCGGGCAGCGCCGCGTCCCAGGGACTCGTCCCGAGGCCGGCCATCAGGCCGGTCCACACCGGCAGCGCGCCCGAGGCACCGGTGAGCCGGGTCGGCCGGTTGTCGTCGCGCCCCACCCAGACGACCACGACGTGCGAGCCGGAGAAGCCCGCGAACCAGCTGTCGCGGTTCGAAGAGGAAGTGCCCGACTTGCCGCCGACCACGAGCGCCGGGGGCAGGCGCTGGCGGGCCGCGGCGCCGGTGCCGCGGTTCACGACCTCCACCAGCATGCGATCCAGCTCGTACACCGACTCGGTCGAGGCGACCGCGCGCGTCTCGAGCTCGAAGGCCTTCAGCGGCCGGCCGCGGGCGTCGACCACCGCGCGCACGGCGCGCAGCGGCGTCAGGAAGCCGCCGTTGGCGAGCGTCCCGTAGACCTGCGCAACCTCGAGCGGCGTCGCCTCGACGGCCCCGAGCAGCATCGCGGGCACCGCGCGCGGTTCGCGCCCGAGGCCCAGCGCCGCGAAGGTCTTCGCCACCCGCGCGACGCCGACGTCCAGCCCGACGCGCACGGTCGCGAGGTTCATCGACTGCGCGAGCGCGCGCACCAGCGGCACCGGGCCGTTCGCCTGCCTGTCGATGTTCTGTGGCCGCCAGGCGTCGCCGTCGTCGAGTCGCACCTCGAGCGGTGCATCCTCGACGATGCTCGCGGCGTGGTAGCGGCCGCTCTCGAGGGCCGCGAGGTAGACCACTGGCTTGGCGAGCGAGCCGATCGGGCGGCGGGCATCGAGCGCGCGGTTGAAGCCCTGCAGGGCGGTGCGGCGGCCGCCGACCAGGGCGACGACGTCGCCCGCCTGCGGGTGCGTGACGATCGCCACGCCCTCGAGGCGGCCGGCGCTGCCGTCGGCCGCCTTCGCACCCGCGACCTGCGCCTTCTCGAGCCGCGCGAGCTCCTGCGTCAGGGTGCGCTCGGCCAGCGACTGCACGCGCGGGTCGAGCGTCGTGAACACCCGCAGCCCCGACTCGGTCAGGTCCTCGTCGCGATAGTCGCGCCGCAGCGTGCGGCGCACGAGGTCGAGGAAGCCCGGGTGGTAGCCCGGCTCGCGGCTCGCGCCGTCGACGAGGCCGAGTGGCCGCGCGGCCGCCGCACGGGCCTGCTCGCGCGTCACGATCCCGGACTCGCCCATCAGCCGCAGCACGAGGTCGCGGCGCGCCCGCGCGCGCTGCGGATGGCGCCGCGGGTCGTACCACGACGGCCCGCGCACGATCGCCACCAGCGTCGCGACCTCGTGCGGCGCGAGCTCGGCGAGCGCCTTGCCGAACCAGAACTGGCTCGCGAGGCCGAAGCCGTGCACGGCACGGCGCCCGTCCTGGCCGAGGTACACCTCGTTGGCATAGGCGGTCATGATCTCGCGCTTGTCGAAGTGCCGCTCGAGCAGCAGCGCCATCAGCGCCTCGCGCAGCTTGCGTGCGAGGGTCTGGCGGTTGTCGAGGAAGTAGCTGCGCACCAGCTGCTGGGTGAGCGTGCTGCCGCCCTGCTCGATCGCGCCGGCGCGCAGGTTCGCGAGCAGCGCCCGCGCGATCGCGGTGAAGTCGACGCCGGCGTGCCGGTCGAAGTCGCGGTCCTCGACGAGCTTCAGCGTGCGCTGCAGGAGCGGCGGCACCTGCCCGGGGGCGAGTACGATCCGGTCCTCGCCGTGGGCCGCGAAGAAGCTGCCGATCAGCAGCGGGTCGAGGCGGAACGTCGCGAGGGCGCGGCCGCGCGCGTCGGCGATGCGGCGCACGCCGCCGGCATCGAAGTCCACGACCACGTCCGTCGCCGCGCGCGCCTCGTCCCAGAAGAGCGCCGGCCGCGCCGCGAACTCGAGGCGCGCGCCGCGGCGCCGGTAGGTGCCGGTGCCGGTCTCCGCCGCGGCCTCGCGATAGCCGAGCCTGCGCAGCTCCGCCTCGAGCGCGGCGGCCGAGAGCGCCCGGCCCGCGTACAGTTCGAGCGGCTCGGCGTAGACGCGCGCCGGCTCCGACCAGCGCCGCGCCTCGAACTCGCGCACGATGCGCCGGTCGAGTGCGACGACCCACCCGATGGCGAGCAGTGCGCCGGCGACGAGTGCGCCGGCAGCGGCGCGCTTCACGCCGCGCGGCAGCCGGGAGCGGCGGGGCCGTCGGCCCGATGCGGCTGGCACTTGCGGTTCCTTGTTTCCCGGCGGACGGTTCGGTCGGGCGGCGGGACTCTAGCAGCTGCGGCGCGCCCGGTCTGCCGGCCGGCGCACGACGTCGCGGCGTGCCCGCCGGGCCAGCGGGCGCGCGCCAGCGGATGCGGGTGCAACCGCACGCAAAGGGCGGTAAGTTGCCACGGGAGTCCCGACGGAGATTTCGATGCACGCGTTCCCGAGGTTCCTCGCCGCCATCCTCCTGGTCACGTCGATGGTCGCCGCCGTGCCGGCGCAGCAGCCCGGCGATGCGCGACCCGCCGCGTCCGGCGCGGCCAAGCGCGCGGTGTTCGCCGCGGGCTGCTTCTGGTGCGTCGAAGCGGCCTACGAGGGCACGCCCGGCGTGCTCGACGTGATGTCGGGCTTCGCCGGCGGCACGCTCGCGAATCCGTCGTACGAGCAGGTCACCGCGGGCGGCACCGGGCACTACGAAGTGGTGCAGGTCACCTACGACCCTGCGCGGGTCAGCTACGCGCGCCTGCTCGACATCTACTGGCGCAACGTCGACCCGTTCGATGGCTCCGGACAGTTCTGCGACCGCGGCGACAGCTATCGCCCGGCGATCTTCGCCGGCGACGCCGCGGAACGGCAGCAGGCGGAGGCCTCCAAGGCGGCGCTCGAGAAGCGCCTCGGCAAGCCGTTCGCGGTGCGCGTCCTAGCAGCCGTGCCGTTCTACCCGGCGGAGGACTACCACCAGGACTACCACGTGAAGAATCCGCTGCGCTACAAGTTCTACAGCACCTCCTGTGGCCGCGCCGCGCGGCTCGAGCAGGTCTGGGGCAAGCCGGCGCCCGCGCGCTGATGTCGCCCGGCGCCGGGGCGCGCGATCGTCCGCTGCCGCCCGCCGTGCACCTGGCACTGCAGGACGGCCAGCTGATCGAGGCGGTCCGGCTGCTGCGCGAGCAGTCCGGCAGCGACCTGGCCTCGGCCAAGGCGCGGATCGATCGCGAGATCGCCGCCGACCCGCTGCTGCGCGAGCGCTTCGCCGGCCAGCGGCGCCGCAACCGCCGCAAGCTGGTCGTGGCCGTGCTGGTCGTCGATGCGCTGCTCGCCATCGCCCTGCTGTGGTGGCTGGCGCGCTGAGCGCGCCATCGCGGCGCGCGTAGACTGCGGCCGGTGCTGATCGAGAGCCACCTGCTGTCGGCGCCCGTGCTGCTCGCCGCGAGCGTGCTCGCCCTGCTAGCACTCGGCGGCGCCCTGGCGCTGCGGCCGTGGCGCGGCTGGCTCGACGACCCGGAGCGGCGCGTCGTGTGGGTCGCGAGCCTCGTGCTGCTCGGCGCCGTCTGGTCGCTGCGCGCCGGCTTCGTGCCGGGCCTCTCGCAGCGCTTCCTGCTGGTGACGGCCTGCGTGCTGCTGCACGGCTGGGCGCTGACGATCGCCGGTGCTGCGCTGGTGCTCGCCGCGCTCTCGCTCGCCGGGGTCGCCGAGTGGGCCAGCTTCGGTCCGAACCTGCTGTGCACCGCGGTCGTGCCGGCGCTGTTCGCGGCCCGGCTGCATGAGCTCGTGCACCGCCGGCTGCCGCGCAACTACTTCGTGTACTTCTTCGTCAGCGTGTTCCTCGGCGCGGCGCTCGCCTGGAACCTCGCGGCGCTCGCCCGCGGGCTGCTGCTGGTGCTCTCCGGCCAGCCGGCCCTGGAACCGGATGCCGGCGCCGACTACCTCGCGCTGCTGCCGCTGATGAGCTTCGGCGAGGCGTTCATCAACGGCATGCTGGTCGCGACCGCCGCCGTCTACCGGCCGCGGTGGGTCATGAGCTTCGACGACCGCGCCTACCTGGGCGGACGCTCCTAGCGTCGCCCGCGCCGCGGGTGCCGGACGACCCGGCCACCGCGCGTCGCGTCGACCGTCGTCAGAGATCGATCGGCATCGTGTAGCTGACCACGAACTTCACCTCGCGGTTGTTGTTCGGCAGGATCGAGAAGGTGTCCGGCCCGAAGCCGCCGCAGGTGCCGGTGGTGCAGCTGCCGTACTGGTCGCCGGTCGAGAGGTTGGTGTCCGTCACCATGAACTTGAAGTTGCCCTTGCTGACCGAGACGTTGTAGTCGACGTAGTCCCTGCTCGTGAAGGCGTTGAACGAGCGCGCGAAGTCGCCGTCGTGGCGGCCGACGTGGAAGCCGAGCGTGATCTCGTTGGGCAGCTTGTAGGCGTAGTCGAGTGCGACGTAGCTCGCGGAGCCGAAGCCGTAGTCGGGGGTCGGGCCGACGCCGCGCGTGCCGGCGTCCAGGCTCTCGTCGCGCTCGGTCTGCACCAGCGTGGAGTACTTCAGCGTGAAGCCGTTCCAGCCGAGCGCGACATAGGCCTCGCTGAAGTCGTAGTTCGCCGCCTGGTCGTAGTTGTAGTAGAGGTAGCCGACGTCCCACAGCAGGGTTTCCCCGCCGCGGATCCCGAGGTAGAGGTCGTGCTCGTAGGAGAACGGGTCGCCGGGCAGGTAGGTGACGTTCGAGGCCCAGGTGCCGGCATAGAAGCCGTTGCCGGCCGTGTAGTCGAGGCCGCCCTGGACGGCGGCGCCGTTCTCGTTCTGGGTCAGGCCGCGCCAGATGTAGTTGTTGCTCACCGCCACGTTGGCCGTCAGGTCGCCGGCGGCCGCGGCGCCGTGGCCGAGGCTCCCGACGAGCGTGGCCGCCACCCAGGCCATGCCCCTTGCAGTCGTCTTCATGATGTTCCCCCGATGCGTCGTTCTGGTTGCTTCGGGCGGCGCAGCCGATGCGCCGCCCTGGGGCGAGCACGCAGCAGGTTCCATGCCACGGGGCGAGGGCCCGCGGTATCAAGGGCTTGGGTGAGCGGCGCACGCCTGCCGGGTGCTTTGATGGTGCAAGCACCGTGCGCGGGCGCCGGATTGGTGCAAGGAGGGCGGCAAGAGCGGGTGGCTTGCCGCGTCGGCGGCGTCCTTCAGGGCGGCACGGCCCGCCAGGCCTGCGCCAGCTCGGCGCCGGTCGCGAACCAGACGCCTGGCTCGCGGCGCAGGTCGCTCAACAGTTCGCGCAGCATGCCGAAGCGATACGGCAGGCCGACCACGTACGGAGTCAGCGGCAGGCTGAGGATGCGCCGGCCGTACGGCCCCGACTCGGCGAGCAGGCGCCGGAACTGGTCGCGCACCTGCTCGGCATACTCTGCCTCGGAGTGCCGGTACTCGACCAGCACCTGGCGGTCGGAGAGCTCGTGCGAGTGTGGCATCGCCAGCAGCGTGCCGGCGCCGGTGTCGAACTCGTAGGGCAGCTCGTCGTTGACGAAGTCGCAGAAGTACTCGAGGCCACGGGCCGCGAGCAGTGCGGCGGTGCGCGGCGACTCGCAGCGCGCCGGCGACAGCCAGCCGTGCACCGGGCCGGCTCCCGCCTGCCGCAGCACGGCGAGGCACTCGTCGACCAGCAGGCCCTCGGCGGTCGCGTCGAGCCCGCCGTGGTGGAGCCGGTCCATGTCGACCCCGTGCGCGACCACCTCGTGCCCGTCGCCTCGCAGGTCGGCGATCAACTGCGGATAGCGTTCCGCGACCGCGGAGTTCACCGCGAAGCTGGTGCGCAGGCCGAGCTCGCCGAACAGCCGCAGCAGCCGGTAGGCACCGACGCGGTTGCCGTAGTCGCGCGTCGTGTAGTGGCGAAGGTCCGGGTAGGCCGTGACCATGCTGCCGGGCGCCTTGAACGGCTTGCCGAGCGGGTTCAGCGGGAAGAACTCGAGGCTGGTGCAGATCCACACCGCGAGGCGCGCGCCGTTCGGCCAGGGGTGCGCCGGCTGCTCGAAGTGCGGGCGCCAGCGGTACCAGTCCTGGTCCATGCCGTGGCGACGGCGCGGGTAGCGCAGGTAGTCGTCGGGAAGGCTCATGCGGCCCCCGGCTGGCGGCGCGCGATGTCGGCGAGTGCCTCGTCGTAGCAGTGGGCGTAGTAGTGCTCGGCGATCTCGCGCGCGGTCGTCACCCACACGCCCGGGTGCGAGGTGATGTAGCGCAGCGCCTCCTCGAACGGCCCGATGCGGTGCGGATGCCCGACGAGATAGGCATGCAGCGGGATGCACATCACCGTGCCCGACGAGGCGCCTTCCTCGTACAGCGTGTCGAACTGGCGGCGGATCATCTCGCCATAGGCGCGCGGCGTCGCGAGGCAGCTGCCATAGGCGATCACGTCGTTGATCTCCAGCGAATAGGGCATGCTGATCAGTCGGCCGCTCGCCACCTTCACCGGCTGCGGCTGGTCGTCCTGGAACAGGTCGCAGGTGTAGAGGATCCCGTACTCGGCCAGCAGGTCCATCGTGCGCTCGGTGTGCGTCAACGCGGGCGCGAGCCAGCCCGCAATGGTCTGGCCGGTGGCCTCGCGCACGGTGCGGATCGAGTCCTCGATGATCGCGCGCTCCTGCGCCTCGTCCATACCGTAGCTGTAGCGCGTGTTGTAGATGCCGTGCGAGAAGAACTCCCAGCCGCGCTCGACGCCGTCGCGGACCAGCTCCGGATGGTGCTGGCACATCGCCACCGACAGCGACACCGAGCCGCGCACGCCGCAGCGATCCATCGCCTCCATCATCCGGTAGTGGCCGACGCGGTTGCCGTAGTCGCGGTGCGAGTAACCCAGCACGTCGGGGTAGGGGCGGGGCCACGGCTGGCGATGCGGGTTCGGCGGCGGGTCGAGCTCGTAGTACTCGATGTTGGGCGCCACCCAGAACGCGACGCGCGCGTCGCCCGGCCAGCGGATCGGCGGCCGGTCGCGGTAAGGCCAGAAATCATAGAGCCCCGGATCGCGCTTCATCGCCCGGCTCCGGGGGCGCCGGACGACGACGTGCCCGTCGCCGGGATCGCGGCGAGCGCGCGCTGCACCTCGGCGAGCGGCAGCACGTCGGCGTACTTCAGGGCGAGGTCGGTCAGGTTGGCGTAGTGGTAGCTCTCGTGCTTGTCGGCGACGCACTCCTCCGGGACGATGCAGCGGTAGCCGCGGCTCAGGCCGTCGACGGCAGCCGCACGGACGCACCCGGAGGTCGAGCCGCCGGTGATCACCACCGTGTCGCAGCGGTGCCAGACCAGCAGCGACTGCAGCGGCGTCTCGTGGAACGGCGAGGGCATCTTCTTGCAGTAGACGACGTCGCGCTCGCGGTCCACGTGACAGCGCTCGTCGAAGGCGGCACGGTCGGAGCCGAACTTGATGTTCTGCAGCGAGTCCGGCGTATTGCTGCGCGTCCCCCAGATGCCGGCGTCCTCGCCCGAGTCCATGTAGGCGACATAGGTCCAGACCACCGGCCAGCCACGGCTGCGGAACAGCGCCGCGAGCGCATTGACGTGCTCGATCTGCGCCGGGTCGTTCTCGTAGGCCGTCTTGTAGAGGTCGGTTCGCGTGTAGGCCTTCTGCAGGTCGATGTTGACGAGCGCCGGGCGCCCGCCGAACCCGAAGCGTGCCCGTGCAGGATTGGCGCGGACGGTGTCGTAGATCTGCCGGGCAGTCAGCGAGGTGCGTTCCATGGCTCGGGAATGGCCGATGATGCAAAAGGGGAAAGGTATGTTATAACATCGCAGCACTGCGTCAGAAGCCCGTCGGAGCGCCGCGATGCAAGAGATCCACACTGCAGTCGACGTGCCGCACGTCCGGCCGAGCGATTTCGCCGCCTGCGCAGTGGCGATCGCATCGGCGCCGGGTACGTCGGCGTCGTTCTCCGGACTGGTCGAGCGGATCGCCGACGAGAAGGCCTGGGATGCCGACTACGCGCGCGCCATCGCGCTGCGCTACCTGGCCCTCGGTCGCTACCTCCAGTCGACGCCGCGTCCTTCCGGTCTTCCCGAGCTGCTCCTGGTGCTGGCGGCAGCCGCGACGCCGGTCTCGGCGGACCATGGCTTCGATCCCCGACTGCTGGAATCGGTCGCGCGCCAGTGCGGCGCGCGCCTCGGTGCCGCCAATGCACGCGCGACCTGAGTCGATGCCGACCCCCCTCGACTCCGCTGCCCGGCTGCCCGTGACGGTGCTGTCCGGCTTCCTCGGCGCCGGCAAGACCACCTTGCTGAACCACGTGCTGCGCAATCGCGAAGGCCGTCGCGTGGCGGTGATCGTGAACGACATGAGCGAGGTCAACATCGACGGCGCGCTGGTCCGGGCCGGGGGAGCAGACCTGTCGCGCACCGAGGAGCGCCTGGTCGAGTTCTCCAACGGATGCATCTGCTGCACGCTGCGCGACGACCTGCTCCAGGAGGTGCGGCGCCTCGCGGGCGAAGGTCGCTTCGACTACCTGCTGATCGAGTCGACCGGCATCTCCGAACCGATGCCGGTCGCGGCCACCTTCGCGGTGCGCGACGAGGGCGGCTTCTCCCTGTCCGACGTCGCCCGCCTCGACACCCTGGTCACCGTGGCCGATGCCGCGACCCTGGTGCGGGATTTCGGCTCGACCGACATGCTCGCGGACCGCGGCGAGACGGCAGCGCCGGACGACGAACGGAGCGTCGTCGACCTGATGACCGACCAGCTGGAGTGTGCGGACGTGATCGTGCTGAACAAGGTCGATCGCGTCGATGCCGCCCAGAAGCACCAGGCACGGGCGATCATCAAGGCACTCAATCCGACCGCTACCCTGCTCGAGGCGCAGCACGGACGCGTGCCGCTGGAGCGGGTGCTGGACACCAGGGCCTTCGACTTCGAGGCGGCGCAACGGGCACCGGGCTGGGCGCGGGCGATGAGCGGTGACCATGCGCCCGAGACCGAGACCTATGGCATCGCGAGCTTCGTCTACCGTCGCTGGCGGCCGTTCCATCCGGCGCGGTTCATGGCTTTCCTGAACTCCGACTGGCCGGGCGTCGTCCGCAGCAAGGGGTACTTCTGGCTCGCCTCGCGCTACGACTGGGTCGGCTCGATGTCCCAGGCGGGCGGCGCGCTGACGCACGAGGCGGCCGGACTGTTCTGGGCGGCCGCGCCCCGCGACAGCTGGCCGCAGGACGCCGAGGCGCTGGCGGGCATACGAGAAGTGTGGCGCGAGCCCCATGGCGACCGCCGCCAGGAGATCGTGATCATCGGCATAGGACTGGACGAAGCGGCGCTGACCGCCCGGCTCGACGCCTGCCTCCTGACGGACGGCGAATGGGCCGCCGGCCCCTCGGCCTGGGCGACCTACGAGGATCCCTTCCCCCTCTGGCGTCTCGTCGGCAACGAGTGATGAAAGGGTCGGCCCCCCGGGAGGCTCCGTCGCGGCCCCCTCCCGCGCCGACCGGGCAGGCCAGGGCCGCGGACCTGGGCGACCTCGAGGCCTGGTGCCTCCAGGCGGGCCTGCGGATGACGAGCACGCGTCGCGAGGTCCTCGACGTGCTGCGCGCGCACCCGGTGCCGCTGAGCGCCTATGAGCTGATCCGCATCCTCTCAGTCCGGCGTCGTCGCAAGGTGTCGCCGCCGACGGTCTACCGGGCGCTGGACGCACTGCGGGACCACGGCCTGATCGCGCGGATCGCGAGTCGCAACGCGTTCCTCGCGCGCGAGTGCCCGGCCTCGCGCGACGCCACGCTGATCTACCTGTGCATCCGGTGCGGTTCGGCACGCGAAGTGAGCGATCCGACCATCGCACGCCGCGTGGCGATCGACGCCACCCGGCTGGATTTCCACGTCGCGCGGGAGATCCACGAGGTCGAGGGGGTATGCGGCGGCTGCGCCGGGGGCTCCGTGGTCAAGGCTTCGGCCGGAACACCTTCATCCGCTCCGTGTGGGTCTCGATGAAGGCGCCGCCCGCGAGATCGATGCAGTAAGGCACGGCTGGGAACACCGCCTCGAGATTCTCCCGGATCGCCTTCGGGCGACCCGGCAGGTTGACGATCAGGCAGCGACCTCGCAGCCCGGCGGTCTGTCGCGAGAGGATCGCCGTGGGCACGTGGCGCAGTGAGGCCGCCCGCATCTGCTCGCCGAACCCGGGCAGTAGCCGGTCGCAGACCGCGACCGTCGCCTCGGGCGTGACGTCGCGCGGCGCAGGACCGGTGCCGCCGGTCGTCACCACCAGGCTGCAGCCGGCTTCATCCACCATGCGCAGGAGTGCGCGCTCGATCTCGGGCCGCTCGTCCGGCACGACTGCGTACTCCGCGCGAAACGGCGTCGCGATCCAGTCGTGCAGCAGCGCGAGGCAGCTCTTTCCCGGCACGTCCTCGTACACGCCGGCGCTGGCGCGGTCGGACACGTTGATGACGCCGATGACCAGCGGCCGAACGTGGTCGGTGCCACCCGGCGTCGAGTCCTGCATGGCAGCCTCCGCCCGTTCAGTCCGCGAGGCAGGCGTCGAAGCCGTCGATCAGTGCCTGCGTGTCGAGGTTGCGGCCGATGAATACCAGCTGCGTGCGCCGCGGCTTCTCGCCCCAGGGGCCGAGCGTGGTGTTGTCGGTCAGCATGTGCACGCCCTGGATCACCACGCGCTGGTCGACGCCCTTGAAGTTCAGGAAGCCCTTCATGCGGTAGATGCTCGCGCCCTGCGCCTGCAGCTCGCGCGACAGCCAGTCCGAGAAGCGGCGCGGGTCGAGCGGCTCCTCGGTCTCCAGGCTGATCGAGCCGACCTCGTCGTCGTGGGTGTGCCCGGCCGCGAAGGCGCGCTCGAGCCCCGGGCGCACCGGCCGGCCCTGCGGGTCGTGCAGGGCCAGCGCGAACTCCTCGGGCAGGTGCTGCGTCACCAGCCAGTAGCGGCCGGGCGCGTCGACCTGCACCGGGAAGCGCTTGCTGCCGGTGCCCTGCAGGTCGAGGATCGCCAGCGACTCGGCGGGCCGCAGCAGCGTGCCCGGCGCGTTCGCTTCGACGTCCTCCGCGAACCACTTGAACGCACGCTCGGCGGCGACGCGCGCCGGGTCCTCGGCCTCCACGGGCGGTGCCGGGAACAGCGCCAGCCCCATGTCCGGATCCGGTCCCTCGCCGAGCACGAGCTCGTGTCGACCGGCCGCGAGGTCGAACCGCCCGGCCCACTCGAACGGGTACTCGGGCTCGAGGAAGGTCGGCTTGTACTCGAGCGCCCGCGACAGGTCGAAGCCGCCGATGCCGAGCACGCTGTCGACCGGCACTGCGGCGCGTGCCGCCGGGTCGGAGCGCACGATGCGCGCCAGCGCGTTCATCGCGCGCACCCGGCGCTCCACCGCCTCGAGCTCGGTGGCGGTCACGAGGTCGGTCTTGTTGAGCACGATCACGTCCGCGAACGCCACCTGCTCGCGCGCCTCCTCGTTGGCGTCCACCTGCTGCCCGAAGTGCCGTGCATCGACCAGGGTGACGATGCCGTCGAGCGCGAACCGCTCGCGCATGTCGTCGTCGACGAAAAAGGTCTGCGCGACCGGGCCCGGGTTGGCCATGCCCGTGGTCTCGACGACGATGCGGTCGAAGCGGTCGCGGCGCTTCATCAGGCTGCCGAGGATGCGGATCAGGTCGCCGCGTACGGTGCAGCAGATGCAGCCGTTGTTCATCTCGAAGATCTCTTCCTCGGCGTTGATCACCAGTTCCTGGTCGACGCCGATCTCGCCGAACTCGTTCTCGATCACCGCGATCCGCTGGCCGTGGTTCTCGGTGAGGATGCGGTTGAGCAGGGTGGTCTTGCCGGCGCCGAGGAAGCCGGTGAGCACGGTCACCGGGACCTTGTCGTTCGTGTCAGTCATGCGAGCCTCCACAGGGTGTCGGTGCGAGCCACGCGGCGCGCACGCGCGACTCGTCGAGTTCGGCCAACGCGCAATGGATGCGGCACTGGCGGCGCGGGGCGTGCGGCGCGAACACCGCGATCACCACTTCCCGCGGCGGGCAGCCGGGCTCGGCACAGCTGAGCTCGGTCACCAGCACGGTGGCGGACTCGCCGAGCCCGAGCGTCGCGCAGGTCCAGTCGCGGACCGCGGCGCGCTGCGCGGTCTCGCGCAGGGCGGCGGCAGGGTCGCGGTCGAGTCGCAGCAGGTCGGCCATCGGTGCACGGCTCCAGCAGGCCAGGAATGCCAGATTGCGTATGTTATAACATACTAACTGACGGGCGCTGTGCGCCGTCGGCGAGCCAGCCGAGCAGGCCGTGCAGGAAGCGTGTGGCGTTCGGCATGAACCCGGCGCCGTGGTGGTAGAAGGGGTCGAGGCCGGTCGCGATCACCCGTCCGGGCGCGCAGCACGCCGTATCGTCGAGCAGCACCGCATGCCCCTCGCGACAACCGATCACCGTGGTCGCACCGCTGCCGACCTCGAACCCGCCGTGGTAGTGCCACTGGCAGTGCTCGAGCGCCACGTGCGAGAACAACGGATGGCTCGGGTCGGGGAACTGCAGCCCGCTGACGCCGCCCGGCCGGCGCCACCACGTGAAGTCGACCGGCAGCCGCACGAAGCGGTGATGCGGCCACCACTCTTCGGGAAAGGTCTCGCCCATGATGACCAGCGTGTGCCCGGCGGCGAGGAAGCGCTCGAGCAGCGGCACGATGGGCCGGATGCGGCGTGGCGGAGTGCGGCAGGTCACGACCAGCGTGTCGAGGTCGACCAGCGCCGCTGCATCGAGTTCCGGCAGGTAACAGGTCCGGTGCAGCCAGCGTGCCACGGCCGGATCGGTCAGTGCGGCGCGATGATAGTAAGTACCGGCGTCGAGCGCGCCGATGCGGGCGTCCTGCATGCGGGATCCTCCTTCAGTCGTCGCCGGCGAGCCAGTTCACCAGCGCGTGCGCGAATGCGACCTGGCGCGCCGGGTCGTCGCCGGTCGTCCACGGATCGTTGCCGGCATGCACGAGCAGCCGGCCACGACCCGGCCAGGCGAGTTCCCAGTCGACCGGGAAGCGCCCACCGATGAGCCGCAGCACGCGTGCGCCGGGTAGTGGCGGCACGTGCCCGCGCGCATAGAAGCCCTGTACGCCTGCGTTCGCCTGCGCGACTTCCGGTGGCAGCGTGTCGAGCACCGGATGCACGTCGACCACGGTGATGCCGAGCTGCGCCGGCGTGACGTGCTCGACCCGGCGGAACGGCGCGAGCCCGGGGAGCAGCGGATAGTTCGTGTTGCCGCCGACGTACAGGCGGCCGCCCCGGGCGAGCCAGCCGGCGATCGCGTCGGCTCCGGCGGCGAAGCGGCGCTGGTCGACGTGCATCGGCAGGATCACGCCCCGCCAGCCAGCGAAGTCCGCGGCGCAAAGCTCGTCCTGGTCCAGCGACTCCAGGCCCGGGACCGCCGCAAACGGCGGCGATCGCGGCCGGCCGGGCTCGACGTAGAGCACGGGC
The DNA here is from genome assembly GCA_025458905.1 of Steroidobacteraceae bacterium. Classification (GTDB taxonomy): domain Bacteria; phylum Pseudomonadota; class Gammaproteobacteria; order Steroidobacterales; family Steroidobacteraceae; genus UBA964. The sequence continues at coordinate 31,143 of JALORN010000004.1, forward strand.
GCACGCGCGCGGGTCGATGCGCCCTGCAGGTCCATCGTGCTCATCGCGCCACCTCGAAGCAGGGGATCAGCAGGGTCTCGCCGTCGTCGGCGACGACACGGCGGAACGGGACGCCGTAGAGTTCGCGCAGGTTCTCGGCGGTGAGCGTATCGACCGGCCGGCCCTCGAGGTGACGCCCGTCGCCGAGCAGCAGCAGCACGCGATCCCCGACTTCGCGCGCATGCTCCGGGTCGTGCGTCGTGAACACCACCAGCGCGCGCCGCTCCTGCGCCACCTCGCGCAGCAGCGCGAGCAGGCGCACCTGGTTGCGCAGGTCCAGCGGCGCCGACGGCTCGTCCAGCAGCCAGAGGCTCGCCTCCGCGGCGAGCGCACGCGCCAGCCAGACGAGCTGGCGCTCGCCGCCCGAGAGCTCCGTGACCGGGCGGTGCGCCAGGTGCGCGATGCCGAGGCGCGCCAGTGCCGCATCGGCCGCGATCCAGTCCGGCTCGTCAGGGGTTGCGAGCAGGCCGCGCCGCGTCAGCCGCCCCATCACGGCCACCAGCCGTGCCTCGAATGCGAAAGGCGCGCCCGGGCCCTGCGGCAGCCAGGCCGCGAGCCCACTGCGCTCGACGCGTCCGGCGCTCGGCGCGCACAGACCGGCCATGCAGCGCAGCAGCGAGCTCTTGCCGCGCCCGTTGGGGCCGAGGATCGCGAGCACCTCACCCGGCTCCAGGGTCAGCGTCAGGTCCTGTACGAGCGGCGCGGCGCGGGCATGGCGCACCGTCACGCGCTCCAGTCGCAGGCGCGCGTCAGACATCGCGGACGAGCCCGCCGTTGCGCGCGAGCAGCCACAGGAAGACCGGCGTGCCGAGCATCGCGGTGAGCACCGACAGCGGCAGCTCCTGCGCCGTTGCCGTGCGTGCGAAGGTGTCGACCGCGAGCAGCAGCGTCGCCCCGAGCAGCGCCGATGCCGGGATGCTCACGGCATGGTCCGCCCCGACCAGCAGCCGCGCCATGTGCGCCACCACCAGGCCGATCCAGCCGACGATCCCGGCGACGGCGACCGTGCCGGCGGTCGCCAGCGCCACCGCGACCACGAGCAGGGCGCGCAGGCGCTGCGGCTCCGAGCCGAGGGCGCGTGCCTCGTCGTCGCCGAGGGCCAGCAGGTTGACCTGGAAACGCAGCGCGAGGATCAGCGCGACTGCGGGCAGCGTGGCGAGCGCGAGCCAGCCCGCGCCGGACCAGGATGCATCGGCGAAGCTGCCCATCAGCCAGTAGACGATCGAGGGCAGCTCGTCCTCGGGATCGGCCAGCACGGTCGCGAGCGTGACCAGCGCGCTCGCGAGCGCCGAGACGATCACGCCGCAGAGCACCAGGCCGAGCGGATCACGCCGGCCGACCTGCCGCGCGAGCAGCAGCACCAGGGCGACGGCGCCGAGGCCTCCCGCGAACGCGCCGGCGAGCGTGACGAGGCGATCGTCGAACAGCAGGATCATCGCCGCACCGCCGAACGCGGCACCCGACGAGGCGCCGACGAGATCCGGGCTGACCAGCGGGTTGCGCGTCAGGCCTTGCAGCGTGGTGCCGGCCGCTGCCAGGGCGGCGCCGCCGAGCGCGGCCATCAGCACGCGGGGGAGGCGGATGTCGCCGACCAGGATCGCCGCGGGATCGCGGACGCCGCCGGCCCATGCCCAGAGCGCGCGCAGCACCTCGGTCACGCCGAGGCCGACCCTGCCGACCGCGAGCGCGACCACCATCGCGGCGAGCAAGGCACCGCCCAGCCCGATCCAGAGCGCGCTGCGGCGAGCGTGCCCGCCCGGGCGCGCCGCCGCGCTCTCGATGGCGACGACGCTCATCGAGACGCAGCCCCGTCGACGATCGTCGCGAGCGTCTGCGGCGCGAGCCGCACGCCGTAGAGCACGTCGAAGGCCTCGATCGCCGCGGGCTCGAGCCCGGGCCAGGGCGCGGCGGGATGCAGCTGGTGCGCGAGCCAGAGCCAGTACAGCGGCGATTCCTGGCTCGGCGGATCCCATCGGTAGCCGCCGACCGGCACGTGATGGACGCGCCCATTGCGGATCGCCGGCACCGCCGCGAGCCGCGGATCGGCGCGCAGCCGTGCCACGCCCGCGGGCGACTCGAAGCTGCCGACCACGATCACTTCCGGCGCCAGCTCGACGACCTGCTCCGGGCCGAGCACCGGTGTGCCGCGCAGCAGCGTCGCGACGTTGCGGCCACCGGCGCGCACCAGCGCCTCCTCGAAATAGTGGTCTCCGCCGGCTGCCTGGTAGCCCCCGGTGGTGCGCGCGAGGTAGAGGACCGCCGGCGGCGGCGAGCCGAGCGTCGCGCGCACCGCGGCCAGCTCGCGTTCGACGCGGTCGCGCCAGGCGAGCATCGCGCGGGTGCGCGCTGCGCCGCCCTCGACGGCCGCGCCGAGATCGGTCAGCGCGGTGCGGGCATCGGACTCGGTCCCGAAGCGCACTGGCAGCACGCGCAGCCCGGCGCGTTCGATCGGCTCGACCAGGCCGGCGCCACGGTCGGCCCACTGCATCACGAGGTCGGGCCGGACCCGCAGCAACTCCTCGACGTTCGGCCGGAAGCCGGCGCCGACCATCGCGGTCGACGTGCGCAGCGCATCGCCGTAGGCCGTGCGCAGCGGACTCGCGCCGAGTGCGGCGATCGCTTCGGAATGGGCGCCGACGAGGACCTCGGCCCGCCGCGTCGTCGCGAGCACGGCGGTCGTCCCCGGCATCGGGAAGCTGACGATCCTTTCTGCCCCTCGCGAGGGCGGTCCGGCCGTCGGGGCGATGCCGGGCGCGTCGCCGCCGCAGCCCGCAGCGAGTGCAGCGAGCACGCCGACGGCCACGCGACGCCCGCGCGATGCCAGGCACCTGCCCGGGGTGGAACGGGAGAACCGCTGGATGGCCATGCCTACAGCCTAAATCGAAATGCAACTTGTTCTCAATCGCATCTGCGAGCCAGAATCAAGAACGATTCTCATTCAGGACAGGGAAGGGCATGAACGACTGTCGAAACGTACGGCGTGGGCCGCAGTGCTGGGCTCTCGCTGCCGCTCTCGCCGCGGCCGCGCCGGCGGGCGCCGCCGAGGCCGACCGGCCGAAGCTGCTGGAGGAAGTGGTGGTGACGGCGTCGCGGGCGCCCCAGGCCCGCACGGCACTGAGCCGCGCCGTCAGCGTGGTGACCACCGACGATCTGCTGCGGCGCCAGTCCCCCGATCTCGTCCAGGGCCTCGCGGGGCTGCCGGGCATCTCCGCGTCGGGCAACGGCGGCTACGGCGGCCAGCTCGTCGTGCGCGGCTTCTCGACCAACGGCTTCCGTGCGCCGCTGTTCGTCGACGGCGACCGCTTCCGCGGCCGGAACACGCTCGAGTACCTGCTGTTCCCGCCCGAGCTCGTCGAGCGCGTCGAGATCGTGCGCGGGCCTGCCGCCTCGCTCTACGGCACCGACAGCTTCGGCGGCGTCATCAACGTCATCACCCGGCGGCCCGCCGGCATCGACCGCGACTCGTTCCAGCTCGATTCCAACCGCGTGGTGCTCGGAACCGACACCGCCAACGACGGCCGTCACGCCCGGGCGCAGTTCGGCGGCGCCGGCGGTGGCTTCGACGTGCTCGCCGGATACTCCCATCGCGAAGGCGACGACTTCGAGTCGGCGCGCGGCACGATCCCCAACAGCGACTATCGCGTCCGCATCTGGGACGGTGTGCTCGGCTACAGCTTCGCGCCCGGCCAGCGCATCGAGTTGTCCGCGAAGCGCGCCTCGGTCGAGCGCGGTCGTGCCGGCGGCGTGGCCGCGGCTCCGGGCGCCGCGAATCCGCCCGGCACCCTGAACCGGATCCAGCGCGAGGATCCGATGGACGAACGCTTCGTGCGCCTCGCCTACGTGGGCGAGGGCTTCGGCGAAGGCGCCTGGCTGGATCGCGTCGAGGCCACGCTCTACCGCCGGCACCTCGACACCGACATCCTGCTGATCCCCGACACGCGCACACCCGCGAACTTCTCCACCTCGCGCGTGCCCGGTCCCACGGTGTGGGGCGGGCGGGTGCTCGGCTTCTCGGGCTTCGGCGACGTGTCGCTGACCTTCGGCGTCGATGCGTACGACGAGGACCGGCCGGCCTCGCTGCAGTCGGTGCGCGGCGGCCTGTTCTTGCCGCAGAACCCGGACAGCGAGCAGCTCAACGTCGGGGCCTTCGTGCTCGCCGAGTGGCGCGCGGACCCGTCCCTGACGCTGTCGGGCTCGCTCCGCTATGACTACCTGCGGACCGACCTCGACGTGGCGGCGATCACCAACGCCCGCACCCGCGCGCTGTTCGCGGCGGCCGGCGAGACCGAGAACCATCCGCTGGTCGGTTCCCTGGGCGCGGTGTGGCAGGCAACCCCGACCGTCGCCGTCTTCGGCAACGTCGCGACCGCCTTCCGTGCCCCGTCCGTCACCGAGCTGGTGGCGGTCGGCACGATCGCCGGCGCGACGTTCCGCGTCCCGAACCCTGCGGTCGAACCGGAGACCGGCCGCACCGCCGAGCTCGGCCTGCGGCTGACGGGCGAGCGGCTCCGCGCCGAGCTCGTCGCCTTCCACTCCGACTATCGCGACCTGATCGACCGCGAGGTGCCGATCGTCTTCGAGGGCGCCCCGGCGGTGCAGCTGCGCAACATCGGTCGCGCGCGGATGCAGGGCGTCGAGTTCGAGACTGTGCTGGCCCTGACCGAGGCCTTGCGCGTCGATGCGACCGCTACCTGGCTGCGCGGCACCGACACCCGCACCGATCGTCCGCTCGACCAGGTGCCGCCGCTGAACGGCCGACTCGCACTTCGCTACGCGGCGCCGGGCAGCGCATGGTCCACGTCCGCGATGCTCGACTGGGCGCGCCGGCACGAGCGCATCGACCCGCGCCTGGAGCGCGAGAGCGCCGGCTATGCGGTCGCCTCGCTGCACGGCTCGCTCGACCTCGGGCGCTGGCTGCCCGGCGACTGGGCCCGCGTGCGCGCCGATGCCACCGTCGAGAACCTGTTCGACCGCGCCTACGCGCTCGCCGCGACGCCCGAGAGCCTGCTGTTCCCGAACAGCCCCTCGAACCCGCTGCTGCAACCGGGCCGCAGCCTGCGCCTGACGCTCACGGCGGAGTTCTGAGCATGCTCGCGCCACAGGCCGGCGATCCGCCGGTGATCGTCACGGAACTCGGCCGCGAGCTGCGCTACGGCTGGCACGACCTGGTGCTCTACCACGGGCATGGGTTCCCCGGCGGTGTCGCGCACGCGCTGCGCGTGATGCAGCGTGCGCTGCCGATCGTCTCGCCCGACGGCCCGCCCGAGCGCCGCGAGATCCGCATCCGGACCGCCTTCCGCGGCCCCGGTGCGCGCGATGCCTTCGAGATGATGACCCGCGCCGTGACCGAGGGACGCTACCACGTCGATCCCGCGCTGGAGCGCCCCGAGCGGGGACCGACGCTCGAGCGCTACGTGTTCGAGGTGGGCTACCGCGACCGGTCGGTCGTGCTCGTGATCCGCGAAGGCATCGTCGACGACGAGTTCGTGCGGCTCGGACGCCTGACGTCGCGGACCGCCGAGGAGGAGCTGCGCCTGGAAGGGCTGAAGCTCGACATGGCGCGCCGCCTGCTCGCGCTCGAAGCGAGGGAGACGTACATCGTCGTTGCACGATGAAGCAAGGCGGGCCGTCCAACCTATCTGCAGATGCGTCTAGTCCGCTCCGTTCTCGACGGTCCGCCACGCGCGATCGGGGAACGTTCGCGCATCGCACGAACTCTGCATGGACGCTGCCCCCTGCGAGCAGCGTCCCGCATTGCCCTGCCGATCCCGCGGCTCGGCACCCGCACGGGCCGTGGCGACAACCCGTCGTCTGCTGGCCACGTCGCGGCTACGCGACGCGCCGGCTGAGTTCCTGAGTCGCTACACTGAGCCCGTCGTCGGACGCTGGACTGGCCGGTCATGCCATATTTCGTGCCGCTTCGGGGCTTTTCCCACGAGGCCCCCGAGCGTGTAGGTATCCTTCTGGTCAATATCGGAACGCCGGATGCCCCTACCTTCCGTGCAGTGCGTCGCTACTTGTCGCGATTCCTGTCCGACCGGCGCGTCGTCGACCTTCCTGCCGCGGTTTGGCAGCCATTGCTCCAGGGCATCATCCTCACCACGCGACCACTCCGCAGTGCGCGCAAGTACCGGAAGATCTGGATGGATGGAGGTTCGCCGCTCCGCGTGCATTCGGACGCGCTGCGCCGTGAACTGGAACGCCAACTCGCCGAGTGCGGCGACCGCGTCCTCGTCGAACTAGGGATGAGCTACAGCGAGCCGGGAGTGGCATCGGCGCTCGAGAAACTCGTGCGGGCCAACTGCCGCCGGATCGTGGTCGTACCGATGTATCCGCAGTACTGCAGCAGCACGGTCGGCGCCGTCCACGACGCCGTGATGCGCGTGCTCGCGAGATGGCGCTGGGTGCCGGACGTGCGTTTCGTTCCGGCCTATCACGACCATCCGGCCTATCTCGCGGCGCTCGCGCGCCGCACGGCGTCGACGCTGCGCGCCGCGCCCCCGCAGAGTCACCTGGTGATGTCGTTCCACGGCGTACCGGTGCGATACGTCACCGACGGAGATCCGTACTTCTGTCACTGCCAGAAAATGGCCCGCTTGTTGGCGCAGCGACTTGGACTGTCTGAGGGGCAGTGGTCGATCGCGTTCCAGTCGCGCTTCGGCCCGGCGGCCTGGTTGCAGCCCTATACGCTGCGCGTCCTGGACGACCTGCTGGCTCGCGGCACGCGGGACGTCGTCATCGTTTCGCCGTCGTTTCCAGTCGATTGCCTGGAAACCCTGGAAGAAATCGACATCGACTATCGTCGCCACTTCCTCGACCGCGGCGGTGCGAGTTTCCGGCGAGTCCCTGCGTTGAACGACGGTGCGGATCATGCCGCTGCGCTGCTCGAAGTGATCAACGACATGGACGCCGGTTGGCCCGCTGATCTAGGCCGACCAGCGGCCAACATGGGGCGCGCGGCGCCCGTCCAACGTCGAGGGGCCTGAGCCCACCGCCTGGAATCCCCTCTGGTCGGAGCACGGGCGCTACAGTCCCGTGCGTCGCCACGTAGCCTAGATCGAGCCAGGCGTGCGCATCATCTTCAGGATCTCCGCCAGATGTGATTCCTCGGACGCGATCTGCGTCCGGGCGAACTCTTCGAGCATGATGTTGCGGTCGCGGACCAGCGCCAAAAGCTTCCGATATTCCTCCAGGCCCTGGTGCTCGTGCGAGTAGGCCTCGGAGAGGATGTCGTTGATGCTGTGCTTGTGCGTCTCGAGAAGGGAACCAATCTTCAGTGAAGGATGCCCGCCTATCGAGGTGATGTGCTCGCCGACCTGCACGGCATGGTCTCGCGACTCGTCTGCCTGGGCCCGTAGCCAGGCGCTTATCGGAATGCGGCTGTGCCCGAATACCATGAAGCTGTAGTGCAGGTAGCGCACTACCCCAGCCAGTTCGAGCTCCAGGATGCGATTGAGCGAGGCGATTACGGCCTCGGAGTCCTGGCCTGCAATGGGAGAGTCGTTCATCGGGGGTTCTCCAGGCGCCCGCTGGCTCAGGCGCCGATCGAGGTGGACGGACGTCTGCAGACGATCCGCGAATGCGTGAAGTGTGCCGCCTCTCGCAGATGGATACGCGCACGTGGGGGGGTCGTCGGTGGCGCGATTCGCGAGGCTGGCCTCCTTGCGGTTGATCGCACGCCGACTCGGGCGTCAGGTCGCCGGCGTGCAGACGACGAAGAGGGTGGCGCCAAGATGCCCTTTTCGTCCGTGCAGCCGTCGGTCCGTATGGCGCCCGATGCTGGTCTCGAGAACCGTAAGCCGCACGCTCGAGGCGACGCGTCCGGCAGCGCCACGTGGCGTAGCGTTTCCGGCCATGCCGTCCAGAGGCGAGCCGCGCGCCGAGCCGGCATATACTGAGGGCACCCGCCGACGGGCGAGGCGGCGCTCGCGGATTCTCTTGGCGGAGCTGCCGGACCGTCGGGGGGCGTGCGAGATCGCCATAGGCGCCATGGCCGCATCGCAACCGTACTGGCAACGGAACGGCATCGTTCGTGTTGGAGACCGGAGTTCCTTGCCGGAGGATGCGCGGTATGCACGATAACGATGAGCGCGCCGCGGCCATGGCTGTTCCTGCCCTGAGTGGCGTTCCAGAGACGATGCTGTGGACGTTGCACAACCGCGCGAGCGAGGCATTGCGGCCAGATGGCGTGCTGCGTGATCCCGACGCGGTGCGCATCTACCACGCGATCGACTATGACTATCGGCGCAGCTTCGGCGACGCCGACGGCTCGCATGGTTTGCGCTCGCGCGTCTTCGACGACGCGCTGCGTCCGTGGCTCGCGGCGCATCCGGGGGCCACCGTCGTCGAGCTGGCTTGCGGACTGGAGACCCAGTTCCAGCGTTGCGACGACGGTCGAGTGAACTGGCTCTGCGTGGATGTGCCGGAGGCGATCGCGCTGCGCGAGCACTTCCTGCCCGCCAGCGCACGCTGCCGCTCCCTTGCGATGAGCGCGCTCGATCCGCGCTGGATGGACGCGGTGGACGATTCCGGGGGTGTGTTCATCACGGTGCAGGGGCTGCTGATGTATCTCGACGAGGACGAGGTACGAGGTCTGCTCCGCCGGATCGGCGAGCGCTTCCCTTCTGCCGAGCTGATGTTCGACGCGATCCCCCGGTGGTTCTCGCGCAAGACGCTCCGCGGCTTCTACAAGACCCCCGCCTACCGTAGTCCACCGATGCCCTGGGGGATAGACCGCGCCGAGATCGAGTCTACCCTCGTGCGGTGGCTGCCGCGCCGTACGGAGGTGAGACTGGTGCCTTTTGGTTACCTGCGGGGCCTTGCAGGGGTCCTGCTGCCGATCGTGTCGCGTATTCCAGGGCTGCGCGACTTCCTCCCCAGCATCGTCCGGGTGACGCTGCAGCCGTGACCGACGCTCCGGGCAGCTGACCTGCCTAGCTCCGCGGTACATCACACGCAGTGACTGCCGCCACGCCCCGGATGGACGTGGGCGCGCGCCACATGACACGACTGAGCGGGCGGGCCACGACGCTGCGTGGTGGCATCGACAACGTCCTGGACGAGTCCTATCGGATGTCAGACGGTTGGAACACCCTCGTCGTCGCCGAGCCGCGCCTGGCGGCTGTCTTCCACCATGCCCTCCTGATTGCCTCACGTAACCCCCCTGAAAGAGCGTGTCCGCATGAATCGCATCGATGGGAACCGCCGTCGCACATCCCCGAGGCTCGCCTGTGGGAGGAGCGCCATGGCCGTGCTGCTCACGCTCGCACTCGCCACGATCCAGACTTTCGCAGCGGATCCGACCGCCACCGTCCCGCCGGCGCTGATCGATGCCTTGCGAGCCGGGAAACACGTGATCGTGATGCGACATGCCGCTTCCCCGACCGACCTGCCGGACTCCGCCGCGGCCAACGCCGACAACCCGGCGCGAGAGAGACAACTTTCGAAGACAGGTCGTGCCGAGGCCGAGGCGATGGGAGCGGCGCTGAAAAGACTGGGCATCCCGGTGACGCGGGTACTGTCCAGCCCGACCTATCGCGCCCGCGAAACCGTGAAGTACTTGGCGGTCGGGGAGCCGGAGATCGATCCGCTACTCGGCGATGGCAGCACGAACATGAGCGGCGTCGGCGACGCCGAGGGCGCGTGGTTGCGCGGCCTCGCGCACCAGGCCCCGGCGATTGGCAACACGTTGATCGTCACTCATTTGCCGAACCTGCGCGCTGCGTTTGGCGCCGATGCCGCGGCTACGGCCGAGGGCGAGTCCCTGATCATGAGTTTCTCAGCGGACGGGCATGCGTTCGTCGAGGCACGCGTCGCGATGACCCAATGGCAGTCGTTGCTGCGTTGATCGATGCCCGCGACGCAAGTGCCGGCAAGGCCGGGGTGGCAGGACCCGCACCCCTTCCCCAGCGTTCCGGATTCGAATTCGGAGGCGATTCCCAGATTGCTTCCCCGCCGCAGGTGCGCCTCGTGTCGGCCTTACTGAGGTGTTGGCGCACTGCGCGCGCTTTCGCGCCACGATCGCTCCGCTGCTCGCGATGACCTGCGCGGCGCAGGCTCTACCGTCATGGGCCCGACGCCACCGCGGGATCTTGGCCTCATCGCCAGTCGCCCCCTCGATCCTTCTCGACGTGTCGCGTTGACGTTTTAGATGCGAACGATTATCATTCGTATATAAGTCGCCAGCCAGTGCAACATGCGCGCCCCGTCTGTGGCCGCGAGACGCACGCCAGCAGCCTGCCTCTCACCGCCAGCCTGGAGCTCACTGTGTTGTCGTCACTTTCCCTTCAGACCGCCGCCATTCCGCCCGCATATGCCGACTTGCCGTTGGCCGGACAGTTCCTGCTGTGGGCGGCGCGGCAATGGATCTGCCGACTCGATCCCGCGCACCCCTGCAGTTCCGTGCTGGCGCAGGCCTTCGCGCGAGCGGGCGTCCCCGAGGCATTGCGCGATCTCGACATCGTGCTCGGCACACTCGCGGTGCATGCCCGCCGGCGCCTCGACTTCCGCCCACCCAGCGACGGCGGCTTGGGCGACGACGAGCGGCTCTACCTCCACGCACTTGCAGCGTTGCAGGCGCGTACGCCCGCCCATGCGCGCGACGTCTGCGCAGAATGGCTCCCACCATCCGAAGCCGCTCTCGCCGTTGACTGTCTGTCGCGCATCGCCGATCGATTCCTCGTTGCCGGCCTCGACCTTTCCAGGCTGCGCGCCAGCGCCGCCGGCCTCGCGCCAAGCCGCGCCTCGGCGTCGCAACCAGCAGCGACGGTTCACTGAGCGAACGCTTCATGACTGGACGCACCGCTTCAGACCCGACAGTCGTCCGAGTCGTCCTCGCCGTCCTCGGCTGCGTCGAATTCTCGGCATGGGGTCTCGTTGCACTCTATTTCGTGTTGACGACACCTCGGCATACCCGATGGGGTGCCCGCCGCCTCGTCACTGGTCGTGCCGTAGATCGCTGTGTCGGTCGGCGCCTTCCCCACAACGCTTCTGGGACGCCCTTCGGCGTACCGCTGCGGGCCGTCCACATCCGCATCAACGGTTCGCAGCGGCCAGCGGAATGACTGCGATGGGTTCTCGTTCAACCCGTACCCAGAAAACCCGACGGGCACGGTCGACCCTGGGCACGTCGCTCGCTGCCGCCGACGATCTCCGGATGGCCGCGCTGCTTTCTACGATCGCCATCGTCGAACGCAGCGTCCGCAACCTACCGCCCAGCTCGCGCGAGCACGCCGGCAACGCCCTGCTGAACGTGGCGCTGGGCTACCTGTGCGAGCAGTACGGCCGCCTCGGTGCAGCGGGTCTCCTCGCTCGCGTCGCCGATGCGCTCGCAGGAGACAGCCTGCCCAACTGCCCCGACCGGGCGTTCGATCCCCTCCGAACCGATGCCTGACCGCGGAGAATCCCCGATGCTCGAACACACTACGATCCGTCTTGCTGACCGGCGCCCACCGCGCGCCACCGCTGCCTCCCTGTTCGCGACTGCTTTGCTGGCGGCGGGCGGCACTGCCGCCGCCCTGGCGCAGACGCCCACGTCGGCGCCGCGCCCCGTCGCCGCGAACGCCTGCACCGCGTCGGTCGTTGCCAACGACAACCTGCAGTACGACCTCAAGAGCCTGTCGTTCTCACAGCGATGCACCCAGATCAAGGTGACGCTGCGCAACGCCGGCAAGCTCCCGAGGAACACCATGGGGCACAACTGGGTTCTGGTGAGGACCGCCGATGTCGACGCAGTGGCGAAGGACGGGATGGCCGCGGGTCTCGCCAACAGCTATTTAAAGCCGAAAGATCCTCGGATCATCGCTTCGACGCCCCTGCTCGGCCCTGGCGAAACAGCCACCGCCGTGGTGCCGATGAGCAAGCTGAGGCGGGGGGAGAAGTACACCTTTCTCTGCACGTTCCCGGGCCACTACGGCCTGATGCGTGGCGTCCTCACCGTGACGACCTGATCCGTCTCTCGGCTCCGGCGCCGTCCTCTGTCAGTCGCACGGCACGACATGCGCCCTCTTCGTCAGCGCCAACTCTGCGGGCGAGCGCGAGTTCCCGTGCACCAGGGCGTCGGACGGCCCGCTCACCTCGCGCCTGCAACATCTTCGCGTCGGCGACGCGACTCTGCTCGCCGACACGGTTCCCGGTCGGCTCCGCTACATCCCGGTCGTCGCCCGCGAGCCGTTTGCCGAGACGCTCGCATCAGCACGCTGATCCAAACGAATGCATTGCAGAACACCGTAGGCATCGGAGCACCGGACCCGTCGCATGACCGCTTCATGACTCGCGGGAGCCCCGTGGCTCTGGCTGGGAGTTGCGCGCCATCGAAGGCCCTGGGCTTCTCGGCACATGAGCATCGCTGCCCCCCCCAAGTGGTCTACGAGCTGGCCCTTCCACGAAGATCGAGGCACGCGCCTGCGGGAGCCCGCCACCATTGAGGTCGATGGTAACGCCTGTCTCGAGCAATCTCGGCTCGCTGCTGCCTTTCCGCACACAGCCATCGCACTGGCCGCCGCAGCCGAACTCCTCTACTCGCCTACGTCAGCCACACCTGTCGAGTCCCGTCCCGACGATGCCGATCCAGGCGTGATTCGGTTGCGTACCGCCGAAGTGATCGCGGGGCAGACGATCGTTGTGAATGCGCACTCGCTCAGTGGTCGGCAAGACGCGTACGAAAGAAAAATTTAGATAGAGTCCGATCCGCCTCTCAGCACCACGAGGCTGCCCCTGATCGCGCCTCGCAACCCTGACGCTGCCGCTTCCTCGATGATCTCCGCCGGCGATGCGACCCAGCACTCGAATTCGGTGATCTGTCGGTCGATTTCGGTGTCGTCGATCGCGGCGACGTACGTCATGCGCCATTTCTGGCGCCGGTCGTCGATGCGCGTCGCTGCGGACCAGCCCTGGTAGTCGATACGGCCAACTCGTACCGTCGCGAAGCGGATTTCGGGGATGTCGAGCGAGGTTGGGCACAGCACCTCGACCAGGATGCAGCCCGTCGGGGCGAGGCGCCGAGCCAGCAGGCCCCACAGCCGGCGCCGCTCGTCGGGACTGAAGTGCACGGCCGAGGCGCTCGCGACCGCGGCGGCGATCGTACTCGGCAAGGGCGCGGCGAAGATCGACATCGGGAGGATGCTCACCCGTCGTCGCAGGCCCGGGTCGGCCCACACCCGCGTCATCAGCGCCGACCTCATCGACGGGTCGGGCTCGACGGCGAGGATCTCGGCATCCGGAAGCGCACCGGCGATCACCTGCACGGTCAACCCGGTGCCCGCACCGATGTCGACGATCGGATCTCCCATCGGCGCGAGACCCTCGAGAGCCGAGCGGATCTGTCGGTCGACCCGGTCGTGCTGTGCGGCAGCCATCGGGTCATAGAACTGGGCCGTCACCGCATAGTCGTTCATCGGAGGTCCGCGATGAAACCCAAGCCGACGACTCGCTCGCGGGCGTAGGACGCTCCTTCGACGCCGGGTCCGTACAGCACGCCGTTGAGTTCCTGCGCATCGTCGGTCAGGTTGCGACCGAAAGCGTAGATCTCCCTGCTACCGAATCGCAGGCCGACACGCGCGTCCAGGTTGCGCTGCGCCCGGAGATCGAAGCTGTCGGCGACATCGGCGGCGCGCCGGCCGACGTACTGATGCGTCACGACGACGAGGGGCGTTGCGGAGCCACGCCCCACGGCGATCTCGGCGCCTTCGTACCGGAGCGTCGCGGTCGAGCTGAGCCGCGCCACGTTCGGGATGCGATTGCCGGCGCGAGCGCCGGAGATCACAGCGGCCTCGCGGATCTCGCCGTCCGTCCATGCCAGGCCGCCGGCGACCGACCAACCACCACCCAACGCGTAGTCGCCCTGCAGTTCGAGGCCGAAGCTGCGCGTGTCTAGGTTCACGGGCAGGAACTGGAAACTGACGAAGTCGAGTACGAAGAGCTGCTCATCCGTGACGTCGTTGTAGAACGCGGAGAGCTCGAGGCGGCCCCGTCCGTCGGCCACCTCGGACTTCACGCCGGCTTCGTAGGTCCACGACGTGGACTCGGCATAGCTCCTGCTGGCCTGGCCGAGCGCTGCGCCCAGCGTGAATCGGGGAAAGCCCCCGCTCTTGGCGCCCCGGCCGACCGTCCCATAGACGTTGACGTTCTCGGTGGCCTCGAACAGCAGCGCCGCGCGCCCGGTCCAGAGGTCAAAGCGGGCGGAGGACGACTCGGCGAACCGGTTGACGGTCCCTGGGAACCCGACTCCGGTGAAGCTCGCATCCAGGCTCTTGTCGTCGCGCGTGAATCGCGCCCCGAGGGTCCCCTTCAGGCGCGGAGTCCCGAGCGGCGCCGACAGCTCGCCGAAAGCGGCATAGGAGTCGATGCCCTGCGTCGCCACCCGGTCGCCGTTCAGGAACGGCGAGAACGAGGAACGGTTGTCCAGCTCGACGTCGAAATCCGAGTTGAAGTAGACCAGTCCCGAGGCCCAGGCGATCTCCTGTCCCGGCATGCTCGAAAGGCGCAGCTCCTGGTGGAAGCGACTCTCTCGCTCCCGCCAGTCCGAGAAGGAGACGGGCGCCAGGAAGGCCGCGGCAGGCAGGCCGAACAGCGGGCCGTAGATGAGTCCGTCGGTATCGTCCGTCACCTGATCGTTCCGGAAGCCGTTCAGCGCCGTTATGGCGGTGAACCGCAGGTCGTCGAGTGCCACCTCCGAGGTGACGCTGACGCCCCATGCCGTTCGCGTCACGCGGTTCTCCGGTGCAAGCTCGACCGCCGCGCGCGGCTGGCCGCGCCGCACGTAGTAGAACGGGTCGCTGACCTGCCGGTCCGCGTTCACCGCCACCGTGAAGCGGGACCCGTCGTCTCCGGACGGGGTCACGACCAGCGTGCCGCGGGCGGCGTACGAGTCCCGGTCGCCGAGCTCGCCGCCGGCCGGTGCGACGTTGCGAACGAAGCCATCGGTCGTCGAGGCGTGGAACGCCAGGCCGGCTGCGAGCCGGTCGGAAATCACGGGTCCCGAAATCGTGCCCTGCGCGAGACCGGTTCGCAGGTCGCCGGCTTCGAGCCGGACACGCCCGTCGAAGTCGTCGCCGGGCTTGCGCGTCGCGATGTTCAGCGCACCACCCTGGCTGTTGCGCCCGAACAGGGTTCCCTGGGGTCCGCGCAGCACTTCGATGCTTTGCAGGTCGAGGTATGCGAACTCCGAGGCGTATACCGGCTGGGGTACGCCGTCGACGTAGGTCACCACCGAACCATCGTCGGGACTGATGGCCTGGCTCAGCGGCCCGATGCCACGCAGCTGGAAGTATGCGAAGCGCCCGTCGTCGAAGCTGGTCAGCGAAAGGCCCGGAACCTGCCGGAACAGGCTGTGAGTATCGTCGATCCTGCGTTCCCGCAGTTCCGCTTCCCGTATGACCGTGACGGCGAAGGGTACGTCGCGCGCGGCCTCTTCGCGCAGGCGCGCGCTGACGATCACGGTCTCAGTCGGAGCGTGCTCCTGCGCCGCACGTGACTTTCTTGGACTCTCGCTGGCTTGCCCGGCGGCCAGTTGAAGGGGCTGGCCCAGCAGCGAGGCCACGACCAAGGCTTGCGCGCCGATACGCATCGATGTCCATCCCGGATTCACAGCGGTCAGGCAAGGCTGCCAGTCCGGGCAAGGCGAGCGTGTGTGTCGAGCGGGAGTCATGCGCGTACTGCGCGGGAGGATCACTGCGAAACCGCCGCCTGACCGTGCTCGGGAGGACGCCCGTGTGGCGGCGGAACGCGATGGCGAAACTGCGGGTGCATCCGTATCCGGCTGCGCGCGCCGCCTGCTCGACCGGGCAGCCCGCGAGCAGCTCCGCGATCGCGCGTTCCATGCAACGCGCTCGCACGTAGCCGAAGATGGTGACGCCGAACGCCCGCTTGAACTCCCGCTTCAGGAAGAACTCGTTCGTGCCGACGCTACGGGCGAGAGTCGCAATCGTGGGCGGGTCGAGGAGTCGCGCGTCGAGGTGCTCGCGGGCAGCCTCGAGCTTCTTGCGATGAGACAGCCGATACCTGCCCTGGTCGGTGCGCCGCTCGTGCGTCGCGGAGTCGACCTGTGTCGCGAGCAGCGCGAGTGCGCAGGACTCCAGAAAGAGCGTGCGTGCCGTGCCGGTGTAGGGGGTGGAGAACATCGACGCGACCATCCTCGCGCCCGCCATGTCCAGCGACGGCAGGCGGGCGACCGCGGCGTCATGCTGCGCGCGACGCGCCAGGTCGACGATGCATCCCGACGCGGGCGTCCGCCCATCGAGCAGGTGCTGCAACGCTTGCGGCGTGAATCGAAGGGCGACCGTGCGGAACCCGGAGACCGACAACCTGAAGCGGGACGTGCTGCAACGCGGCGCCGTGCCTGCCCAGACGTCCAGGGGCTGCGTATCGAAGACAGACCCCTCCAGGGCAAAGCGACTGCCGCCCTTCAGGTGGAAGCCGATGCCGAACACATCGTGTGGCTCTGCATACGAAAACTCGAGCGGCTCTTCCAGATCGAGTGCACTGAGCACCAGCGAGATGCCCTCGCGTAGCTGCCACGTCTCCACGTGCTCGCGGGTCGTCTCGATGTTGGGTTGCCACTCGCGAGTCGCCATCGCGTTGCCGGTGGTCATGAACGCTCCTGCTCCCGGGAAGGGACTCGTCGGTGGATGCCGTTTTCTGCAGATCGGGATTGTCTTGCCCGGTAAAAAAGCAATGTTATAACATACCATTACGTCAGCGACAGAGAATGATCGCCGTGCGCAAGTATGTAGCGGCCGTCCGCAGCCTCCTGTTCGTACCGCTCGCGTTCAGCGCGATCGTCGTGGCTTCCGCCGCCGAAACCCCGGCGCGCCGCCCTGCGCGGGAAACGCTCGAAACGGTGACCGTCACCGGCAACCGTCAGCTGACGGTCGCCGCCGTGGGCTCGCGGCTCGGTCTCTCGCCGAAGGAACTACCGGCGTCGCTGGCCGTCATCCCGCGCGATGCGTTGCTGCAGCGGGGCGACCAGTCGACCGCTGCGGCGGTGGCGCGCGCGCCCGGCTACGCCCCGGTCGGCATGAGCGCCTTCGCCGGCTCGGCGCTCGCCGCGCGCGGCTTCACCGGCAACAACTCGATCGCCCAGCTCTACGACGGCAACCGGCTGTTCGTCAGTGGCGGGGCAATGAGCTTCCCGGTCGACACCTGGCCCTTCGAGCGGATCGAGGTGCTGTCGGGGCCCGCCTCGGTGTTGTTCGGGGCGGGCGCGATCGGCGGCGCCGTCAACTACGTGCCCCGCGACATCCCGGAAGACCGGAGCCGCCACGAAGCCTTCCTCGGCCTCGGCAGCTGGGACACGCGTCGACTCGGGCTTGCGAGCGCCGGGCCGCTGTCCGAGGCGATCGGCTATCGCGCCAACGCGGTGTACAACGCCACCGATGGCTACGTGGAGCGCAATTCCAATGAACGCTGGGCCGTCTCGACGGCGCTGCGCACCCGCCTGCGCCCCGACCTGACGCTGACGCTGCTGTACGACGGCGGCCAGATCGACGACACGGGATACTTCGGCACGCCGTTGATCGATGGGCGGATCGACCCGCGGACGCGGCGTGTCAACTACAACGTGACCGACGCGCGCACCCGCTTCCGCAACGATTGGGGGCGTGCGCGCCTCGACTGGCAACCGGCCGACGGCCTGGCCCTGACCAACGAAGCCTACTACCTCGACACCACGCGCGAGTTCCGCAACGTCGAGAACTACACCTGGAACCCGATGACGGGCCGGGTCGACCGCAGCTTCAACTTCGGCACGGACATCGCGCAGGCGCAATGGGGTAACCGTCTCGACCTCCGTACCGACGGCGAGCTCGCCGGCCTCGGCCATCGCTCCCTCGTCGGCCTGGAAATCAACCGCATCCGCTTCGGCACGCGGAACATCACCGCAGGTTCGACCAGCGTCGAACCGTTCAACCCGGTCACGGGACGCTTCAGTCCCGGCGCCGGACCCGTCGCCACCCTGGGCACCGACACCGAGCAGGCCGCCGCGTACGCCGAAACTGCGCTCGACCTGTCGCGCCGGCTGAAGCTCGTCGCAGGCCTGCGTGCCGAGACGATCTCCCTCGCACGCCTCGACCGCATCACCGGCACGCGCGTCGACCTCGACTTCGAGCCCCTGACGTGGCGGCTCGGCCTGGTCTTCGCGGCCAGCGCCGAAAGCTCTCTGTACGCCCAGTACGTGACCGGCAACGACGCCGCCGGCTCCCTGATCAGCCTGCCTGCGACGAACGCCGCCGAGCTGCAGACGGGTCGTCAGTGGGAGCTGGGCGCGAAGCAGTCGTTCTGGGACGGTCGCGGCGACTGGACCGTGGCGCTCTACCACATCGAGAAGGACAACCTCGTCTCGCGCGATCCGCTGCTGCCGACCGTCGCGCAGCAGATCGGTCGCCAGACCTCGCGAGGCGTCGAGGTGTCACTGTTTCTCGCCCCGCTGCCGAACCTCTCCATCGACCTCAACGCCGCCGTGCTGCGCGCCGAGTTCGCGGACTTCAACGAGCTGGTCGGTGGCACCGCGGTGTCCCGTGCCGGCAACCTGCCGCCGAACACGCCCGAGCGACTCGCCAGCGCCTTCGCGACCTGGCGCTTCGCCGGCGACTGGGAGGCGGGCGGCGGTGCGCGATACGTGGGGCCGCGCTTCTCCAACAATGCCAACAGCCTGCCGATCCCTTCCTATGTCGTCGCCGACGCCTTTCTGGGCTATCGCTGGCGCGAACGCAGCGTCTTCACTCTCCGGGTGCGCAACCTCACCGACGAGCCGTGGGTGGTCGCGCCCTACAACGCCGGCGCACAGTGGGCCCTCGGCGACCCGCGCTCGTACGAGCTCTCGGCGCAGTTCGATTTCTGACGATGCTGAAGCGGATCCGCACGCTGCTGATCGCGTTGCACCTGTACCTCGGTGTGGCGCTCTGCCTGCTGTTCGTGGTCTGGTTCGTCTCCGGCATCGCGATGGCCTACTACCGCTCTCCCGTGCTCACGGACGCGACCCGGCTCGCGTTCGCCGAACCGCTGTCGGACACCCCTGCGGTGCAGCGGCCTGCGGCGGTTCCCGGCCTCGCCGCGCAGTGGTCCGAGGTGGAGACGCTGCGCCTCGCCCAGTGGGGCGGTCGACCGCTGTACCGCTGGCTCACCCGCGATTCCGGCTGGCAAAGCGCGTGGGCGGACGATGGCAGCGCCGCACGCTTCGACGCCGCGGCGCTGCGCGCCGAGGCGCAACGCTGGTTGGAGACTGACCGCATCGAATATCGCGGGGCCTGGCAAGCGGCCGGCCAGTGGAGCTACTTCAGCGCCGCCCGCGCGCATTACCCGCTGCACCGCTACTCGAGCGGGGGCTGGGCCGCGCGGGAGGTGCTGCTGTCGAGCCGTACCGGCGAGGTGGTGGTCGCCACGACGCTGCCCAGCCGACTGCTCTACTACCTCGGCCCGGGCCTGCACTACCTGTCGTTCTACCCGATCCGCAACGACGACCCGCTGTGGCGCGGTCTCGTCAACTGGAGCTCGGGTCTCGGCGCCGCCGCCTGCCTGTTCGGCCTGGTCCTCGGGCTCTGGCGGCTGCGCTGGCACGCCGATCACACCGATCGTCGGCTGATCCCGTACACGCGCTTCTGGATGTACTGGCACCACTGGACCGGCCTGGCCTTCGGATCGTTCACCCTCACGTTCGTGCTCAGCGGGTTGTTCTCGATGAATCCCGCGAAGATCTTCCCGCCGACCGAGATACCGGATCCGCTGCAGCAGGCCTGGCGCGGACCGGCGCCGCCGCTGGAGGCGGTGCCCGCCCTCGGCGGGGCGGGCCACCGACCAGGCCTGCGCGAGTACGAGTACCGCCGGATCCGCGGCGCGCAGTTCAGCGTGGCGGTGGGCGAGGCGGGTGACCAGCGCCTGTTCCAGTGGCAGGGGGCCAACTGGCGACCGCGACCGCCCTTCACGGCCGCAGAACTGCGGGCGCTCCTGCAGCCGGTATCGCCCGCCCGCATCGTCGGCCATCGGTGGCTCCGGCAGTTCGACACGTACTACTACGCACGCAAGGAGCGCGCCCAGCCGCTGCCGGCGCTGCGCGTCGAACTCGGCGACGCACGGCGCACCTGGTTGTACCTCGAGCCCGCTTCCGGGCGCCTGTTCCTGCGCAGCGACCAGGGAACCCGCACCCGCCGCTGGTTGTACAACGGCCTGCACAGCCTGGACTTCCCGTTCCTGCTCGCGCGCGAGCGGCTCTGGGAGGTCGTCATCTGGCTGCTGAGCCTCTGCGGGCTCGCGCTGAGCGTGACCAGTACCGTGATCGCCTGGAAGTGGCTACGGCGTCGCTCCCGCGCGCGCGCCGCCGCAACCACGCCGTCGCGCCACGCGCGCCTCGAGCCCGCGGCGGTCGATTCACGATGAGCGCCACCGGCAGTCCGAGCGATCGTCGGAGCAGCGGCTCGCCGGGTCCGGGCCTGCCGTCCGACACGATCGCGGAAGCGCAGCGCTCGATCGTCGACGCTTTCCGCGGGCTCGAGGACTGGACCGAGCGCTATCGCTTCCTGATCGACCTGGGTCGGCGCCTGCCACCGCTCCCGCCCGAGCAGTGCGTCGAAGACAATCGACTACCGGGCTGCCAGGCCCAGGTCTGGCTCGTGTCGGAGCAGGCGGAGGGCGTGCTGGTGTTCCGCGCCGCGAGCGACGCCGCCATCGTCGCAGGGCTGATCGCTCTGCTCCTCAAGGTCTACTCGGGGCGAACGCCCCGGGAGATCCTCGCGACCGAGCCTGCGTTCATCGACACGATCGGGCTCGCGAGCCACCTGTCCCCGAATCGCGCGAACGGACTGGGCATGATGTACCGGCGCATCAGGGAGATCGCGAGTCATTCTCTCGCTCTCGAAGCGCAGCCATGAAAGCCAGCCCGGTGATCTTCCGGACGTAAGCGGAGTAGCACTGCTGCATCAGCGCCGCCTGCCGGATCGCACTCGAGCCGCGCCGCAGCGCTGAACGCCTGTTCGTACCGACGCGTGCCGAGCACGACGGCAACGCGCCGATTCTTCGCCCTCCATGGGGCGAAGCACTGGCGGTCAGTCGTCGGCTGGTCCGAAAAGGCCGGACGCATCTCCGGACGTGGCGAGGCGCGCCAGAGATAAAGAGGGGACGAGAGCGGATGGCGTGCGGCGCCAAGCGGTTCCCGCGAGCAAGGCCATAGAGCATCACCCTGATTCGAAGGCAATGATATAACATTACTCGCCGTCACGACTTCGGGCACCGCGCAGGCCCGAATCTGCGATCGGTCGATTCGACTGGCTCTGCGTCTTCACTACCGGGGTTTCCATGGCTGTTTCCGAGCTGAATTCAAAGACATCTCGTTCAGGTTGCGTGGCGCTCGCCGTTGCGCTGGCGGCGACCTCATCGCCTGCGCAGGAGGCACGCCCGACCACCGGCACGCAGGATGGCCTCGACGAAGTCGTCGTCGTCGGGTCTCGCATCCGGGGCCTGAGCGTGACGCCTCCGTCGCCGGTGCGCGTATTCGACAAGCTGGACATCGACCAGACGGGCGCCGCCACGGTCCAACAGTTCCTGGAAAAGCTTCCACAGAATTTCGGCGGTGGCGCCAACGCAGGCAATGTCGCCAATTCGGGCGTCGACCGTGACGTCACGGTCAACGACGGGCGCGGCTCGAGCATCAATCTCCGCGGACTCGGCACCGGCACGACTCTCACCCTTCTCAACGGTCGTCGCCTGACTGCGTCGAACCAGTTCCAGTACGTCGACGTCTCGCTGATCCCGGTCTCTGCCATCGAACGCATCGAGGTGCTCACGGACGGCGCGTCCGCCATCTACGGTGCCGACGCCATCGGCGGGGTCGTCAACATCGTGCTCCGAAACGACTTCGACGGATACGAGACGCTCGCGCGCTATGGCAGCGTGACCACGGGCGGCCTCCAGGAGTTTCAGGGAGCTCTGACTGGTGGCTGGAAGTGGGGCGGCGGCAACGCGCTGCTGAGCTACGAATACTTGTCGCAGGACAACCTGGAAATCACCGACAGGGACTTCTCGGTCAATCCACCGCTGCCTTTCGATCTGTATCCCAAGTCAGAACGGAACAGCGTGTACGGCAGAGTGTCGCAAGCACTCACATCCGGTCTCGTCCTCGAGGTGAGCGGCATCTACTCCAGGCGCGACGTCACCGCGATACGGGGCTTCTTCACCGATTTCGAGACCAACGTCCCCAATACCGAGCAGTACGATCTGTCGGCGGGGCTGACCTACGACCTGCCCGCAAGGTGGCAGGCGCGGGCGCATGCTGCCCTGGGCCGAAGTTTCGTCGAGAATACGGGGTTCCGGACCACGACCACGGGTGTTCTCGGCGTCATCAGCCAGTCGTCCCAGTTCCGCATCACGTCGGACTCGTGGTCCTTCGACGTGGCTGCCGACGGCCCTCTGTTCGCGCTGCCCGGCGGGGAAGCCCACGCCGCGATCGGTGCCACGTATCGAGACGAAGGGTACGAGTTCGCCAGCGTCTCGGGCGCCGGAGTCCCGCGGCCGGGCCTGGACGCCGTGCGAGGAGTAACCTCGGTCTTTGGTGAGGTCGTCATGCCGGTCGTCGGCGCGGCCAACCGCATGCCCGGCATCGAGAGTCTGGTGGCGACGGGCGCCGTCCGCTACGACCGGTACAGCGACTTTGGTTCCACCGTGAATCCGAAGGTCGGCATCGCCTGGGAATTGACGCCAGCCCTACTGGTGCGGGGCACATATGGCACATCGTTTCGTGCGCCGGTGTTCCAGGACCTCACGGCGCAAACCGTCGGCACGACGGTGAGCTACTTTCCGGATCCGCGTTCCACGCTGCCGTCAGGTCGCACGGTGACCATGTTGCTCAACGGCGGCGACCCCGATCTCGGCCCCGAACGTGCAGATACGTGGACTGCGGGCATCGAAATCAAGCCCGACTGGCTGCAAGGGCTCGCCGTCGGCTTGAACTATTACAACATCCGCTACCGTGACCGCGTCGACCGCGGCGGCCCGGCGAACATCTCGACGATCTTCCTTCGGGAAGCGCCATTCGCGGCGATCATCACCAGGAATCCGAGCCGTGCGCGCATCGACGAGGCGATCGCGCTCGGCCGGGCCGGAGCGCAGTACACGGTCTTCCGTGCCGGCCCATTCGGAGTCCCGGCGGCGCTCAGCGAATTCGACACGACCGCGATCGTCGACAACCGTACGCGCAACAACGCGTCCACCTTCCAGGATGGAATCGACCTCGACGCACGCTACGACTTCGACGTCGGCGACAACCGGATCGGGCTCTCCATTGCAGGGCAATACATTCTGAACGGCACCAGGCAGGTCACTGCCACGTCTCCCGATGCGCAGGCGATCAACCTCAGTTTCCTGCCGGTGGATCTCAAGTTCCGCACCGGCGCGAACTTCAGTCGCGGGGGTTGGACTGCAGCGGCGTTCGTGAACTATACGGGAGGCTATACCGATCTCTCGAACACGGCGGATTCCGATGTGGAGGCCTGGACGACCGTCGATCTCGATGTCCGCTACGCCGTGCCTGCCTCCGATGCGACGTTCCTGGGCAACACGTCCTTTGCTCTCAGCATCCAGAATCTGCTGGATGCCGACCCGCCCTTCGTCGTCACCAACTTCGGCATCGGCTTCGATCCGGTCAATGCCAATCCCCTGGGTCGCTTCGCTTCCTTCACGGTGACCAAGAAATGGTGATACCGAACCCGCGCTGAACGCCGTGACGTCTGCGTCGTCCCAGACCCTTGCGGTGGCCGCGACCCAGCTCAAGCTGATGTGGCGGGAGCGGCGGCTCTTCTGGCTGGCGCTGGCGGTGCTGCTGCTCGCCGGCGCTTCAGTCGCAACGAGCGCCGGCCGCCTGTCCGCCCAGTCGAGGGAGCGGCTCGCCGTCGCGGAGGAGGAGGCGCGGCTCTGGGACAGCCAGGGCGTGATCGATCCCCACGACGCAGCGCACACCGGTCGTGCCGTGCCCGCACCCGTCAGGCCGCTGGCCGCTTTCGACCCGGGGTTGTCCGATTTCCTAGGATCGTCGGTGTTCATCGAGGCCCATGCGCAGAACCCGGCCCGGCACCGGCCGATCGAGGCGGGCGCTGCCCTGAGCCGATTCAGTGGATTCTCGGCTGCGTGGGCTCTGCAGGCTGTCGCACCGCTGCTGGTCATCCTCGCCGGATTCGCGACCATGTCCGGCGAAGTCGCCCGGGACCGGCTTCGGCACGAGCTCGGCGCCGGGGCCTCCGCCGCGGCGCTGGTCGGGGGGCGACTGATCGCCCTGGCAGCGGCTGCCGGATTGCTGACGCTCGCGATGATCGGTGTGAGCCTCCCGGCGATCCTGCTGCAGGATGCAGCCCTAATCGAAATGATGGCGCTTGCCGTCATGGCGGGTGGCCATGTCCTCTATCTCGTGGCGTTCTGCGCGCTCACCGTCGCCGCCTCGGGATTGTTCGCCTCGGCCCGCACCGCTCTGGTCACCCTGCTCGCCTTCTGGGCGGTGGCAACTCTGCTCGTACCCCGGATCGCGCCTGCCGTGGCCGAGGCGCTCGAGCCGACACCGTCCGCCCCCGCGTTCAGGGCGGCTGTCCTGGAGGAGGTGGAGAATGGCGTCAGCGGTCACGACCCTGCCGACGCGCGGCTCGACGCCGTCAAGGCCGGTTTGCTGGCCCTGTACGAGGTCGGCGACGTCGCGGACCTGCCGATCAACTTCCGGGGCGTATCCCTGGAGTTCGGCGAGAAGAATTCTACTGAAACCTACAACCGCCATTTCCAGCGCCTCTACGCCGTCTACCGAAGGCAGGAGGCCGCGCTACGCACGTTCGCGGTGCTCTCGCCGACCGTCGCCCTGCAACCCTGGTCGCGCGCCTTCGCCCGCACCGACTTCGGAGCGCACCTGGACTACGTGCGTGGCGTCGAGGACTACCGCTATCGATTGATTCAGACACTGAACCTCGAAGTGAAGATGAACAAGCCGCCTCCCGGCGAGCGATACCACCTCGCAGACATTGCGAGCCTTACGCGTTCAGTCGTCTTTGCGCCGCACCAGCAGCGCCTCGTCGACGTTGCGGTGGCGCAGTTGCCCAACCTGGCGATCCTGGTGGCCTGGGCGGCTTTCGCCCTCTGCCTGGCGGGGGTCTCGGCTCTGCGCATCGAGCGCCTCTCGTGAGCGCCCTCGGCATCTCGGGATACGAGTTGCGCCGCATGGTGCGCGACCCTGCCCTTCCGGTGCTGCTTGTCCTGCTCCTCGTGCTGAGTACCGTTGCAGCACGGAACGGCGCCGACTGGGTCGAACAGCGTGAAGCGGCGATCGCCGTCATCGAGGCAGAGGAACGGGCCGCCGTGGCGCTCCTGCGACCGCGGATCGATCAGTTGCCGGGGGCCACCCCCCGATCGCAACCGGTGTTGCCGCCCGGATCGATGGCGGCGCTGTCGATCGGTCAGGCCGATGCCTACCCCTTCGCCGCCAGCGTCCATGCGTTGGCGGATTCGCAGATCTTCAGCCGCCTGTCGACGGACATCGGCAACCCGACACTGCGCGCAGCAGGGCGATTCGACCTCGCCTTCGTCGTCGTCTTCCTGCTGCCGCTGGTCCTGCTCGCGGCGACCTATGATCTGTGGTCGCGCGAGCGCGAACGTGGGATCGCCGCCATGGTTCTCTCGCAGCCAGTTGCCATCGGACCGTTGATCGCCGTGAAGGGCCTGAGCCGTGGTCTGACGGTGCTGCTCCCAGCGGCGGCCATCATCATGGCCGTCGCCGCCTGGGCTGGTGCGACCAGCCCGGCGGGCCTCGCGGCCCTCGGCCTGATCGTCCTGGCGTACGGCGGCTTCTGGCTGGCGGCGGCCGTCATGATCAATCTCTTCGCGCGCCGTTCGACGGAGGCGGCGATCGGCGCTGGCACCATCTGGCTCGCGGTCGTGGTCATGGCGCCGGCGCTGACGCTGGCCGGACTCGAGCTGGCTGCCCCGCCCCCGTCGGAGATGCGCTTCGCAACCGCGCTGAAGACCCGAGATGCCGCGATTCGTGAGCGCCAGCGCCTCCATCGAGTGGCCCATCCAACGACCGACCGCACGCCGCCGCCCCGGATTCCCGATCGGATGCGGGACCTCTACGCCGACCGCGTCGCCGCCGACGGTGAACTGGCGCCGCTGATCGACGCGCAGCAACGCGCCAGGGATGCGCGTCGTCATTTGCTCGACCTGGCGCGCTTCTTGCTGCCGTCGGTCGCCGTACAGGATGCGCTCGATCGCATCGCCGGCTCTGACGCGGATCGTGCGTTGGCGTTCCAGAGGCAGGCGCTCGAATTCCAGGCGGAGCGCCGGCGGTGGACCAAGCAGAGGATGGACCTCGATGCTCCGCTGACCCTCGCTGAGCTCGACCTCCTGCCACGGTTCCAGTTTCGCGAACGCGGCAGCGCCTTTCAGTCGAGCGTGCTGGCGGACCTCGCGGCGCTGCTGGTCGCCACCTTGCTGATTCTCGCCGCCGCCCGGGCCTTGCGCGGACGGGCGGCGACGCCATAGTGGGCGAACTCCGTATGCTTTCGGCAAAGGCCTTGACCAAGGACCACGGCACGCACCGGGCGCTCGACGCCGTCAGCTTCACGGTGAGGGCGGGGGAGATCTTCTGCCTGCTCGGGGCCAATGGCGCCGGCAAGTCGACGACGCTCAAGTTGTTCCTCGGCTTCCTGGAGCCGACGTCGGGCTCTGCCGAAGTAGAGGGTCTGGATCCGCAGCGGCAGCCGCAGGCGGTGCGGCGTCGGCTGCTCTACATCCCCGAGACGGTTGCGCTCTACGACGAATTGACAGGCTACGAGAATCTCGACTATTTCGCTCGTCTGGCCAGCGTGGAGGACCGTTCACCCGGGCGACTGCGCGATTCCCTGGCGGCGGCGGGCTTGGCGGCCGCCGTCTTCGACCGGCGGGTCGCCCACTATTCCAAGGGCATGCGCCAGAAAGTCGGCATCGCGCTCGCCATCGTCAAGGAGGCCAGGGCGCTGCTGCTCGACGAGCCCACCTCTGGTCTGGACCCTCAGGCGTCGGCTGAATTCCACGACCTGCTCGTGCGCCAGCGCGATCGCGGAGCGGCGATCCTGATGGCGACCCACGACTTGTTCCGCGCGCGGGAGGTGGCCACCACGATCGGCCTCATGCAGTCCGGACGGCTGCGCCGGACGCTGGACGCCTCGACGGTGTCGGCGAGCGATCTCGAGGGGATTTACCTGGAGGAGATGCGTCCGCGCGGCTTCGGGTAGGACATCGCGGCGGCGCCGTCCATGCTGCTGCCCTGTTCTGCGGCGCAAGATTCAGTCCTGTGCCTCGCCGGTGGTGTTCGGCCGCGGCAGGTTGCGCAGCCGACGGGCGAGCTCCCGTTCTATGCGCTGACGGTGGAACGGCGGCAGCTTCCGCCACTGCCGCGCCTCGTCGAGCGTGCGGCCGCAACCGATGCACCATCCTGTCTGCGGGTCGAACCGGCAGACGTCGATGCAGGGCGAGCTCGCCGAGCGGCTCACGGGCCACCCAGGGCGGCGAGCAAGGTCGCGAGGTTGTGCTGCATCATCCCGAGATAGGTGCCAGCCGGCTGGCCCGGTCGCGCCAGCGCGTCGGAGTAGAGGCGACCGCCGACCGTGGCACCGCCTTCGGCCGCTATGCGTTCGATCAGGCGCGGGTCGGTCATGTTCTCGATGAACACGGCGCGGACTCCACCGGTCTTCAGCTGTCGGATCAGCGCCGCCACGTCGCGCGCGGAGGGTTCGTCGTCGGTCGACCAGCCCTGCGGCGCGAGGATCGTGAAGCCGTAGCGCCGCGCGAAATAGCCGAAAGCATCGTGCGAGGTGACGAACCGGCGGCGTCCGGGCGGCAGCGCGTCGACGGCCTGCTGGATCCGGGCATCGAGTGCCAGCACGTCGCGCCGGTAGCGTGCGGCGTTGGCGGCGAACGACGCGGCGTCGGCAGGCCGGCTCGCAGCGAACGCCGCCGAGATCCGGTCGACGTAGCGGACGACGTTGCGCGGGTCCTGCCAGGCATGCGGGTCTGCGCGGCCGTCGGCCGGCAGCGCCTCGATGCCTGCCGACGCGACGATCCAGCGGCCGCGGAAGCCCGACGAGTCGACGAGGCGGTCCATCCAGCCCTCGAAGCCGAGCCCGTTGGTCAGCACCACGTCGGCGCCGGCGAGCGCGGCGACGTCGGAAGGCCTGGGGTCGTAGACGTGGGCATCCGCGTCGGGACCGACGATCGACGTCACCACGACGCGATCGCCGCCGACGTTGCGGGCGATGTCGGCCAGGATCGAGAAGCTCGCCACGACGCGCAGCGGCGGTTCGGCAGCCACGGTGGTCGTCAGCGACGTCCCCGTCGCCAGCAGGATCGCGAGGACCAGGCGTCTCAAAATCATCCGTCTAGTCTCCGGGCATGTGCGCGCAGCGCGCTGGCGATCACCGACAGCAGGTAGGCGAGGCCGGCGCAGAGCACGATCGACGGGCCGCTCGGCAGGTCCGCCTGGAAGCTGAGCATCAAGCCGGCGACCGCGGCCGCGAGGCCGATCGTCGCCGACAGGCCGAGCAGTGCCTCCAGGCGCGTCGCCCAGTGGCGCGCCGCGGCGGCCGGCAGGATCAGCAGGCCGACCGCCATCAGCGTGCCGAGCACCTGGAAGCCCGCCACCAGGTTCATCACCACGAGGGTCGTGAAGGCGACCTGCACCAGCATCGCGACGTGCGTACCGTCGAAGAAGCTCTCCTGCAGCGTGGCCAGTACCAGCGGGCGGTAGAGCAGCGCGAGGCCGCACCAGGTGCAGGTCGCGACGACGGCTGCCAGCACGAGGCCGTCCGCATCCACGGCGAGCACCGAGCCGAACAGCAGGTGGGTGAGGTCGACCCGTCCCCCCGTCGCTGCGACGCCGGCGACGCCCGTCGCGAGCGCGATCAGGTACAGGGCGGCGAAGCTCGACTCCTCGTACTCGCGCGTGCGGCGCGAGATCAGGGCTGCGAGCAGCGCCACCACGATCGCCGCGACGAAGCCGCCGAGCGCCATCGCCCAGACCGACAGGCCCGCCAGCAGGAATCCCGCCACCGCGCCCGGCAGAACGGCGTGCGCCATCGCGTCGCCCACCAGGCTCATGCGGCGCAAAATCAGCAGCGTGCCGAGCGGCGCCATCGACGTCGCGAGGATCGCGCTGCCCACCAGCGCGCGCCGCAGGAACAGGAACTCCAGGAACGGCGTCCAGGCGCCACTCATGCGACGTGCCGCCAGCGGTGATGCGCGATCGTGGCCTCCGTCGGCCCCCAGGCGAGCACGCGCCGATCGAGCAGCAGCGTCCGCGGGCAGAGCTCGCGCGCCAGCTCGCGATCGTGCAGCACCACCACCAGCGTCAGGCCGCCGCGGTGCCAGCCGCGGATCAGCGCGACCAGGCGCGTCGTCGTCTCCTCGTCCATGCCGGCGAACGGCTCGTCGAGCAGCATCAGGCGCGGCGAGCGCATCAGCAGCTGCGCGAAGCGCGCCCGCTGCAGCTGCCCGGCCGAGAGTTCGGCGAGACGGCGCGCGGCGAGCGCCTCCAGCCCGGTCTGGTGCAGCGCCTCGACGGTGGCTTGCCGCAAGCGTTCGGGAATGCCGCGCAACGCACCGACCCGGCACCAGTCGCCGAGCGCGACGAAGTCCGCGACCGTGACCGGCACCCTCAGGTCGATTCGCGCCAGCTGCGGCAGGTAGGCGATCTCCGGTCGCGGCACCGGGCAGCGGACCCGGCCCCGCACGGGCTGCAGCCGCCCGGTCAGCGTCTCCAGCAGCGTGCTCTTGCCCGCGCCGTTCGGGCCGACCAGCGCAGTCAGCGACCCGGCGGCGAACTCGCCGGTCACGTCCTCCAGCGCGAGCACGGCGCCTCGCCGCACGTGGATCGACTCGAGCGCCACGCTGGCGGCGACCTCCGCGACCGGCGCGCTCACCAGGCCCACCACACGGCGAGCCAGGCGATCGCGCTGAGCGCCAGCGCGCCGGCGACGCGGCTCGCGGCACTCGCCCCGAGCAGCGATGCCGTGGCGCGCCCGTGCGTCGTGCGGTCCTCACTCGTCGGGGACATAGACGATCTCGCCGCTCTCGAGCTGGTAGGCCGCGCCGACGCGCTTGCCACGCGGGCCGCTGGCCTCGCTCGAGGCCTGGGGCTTGTACTGGGTGACCGTCTCGCCGCGCTTGGTGACGATCTCCATCTGCGGCGTGCCGGGGTTCTTCACCCACGTGAAGTTCTCCGCGACCAGCAGGTCGGACATGTCGAACCGGCCGACCAGTGCCGCCATCAGCGCCACGGCGAACACCATCGCGACGTCGAACAGGTTGGTCAGCGAGGCGAGCGGGTCGTCCTCCTCCCCGGGCCGGGCGATCAGGCGTCGCCGACGACGTCGCCGGGCGCTCATGGCGCGGCTCCGGGCGGTTCGTCGAACAGGTCCGAGGCGAACTCCAGCAGCATCAGGTCCTCGGCGTGCCAGCGCTGGCGCGACTGGGTGACCAGGAAGCCGATCGCGCCGGCGACGAGACCGACGACCGTGGTGGCGAAGGCGACCTGTACGTTCTGCACCAGCGACTTGACGTCGCCCGAGGCGAGGCCGAGCAGCGCGGGCCCGAGCGGGATCAGCGTGCCCATCAGGCCGAGCAGCGGGCCGAGGCGGGTCAGGGTGCGCGCCGGCGCGAGGTCGAGGTCGGCGGCCACCTCGTACTCGGCGAGTATCCGGTTGCGCCGTGCCGGCGAGGTTCGATGCTCGACCAGGGCGGCGAGGCTGGCGGCGACCGGCAGCGCGCCCTGGCGCAGCGCCGCGGCCGCCTCGATCACCGCACCCGCATCCGCGCCGACGCCGCCGGCGCGCAGCGCCACGGCGTGGCGCCGGCGCTCGAGACGCCGCTGGTAGGTCTCGCCGGCGAGCCACAGCGCGCGCCCGAACAGCCAGGCGAGGCCGAGCAGCGTCGGCAGCAGCAGCCCGTTCGACAGCCAGTAGAGTGCGTCCGCGAACCACTTCATCGACGGGACCTCCGGCGTTCGCGGACGAAGCCCGCCGCCGCGACCAGCAAGCCACCCGCGGCGATCGCGGCCAGGGCGACCAGGTCGAGCGGCGGGGCGGTGCCCCCGGGCGGCGCGCTGGCGAGTGCGGCGAGCCAGGCGGCCACGGGCAGCATCGGCAGCGCGCCGGCGAGGCGCAGTTCGAGACGCGCGGCCGGCGCGCGTGTCGCCATGGCGAGCAGGGTGGCGCCGGCGAACGTCGCGGCGAGCACGCCGGCCGCGACCCGCACGCGCAGCGTGCCGAAGGCCAGCGTGTCCGCCGACTGGGCGGCGATCACGCACGCACCGAAGACGGCGAGCGGGGCGGTGAGCGGTGGGCTCCAGCGCAGCAGCGCCTGCTCGCGCCCGCTCGCGGTTCCCCAGAGCGCACGGACCGTGAGCGCGCCGCCGGCCATCGCGTCGAGCGTCGCCAACGCCGCGAGGTCCCGGGCGCGTTCCGCCTCGCCGAGCCAGAGCGTCAGGTCGCGCAGCCCGGTCTCGAGTGCGAGTGGCAGCAGCAGCCACGTCAGCAGCGCGAGCAGCGACGCCGCGACCAGCCGGGCTGGTGCGCCGGGCAGCGCGGCTGCCCAGGCCAGCAGCGACAGCGCGGCCAGCGACGCGAGCAGCGTTGCGGCAACCAGCGGTGCGCTCACGCGGCAGCGGGACGGCGGCGGCGGACCGCGAACAGCAGGCCGCCGAGGCCGGCGAGCGCGGCGAGCCACCACAGCCAGGAGGGCGCCGCGAAGCGCGCGGCCTCGTCGCTCGACGCCCGGCGCGCCGGGGCGTCCTCGGCCTTCAGCACGACCGCGGCAGGTGCCTCGGCCGCGAGCCTCTCGGTCGCCGCCTTGCGGGCCTGCTCGTAGGCGTCACGGGCCGCCGGCTCGATCCTGGCGGCGATGAACTGCGCGAGCGGTGCGTTGTCGCAGGTGAAGCCGGTGCAGGAGAGTCCGTGCGCGGCGACCAGTGCCTGATGCAGCCGGGCGAGCTCGCGCAGCTGCGTGGCGTCGGCCTGCCAGAGGCCCTTGCGTGCGGTCTCGAGCATCACCGCCGTGATCTCCTGCAGCGCCGCCGGGTTCTCGCGCTCGAAGAAGCGGCGTACCCCGAGACCGTAGCGGTCGCGGACGTAGACCTCGTGCAGGTCGTTCCAGAGCGAGTCCTTGATCACCTCCGGCTTCATCACGTTCCAGCCATAGGTGTTGCGGAAGGTCTCGGCGAACTTCTCGGCCGACGAGGCGCCGCCGGCCGCGAGGTCGGCGATGTACTTCGGGTTCAGCAGCGTGGCGCGCGACTCGACTGCGATCGCCTCGCCGGCTTCCTGCACGTAGGCATTGCCCGCGGCGCGGAAGTCGTTGAAGTATGCGTCCGGGTCCTGGCCGGTGACCTCGCGCACCGCGAGGTTCAGGCCGCCCATGAACTCGTACACGTGGTCCAGCGACAGCGGGCCCCAGGTGTTGCTCTCGCGCGGCTGGATCACCGCCTCGGTGCCCATCAGGGCGGCTTCGAACACGCCTTCGGTGTACTGGCTCCAGAGCTCGCCCTCGGCATAGGTCGCACCCATGTTGGAGAGGTAGGTGCGCGCGACCTCCGAGTCCTCGCTCCAGCGCCCGCCGGACTCGACCATCTGCATGATGCCGGTGCCGTAGGCGCCGTTCGCGCCGCCGAACACCCGCACCCCGGCGAGGCGCCGGGCCTGCGCCGGCGCGAGGCCGCGCGCCTTCAGCGCGCGCTCGCTGGCAGCGACGCTCTCGGCGACGGCGTTCGGCGCCTCGGCGGTGGCCGTCTCCTGCGCCGCCAGCGCGACCGCCTTGTTGATCAGGTAGAGGCGCGAGGCCGCCAGGTCGCGGAACTGCCCGGCGGTCTGCACCACCACGTCGACCCGCGGGCGGCCGAGGCGCGCGGCCGGCACGGCGACCACGTCGACGACGCGGCCGAACGGATCGCGCACCGGCTCGACGCCGAGCAGCCACAGCACCTGGGCCAGCGTCGCGCCCTCGGTCTGGACGAAGTCGCCGGGCCAAAGCGTCACGCTGACCTTGCGCGGCCAGGCGCCGCCGTGGGTGCGGCGGTGCTGCTCGACCAGCGACTGCGCGAGCAGCGTGCCGGTCTGCCACGCGGCGGCCGACGGCGTCTTCTCGGCATCGATCGAATACATGTTGCGGCCGGTCGGCAGGCTCGCCGGGCTGGTGATCGGGTCGCCACCGGTGGACGGCGGCACGAAGCCGCCGGCCAGCGCGTTGACCAGCGCATCGAGCTCGCGCGGCGTGCTCGCGCGCAGGTCGACGGGATAGCGGGGCACCGCGGCGAGCTGCTCGCGGACCGTGGCAACGGCGCGCGCGATCGACTGTTCGCGGCCCTCGAGGGCGGCGCGATGCGCCAGCAGGCGTTCGCGGAACGCCGTGGTGGCCGCATCGAAGCCGGGCGCGGCGAGCTGGGCGGCGACGCTCGCGGCCCGCGCGTCGTCGCGTTGCCGGATCGCCGCGGCGAGCTCGCGATGCTCGCGGTAGAAGTCCAGCGCCTCCAGCACCGGCCCGATGTCGTCGAGCGTCAGGGCATCGACGAAGCGCGAGTCGGCGGCGGTGGCCATCGACTGCGCGAGCACGGCGACGTTCGCAGGCTCGAGCGCGCGGCGCACCCGCTCGTCCTGCACCGCGCGCCGCGCGACCGCCACCTTCGCTTCCAGCGCCGGGTCGGCGAGCAGTTGCAGGGCGA
Source organism: Steroidobacteraceae bacterium (assembly GCA_025458905.1). Lineage (GTDB taxonomy): Bacteria > Pseudomonadota > Gammaproteobacteria > Steroidobacterales > Steroidobacteraceae > UBA964. The sequence continues at coordinate 64,876 of JALORN010000004.1, forward strand.
GCGTGCGGGCCGGCGGCGCCTGCATCGCCTGCAGCAGCGCGCGCACGTCGGGGTCCCCCGCGACCGCCAGTGCCTTGGCCATCGCCGGGATCACTCGGGCGATCTTGCGGGCGCGTTCCATCTGCGCGGGGTCGAGCGTCTGCGACGCCTGGGCGAACTCGCGGTCGGAACGCAGCGTCTCGATGAACGCCTTTTTCTCCGGATGCGGCAGCACCTTCGCCAGCAGCTCGCGCAGCGCCTGCGCATCGGCCGGGGCGGCGGCGGTCGCGGGCGCGGCCGGCCTCGCGCCGCCCGCGCCCATCTGGATGAAGCCGACGATGATCTCGTCGTCCGACGGACGCCTGCGCGCGTCCGTCCAGGCCGCGGCCCGTTGCTGGTCGGCGCGCGGCACCGCGGCGTCGAGTGCGGCGGCCGGCCCGGCCCCGAGGGCCTTGCGGATCAACTCGTCCGCCGGCTCGCGGTAACGGGTGCGCATCAGCCGCTCGTCGCGCCGGGCCCCGGGCGCGAGCCGGCCGCGCGCCTCGTCGAGCGTGGCGAGCGAGTAGCTGAGCGGGTCGATCGCGATCAGCCGGGCCGTGGCCGCGGCCGCCTCGGCGTCGTAGCCGCGGCCGAGCGCATAGAGCCCGCGGCTGATCTTCTCGCGCGCGAGCCGCTCGACGTGGTTCGCGAGGCGCTCGACCTGTGCCTCGTCCCAGGGCGTCGCGGCCGGCAGCGACAGGTCCTCGTGCAGCTTCAGGCGCACCGCGAGCTGCTGCACGTCGCGCAGTGCCTGGGTGCGGACCGCGCCGGCCTCGAGGCCGCCGAGCGCATTGAGGCGCGCGCCGAGGGTGCGCAGCTCGGAGTAGAGCCCGGACTCCTGGAACGGTGGCGTCAGGTGCGTCACCGTCGTCGTGTAGCTGCGCCGCTTGGCGATGATCGCCTCGCCCACGTTGCCCATCGTGTAGACGTAGAAGTGCGGCGTGTTGCCGATCAGCGCGTCGGACCAGTCGCGATCCGACAGCGCGACCTGCTTCCAGGGCGTGAACTCCAGGCTGCCGTGGGTGCCGAAGTGCACGATCGCATCCGCCGCGAAGCCACGGCGCACCCAGAGGTAGGCGGCGAGGTAGGCGTGGGGCGGCGCCTCCTTCGTGCCGTGCACCACCTTGAACGTGTCGCGGCCGACGCCGGCCAGCGGCTGCGGCAGGATCGCGACGTTGCCGAACTCGATCCGCGCGACCGTGACCGGCTCGTCGCGGCCGTCGCGCACGCCCATGTAGTCGCCCGGCGGCGGGCCGAACTTCGCATCGACGGCCGCGCACATCTCGTCCGCCAGCTCCTCGCGACACCACTGCGCAAACTGCTTCGCGGGGATCCGCACCGGGTTGCCGTCCGCGAGGAAGCGCTCGAAGTCGCCCCGGGCGTACGGCCCGATGATCGGACCCTGGCGCTGGATCAGCTCGCCGAACGCCTGCTCGCTCTCGGGCAGCCCGGTCACGGTGTAGCCCGCGTCCCGCAGCCGTCGCAGCGTCGCATACAGCGAGGGCAGCACCTCGAGGTCGGCCGCCGCCATCGCGTTCTGGCCCGGCCCCTTGTAGTAGACGATCGCGACGCGCTTGTCGGCGTTGGCGGCACGCCGGAGCTTCAGCCACTTCTCGACCATGCCGACGAAGCGCTCGAGACGCTCCGGGATCGCCTTGAACACCTGGTTGCCGTCGGCGTCGGGGAACTGGGCGTTGACCGCATAGGGCGCCACGGCCCCGTCGATCTCCGGCAGCACCACGTTCATCGTCAGCAGGGCGCCGGCGAAGCCCTGCTGGTCCTCGAGCCAGTCGGCGTGGGGCTGGAACAGCGAAACCGGCGCGAGCATCGGGATGTTGCGAGCCGTCAGCCAGTCGCGCGCCTCGTCGGCCTGGCCGAGCGTGAGCCGGCCGTGCGGCATCATCACCACCAGGTCCGGGTCGATTGCCTGCAGGAACTCGAGGCGCTTCTGCGCCGCGGCGATCGGGTAGACGCGCAGCCCGCGCTCCTCCAGCGCGCCGATCATTGCATCGAGGTGGTCGCGGTTGGCGTTGAAGGGTCCGGGTACGCTGGTGAGCAGCGCGATCTTCGGGCCGTCGGCCCGGAACTGCGGCTGGGTCGCGTACCAGCGCTCGAAGCCCGCGACGTCGGTGAACAGCAGCGCCTCGTCGAGGTGGAACAGCAGGTCCGAGCCGATCTGCTCGGGCGGCGCGACCTGCGCGGCGAACAGCCGCTTGCCGTCGAGCGCGCTGCGCGCGTATTCGAGCAGGCGCCGGTAGTTGGTCGTGCCGCCGTTGCGGAGGTAGGCGCCGACGTAGTCGAGGTCGCGGCCCGCGAGATTGGTGACGTCGATGTCCGGGTTGGTCGGCGCCTCCATGTAGAGCCGCGTGCCTGCCGCACCGGCGCGGCGCACCAGCGCCTGCTGGGCCGCGTCGAGCTGCAGCGCGCGGCCGAACAGCAGCGCCACGTCGTAGCGGCCGATCTGCCCGAGTTCCTCGAGCGGCAGCACTTCCGCGCGCACCCAGGCGGGCTGGGACTTGATGATCCGCGACGCCTGGAAGCCGGGATAGTTGACGAGCGCGACGCGCGTCGGCGCGGCGTACCGCGACCAGGCGAGCCAGCCGGCTCCGGCCAGCAGCAGCGCGGCGAGCGCGAGGGCGACGGCGCGCAGCGGTGGCCGGCGCATCAGAGTGCGTCCAGCGTGAGCAGCACGCGTGTCTCGCCGGGGCGCAGCCCGGGCGAGCGGTGCAGGCAGGGATCGCAGGCGAGCCCCGGCCAGGTCTCGCCCTTGGCGAACAGCACGTCGTGCGCCTGCGCCTGGTGCACGGTGTCGCCCGCGAGCCACTCGGTGGCCGGACCGCGATAGGTCGTCATCAGCCGCAACGCGACCCGATCGACGTGGAACCGCGGGCAGGTCGCGCGCTCGGTGACGTCGACCCTCAGCCCCAGCGTGTCGGCGCCCGTGAGCGTCGCGAACACGTCGCAGAGCAGCGCGACGTCGCGCGCCAGCGCCGAGCGCGGCGCGATGCCGAGCTCGTGGGCCAGCGTGTCGGCATCGGCCCGCGCGCTGCGGAGCGTGCGCATCAGGCGCAAGGGCTCGCGGGGCCACAGGCGCGCGCCTGCTGCTGCGGCGCCGAGTCGGCGCTTCCACACGACCAGGTTCACCTGCGGGTCGAACAGCCGTTCCACCTCGGCGAGCGCGCTGACCTCGACCGCGGCCGGGGCGACGCGGGGGCGCAGGGACGGCGAGGACGCGAGCGCAGTGGCGGTCATGCGGCGGGTCTCCACATCGAGCCCTCGACGGGGGACTCGTAAAGTATGTTATATCATAACAACATCACGGCCTCGCCCGCCAAGGAGATCCCTCGTGCGCCATCCCTCATCGTCCCTCGCGACGGCCGCAGCCTTGCTCGTACCCCCGCTGCTCGCCGCCACGGCGTTCGGCCAGGCCGCAACCGACCCCGCGGAGCCGCTGGAGGAGGTCGTCGTCAGTGCCAGCAAGCACGCCGCACCGCCGCGCGACGTCGCCGCGTCGGTGAGCGTCGTCGAAGGCGAGCTGCTGCGCAGCCTGCAGGCGAACAGCCTCGCCGACGTGCTGCTGGGCCTGCCCAACGTGCGCATGGAAGGCGGGCCGCGTGCCAACGGCGAGCTGCCGCAGATCCGCGGGCTCGGCGGCAACCGCGTCATCGTGCTGGTCGATGGCGCCCGCCAGTCGTTCCTGAACGCCCGCAAGGGCGGCATCTTCCTCACGCCCGACCTCGTGAAGCGCGTCGAGGTCGTGCGCGGCCCGATGTCCTCGCTCTATGGCAGCGGCGCGCTCGGCGGCGTCCTGACCGTCGAGACCAAGCGCGCGGCGGACCTGCTGCTGCCGGGCCAGACGCTCGGCGGATTCGCCACCGCCGGCTTCGAGAGCGCCAGCGATGCTCAGGTGCTGACGGGAGGCCTCGCCGCAACCCTTGGCGGCCTCGACCTGATGCTGGCCGCCACCGATCGCCAGGCCGAGAACCTCGCGCTGAGCGACGGCAGCGAGCTGCCGTTCTCGGCTGCCGACGGTCGCGATCTCGTGCTGAGCGCCGCCTGGTCGCCCGCCGCCGGCCACTCGCTGAACGCCGGCGTCAACCGTTACCGCGAGACCGGGCTGTCGCCGGTGCTGCCCGATGCGGTGATCGGCGGCGCCAACGTGATCGCCGATCGCGAGACGCTGCGCGACACCGCCCACCTGCGCTACCGCTTCCGGCCGCAGGGCAACGACGCGATCGACCTGAGCGCCGTCGTGTACCGCAACGAGCTGGAGGTCGAGGAGCGCCGTCTCGACGGCCAGAACGAGTCCGAGCGGCTCGCGACCCTCGGCGCCGACGTGTTCAACCGCGCCCGCTTCGCCACCGGATCGCTGCAGCACACGGTGATCCTCGGCGCCGAGTACTTCCGGGACGAGTTCCGTGGCGCGCTGAACGGCGGTCGCAAGCCCGCCTTCCCGGACGGCGACGGCAGCGCCTGGGGCATCTACCTGCAGGACGAGATCGCCTTCGGCGCCGAGGGCCGCTTCGCGCTGATCCCCGGCCTGCGTTACGACTCCTACGAGCTGCGCGGCGACGCCTTCGCGACGCGCAACGAAGACAGCGAGGTGTCGGCGAAGTTCGCGGCGCGCTGGCGCGCGACCGAAGCCCTGACCCTGTTCGGCTCCTGGGGCGAAGGCTTCAACAAGCCCCTGCTGCAGGACATCTACCGCACCGGCGTGCACTTCCCGGTGCGCATCAGCCCGCCGCCGCCGGTGTTCAACTTCTTCGTGCCGAATCCGGGTCTGCGCGCCGAACGCGCCGACACCTGGGAACTCGGCGCCCGCGATGCGCGCACCCTCGATGCGGCGCCGGACCTCCGCATCTCCAGCGAGGTCGTCTACTTCCAGACCCGCGCCCAGGACTTCATCGCCCTGCAGGTGAACGCACCACCCACAAACACCACCTTGCTGCAGAACCTCGATCGGGTCGAGCTCGACGGAGTGGAAGCCTCGCTGCGCATCGATCACGCGCGGGCCTGGGCGAGCCTCGCCTACGGCCAGGTGCGCGGCGAGGTCGTGTCCGCGGCGACGCCGCTGCGCGACGTGCCGGGCGACACCTGGACCGCCGACCTCGGGCTGCGGATCGCGCCGCTCGACGCGTCGATCGGCTGGCGCCTCATCTACGGCGAAGCGCAGGACCGCGCACCGACGCCCGCCGAGCGCGCCGCGAGCTATGCGGTGAACGACCTGTACGTCGCGTGGGAGCCCGAGGTGCGCTGGGCGCGCCGCCTGGAGGTGCGGCTGCGCGTCAACAACCTGTTCGACCGCCAGTACCAGCCTGCCGGCAACCGCATCCCCGAGGTCGGACGCGACCTTCGGCTCGGCGTCAGCGTGCAACCCTAGTTCGCCGCGCCGGCCACACGCGTCGGCGGGCCGCGCGCTCAGCCGTAGTCGAGCGCCCGCGCCTTGCCGCCGAAGATGCGGTAGGCGAACACCGAGTACGCGACGATCACCGGCAGCACGATGACGGCGCCGACGAAGATGATCATCAGCGACTCCGGCGCGCTCGCGGCCTGCCAGACGTCGATGCGGTCGACGACGAGGTAGGGGAAGGTGCTGTAGGCGAGGCCGTAGAAGGCGAGCAGGTACAGGCCGACCGTGCAGGCGAAGGGCACCGAGGCGCCGTATTCGTTGCCCTGCGCGAGGCGCACGGGCAGGCGCGCGAGCGAGCGGTCGGTGGCGAACAGCAGCGCCAGCGTCGCGAGCGGGACCGGCAGCAGCAGCAGGAACTCCGGCAGCGCGAACCAGCGCTCGAACACGCGCTCGTTGACCCAGGGCGTCACGATCGACACCGCGCCGATCCCGGCGGCCGCGACCCACAGTGCGCGGCGCGCCCAGCCGACGGCGCGGCGCTGCAGCTCGCCCTCGGTCTTCATGATCAGCCAGGATGCGCCGATCAGCACGTAGCCCGCGCCGAGACAGACGGCGATCAGCGCACCGAAGGCGTGGCCGGCGAGGCCGCGCTCGAAGCCGACGATGTAGAGGCCGAGCATGTAGCCCTGCGAGGCCGCGGCGAGCGCCGAGCCGGCGGCGAACAGCCGGTTCCAGCGGCCCTTGTGCGCGGCGCGCGCCTTGACGCGGAAGTCGAACGAGACGCCGCGCAGGATCAGGCCCACGAGCATCAGCGCCACCGGCAGGTAGAGCGAGGTGAGGATCACGCCGTGCGCCAGCGGGAACGCCACCAGCAGCACGCCGATGCCGAGCACCAGCCAGGTCTCGTTCGCGTCCCAGAACGGGCCGATCGAGGCGACCATCGTGTCCTTCTCGGGCTCGCTGCCGAGCGGCAGCAGGATGCCGACGCCGAGGTCGTAGCCGTCGAGGATGACGTAGGCGAGCATCGCGAGGCCCATGACGGCCAGGAATGCGAGCGGCAGCCAGCCCTCCGGGGTGCCGAGGTCAGGCATGGGCGGAGCCTCCGATAGGGCCGGCGGCGGTCGGGATCGCAGGCGCGCGCGTCGCGCCGCCGGGCGGCTCGGCAGGCGCCGGCGGGGTCGTGGCCTCGGGGGCATGCGTGCCGGCCTTGCGCGCGAGGTAGAACACCACGCTGACGTAGGCCGACAGCAGCAGCACGTAGAGCGTCAGGTACAGCGTCAGCGAGGTGCCGATCAGTGGCGCCGGCACCTTCGAGGCGGCCTCGGCGGTGCCCAGCACGCCGTAGACCAGGAAGGGCTGCCGACCGATCTCGGTGACGTACCAGCCGGCAAGCGTCGCGACCCAGCCGGAGAAGGTCATCGCGACCAGGCCCCGCAGCAGCCACGGCGGCAGCTGCCCGCGACGCTTCAGCATCGCGGCCGCGACCCAGGACACGGCGAACATCAGCAGTCCGGTGCCGACCATCACCCGGAACGACCAGAACACCGGCGCGACCGGCGGGTGTGCGCCCTCGAACTCGGCGAGACCCCGCAGTTCGCCGTCGCGCTGGTGGGTGAGGATCAGGCTCGCGCCACCGGGGATCTCCAGCGCCCAGCGATTGGTGCGGCCCTCCACGTCTGGGATGCCGAACAGCACCAGCGGCGCGCCGCGCGTCGTCTCCCAGAGGCCCTCCATCGCCGCGACCTTCGCCGGCTGGTGCTTCAGCGTGTTCAGGCCGTGCAGGTCGCCGGCGAGGATCTGCAGCGGGATCAGCAGTGCCGCGAGCGAGACGCCGAAGCGCAGGCTCAGGCGCACGTCCTCGGCGCGGTCGCCGCGCAGCCAGCGATATGCCGATATGCCGGCGACCAGGAACGCGACGGTGAGACCCGAGGCGAGCAGCTTGTGCACCAGGCGATAGGGCATCGAAGGCGAGAACAGGATCTGCATCCAGTCGGTCGCGTGCACCACGCCGTCGCGGACCTCGAAGCCCGCCGGCGTCTGCATCCAGGAGTTCAGCACCAGGATCCAGAAGGCCGAGAGCGTGGTGCCCGCGGCCACCAGGAAGGTGGCGATGGTGTGCAGCCGGTCGGAGACGCGGCCGATGCCGAACAGCATGATCGCGAGGAAAGTCGCCTCGAGGAAGAACGCGGTCAGCACCTCGTAGGCGAGCAGCGGCCCGGCGACGTTGCCGACGCGTTCCATGAAGCCCGGCCAGTTGGTGCCGAACTGGAAGCTCATCGTGACGCCGCTGACCACGCCGAGCGCGAACGACACCGCGAACACCTTGACCCACAGGCGATACGCCTCGAGCCATGCGGGGTTCCCGGTGCGACGGTGGCGCAGCTTGAACCACAGCAGCACCCAGCCGAGCGCGATCGTGATCGTCGGGAACAGGATGTGGAAGCTGATGTTCGTCGCGAACTGGATGCGGGCGAGCAGTACGGCGTCCATGTCTGCGTGCTCCTGGGGCTTCGACCCCGGTGTCCGCGCCCGGTTCCTCGTCCTGGGGTCCCGGGCGCGACCTGCGTGCGGCGTGCGGGCGCCGCGGGTTCGTCTCGCCGCTCAGCCGCCGCCGCGGCGGCCGCCGACCAGCGTCATGCGGTTCTTCGCCTCGAGCAGGCGCTGTACGCGCGAGCCGAGGCGCATCAACTGCATCAGCGTCTTCGAGTCGAGGCGCTGCACGTCGTCGAACCAGCGGCTGGCGAGCTCGATCAGCTCGTGCATCGCGCGGATGCGCTGCATCGCGTGCGCCGCGCCCGCCTCGCCCGGGGGCTCCAGCAGCGCCTCGCGCAGCATCGAGAGCGTCGGGTCGACCTCGCGCTTGCGCTTCTCGGCCGCGAGCGTGCGGAAGATCGCCCAGACGTCGTCGGGCGTGGAGTAGTACTCCTTGCGGTCGCCCGCCTGGTGCTGCAGCCGCACCAGGCTCCAGCTCTCGAGCTCCTTCAGGCCCATGCTGACGTTCGAGCGCGAGAAGCCGAGCCGCTCGGCGATCTCGTCGGCGTTCAGCGGCCGCTCCGCGAGATACAGCAGGGCGTAGATCTGGCCGACCGTGCGGTTGATGCCCCAGCGGCTGCCCATCTCGCCGAAGTGCTGTACGAAGCGCTGCTCGACCGGGGTCACGTTCTGTCCAGTACGTTCAGGAATTACTGAAAATTCTATCAAGAATCACTCTCGATTGCACCCTGGCCGGCGCGCATTCGCCGGGCGGATGGCGGCGCGGCCGGCCTTTGACAGTCCGGGGCCCAACCCGGCAGCGTCCGGGCCAGGAGAGGGGGTGGCATGGGCAAGTGGTTGCTGCGCGGCGCGATCGCGCTGCTGGCTGTGGGGGCGGCAGGCGCCGCCTGGGTGTTCGGTTTCCTGCCGCGGACCCACCCGCCGGCGCCGGTGCGCGTGGCCGCGACCCCCGAGGTGATCGAGCGCGGCCGCTACCTCGCGATCAACGTGCTGCAGTGCGTGGACTGCCACTCGGTGCGCGACTGGACGAAATACGGTGGCCCGCCGGTGGCGCCGATCGGCGCGGGCCGGCCGTGCATGGACCGCAAGACGCCGACCGCGGGGGTCAACGTCAACCAGGAATACTTCCCCGGCGTGCTCTGCATCCGCAACATCACCCCGGACCGGGCCACCGGCATCGGCGAATGGAGCGACGGCGAGATCATCCGCGCGGTGCGCGAGGGCATCGGCCGCGACGGCCGCGGACTCTTCCCGATCATGCCGTACTTCATCTACCGGCATCTGTCCGACGAGGACGTGCAGGCGGTGGTGGCGTACCTGCGCACGCTGCCGGCGGCCGACTCCGGCATCACGCCCGAGCGCCAGATCGAGTTCCCGCTGAACCTGCTGGTGCGACTCTGGCCCGAGCCGCTCGAGGCGCCCGTGGTCGCGCCCGACCGCGCCAAGGACCGGCTTGCCTACGGCGAGTACCTCGCGCGCATCGCGCGCTGCGAGTTCTGCCACACCCCGCGCGAGCCGAACGCGATGGAGGGGTTCGAGGGCCGGCGCTTCGCCGGCGGCATGCCTTTCCACCTCGGCAAGGAACGCGTGATGTACCCGATGAACCTCACGCCGCACGCCAGCGGCCTCGGGGGCTGGACGCGCGAGCAGTTCGTCGCCCGCTTCCGCGCGCACGCCACGCCGCAGACGGTCACGCCGGCCGAGAACACGCTGATGAACTGGAACGCGTTCTCGGGGATGACCGACGACGACCTCGACCTGCTCTGGGACTTCTTCATGACGCTGCCGCCGGTGCCGTACCGGCAGGAGCCGCTCTGATCGCACGCGGCGCGCGACGCGCGCCCGGAGGTGCCGACGATGCACGCCAGCACGCCGTCGACGACGGACCGCGCGTCGTTCCCGGATCGCCTGGGTGGGCCGGCGAACGCCACGCCGCAGCCGGCGCCATCGGCGCCGTTCGCGGACCCGCTCCTGGCGTACGTCGCCGTCGCCTACGGCTTCACCTGGCTCGTGATGCAGGCCCTGCACCTCGAGCCGCTCGCGGCGTTCGGCCCGACGCTGGCGGCGCTGCTGGTCATCGTCGGCTGGCGCGCACGGCATGCCGCGGCGCCGGGCAGTGTCGACGACCTCGCCGAATGGCGCGCGAGCCTGGTGCGCTGGCCCGCGACGCGCACCGGCCGCTGGCTGACCTTCGGCGCGCCCTTCGGCTTCCTCGCGGTGGCGCTGCTCGCCGTCGCCGCTGCGCCGGGCGATTTCGACTGGAGCCGCCTCGCGAACGGCCCGCTCGCGACCCCGACGGGTCTGTTCGAACTGCTGGTCTTCGGCTCGCTGCTGCAGGCGCTCGGCGAGGAGCCCGGCTGGCGCGGCTGGTTCCTGCCGAAGCTGCGCGAGCGCCTCGGGGCCTGCGCCGCGACCCTGGTGCTGTTCCCGGTCTGGCTGCTGTGGCACCTGCCGATGTTCCTCGCCCGCCCCGAGTTCGGCCTGCCGCAGTTCGCCGGCTTCGCGCTCGGCATCCTCTCGGCGGCCGTCTGGATGACCGCGATCTACGAGCACACCAAGAGCGCGCTCGCGGCGATCGCCTTCCATCTCCTGATCAACGCGACGCGCGGGGTGGCGCTCGCGATCTCGACGCCGGCGTTCCTGTCATACGGGATGGCGGTGACGCTCGGCGCGATCGCGATCGCCGTGGTTGCGTGGCGGCGCAGGCCCGAGCGCGGGCGCGACGCAGCCGCCTGAGGTCGCGCCGCGCGCGCCGCCCGCCCGGTCGGCCCCTTTCTGCAGCTGACGCGCGGGGAACTGGCTTGAGATCCGCGCGCGACCCCCCTACATTTCGCCGATGCAACCGAACCAAGGAAGGTTCCGGCGGCATGTCGTCGTGGTTGCGTGCCTCTGCGCCACGGCCGCGACCGCGCCGGCACATGCAGTACGCCCGTTCGTCACGGACGACGCCCGGATCGTCGACGAAGGCCAGTTTACGAGCGAGCTGTGGCTCGAGCACGTGCGCGTCGGCGGCACGGGCGAGAACAGCCTGCACGCGCTCGCCGGCGTGGCGTTGACCCAATGGCTCGAGCTGACCGCCGTCGGGTCGGCCGGGCTGGACACGACCCCGTGGCGCGAGCTGTCGAACCCCGTGCTGCAGGCGAAGCTGCTGCTCCGCCGCAGCGAAGCCGACGGTGCGACCGGCATCGCGGTCAGTACCGGCTACATCCCGAACGCCGGCAGCGGGTCGGCACGCGTGCAAGGCGATGGCGCCTATGCCCTCATGCTGCTGACCAAGCGGCTGCGCGACGACGCGCTGCTGCTGCACGCCAACCTCGGCATGACCGGCAGCCGCACCGCCGCGGCGGGCGATCGCCTCCGGCCCTACTGGGGTTTCGGCGCCGAGTTCGCGCTCGGCCCCGATCCCCGTTGGCGCGGCGTCGCCGAGGTGTTCTCGGGCGACCCGTTCGATCCGCAGCGCAGCCGCGTCGCAGCACAGCTCGGCCTGCGCTGGCTCAAGGACGACAAGTTCAACTTCGACCTGATCGCCGGCTGGCAGCCCGAGGTAAACCCCGACCTCACGCGGACCGGCCGCAACGAGCTGTGGCTGCAGGCCGGCGTGCGGATCACCCTCGACTGGCGCGTGCCGGGTGGACGTCGCGGGCGCGCGGAAGGGGGCGATGGGCTGTTCCGCCGCCGGACCGACTAGCGAGTCGGGCGCCCCTGCCGGCGCCCCGAGCATGTCGGCCAACGGTCGGCTCTCGGATGCGGCGCGCCAGGTTTCGGTACGCCGGGCGAGTGATCGATGCGCGCTTCAGCGTGCTGCGCGCCGAGGCGCCCTCTACGTAGTCCTGTCGACCGGCACGGTCCAGGGGCACTTGACGCCTGCTGCAACCCACCAGTAACGTAATGTTATTACGTTGCTGGAGTGACCATGCCTTCGCCCATCCGGGTTTCGACGTGTCCGATGCGTTCGGGACCGGGCATGCCCATCGTGCGTGCCATCAGCGTCAGCTCCGTGGCGATGGCCGCGATGCTCCTGTCGTCTTCGCCGGCGCTCGCGCAGCCGGCCCCGGCGGGTTTCATGGACGAGATCGTGGTCGCTGCAGAGCGTCCCGACTCGGTCGGGTTGCGCGCCAATGCCGGCGTGGCCACCGGCCTCGGTCTCACCTCGATCGAGACCCCCGCATCGCTCGAAACGGTCGATCTCGGCAACCAGACGCGCCTCGGCTTTCGCAGCGTGGCGGAAGCCACCAAGGGCGTGACCGGGCTGACGTTCACCACCCGCGCGGGCGCACCTGGCGTGTTCCAGAGCCGCGGCTTCACCGAGAACGCGCTGGTGACGTTGAACGACGGCGTGCGGATTCAATCCGCCACGGTCACGGCCCGCGCCCTGGATCCGTTCAACTACGAACGCATCGAGGTGCTGCGCGGCCCCTCGTCGCTGCTGTACGGCGAAGGCGCGACGGCCGGGGTGGTCAACTATGTGCGCCGCAAGCCGCGGCTGGGGCCGGCGCAAGCCGAGGTCCTCGCGGAGGGCGGGATGCAGGGGCGCGCCCGGCTGGGCGTGGCCGCCAGCGGCGGCCTGACGGAGCAGGTCGGGGCGACCGTTTCGGCGAGCTACCAGGAGCTCGGCAGCTTCGTGGAGAGCCTCGACAGCCAGACAGTGCATGCCGTCGCTGCGATCGGCGGCAGGCTAGCCGAAGAGACGGGATTCCTGCTCGAGGCCGACCACTTCCGCGGCCGTGTGGACGATGCCTACTGGGGCGCACCGCTGGTGAACGGCGGCATCGAGCCGTCGATCCGCGACCGCAACTACAACCAGTCGCCGGCCAACCGCATGGCCGACGACGTCACCTGGCTACGCGGGGTGATCACGCATCGCTTCTCCGACGCCGTCGACTATCGCGGCCAGGTCTATGCCTACGAGGCCGATCGCGACTGGCGCAACCTGTACGCCTTCCGCTTCGTGCCCGGCACGACGCCGCTGGTCGAGCCCCGCAACGTGGAGAGCCTGGGCTACGACCATGCCTTCTCGGGCCTGCGCAACGACCTGAAGATCGACTGGTCCGTGGGCGGCGTGGAGGCACGCACGGCGCTGCTGCTGGAACACAACGTCAATGACTTCTCGAGCCCACGGCGGGACGGTCCGCCGGCCTCAGGGGCGCCACGTCCGCTGCTCGACCTGGCACGGCCACGGCCCGTCGTCTTCGATCAAGGGCCGCGCCTGCGGCAGCGCGATGCCGACCTGAGGCAGACGAGCCTCGCCATCGAACAGCGCCTCGACTTCGGTCGGGTCGAGCTGATCGGCGGCGCCAGGACGACCGTGATCGACGGCACGATCGCACGCCCGGAAGCCAGCCCGCCGGTGCCGGGCTTCGATGTGTCCTTCCGCCCGTTCGACTTCCGTGCGGCTGCCCTCTTCCGGCCGACGGACGACCACAGTCTCTACGCCACCCTCACCAGCGGTGCCGAGCCGGTGGAGAGCCTGCTGCTGCTGCCGCTGAACCAGGCGGACTTTCGCCTCACCCAGGCGCGCGGCATCGAGGCCGGCTACAAGGGCATCTTTGGCGCGATCGAGTTGAACCTGGCCGCCTATCGCCTCGTGAAACGGCGCCTGCCCAGCATCAATCCGTCCGATCCCAACCTGCCGCCACAGGTGGGCCGCCAGGTCAGCAAGGGCTTCGAGGCCGGCCTGCGCTATGCCGACGACAGGTTCGACGTGAGTGCGAACGTCGCGCACGTCGATGCCACGTTCGAACAGTTCAACGATTTCGGCGCGTTCCGCGACGGCGTGACGCCGGCGAACGTGCCCGGCTGGCAGGCCAACCTGAATGCCGCGGCGAACGTCCATCGCAAGGTCACGGTGGGTGGCCTGCTGCAGCACGTCGGCAGCCGGTTCTCCAACAATGCCAATGCGCTGAGGCTGCCGGCCTACACGGCGCTGGACCTGTTCGTCGAGACGCGGTTGACGACGTCGCTGACCGCGACCCTGCGGGCCGCGAACGTGTTCGACGAGGGGTACGTGGAATGGGCCACCCAGACTTTCGGGCAGAACAACCTCTATTTCGGCTCGCCGCGGCGGGTGGAAGCTGCGCTCTCGCTGCGCTTCTGATCGCCGCGCTGCTGGCGTCCTCCGCCGCCGACGCCCACGGCCTGTGGGTGACCCAGCGCCTCGGCCGCCTGGTGTTGACCCTCGGCCATGACGACCGGGAAGACGACTATCCCGCGGCGAAGCTGACCGCCGTGCTCGGCCAGCGCGCCGATGGCAGCACGCTGCCGCCGCTCGACGTGGACAGCCGCGAGGCACCCTACTGGTCGATCCCGGCGCCGCCGGGGCTCGCGATGCTGACGGTCAGCTATCGTGGCGGGCTCTCGGGCCAGCGGCCGGACGATGTCTGGGTCGACGGCCCGCGCGGCACCGATCCGCGGGTGATCAAGGTCGGTCGCTACGACAAGTACCTGCTGGCCCTGCTCGACCGCTCGGCCGACCCCGCCGCCGCACCCCCGACCCGGCTACAGCTGCGCCCAGCGAGCAACCCGCTCCTGCTGCGGCGCGGTGCGCCGCTGCGGGTGCAGCTGTCGTTCGACGGCAAGCCGCGGGCCGGCGTGGCGATCATGGCCGACTATGCCGGGAACGCCGACGTCAAGCACGCCGTGACCGACGCCGACGGCTGGGCCGAGGTGACGGTCCAGAACCAGGGGCTGAACGTCGTCGCGGCGATGGTGATCGAGCCCGTCGCGGGCGATGCCGAACTCGACTTCGTCGAGCATCTCGCGACGCTGAGCTTCGCATTGCGGCCGTTCTCGCACCTGCCGGGTTACCGTCACCCGGCGATGCGGCCTGACGAGTAGCCAGAGTCACGCGCATCGCGCCCATCGGCCCTGCGATGCGGCACAGGCAGGCGGGCAGGACGCCATGGCGCCGGACAGGCACCCGGTCACGAATCCGTCGACCCGTATTGCCCGGGCAGCGCAACTCCGGTCTCATGGGGCCATGAGGGCTTCAGGTTGCCTCTCGGGCGTTGCCGCGGCGTCGATGCTCGCCGCGTGTGGCGGTGGCGACGGTGGCGGTGGTGTGGGTGCAGCGCCTGCGCCCGTGTCGGCCCTGCCCAGCGCCGGCGGCGTATGGGCCGCCCCACTCGGTGACGGGCCCGGCACGCTCTACATCGCGGAGAACGGGCAGCTGCAGTACACGGGGTCGTGCTTCGGCGCCGGCTCCGTCACGGTGTCGGCCGATGGCGAGGTGTCCGGTACGGTGCGGGAGGTGGCCACGGGAGCCGTCTTCGTCGGGGCGGTCTCGGCCGAGTTTTCGCCCCCCGTGCCGCCGATCATCGGCGGCCGATTCCCGGAACGCTCCTGCGCGGTGACGGGAACGGTGAACCCCCGCGTGGCCCTGGAGGCCACCTTCACCTGCACCAGTTCCAGCGGTAGCACGACCACCCGGCGCCATGGCTTCGTCTACACGGCGCAGCTGTACGAAACCCCTTCGTCGCTGGTGAGCCTCGGCGGGAACTACACGATGGCGTTCGGGCCCGCCGGCAACATGCTGAACGTCAACTCCGACGGCGAAGTCTTCGGGATGTACGACAACGGCTGGCGTTGCACCGTGAATGGGCGCTTCAGCCCGATCGACGCCCGCTTCAGCCTGCTGCGCGCCGAATGGACCTTCTCGAGCTGCATCGGCACGGTCTCGCAGGGCTTCGAAGGCACGACCTTCTCCGGGTTCGTGCAGCGCTTCGACGAGACGCTGTCCTCGTCGACCATCGCCCCCGGATCGCTGTACCTGCTGCTGACCGGGACCGTGCAGGGGCGGTTGACGCAGGTCAGCGTCATCTACCGGAGGACCTGAACGCCGCGCACTGCCGGTCGTAGGGGGCGGCGCTCGCGTACCGCGGCAGGAAAATCAGAAGATTGGCGCGCCCGACAAGATTCGAACTTGTGACCCCTGCCTTCGGAGGGCAGTACTCTATCCAGCTGAGCTACGGGCGCGTCGAGGGTCGGTTACATGACGATTATACGACGGTTCCGGGTAGCTCGCCGCCTCTGACCGACCGGTAGCGACCCGCTCGAGCCCTCGGCTGCGCCCGGCCGGCAAGAGGCGTCGCCGGGCGGCGTAAACGGATCGTCATCGATCCGTAAGCCAACCGACATCGGGTCTCGCGAGGCTTCCCCGCGTTCACGGGAGGCTCCATGAAGAAGAGAACCATCATCGCCCGCGCGTCGCGGGCGCGGTCCCTCGTCGCGGCCATCGTCTCGGCGACGCTCGCGAGCGCCGCACTGGCGCAGGATCCGACGGCCGCCGGCGCAGCGCCTGAGGCCGGCGGCGGCGCCGAGGAGATCGAGTCCGTCACCGTCACGGGCTCGCGCATCCGCCGCACCGACGTCGAGAGCGTCGTGCCGATCACCGTGATCGGCGAGGACGCGATGGAGGTGCGCAACGCGGTGTTGCCGGTGGACCTGCTGACCTCGCTGCCCTCGGTGGTCAACCTGCCGGAGAACGAGACGCGGCTCGGCTCCTCGGGGGCGCGCGGCGACAACGCCAACGTCAACCTGCGCAACATGGGCGCGACCGCGACGCTGATCCTGCTGAACGGCCGCCGCATGACGATCAACCCGATGACCGCGGGCCTCTCGCAGGCGGTCAACGTCAACCAGCTGCCGGTGATGGGCATCGAGCGGGTCGAGGTACTGCGCGACGGTGCCTCGGCGATCTACGGCTCGGACGCGGTCGGCGGCGTCATCAACTACGTGATGAAGCGCGACTACGAGGGCCTGGAGACGACGCTGCGGGTCGGCGCGCCGGAGGCGGGCGGGGGCGAGAACCTGCAGCTCGGCGTCGCCTTCGGCACGCCGTTCGCCGGCGGCCGCGGGCGGATCTTCGGCACGATCGACGCGCTGTATCGCGATGCGACGCTGCTGACCGACCGCGCGTTCAGCCGCAGCGCGCTGAACGCCGACCGCGCGCCGCCGCCGTTCAACGCGCTCGGCGGGCCGTTCGACGGCCGCTCGGCGCGCGGCTTCTGGCCCACCTTCCGCATCGGCACGGGCACCGCCAACAATTTCTTCCGGCCGGTCAACGGCACGCCGACGCTGACCAGCGTCGCGCCGACGCGCGCCGCCAACCCGGAGTTCTTCCTCGACCTCAACACCTTCGGCTTCGCCTCGCCGCGCACCTCGCGCGGCAACGCGTTCCTGAACGCCGAGTTCGAGCTCACCGACCGCGTCACCGCGTTCGCCGAGCTCGGCTACTACCGGGCGGTCTCGACGATGCGTCGCCAGCCGCTGGCGCTGAACGCGCCGACCTCCGACCAGCTGGTCGTGATGCCGGTCGGCAACCCGTACAACCCCTATGGCTCGCGCTTCTTCAGCCCGACGGGCGCGCCGAACGCCGACGGCACGCCGCGGCTCACCGGCACGCCGCGGACCGTCAGCTTCACGCAGCTGACGCTGCGCGACCTCGCGGCCGAGAGCATCGACATCGACTCCGATGCGTTGCGCGCCGTGGTCGGGCTCGAGGGACGCTTCGGCGAGTCGGACTGGGAGTGGCAGGGCTCGCTGTTCTACAACGAGGTCAACGGCCAGGACGACGCCAACCCCGACGTGCGCGAGAGCCTACTGCAGGCCGCCGTCGCGCGCACCGATGCCGGCGCCTACAACCCCTTCGGCTACACCTTCCGCGTCCAGGGCGGGGCAGTGGTCGCCGACCAGCCGTACACCAACCCTGCGGCGACCGTCGACTCCTTCTCGGCGGTCTACGAGCGCACCGCGAAGAGCTCGATCACCAGCGCCGAGCTGCGCGCCAACGGGCGGCTGTTCGAGTTCCGCGGCATCGAGGTGCAGGCCGCGGTGGGCGCCGAATTCCGGCGCGAGACGCTCGACGACGTGCGCCCGCCCTTCAGCGGCGAGAACCCACCGGGCTCGGGCCTCGACCCGCTGAACAACGACTTCCTGCTGCATCCGCCGCGGCCCGACGTGTTCGGCGACCGGGACGTCGCCAGTGTCTACGCCGAGGTGGTCGCGCCGCTGATCACGGCCGATCGTGGCGTGCCGCTGGTCCACAGCTTCGAGCTCTCCGGCTCGGTGCGCTACGAGGATTACAGCGACTTCGGCACGACCCTGAACCCGAAGTACGGTGCCAACTGGCGGCCGGTCGAGTGGCTGATGCTGCGCGGCTCCTACAACGAGGGCTTCATGGCGCCGACCCTCGCCGCGCTCTATACCAGCCCGCGCTGGACCATCACCGCGGGCGCCGGCGACATCGACACCTACCGCAACCCCTTCCTCAACGAGGGGCCGTACGTGATGCGCACCGACTTCCCGATGCCTGGAAGATCACGCGCACCAACCTGCTCGGCCAGCGCAGCCTCGCGCAGATCAACGACAGCGACACCGCGCTGCTGCGCGCCTGGACCGCGGCGCAGATCGCCGCCGGCGTGCCGGCGAACCAGATCGACGCCGGCAGCGGCGGGCCGAACTACCGCGGCGACCCCGACGTGATCCGCCTGCCGCTGACGGCCGAGGATCGCGCCGCGTTCGCCGCCTACAACGCCGCCAACCCGATGAACCCGGCGGCGCCGGTGGGCCGGATCTTCTCGCGCAACCGGCCGTTCCTGAACATCTCCTCGAGCGAGCACTCGGGCGTCGACTTCGGCTTCCGCTACGCGCTGCCGCGCTTCTCCTGGGGTCGCGTGGTCGTGAACTCCGACTGGAGCTACCTCGGTCGCTCGCGCTCGGTGCTCGCCGCGGCGAACGTCGCCCCGGTCGTCAACGACGAGCTGTACGCCGACGGCGCCGCGAAGTGGCGCAGCACCACCAACCTGCTGTGGG
The DNA here is from genome assembly GCA_025458905.1 of Steroidobacteraceae bacterium. Lineage (GTDB taxonomy): Bacteria > Pseudomonadota > Gammaproteobacteria > Steroidobacterales > Steroidobacteraceae > UBA964. Next base: position 83,546 of record JALORN010000004.1, read on the forward strand.
AGAACGGCGCCTGGAACGCCGGCCTCGGCATCTACCACGTCGGCAAGACCCACGATGCCGGGGCGACGACGACCCGCGCGATCTACGAGAGCCTCGGCAGCCCCTCGTACATCGAGCCTTTTTTCACCCAGGGGCAGACGGTGTACCGGCTGGTCATCGACCCGGTCGTCACCTACAACCTCTCGCTCGGCTACCGCTTCGGCGAGCGCGGCTCCAGCTGGCTCGGCGACACCCGCATGCGGCTCGCGGTCTCGAACCTCACCGACGAGCCGCCGCCGCTCGCCTCGGGCGCGTTCGGCTACGATCCGGCGGTGAACCAGGCGCTGCTGATCGGCCGCATGTGGACGCTCGAGTTCACGACGCGTTTCTGAGGCGACGATGGCGTCGTTCCGCGCCGTGAGCCTGCGCGTCGCGTCGCGGGCCTTCGCCAGCGCGGTGTGCTGCGCCGCATTGCTGGGGCCCGTGCGCGGCGCCGCGTGGGTCGCTGGGGCGGATGCCGCTGCTGCAGGTGTGGACCGTATGCTGGCTGCCGGGTCTGCGCCGGAGCAGGCCCATGCGCCGGCTGCACCCACGCGCCAGCCCGCCGAGGTTCTGCGCCGCTACGCAGTCCCCGAAGCACGGCAGGGCGTCGCGGTCGATCGCGAGCACGTCTACGCGGTGTCGAACAGCACGCTCGCGAAGTACGACAAGGCGAGCGGCGCCAAGCTCGCCGAGTGGAACGGCGATCGCCGGCGCTTCCCGCACCTCAACTCCTGCACGGTGATCGCGGGCGAGCTCGTGTGCGCGAACTCGAACTTCCCGGCGGTGCCGCACTGGAGCAGCGTCGAGTTCTTCGATCCGCGCACCCTCCGGCACCTTCGCAGCGTGCCGCTCGGCCCGGGACGTGGCTCGCTGACCTGGGTCGAGCGGCGCGATGGCGCGTGGTTCGCGACCTTCGCGAACTACGACGGCAACGGCGGCGAAGCGCCGCGCGACCACCGCCACACCGTGCTCGTGCGCTTCGACGACGACTGGCGCCAGACCATGGCGTGGACCTTCCCTGCAGAGGTGCTGCAGCGCTTCGCGCCGATGAGTTCCTCGGGCGGGGGCTTCGGGCCCGGAGGCCTGCTGTACGTCACCGGCCACGATCACCCGGAGCTGTACGCGCTGCGCCTGCCGGACGCGGGCGCGGAACTGGAGTACGTCGCAACGATCCCGGCGCCGATCGAGGGCCAGGCGATCGACTGGGACGAGACCGCGCCGGGCGAGCTCTACGGGATCAGCCGCGAGAGGCGCGAGATCCTGCGCCTGCGCCTGCCGGCGATCGACTGACGACGGCCCGGCCGGTGGCCGCCGCGAGGGTGGCTGCGAAGCCGATTGCGGCGAAGTCGTCGAACTCGTCTCGGTCACGACCGGTCCGAGGGGCATGGATCTCTCGCTGATCGCTTTGCCCGCGGTGGGGCAGGTGCTCCTGCCGCTCGGCCTGCTCGCCTGGCAGGTGGCGGCCCGGCCCGCCTTGCGCCAAGCCTGGTTCCTGCAGTCGCTGGTCGTCCTCGGCTACCTCGCCGGTGTGCTCGCCGCCGGGCTCTGGCTCGCGATCCCGCGAACGATCGGTTGGCTCTGGCTGGCGCTCGCGATCGCCCTCGCGGCGCGCGGCGCGCGACGGATCGGCCGGGAGCCGGGAGCGACGTCGCGTGGCCTGCGGCGCGCCGGCACATCGTCTTCCCGCGCTCGCGTGCCGGTCTCGACAGGGCTTGCGTTCGCGCTGCGCGCGGTCCCGGCGGTCGCCGTGATCGCCTGGATCGCGGTCGCGTTCGCCGGCCATCGGCCGCTGCCCGGTACGCCGCTCGAGCTGCGCCTGCCGTTCGGCGAGGGCCGCTACCTCGTCGTCAACGGCGGCAGCCATCCGCTGGTGAACGCGCACCTCGCGACGCTCGCGCCGCTGCCGCGCTACGCGCCGTGGCGCGGCCAGAGCTACGGCGTCGACTTCGTGCGCGTCGACGCGCTCGGGGTCCGTGCCCGCGGCCTGCAGCCGCAGGACCCGCAACGCTATGCGATCTTCGCCACCCCGGTGCTCGCACCCTGCGACGGCGAGGTGGTGCGCACCGAGGACGGCCGGCCGGACATGCCGCCGCCGCAGCCGGACCCCGATCGCACGCGGCTGGCCGGAAACCACGTGATCCTGCGCTGTGACGGCCAGCGCGACCGCGCGAACGGCGGTACGCGCGACGGCATCGGAGGCGGCGCACGCGAGGATCCTGCACGCGTCGAGGTGGTACTCGCCCACCTGCGGCGTGGCACCGTGCGGGTCGCCGCGGGCCGGCGGGTCGCGGTGGGCGAGGTGCTCGGCGAGGTCGGCAACTCCGGCAACAGCAACGAGCCGCACCTGCACCTGAGCGCGCAACGGCGCGACCCCGGTGACCCGCCGCTCGGTGGCGAGCCGGTGCCCGTGACCTTCGGCGGCGACGCGCCGGTGCGCAACGAGGTCTATCATGCGTACCCGTGAGACCCGCCTGCTCGGGCAAGACAGGCTCCTCGATGAACTCCCTGGGGCCAAGGAGCGCGGATGGCTGACGCGTTCATCGAATGGCAGATCGACCCCCGCGATCATCCGGGTCGGGGCACGGCCGAGGAGCGGATCCGCTTCCTGCTCGGCTATGCAATCCTGGCGCCCTCTGGCCACAACACGCAGCCCTGGTTGTTCCGGGTGCGGCCCGACGGGGTCGACCTGATCGCGGATCGCACGCGCTGCCTGCCGGTGGTCGATCCGTTCGACCGCGCGCTGGTGATCTCCTGCGGGGCGGCACTGGGCCATCTGCGGACCGCCATGCGCTTCTTCGGCAGCGACGCCTGCATCGAGCTGCTGCCGGATGCGAACGATGCCGACCTGCTCGCCCGCGTGACCTTCGGCGACGCCATCACGCCATCGTCCCGGGACGTCGCCCGATTCCATGCGATCACCCGCCGCCGCACGACCCGCAAGCGCTATCCCGACGAGCCCCTGCCCGAGGGCCTGGGTGCAGAGCTGCTCGCCGCCGCAGCCTACGAAGGATGCGAGCTGTCGATCCTCGTCGACGCGCAGCGCAAGCGGGCGGTCGCCGCGCTGGTGGCGGACGGCGACCGCGCGCAGTTCGCCGACCCCGCTTTCCGCCGCGAACTCGCCTCCTGGGTGCATTCCCGTCGCGCCGCGACCCGTGACGGCATGTCGGGCGCAGCGTTCGGAATGCCGGACGTGCTGTCCGCGGTGGGCGGACTGGTCATCCGCACCTTCGACATGGGGGACCGCCAGGGTGCGACGGACGAAGCCATCGCGACCGGCTCGCCGGCGCTGCTGGCGCTCGCCACCGCGCACGACGATCCGCCAGCCTGGCTGCACGCGGGGATGGCCCTCTCGTCGATCCTGCTGTCGGTCACGGCAGCGGGCTGGACGTCCGCCTATCTCAACCAGCCGATCGAGACCGACGCGCTGCGGCCGAGGCTCCGCGCGACGGCCGGACTCGCCGGCCATCCGCAGCTGCTGTTCCGCATCGGCCGGGCGCAACCGATCGACCCTGCCGTCCGCCGCGTGGTGAGCGAAGTGCTGGTCGAGGACCGACGGCACGCGATCCCGTGAACGGGGACGCGGCACGCAGCCGATGGAAGTCCGGCCGAAGCCCGGTGCACGATCGCCGATGAACGGCGCCATCCTCGGCGGCGCCGCCTATTTCCTGGTGATGTTCGCGCTGGGATTCGTCTTGGGCACCGTGCGCGTGTTGCTGCTCGCGCCCCGTCTCGGCGAGTGGAGTGCAACCTTCGTCGAGCTGCCCGTCATGCTCGCGATCTCCTGGGTCGTCTGCCGGTGGCTCGTGGGAAGACTCGGCGTGCCGGAACGGGCCACGCCCCGGCTCGTCATGGGGGCAGTGGCTTTCGTCCTGCTGATGATCGCGGAGGTGGTGCTCGGCACGTCCCTCTTCGATCGCAGCCTGTCGCAACAGGTACAGGCGATGACCGGCGGACCCGGTCTCGCCGGGCTGCTCGGGCAGATGGTCTTCGCCGCGTTCCCGCTCGCCCAGATGCGATCGAGCGGCAGGGCATGAGCCCACGCGGGTGATCAACCCTCGCCGACCGGCGCCGAGGGCTTCAACCGGCGGAATATGGGCCCGAGCACGCTGCCCACCAGGGCTGCGACCACGGCACCCACGGCGAGCCCGACCACGGCATCGATGGCCGCCCGGACCACCCAGGCCACGAACCCGGGCGACACCGGCGCGGCCGCGCGCGCCATCTCGGTCACGCCCTGGACCCACTGCTCGGGTGCCTTCAGCCCCAGTTCGTAGGCGCCGAAGATCACGATGTGGCCACCGACCCAGAGCATCGCGACCATGCCGACCGTGCTCAGCACCTTCAGGAACAGCGGCATGCCGAGCACGATGCCGCGGCCTAGGGTCCGCACCGCACCGTTGCCCGTGCGCGCCAGCAAGGCGCCGAAGTCGTCGGCCTTGACGATCAGCGCCACGGCGCCATAGACCGCCGCGGTCATCCCGAGGCCCACCAGCGCCAGCACCACGCCTTGCACCCAGGGCGCGAGCCCGGTCAGCGTCGCCAGCGTGATGGCCATGATCTCGGCCGAGAGGATGAAGTCGGTGCGGATGGCACTGCGGACGCGCTCGCGCTCCACGACCTCCGGTGCCTTCGCCTCCGTGTCGGCGATCGAGTCGTCGGCATCGGCCTCGGTGCCGCTTCCACCCCATCCCAGCAGGTCGGCCACCTTGTGCCAGCCTTCGAGGCACAGGAACGCCCCGCCGAGCATCAGCAGCGGCGTGATGGCCCAGGTCGCGTAGAGCCCCAGCAGCAGCGCGCCCGGCAGCAGGACCAGGAGCTTGTTCCGGAGCGAACCAAAGGCGATCTTGCCGATGATCGGCAACTCGCGGTCCGCCGCGAACCCGACCACGTAGCGCGGCGTGACGGCCGCGTCGTCGATGACGATGCCCGCGGCCTTCGAGGCCGCCTTCGATCCAGCCTTGGCCGCCTGTGCCGCGGCGTCGTCGAGCGAGGCCGCGGCCAGCTTGGCGATCGCGGTCACGTCGTCCAGCAGTGCAATCAGACCCGTACTCATCGCGCCGGCTCCCCGTCCGTCCCTGGGCTGCCATCATCCTCCAAATACGGTTCGCTCTCGCAGTGCCTGGCCTGCTGGCGTGGCCATCCCCCGGTCCGGGCCGATGCGTCGCGCTCGCCACGACGGGCGGTTGCGATTAAGTTCACGGCGACTTGCACCAGAGGGGGGAGTGCCGATGGATCGTCGTACGCTGTTGAAGTCGGGCGCCGCGCTCGGGCTGGTGTCGTCGGTGCCTGGCTACGTGCTGGCGGCGGGCAGCTCGTCGGGCCCGGCCGTCGCCGGCGCGCTGACCGACCTCGCCGCGGTCCGCGGCGATCGCAGCCCGGTGGTGATCGGCGCGGACGCGCTGCGCAACCTCCGGGCGAGCCTGCGCGGGCGGCTGCTGCTCGCCGCCGACCCGGGCTACGACGAGGCGCGGCAGGTGCTGAACGGCGCCATCGACCGCCGTCCGGCGCTGATCGTGCAGCCGACCGGTGCCGCGGACGTCTGCACTGCGGTGTCGTTCGCGAGCTCGCTCGGCCTGCTGGTCGCGGTGAAGTGCGGTGGACACAGCTACTCGGGGCAGTCCACCTGCGATGGCGGCCTGCAGATCGACCTCGGCGCGATGCGCGGCGTGCGCGTCGACCCGACGGCGCGGCGCGCCTGGGTGGCGGGAGGCACGCTGCTCGGCGCGGTCGACCACGAGGCACTGGCGCAGGGGCTCGCGGCGCCGCTCGGCACGGTCTCGCACACGGGCGTCGGCGGGCTCACGACCGGCGGCGGGTTCGGCCGGCTGGCGCGCCGCTTCGGCCTCGCGCTCGACAACGTGACCTCGGTGGACATCGTCACCGCCGACGGCACGCTGCGCCGCGCGAGCCGCGACGAGAACCCCGACCTCTACTGGGCAGTGCGCGGCGGCGGCGGCAACTTCGGCGTCGTCACCGCGTTCGAGTTCCAGCTGCATCCCGTGCAGCGCACGGTGATCGGCGGCACGCTGGTGTTCCCGGTGGCGCGGGCACGCGAGCTGCTGCAGCGCTACGCCGAGGTGTCGGTCTCGGCGCCGGACGAGCTCTACGTCGACTGCTTCATCGTGCAACCTGCACAGGGCACGCCGTCCTGCGGCTTCGACATCTGCTGGTCCGGGCCGGAGCGTGACGCGGAGCGGGTGCTGGCGCCGCTGCGCAAGGTGGGCACGCCGGTCGTCGACCGGGTCGCCGCGATCAACTACGCCGCGCTGCAGCGCTCCGGCGACGTCACGGATCCGCGCTCCCAGGGCAGCTACACCAAGAGCGGCTTCACGACCGAGCTCTCGGAGCGGACGATCGATGCGATCCTGCGCGGCCTGAAGGGCGACGCGACGCGCAACTCGACCGTGTATTTCCAGCACCTCGGCGGCGCGATCGGCCGCGTCGCGCCCGACGCCACTGCATTCCCGTTCCGCTATGCGCGGCAGAACATGATGGTGTTCTCCGACTGGAAGGCGCGCGAGGACGGCACCGGCCCGATCGCCTGGGTGCGCGAATACTGGAAGACCCTGGAGCCCGCGACCCGTGGCGTCTACATCAACGAGATGGACGCCTCGGACGGCGCGGCGGTGGTGAACGCCAACTTCCTCGGCAACTATCCGCGGCTCGCGGCGCTGAAGCGCCGCTACGATCCTGCGAACCTGTTCCGGTTGAACGCGAACATCACGCCGTCCTGAGCCCGCGCTGCACCGCACTCCACCGTGCGTGGCGTGTCCGCGGGCGCGGGCGCCCCGCCGCTAGGCCCGCACCACGCGCAGGGTGCGGCGTGAGGCGCCGCTTCAGCCAGGCCTGGTTGGCGACGTCCTCGTTCGGCACCAGCATCTCGAGCGGATGCTCGGCGAAGAAGTCCATCTTGTAGCCGTCGATGAACTTGGCGCGGCGCTTCTCCCAGGAGTCGGGCCAGGAGCCGTCTGGCCGGCGCATCACCGCGGCCGGGCGCTCGCGGGTCGGCACCAGCGTGTCGAAGTAGACGAGGTGGCCGATGCACTCGCGCAGATCGTCGAGCGAGGCCGCGGCCAGCTTGGCGATCGCGGTCACGTCATCGAGCAGTGCAATCAGACCCGTGCTCATCACCCCGGCTCCCTGTCCGCTCCCGGGCTGCCATCATCTCCGAAACGCCTTCCGGTCTCGCGTCCATTGCGGGATGCCGCCGAACGGTCGCGCCACCACCCGTTGCGGCCGTACGAGACGCGGCCGCGTTGCGACGGTAGGATCCGTATCGATCGGTGACGACGCGGGAGACTGACGATGCGCAAGCAGTTCAAAGCCGGCGTGGTGTTCACGATGGCGGCGCTGCTGCTCGCGCCGACCCCTGCTTCTTCGCAGTCGCGCAAGCCTCGGCCCTTCACGGTGTCGGGTATCGTACTGGACACCGCCGGCAAGCCGCTGCAAGGCGCCCAGGTCTGGCTGCGCGCGGATTTCGTCTATGGGCGCGCGACGGCAACGACCGGGCCGGACGGGCGTTTCGTCATCGGCGACCTGATCAAGGCAACCTATCGTGCGGAGGCGTTCTTCGAAACGAAGTACGCCGGGTCCACGGTCTGCCACCGACTCGCGATGCCGAAGCCCACCGATTACAACTCGTTCCCCGTCAGCGAGGGCGCCGAACGTGATTTCCGCTGGCAGCTGACGGGAAAGATCGGCTTCACCGACACCTACTTCGGGGCCTCCATCCGCATCTGGCAGATGGATGCCGCGCTGCTCGATGCGGCCCGCGCCGTCGAGTTCACGCTCGCACCCACCGGGCCTCTGCTCGACGGCAGCCAGGGGTCGGTCATCGTCAGGGAGGCTTTGCTCGAGTATCCGGCAAGCGACGATGGCCTCGACGACCTGCCGCTGGGCACCTATCGCCTCACGGCAGTGCTGATCGGCAAGGACGGTCGTCGCGCGCCGCTGCGGGTCAAGGCGCTGGAGTCGCAGGACTTCCGACCCGAGCTCGCGCTGGTGTGGCGCTCGGAAGGCAGTTGCGGCATGGGTTCGGACAACGGCGTCAAGCCGTTCTTCGTGGAGCTCGCGCGCTAGCACCGGCAGTACCGGCGCGGCATTGCTCTGCCGCGTCGTGCCCGTTCAACGCGTGGCCGGCTCGTCCTCGCCGATGAGACGCAGCTGTGCGAGCCGCCACCAGCCGCGTTCGGGCACCCAGGTCGCGAGCCAGCGTGCGTGCGCGTGGCGGCGGCCGGGCGGCGCGCGGGCCCACAGGTCGAGCCTGTTCTCGTACTCGAGCACCAAGTGCCCGTCCTTGACGGCCGAGGCCAGTGCGCGTTCCGGCGGCCAGTCGCTGGCCGAGACGCGCAGCGCCTGCAGTGGAGACACGCGCAGCGGTACGGGGCACCAGCTGAGGCCACCGTCCCGGCTTTCGCTCACCTCGAGGTAACGGTCGCTGACCTGGCCGCGGATGCGCTTTCGCCCCATGCCGCGCACCGCCATCCATACACCGGAGGGCAGTGCGTGTACCTGCTCTTCGGCCAGGAAAGCGCCTTCTTCGATCGACGAGGTGTTCACCTTCGGCACTCCGATCAGACGGGGCCGATGCCACCGTCAGAGATCGCATGCTATCCGACGCGGCAGTCAGTACCGCCAGCGCCGCTGACCCTCGATCAGTTCCGCGGCTTCCGCGAACGAGCCGGGCACGCGCTGCGCGTAGCCGTTGGGCGGGAAGCGCGAGACGTACTCGGCGTAGATCGGCGCATAGAGTTGCATCGGCACGTCCGGGATCGCGGGCCGGCGGCGACGCTCGCCGAGGTCGAGCGTCGCGCCGATCGCGGTCTCGTGGACGTCACAGTCGTCCAGCACCTCGCCGCGCGTGCCGAAGATCGCACTGCGCCCGAGCATGCCGTTATCGGGGAAGTAGCCCTTGTTGCCCGGCGAGAGCGCATTCGAGGCATAGAGGGTGTAGAGCCGGTTGACGCGCGACGTCAGCTCGCCGTCGTAGCGCGAATAGCCGCCGAGCCCGCTGCGGATCACGACTTCGGCGCCCTTCATCGCCATGCAGCGGATCAACTCGGGCTCGCGGAGGATCGAGCTCATCGCGATGTTCCCGAGTTCCGTGCGTGCGACCGGGATCACCGCATCGAGCCCGTAGCGCTCCACGTAGGCGTCGTGCACGTCGTAGACGCTGGTGACGAAGTAGTCGGAGCCGGCGACCTGGTTGCGGGTGTGGAAGGCCTTCCAGTGGCGTGCCGCGATGGTGCCGTCGGGCCGCAGCAGCAGGTACTGTTCGAGCAGGTGGCCCTTCCAGTCCGGGTCGCGCACGTAGGCGCCGAAGGCGATCCAGCACGCGTACTCGCGTGCCTTCGCGGCGAGCCGCTCGACCTCGGGCCCGGGAACCTCGATCGCGACGCGCTCCAGCGCAGGCCTGTCCCAGCGATCCCAGCCTTGCAGCGCGAACGCATGGAAGGCCACGAGGTCCTTGCGGCCGAAGTACCCGTGCGTCGCGTCCACCTGCTCGCAGAGGTGGTCGGCGTTGGCGCGCAGGCCGGCGGCGGCATTCGCGGGGTCGACGGCGAGCAGCCGCGACTGCACGACCGCGGCGGCGATGCGTTCCTTGCGCAGGGGAACGCTCGCATACGTGCCGTCGGCGGCAACCAGCCGTCCCGCGCCGGCGGCGGACTGCCCCGGGGCGCTCGCGGGTGTCACGGCCTTCCGCTCGGCGGCCTCGAGCGTGCCGAGCAAGGCCGCGGTGGCGCCGCCGGCGGCGATGCTCCGCAGCAGTTGGCGGCGCTCGCGCCGCCGCCGCCGGGCCGTTCCTGGGTCGATGCTCATGGTGCAACTCCTGCGGACCGCGACGCCGCCTGGTCGCCGGCGCGCTGCGGGGGCTCGACGCGCTCGCAGGCCACGGCGATCCACCCGAGGTTCAGGCCGATGAAGGCCGCATCGGGGTCGTGCAGCGAATAGCCGGCGAACGGCTGCTCGCCCTCGCGTATCGATAGGAACATGAAGTCCGCGCGCTGGGTGTAGTAAGGGTACTCCTTGTCGCGCAGCCGCAGCTGGAAGACACGGCCGTCGCCTCGCGCGAGGCGCAGCGTGCCGCCCTGGCTGTGCAGCCGCTGGCGCTCGTAGCGCCGGTCGCCGGGGCTCGTGCCCTCGAGGTAGCTCCTGGCGTAGAAGTCGACGTCGCATTCGAACACCTTGGCCCGGTGCAGCTTGTGCGGCACGCCGGTCGGGTGTCCCGCGAGCAGGCGGCCGCTGGCGAGCTCGAAACTGCGGTCGGTGCGCCAGTACTTGGTGGCCGAGAGCACGAGGTCATGCTGCGACCAGCGACGCGCGGCGCCCTCGCGGAAGATGCAGGCGCGGCCGTCCATGCCGCCGACGTACTGGTCCGCCTCGGGCCGCCACAGCACTTCGCAGCCCTCGATCCAGGTCAGGTCGCCCGGCTGCAGCGCCCGGAGCCGCGCGGGATCGAGGTGCGCGCCGCGCACGGCGCCGGGGTCGCGGAACAGCCCCTGCCGCATGCGCACGCCGCGCGCCCGCGCCGACTCGAACGTCACCAGGCGCTGCCGGAACACCTTCGAGGGATCGTCCCCGAGATACTCCTCGACGTAGAAGACGATCGCGCCGAACGCCGGCAGTTCGATGCGGCGGTGCACGGCATGCACGCGCTCGTGCCGCTCGGCCTCGGGCACCTGCGCGCGCCCCTCGGTCTCGAACCAGACCTGCTCCTGGTTGTCCCAGGTGCCCTCGAACCAGCGCACGAGGCGCACCAGGTCGCGTGCGCTGGGGTCGTCCCGCGGGTCGGCGGCCGGCGCCGCGGCGGCCGACACGAGCGCGGCGAACGGCAGCAGGCCCTTCAGCAGCCGGCGCGGTAGGCCTAGCGAGGACCCCCGGGCGTTCGTGGAGCGAGAGGTGCGGGCCGGCGCGTCCGGGCCGCCCGCCGTGTCAGATCCGTTCCAGTACATCGAGCGCGGCACGCTCGCCGGATTCGAACGCGCCCTCCATGCCCCGCTGCATGATCGCGGTGTGCTCGCCGCAGAACACGACGTGCGGCAGGCCTTCGCGCAGGTGGTTCCCGAAACGCACGATCTGGCCCGGCTGCCAGTACACCCAGTCGCCGGCGCCGAACGGGTCGCGCGCGCAGGACTGGATCGTCAGCAGCTCGAGCTGGCCGCGCGTGGATGGCCGGATCCGCGCTGCGACCGCCGTCACGTACTCGAAGCACTGTGTGTCGCTCATGAACGCGAAGCGGCGCGCCTCGGCGCCGTTGATGAACGCGATGACCGAGGAGATTCCCCCGTCGGGCCCACGGTCGAGCGGCGTGAAGCGTTCGATGCCGGTGTCGGTCCACATGCCCGGCGGCAGGCCGTCCTTGTCCCAGTACGGTTCGCGCAGCCGCATGTGCACCTGGATCGACAGCCCGTACTCGATCTCGCGGACCGCCGAGGCAAGCGGCTCGGGCAGTGTCGGCTGGAACAGCACGTCGCGCAGGCGCGGCATCGGCATCGAGACGACGGCGAAGCGTGCCCGCAGGTCCGTGTCATCGGTGCAGCGCACGATCGCGCCGTCGGTCCCGCTCTCGATGCTCCATGCGGCCTTGCCGAGCGCCACCGGGCGGCGCAGGGAGCGCGCCATCGCCTCGGGCATCCGCGAATTGCCGCCCCGCACCTGCAGCCCCTCCATCTGGCCAGGCTTGAGGTTGCCGCGCGAGGAGTCGCCGACGTGATAGCGCCGCATCTCGTGCAGGGCCGAGGTGTTGGCGAGCCGGTCGGTGTGCACGACGATGCCGGCGAGCCGGATCGTCTCTGCGGAATGGCCCTTGGCCCGCAGGTAGTCGGTGGCCGGGATGTCCCAGCGCGCGAATTCCGGCGTCAGCCAGGCATCGAGCGAGCGGCCGCGCAGCGGCGCATCGCGATACATCAGGGTCTGCAGCAGCTGGTGCGGCAGGATCCTGCGGTCGTCGCCGGAGAGGGGATTGGCGCGGTGCGTCGGCCACTCGTCCTTGCGGATCGCCTGCCCGCCGATGTGGTACATCCAGTCGGTCGGCGGGGCGAGGGTCTTCGGCGAATGCAGTTCGAGCTTGAGTTTGCGCGCCGCCTCGATCATGCGTCCGTAGCTCGCGCCGATGACCTCGCCGCCGGCTTCGACGCCACCGGGCACGTTCATCAGTGTATAGACGCGTCCGCCGACGCGCCGGCGACCCTCGATCACCTGGACCTCGAGGCCCTGCTCTTCGAGCAGCATCGCGGCATGCAGTCCCGCGAGGCCGGCGCCGACCACGACGGCGTCGAGCGGCCGTTCCCCCGCGGCGTACAGCGGGCGCGGGAGCGTGCCGGCAGCGGCGGCCGCACCGAGCAGGCGCAGCGCGTGCCGCCGCGGAAGTCGTCGCAGGCGGCTCAGAACCGGTACCCCAGCTCTATTCCGATCTCGCGGCCGCGCGGGATGCCGACGAACTGGCACAGCTGCGTGGCGCGCGTCGCAGCGGGCAGCGGCGTCTCGGGGAAGTAGCAGGTGCTCGAGCCGGTGAGGCCGGCGCCGAGCAGCGTCTCCTCGTCCGTGAGGTCGCGGCCAAAAAGGCTCGCGCTCCAGCGGCCGTCGTCGCTCGACAGCGTGGCGCGGGCGTTGAAGCGGGTGACGGCCTCGATCGAGGCGCGGTTGGCGAGGTCGATGTAGCGCCGGCCGGTGTGCAGCGCATCGAGGCGGAACGCCAGGTCCATGGCGCCGCCCGCGACCGGCATGCGGTACTCGCCGGAGAGGTTGCCGGTCACGCGCGGCGAGTTGATCGAGGTCTTGCCCTCGAGCGTCTCGCCCGGCAGGAACAGCTGCGGGTCGGTGTTGCGGAACGGACCGACGGCATCGACGAACTCGTGGCGGGCATAGCCCACCCCGTAGGTCAGCGAGAAGCGCTCGGTCGCCTGCCAGCGACCCTCGAGCTCGGCGCCGTAAATCTCCGAACCGCCGACGGACTGCACGCCGGCGAGCGTCGGCGTCGTACCCGGGGGGCAGTTCGAGATCGCGCCGGTGACGGGATTGAAGGTGCAGGCCGGGTTCGGCACCTGCACCAGCAGCTGCTGGCCGGTGATGTCCTGCTGGAACAGCGATACGTTCAGGATCAGCGCCCCGTCGAGCAGCGTCGACTTCAGGCCGAGCTCCAGGTTCTCGAGCTCCTCGGGCGGCACGAAGGCGAAGTTGAACGCGGCGGCAGAGGTGTTGAGACGGCCGCTCTTGACGCCCTTGGACCAGTACAGATACCCGTTGACCTCGTCGGTGAAGGCGTACTGTGCGGTGATGCGCGGCAGGAAGTCCGACTCCTCGGCCGCACGGTCCGCGGGGTTCGGCACGGTGCAGGTCGTGCAGGCGTCGAGGTAGACGGTCTCGCGCTGGTAGCGGCCTTCGACCGACAGCGTGAGGCGGTCGGTGACATCGTAGGCGAGGTCGCCGAACACCGCTTCGTTCCGGAAGCGCTCGAGGCCGCGCGACTGGCGTACGACGGTCGGTCCAGGATTGACGAGCGAGGTCGGTGCGACGACAGCCTTGTTGCGGTTGTCCTCCTCGAAGTAATACAGGCCGGCGGACCAGCGCAGGCGCTGCTCGCCGGACGAGGCGAGCTGTAGCTGGTGGCTCTGGTTGCGGAACAGTTCCTCGAACGCCGGTATCAGGCCGCCGGCCTTGCTGGCTCCGGTCACGCCGAGCGGTCCCCAGACCGGATCGTTGGCGATCGCCCGCCGGCGAAAGTCCTCCACCGCCCAGTATTCCTGCTCGAACCAGCCGAAGCGGTAGCTCAGGTCGAGCCCGGCGACGCGGCTCGCGAACAGCGCGGAGGCGAACTGCCGCTTGCGGTTGCGACCGCCGAAGTCGGCGTACTCGGCCGGCAGGAAGCCGACCGGAAACACCGAGGTCACGTCGGTCCCGACGAGGCCGGCGCCGGTGTTCGGGATGTCGCCGTCGATCCAGACCGTGCCGATGCCAGCGCAGGCCGCGGGACAACCCGCGGTGATCGGGTTCACCGAGGTGATCGTGTACAGGCCGCCGATGTTGTACGGCCGACCGCCCCAGTCGGTCGGCTGCACGACGGTGGCGAGCGGCGGCCCGTCTTCCTCGAAGTCGACCGCGTAGCGCAACTTCAGGGTCGTGTCCTCGGAGAAGCGCGCGAACAGCGTGGTGCCGTAGCTGTTGGTGCTCTCGGCGCCGATCCGGCCGCCGTCCCGGCCGCGATTCGGGTAGAGGCCGCCTACGCGGATGCGGGTCGCATTGAGCGACGCCCAGAGGCGATCCTTCAGGATCGGGAAGGCCACGTCGCCCGTGGCGAACACGTTCGAGGCGCTGTCCTCGCCACTCTGGTCGCCATAGCGCACCCGCAGCCCGCCCTGGATCTCGTCGACCTCCGGGGTCTTGGTGATGTAGTCGATGGCACCGGAGTAGGTGGCGCGGCCGTACTTGGCGCTCTGCGGACCCTTGAGGATCTCGACGCGCTGCATCTGCGACAGGTCGATGCCGGCGAGCTGGCCGCTGACGTAGATGCCGTCGACGAACACCGAGAGCCCCTGGTAGCGCTCGTCGGAGGTCTGCGGCGAGAGCCCGCGCACCACCAGGGCGGTCAGGTCCGCCCGACCGGATCCGGAATAAAACGTCAGGGAAGGGGTGAAGGCGACCAGGTCGCGCACGTCGAGCACGGTGCGGGCCTGCAGCGCCTCGCCCGACAGCACCGTGATCGCGATCGGGACGTCCTGGACGTCCTCCTCACGCCCGCGCGCCGTGACGATCACCTCCTGCAGCACCTCGGGTGCTCCAGCGTCCGGGGCGCGGGGAGCGGAGGATTGCTGGGCGAGCCCGGGGGCGCTGGACAGCGCAGCCATTGCGAGCAGGGTGCCTCGGGCGGCCGGAACGACCCGCGTGGCGACGGCGCGACGATCGACAGTGAGTGACATCGGCATCTCCTGAAGCGTTGCTGTCGATCAAACGCTCGGGAGTCACGCGGTCGCAAGACGTCATTCGCGAGTTGGCGGGTCTCGTTCGCGAAATTGCAGTCCGTCCGGCCGATCCGGCGGTGGCGCGCAGACGACAAGTGCGGCCGGACCGCCCCGTCGCGGCTTCGGCGCGAGCATGGGCCGGGCCGATAGCAAGGCGGGCAGGTAGGTCGAACTCACGGGAACCTTGATGCCGCCCGGCATCACCGCGAGATGCCGGCGTCCGCGCCGCTCGATACCGGCGACGTGCCGAGCATCGATGCAGAACGAGCGATGCACGCGCAGCAGGCCATGGCTCGCCATTTCCCGTGCGGCATCCTCGAAGCGGTGCAGCAGTCGCAACGAACCCGCCGCGCATTGCACCTCGACGTAGTGATCGAGTGCGCGCAGTACCCGGACGGCGCCGCAATCCCCCGGCAGCCGCTCGACGAACGGCCGCGACGGGAACTCGACCGCGGGGGCCGGGGCGGTCGTCTCGGAGGTTGCGAGCGAGGACGAGGGAGCCGGCGACGGCGCGCGCGACGGCGAGTGCGCGGGCCTGGCGGAGGGCATTGGCGAGGGCGGCGCGGCGACGTCCGCCGGATCGACGACCGGGTGGCGCACGGCACCGTCGCGCGCGGCGGGCAGCACGGTCACGCCCAGCCAGCGCTCGTAGAACGCCGTGGTCAGGATCCACGCGAGCATCGTCGGGCTGTAGGCAACGAGCATGGTCGCGAATTCGCCGGCGGACAACGGCATCCAGCCGGCGAAGGCGGGTGGGCTCGCGTCGAACACCGGGGAGAGTGCGCTGACGACGGCGCGGTGCAGGGGCCGCGCCAGGAACTCCGCTAGGACGGCCGCCAGGGGCAGCAGCAGCGGCCACGGGAGGCGGCCGGGCGCGCCGGCCTGCCGCAATGTGGCAGCCACCATCCACTTGAGCTGCCACAGCAACATCGAGATCGTGGCGCAATAGATCACCGAGATCTCGCGGGGCATCGCGGCGGCCAGCGTGCCGAACTGCGCCCAGCCGAAGCAGGCGCCGAACGTGACGGGCACGCCGACGAAATAGACGAGTCGCAGGCGGCGCCTGCGTTCGTCCTCCGTCCATTGTGGCCCGACGGCTGCCGCGAACGACAGTTCCCCACGTCCCGCGTCGACTGCGCGCATGCGAACCCCCGCCTGCCCGGCCTGCCACCCCGATTTCACGCGAGACTTCGCGAAATCGCCAGTCCCCACCTACCCGGACCGTTGGCGGGGGTACGGGTCCATGCGAGCCTGCGTCCGTTCTTCCGCCGGGAGACTGCCGCGAGCCATGGTCCGACCCGACCCGACCCGACCCCTCCCGTCCCCTGCATCGTCGGGGCATGCGCCGGGCGTTCAGCCCGCCGCCGCCGGCGGCTGGACCCGGCGCGACAGCTTGCAGTTGCTGGGCGCCGCGCCACTCGCGGCGCTCGCAGCGGACGACCAGCCCCGGCGCGCCGGCAAGCTGCGGGCGCCGCGCGTCGCGATCGTCGGCGCCGGCCTCTCGGGCCTCTACTGCGCCTTGCTTCTGGAACAGGAGGGGGTCGAGGTCACGTTGCTGGAGGGGCGCGACCGGACCGGGGGACGGGTGTACACACTCCATGACATCCCGGGCCGGCCCGAAGCCGGTGGCGAGGTGTTCGGGCCGCGCTACGCGCGTTGCCTGGACGTCCTGAAGTCGCTCGGGGTCGCGCAGCGGGCGCCGCGCCCGCGTACCCAGGCCGACGACGCCGAGCTGGTGATGAACGTGCGCGGGCAGACGATCCGCCTCGAACAATGGGCCACCCATCCCCTGAACCCGCACCCGGCGGCGCTCAAGGCGCTCACGCCCTGGCGGTTGTTCTTCGAATATCTGCCCCGGCAGATGGGCTTCCAGGACCTGGCCGAGTGGATGGACCCCAGGCATGCCGCGCTCGACGTGTCCTACGCCAGCCACCTGCGCACCTTGGGCTTCGACGACGAGACGATCCGTCTGCAGCAGGCGAACTCGGCCTACGGCAACACGTTGCACGAGGTGTCGACCCTGCACCTGCTGCACTACTTCACCTGGGCACGCCTGAACGCCACGGGTGCCGGCCGCACGCAGTGCGCCGGCGGCAACCAGCAGCTGCCCGACGGCATGCGCGGCCGGCTCCGGGGCGACGTGCTGTTGCGATCCGTGGTCTCGACGCTCGAGGATCGCGTCACCGGGGTGCGCCTGCGGACCCGCGACGGACGCACGTTCGACGCCGATCGCGTGGTCGTCACGGTGCCGTTCTCGCTGGCGCGGTTCCTCGACTTCGACCCGCCGCTGCGCGGCGTGCAGTGGGAGGCGGTCGAGACGCTGCCGTACTACGCGACGTTCCAGATCCACTACGAATTCCGCGGGCGCTTCTGGGAGAACGACGGCCTGCCGCCTTCGCTGTGGACCGATGGTCCCGTCGGCCGCGTGAACCTGCTGCGCGACGAAGCCGGTGCGCCGGCCTGCCTGCTGGTGTATGTCAACGGGGTGCAGGCCCAGTACCTCGACCGCCTCGCGCCCGCGGAGGCGGATGCGTTCGTGCAGTCGGAGCTCGCCCGACTGCGCCCCTCGACCCGCGGCCAGCTGCGCGCGATCCGCATCCATTCGAACCAGAACGACCCGTTCTTCGGCGGCTCGTACGCGTACTGGAAGCCGGGCATGCCGCTGCGCTTCCCCGGGGCGATGGCGCAGCCGCACGGCAGGATCCACTTCGCCGGCGAGCACACCGCCACCCTGCACCGGGGCATGGAGGGCGCGATGGAATCGGGCGAACGCGCGGCGCTCGAGGTCCTCGCGGCGCTGTGATCTCAGGCGCGCTGCAGGATCTCCAGCGCCACCCGCTCGCCGGACTCGAGCGCGCCTTCCATGCCGCGCGCCATGAGGCTGGTGTGCTCGCCGCAGAGGTGCATGCGGCCGTGCGGTGCCCGCATGGCCTGAGCGAAGCGCGGGATCTGCCCCGGCGCCCACGAGGCATAGGCGCCGCCGGAAAACGGCGTCTGCTGCCAGGACCAGGCGCGCAGCGGGCGCAGGGCGCCCTTGGCGGCGGGCCGGATCCGCTCGACCTCCGCCATGATCCAGCGTGCCGCCGCATCGGGGTCCATGCGGTCGAAGCGCGCCGTGCTGTCGCCGTTCGAGTAGTGCATGAACGAGGAGATGGTGCCGTTCGGCCCATAGTTCAGCGCATTGAAGCGCTCGACCGGGCCATCGGACCAGAACGAGGGCGGCAGCCCGTCCTTTTCCCAGAACGGCTTCTCGATCGCGAAATGCACCTGGAAGGCCGCGTGGTACGGCAGGGTAGCGACCGCCTCGGCCTGCGGCCCCGTGAACCACGGATCCACCGTGATCAGACGCAGCGCGGAAAACGGCATCGACATCACCAGGAAGCGCGCACGATGCATGCTGCCGTCGGCGCAGCGCGCCTCGACGCCGTTCTCGTCGAGTCGTACGCCCTCGACGGCGCGGCCGAGCAGCACGTCGCCGCGCAGCGCGTTGGCCATCGCCTCCGGCATGCGCTGGTTGCCGCCCTCGACGCTCATCGGGCCGCCGCGACCCTGGCCGATCCGGGCCGAGACGCGCGCGAACGCGAACACGTGGCAGAGCTGCAGCAGCGAGCTCTGCCAGAGGTTGGTGCCGTAGGAGCTGAACTTGTCGGCCAGCCGGATCGTCTCGTCGTCGAGCCCGAGCCCGCGCAGGAAGCTCGCGACCGGCACGTCGAGGTCGGCGCGCGCCGCGGACTGCCAGGCGTCGAGCTCGAGCTCCGGCAGCTTGCCGTTCAGGAAACCGAAGATCACCTGCCAGGGCCCGAGCTTGCGCAGCGCCGGCGGGTGCGGGTTCAGTGGATGGTTCTCCCATTCGGTGAGCGGGATGAACTGCCCGTGCAGGTGCAGCGCGCTGTCGTCGCGCGGCTCGGTGCGCAATCTCTCCGGCACCAGGCGCACCCCGAGCCGGCGGGCCAGGTCGAGGAAGCGGGCGTAGGACCAGCCGATGCCGTTGCCGCCCGCCTCGGGCCGACCCGGCAGGTCGTCGAGCGTGAAGAGACGACCACCGATGCGTTCGCGGCCCTCGAGCACCGTCACCGCGAGGCCCTCGTCCTGCAAGGTCAGCGCGGCGTTGAGGCCGGACAGGCCGGCACCGATCACCAGCACGTCCGAGCGCGTCGTCGGAAGCGCGCGCCGTGCCGCGACCACGGCCGCGTGGGCCTGCCGGCCCGATGCCACGTGCCAGGCCATGGCGCCCAGCAGGCCGCCCGCGAGACGACGGCGCGTCAGGGCGATGCGATTGCGTGGTCGGGTCATCGCGCAGAGTATTCCACGAGCGGCGCAGCCTGCGCCAAGCCCACATCCACATGACGGAAGGAGCATCAGCATGAGCGCCAGCGGCAAAGACGAACTGCACCAGGCCACGCGGCGCGACGCGCTCGCCTCGCTCGCCCTCGCCGGCGGTGCCCTGGCGGCAGCCGGCGCGGCCGATGCCCTGCTGCAGCCGGCACATGCGGCCTCGCCGACGCCGCGGAGGCTGCGCGAGCTCGAGCGCCTGGCTTCGGCGCTGCCGGTCCGCGACCCGGCCTTCAACGTGCGCACGCTCGGCCGACTGCAGGGCGACCTGTCCGGACGGACGATCTGGTCGTTCAGCACCGGCCGCGTGTTCGGCCTGGTTCCCGGCGAGGGGCCGCCGCTCGCGGAGTACGGTCGCCTGATGTACCGGACCGACGGCGTCGCCGTGAAGATGTCGCGCCAGCGCGCCGATGGCGCCGTGGAGGACCGGTCGCGCAACTGGATGTTCTACAAGGATCCGGAAACGAACGCCTACCTGACCGAGTTCCGCAATCCCTACACCGGCGAAACCCTGCCGGTGCCGACGTTCCGCGGCGGCATCGGCGGCACGGTGATGACCGTCGACGGGCCGCAGGTCAGCGCCAACTTCACGATGGAGAGCACCGTGTTCGGCCGGCCGGTGCTGCTCGACTGGCGCTTCCTCGGCGAGCACGCCTTCATCCACCGACACGCCTTCACCCGCTGGAAGGAAGGCTCGACCGGCTTCCACAAGACCGAGATGACGCTCGACGCCTGGGTGTGCCGCATCGAGGACGTCGCGAACGACAAGCTCACGATGATCCCGAGCACCTACTCCTGGACCAGCCAGACCGAGTGGCAGTCGTGGCTGAAGATGCGCGGCCGGCCCGGCGCCATGCTGTGGCGCAACGAAAGCGTCAAGCTGCGCTCGATCGACGAGTTGCCGCCGGACTTCGTCGCGCAGAGCGAGAAGGCGATGCCCGGCAAGCTCACGGAGTCCTTGACCTGGGCGTGAGGCGGCCGACGCCGCATCGCCGAGCGGCGGTCGACCGAGTGTCGCCAAAACTTACAACAAACGCGAATGGCTGCGGTAAGCCACTGATCGGAAAAACTCCCTTTTCCCGGCACGTGAGTTGCATGGTCGGAACCGGCGGGGCAGATGTTGCCTCCGGGAGGTCCTGATGCGATCGAGACGTAAGGCTTGCAGGTCCGAGGTTTTGATGCGGGTCGTCGCACTCGCCCTGACGGGGCTGTCGTCGCACGCTTCGGCTGCAGTCGTGTTCTGGGACGGGGAGTTCAACGCTGACTGGACGCTGGGGACGAACTGGTCGCTGAATGCAGCGCCTGGAGCAGCGGACACCGCCGTGATCCTCAGTGCCGGCTTTGTCAATCAGCCCGTGGTGGACCGCAACGTGACGGTCGCACGGACCGACGTGGTGAGCGGCACGCTGAGGGTGGCCGCGGAGCTCACTTCGCCGGTCGACGTGTCGCAGCGGCTGGGAAACCTGGTCGTCGATGCTCTCGGCGGCATCACCGGCGACGTCAATTTCGGAGACATCTTCGCCGCTGATGGCGGAATCGCCACCAACAACGGGACCATCACCGGCAACGTGACCATGTGGGGGGGTACGTTCAACAACGCGGGCGTGATCACCGGCAACACGACGATCAACGGCGGCACGTTCAACCTGCTGGACGGCTCGAATCTTCGCAACAGTTCCTCGCTCTCCGTGTTCTCAGGGGCGCTGCGCCTCGGGACGCCGGAGACGATCGGTAGTCTCTCGCTGGCATCGGACTCGGAACTGATCGCCGAACGGCTCCTGAGCGTCCAAGGTATCGCGAGTCTCGGCGGTACGTTGCGCTTCGACGCCACCGGCCTCGCGCTGGGCGGCGACTTCATCGAGGCAGAGATCCTCCGCGCAGGCAGCATCGTCAGTGGTTTCTCGGCCTTGGACATCTCGGGATTGTCTGGGTACACCGTGAGCTCGCGCATTGCGCAAGGGGACCGGTCTGCCAGCTACTTGCTCGGCTTCTCCCGGGCGACGCAGGTCCCGGAACCCTCTTCGCTCGTGTTGATGCTGCCGCTGCTGGGTTTGCTGACGGCCGTATCGAGACGCCGCGCCATCCGCTAGGCCCGCACCCCGCGCGCGATGTTCGCAAGCATGATCGCCGTCTCGCGCGGGTGCGTGATCATCGCATCGCGCGGCGTCGGCAGTTCGACGAGGTTCCAGGGGTCGGGCGCACCGCTCGCGGTCTTCGGCGCGGCCGTCAGCGCTGGGCCCGCCATCTCGCGGCTGCTCGGGCTGAAGGTCTGCGCGGTGCAACGCACGATGGTCTTCGGCAGGCCCTCGTAGCCGCCGTTGGCGAACGACACCGGGTCGGTCCAGCCGCGCGCAGGGTGCGGCGTGAGGCGCCGCTTCAGCCAGGCCTGGTTGGCGACGTCCTCGTTCGGCACCAGCATCTCAAGCGGGTACTCGGCGAAGAAATCCATCTTGTAGCCGTCGATGAACTTGGCGCGGCGCTTCTCCCAGGAGTCGGGCCAGGAACCGTCCGGCCGGCGCATCACTGCGGCCGGGCGCTCGCGGGTCGGCACCAGGGCGTCGAAGTAGACGAGGTGGCCGATGCGCTCGCGCAGGCGGTCGGCGACGCCGGTGATCGTGACCCCGGCGAACGAGTGGCCGACCAGCACCACGCGCTGCAGCTCCTCGGCCTCGATCAGGCCGCAAATGTCCTGCACGTGCGTGTCGAGGCCGACGTCCGGCGTCAGCAGGTGGGCGCGGTCGCCGCAGCCGGTGCAGCTCGGGGCATGCACCTCGTGGCCCGCCGCCGACAGCAGGCGCCGCACCCGGCCCCAGGCCCAGCCGCCGTGCCAGGTGCCGTGCACCAGCACGATCGGCGCGGCGTTCTCCTCATGCGCGCGCGGGATCGCGCCTGCGCCGGTGGTGGCCGCGGCGCTCGCGGTCGCCGAGCCGAGGGTGGCGCTCGCCGCGGTGGCGGCGATCGTCTTCCCGAGCAGGCTGCGACGTGTATGCGTTCTCATCGGTCTGACTCCCTGACGACGGGAAACGGAAACGGAAACGGAGACGGAAGCGGCAACGGAGCAGCCGGCCCGCCGGCGCAGGCGCCTCAGAGCCAGCCGCGCCGCTTGAACACGAGGTAGGGCACGACCGCCGACAGCACCATCATGCCGATCGCGATCCAGAAGCCATAGGGGTTCGCCGAGGTCGGGATGACCTCGAAGTTCATGCCGAACATCGCGCCGATCACCGACGGCGGCAGCAGGAACACCGTGACGACCGAGAAGATCTTCAGGATGTTGTTCTGGTCGATGTTGATCATCCCGAGCGTCGCGTCGAGGATGAAGTTGACCTTGTTGGCGAGGAAGGTCGCGTGGTCGGCCATCTGGGTGACGTCGCGCGAGATGGTGCGCAGCCGGCCGCGCACGTCGGGGCTGAAGCTCACGGTCGTCGCCTGCTGCGCGAACACCAGCAGCCGGCCGAGCGAGGCCAGGGTCTCGCGCGCCTTGCCGGCGAGGTCGCCGTTCTGGCCGACGCGCTCGAGGATCTCGCGGAAGTCGCGCGCCGGGCGGTTGCGTCGCGGTGGCGTGAACACCTCGAGCGAGAGCGCGTCGAGGTTCGCCCCGACGCGCTCGATCACGTCGGCGATGCGGTTGATGGTCGCCTCCAGCAGCCCCGCGAGCACTGCGGCGCCGCTCGCGCACTGCTGCGGGTGGCGCTCGGCGTAGGCGACGTAGCGGCGGAACGGCAGCGGGTCGACGTAGCGGTTGGTGATCAGCCGGTTGCCGGCGAGGATGAACGTGACCTGGCTGTTCTCGGGGGTCGCCGTGTCGATCTTGGTGGTGATGGTCGCGGTCATGTAGAGCGCGCCATCCTCCTCGTAGAGGCGGTTCGAGGTCTCGATCTCGCGCATCTCCTCGCGCGTCGGCACCTCGATGCCGAGGAACTTCTCGAGCTTGGCCTCTTCCTCGGGCGTGGGCTCGAGCAGGTCGATCCACACGGCCTCGGCGGGCACCGCCTCGCCGAGGCCGTTCTCGCGCCGGTGCAGGCCCTGCGCGTCGAGCAGGAAGACGCTGATCAGCGGCGCTTCTCGGACGCGGCGAGGTCGTTGAGCAGCGTGATCAGCTGGCTGTGGCCGCCGGCCGACCCGACGTCGGTGGAGTACTTGCCGTTGACGACCATCAGCGGCACGCCTTCGACGCGGTAGCGCTTGGTGAGGTCCTCGGCCTGGCGCAGCTTGGTGTCGACAAACATCGAGCGGTAGGTCTCGGCGAACTTCTTCTCGTCGACGCCGTTGGCCTTGGCGAAGGCGAGCTGCGCGCGGTAGCTCGACTCCTCGTCGTTGCCGAGCAGCGGGTTGTTGCCGCGATGGATGGTGTCGAAGGCCTTGGCGTGCAGGTCCTTGTCGCGGCCGAGCGCCTGCAGCGTGTAGTAGAAGCGGGCGTGCGACTTGTGCGCCGGGCCCCACATCACGGGCAGGCGCACGAACTCGACGTAGGCGGGCTTGTTGGCCTTCCAGCTCTCGAGGAAGGGGTCGAGGGCGTAGCAGTGGTTGCAGCCGTACCAGAAGACCTCGATCACCTCGACCTTGCCGGGGCCGACGTTGGTCGGCTGGGCGGGCACGATCGGCTTGTAGTTCTTGCCGACCTGCCACTTTCCGGCCGGCAGCTGGTCCTGCGCGGGCAGCTGCGCGAGCCGCTCGAGCGAGGCGTCGCTCTTCGAGGGCGCGTCCTCGGCACCGGTGGCGGCGTCCGCCGACTCCTGCACCGGGGCCACGGGCTTGTCGGAGGCGCTGGCCACGGCCGGCGCAGGGGCGGCGGCCTCGGCCGCGGCGTCGGCGCCCGAGGCCGGCTCGTCGGCGACCTCGGCGGTCTCGGCCGGCTCGCGTGCGCAACCGGCGGCGCCGAGTGCGCCGAGGAACGTCAGGCCCACGATCGCGAGCCGCAGGGTGGGTGTGCTCATCACGGTGCCTCGGGCCAGTGGTCGATGGGTATCACGGGCCGCCGGGCCGTGCCCGGCTCCCTGGTCGGGTCGGCGCAAACCTCAGCGCAAGCCCTGGATGTAGGCGGCGAGGTCGCGGATGTCGTCGGCGGTCAGGCGCTTCGAGATCGTGGTCATCATGTGACCGTTGCGCGAGCGCGCCGGCTGGCCGGCCTGGTCGACATAACGCTGCTCGTTGGCGTAGTCCGTGAGCTGCTTGACCGTATAGACCGAGTGCTGGGCCACGAGTGCCGGATAGCCGGCGCCCGGATTGCCGCGGCCGACCGGGCCGTGGCAGGCCTTGCAGGAGGGGATCTGGCGGTTGCGGTCGCCGGCGCGGTAGAGGCGCTCGCCGTTCTTGTAGTGCTCGGGGTCGGCCTCGAGGCCGGCCGGGGTCTGCACCGAGAAGTAGGCGGCGAGGTCGTGGATGTCCTCGTCGGTCAGCGGCGCGGCCAGCGGGTACATGATGGGGTTGTTGCGGGTGCCGGCGCGGAACATCGCCAGCTGCTCGCGGATGTAGGCCGCGTTCTGGCCCGCGAGGCTCGGCCATTCGGGGTTGACGCTGTTGCCGTTCTGGCCGTGGCAGGCGGTGCAGACCGCGGCCTTGGTGGCACCGGCTTCGACGTTGCCCGCGGGGGCGAGCTTGCCGGGGATGATCGGGGTGGGCGCGGTGGCGGCCAGGGCGGTCGGCGCCACGGGGGTGACGGACAGGCCCAGCAGGGCGACGGCGGCCCACGCTACACGCTTCGCGTTCGACATGACTTCGAGGGCTCCAGGACAGGGGGGTCGGGAGGCGCGGATAGTACACTAACTGTCCGGCCGCCGGCCCGGCCCGGGCGCGTGTCAAGTGCCGGAATATCCAGGGTTGTCGCCACGGAGTGAGCATGTCGGTCACGGGCCAGGAATCGAGGGCGAACGGGCACCCGCAGGCCGGCCGCGCCGGCCGGGGGGCAGCCCTTTGAGCCGCTTCCCGCGGGTCGAGTTCATGTTGAGCGTCGCCGCCCCGGCGCAGTTCCCGCCGGACTCCGGGGTCGAGGTCGCGTTCGCCGGCCGCTCGAACGCCGGCAAGTCGAGCGCGATCAACGCGCTCTGCGAGCGCAAGGCGCTGGCGCGCACCAGCAAGACCCCGGGCCGCACGCAGCTGCTGAACTATTTCCAGGTCGAGCCCGGCGAGCGGCTGGTGGACCTGCCCGGCTACGGCTTCGCCGACGTGCGCGCCGACGAGCGGCGCAAGTGGGCACCCTTGATCGACGCGCTGCGCGAACGCGAGTCGCTGCGGGCGCTGTTCCTGATCGTCGACTCGCGACGCGGCATCCGCGACGAGGACGTGGCGCTGGTCGAGTGGGCGCAGCCCGAGCGACGCGCCGTCCACGTGCTGCTCGCCAAGTGCGACAAGCTGAACCGCGCCGAGCAGTCGAAGCTCATGCGCGAGTCGCGCGCGATCCTCGGCGACGCGGCGAGCGCGCAGCTGTTCTCCGCGCACGACGGGCAGGGCGTGCGCGAGGCGCAGAATGCGCTGCTCGCGGCGTTCGGGCGGCACGGCGCGGCGGGAGCCTGAGTTCGCCCGCCACCGGCTTCACCACCGGGTCCGGCTGCGGTATCGGGCCAGGAGCCTCGGCGTCGGTCCGCGCCGGACTGTGTTCGGCAGGTCCGAGAAACAGTCCGGACCGCTTTTCGGACCTCCGAAAAATGGACCACCCTGCCAGGCAGCGGCTCTGCACGGCCGTCGTCCCGGCGCGCAGGCGGCTCAGCCAGCTGCTCTGAGTCGCCTGCAAGCCGGGCTCGGCCTCGGTCGGGGCTTCGAGCCGGTCGTCCCGCCGCGTTCGCATCGCCCTCGAAGTCCTCGACGATGGATCCGCGCTTCCGACTGCGGCGCGATCGAGGCGAAACGATAGCCTTCAGCAAGGGGACGACCGTCGACCGTCAGCTCGGCGTCCCGCGACGCCCGTTCCGCGAAGATCGCTTCCGACATCGGGATCTCGATGCCGTGCTCGACCAAGAGGCCCACGATGTTTCGCGCCGTCCCGGTCGGCACCAGCAGCGCGGCGATCCAGACATGGGTGTCGAGGGCCAGTCGCTCAGCTTTCATCGGCGAGCAACTGCTCGAGCGACTCCTCGGTCATGCCCTGGGCGGCCGCCTGCTCCCCGGCGCGGGCCAGCGCCTGTCGCAGCCGTTCACGCACCATGCGCTGACGACGGGCATGGCTTTCGGCGGAAACCACCACCACGGACGGGCTGCCGTTGCGGGTGATGCTCTGGCTGTCGCTGGGCGGCTTCCAGGACCGCGCCGAGACGCATCTTGGCGTCGAGGGCCGTGACGGTCTTCATGACAGCGACAATAGCTAGTCCGGCTGTGACGGTCACCGCTGGGTCCCGGGTCGCTGCGCGTGCTGGCGTGACGGACGAGCGGAGGCGATCCCGAACGCAAGTCGCAGGAGCTGGTGATTGCCGCCACGTTGCTGCCGCGTCTCCAGCGGAGAGGGGGCCTACGGGTCGCGGCCGGCCGTCATCCCCGCGGCCCTGCACCCTTCGCCCACGTCCGTCGCCGCGGCGGCATCGGGTACGGGCAGGCGCAGCGCCACGATGCCGAGGGCATGCGGCGTCGCGGATCGCGCATGCTGCGCACCGCGCGCCCCGTCGAAGGCCATGACGGCGAGCGTGCCGTCCGACGCACCGGCACCATCCGGATGCAGCCAGCGCAGTCGACGCGTGACGCGCGGCATCTCGTCCCAGGGCAGGCCGAAGATGTTCGGGCCCGCCGGTCCGAGTGGCCCGGCTTCGTCGCGCAGGCTGCGGAACCCGAGTCCGTCCTCGTAGAAACGCATGGCGCGCCCGAAGTCGGCGACGACCTCGAAGGCGTTGAACGGCCGGGACAGTCCGTCGCCGAGCGACCAGCCCTCGAGCGGCGGCGCGACCCGCTGCAGCGGGGTGAGCGTGATGCCGTCCGGGTCGGTCAGCATCGCCTCGATCACCGTGAACTCCTGCAGCGTGAAGCGCACCGGCGCGCTGTGGCCCTGGAAGCCCGCGCGGCGGAACGCCGGCAGCAGCGCCTCGAAGGAGCGGATGCGCACGTTGAGGCCGCCGATGCCACCGGGCTCCCAGGTACGCGCCTCGGCCCGCAGTGGCGTGAGCGACGCCGCGTCGTCGAACTGGACGAGTCGCACGCTGCCGCGCGGCGAATCGGGCGCGCGCAGCAGGACATAGCGCCCGCCGACCCCGGGCGGCAGTCGCCACAGCTCGCGTTCTGCGGGAGCGAGCGTGCCGGTTGCCTCGCGGCGCCATCCGCCGACACCGACGAGGAAGGCCTCCAGTCGCGCGACGTCCGATACCGAAAAGACGGCTTCCTGCCAGCCTGCGGCTCTGCCGGGAATCGGCGCCAGGGCCAGCAGGACGACGAGCGACAGCGACAAGAGGCACGGCCGTGCACGGGAGGGCTGCATGGACGACAGCGTACCCGACGCCCAATGCCGGCACGGCTGGCACGGGTCATCGGTTCGCGCGACCGCCGACGGCGCTTCGACCGCCGCGACTGTCAGGTAGGCGCCCGAAGGCGTCGACGTTCCTTACATCTCCGTGCCGCCGGCCGAGTCCCTGAGCTCCAAGTTCTTGACCGAGCGAGAGTCATGATTACCCGGCACGCTTCTTGCCTGTGATGGGACACACTGTCCTGGACGCCCCGCTCATGACGAAAAAGTCGATGTTTCGAGCGCCTCGTCTCGCGGCGCTTGCCGTGCTCGCGATGTTCGCGGCGACGGATGCCAGCGCTGGCCTGCTGGTGGCGAACTCTCGTTCCGGCAGCATCGTCCGCTTCGACCCGGTGCTCGGATCGACCACGACGTTCATCGCTGCGGGCCTCGGCGGTCTCGCGGCGCCGGAGACGATGGCCTATGGACCTGACGGGCACCTGTACGTCGGCAGCGGCAGCGGCGCGAACGGTGCGATCCTGCGCTACGACGGCGTGACCGGTGCGTTCCTCGGCCGGTTCGACCAGGGCGGATCCCTGAGGGCACCGTCCGCGATCGCGTTCGGGCCGGACGGGCGTCTCTACGTGGCCAGCGGTGCAGACGATCGCATCGTTCGCTTCGACGCCGCGAGCGGCGCTTTCGTCGACACGTTCGCAACCGGGAACGGGACCGACGGGGGCCTCAACGGACCCCGGGAACTGCGCTTCGGACCCGATGGAGCCTTGTACGTCGCGACGACCGGCTCCGTGCTGGGCAGCTTCGACCTCGGCTTGCCGAGCAACGTCCTGCGCTTCGATCTCGCGACCGGAGCGAGCACGGTATTCGTCGCGATGCCGGCGCCCCTTCCCTCTTCTTTCGGCTTCGTCTCGTTCGAGGGCCTCGCGTTCGATCCGAGCGGCAACGGCAACCTGTGGACCAGCGATTTTGCGGGCGGCCTGCGCGTCTACTCGACTTCGCCTTCGACTCCCGGAGCGTTGCAGTTCCTGGCGGATACCAACTACACCGGCACGGTGCCGTCGAACAACTTCGTCGGGGACATCGCCTTCTTCGGTGGCGCGCTCTACGCCGTCGGATTCGACTTCACCACCACCGACCCCGCGAACCTCGGCTCCATCCTGCGATTCGGGGCCGACGGCGCGCCATTGCCGGGCTTCGGCAACGGCACGGGCGGGTTGGTCAGCCTGAACAACCCGCTGCTGTCCCGACCGATCTCGATCGTTGCGATGCCCTCCACGCAGGTTCCGGAACCTGCGACGTGGGCGCTCCTCGGGCTGGGGCTCGCCGGTCTCGGTATCGCGCGACGTCGGCGCGCTCTCTGAGCGGCGGCTCGACCGGCCGGGCACGCTCGTCCGTCCGGATGAACGCCCTCCGGCGCGAGGCCGCAGCGATCTGCCAATAAAGCGTCAGTCGCCTGCCGGCCTGCGTCGCAACTTCATCCTTCCCGCGGCGCCACGCCGGTCAGCACGCGATGGACGAGCTGCGACTGCGTATGCACTCCGATCTTCTGCATCGCTCGCTTGAGATGCGTCCGCACCGTATGCAGCGAGACGCCCAGTTCCGCCGCGATCGACGCGGATGACCTGCCGGCCGCCAGCAGCGCGGCGCAGCGCGCCTCGGATCTCGTCACGCCGTACAGCACCGCCAAGGCATCGGCATCCCGCATTCCGGCGGCTGCGTCGTGGATCGTCAGCAGCGCGACCGACCGTGACTCGATCGGGCCTCCCAGGTCGAGGAGCGCGCGCAGCGGCTCCGGTATGCGGTGGATCCGCAGTTCCCAGGGCGCGAGGCTGGCCGTGCGGATCCTCCAGACCGACTCGGCGGCTTCGAGATCGGCGGGTGCCGTGAGCCGCGAGTGCAGCCACGCGTGGCCGGCGCGTTCGCGCACGTGGAGAATGCCTGCGCTGCAACGGATCGGGTTGCGCGGGTCCTTCGCGTCGAGCAGTGCTCCAGCCAGCGTCGTCCGGTCGATGATCCGGGCGCCGGCGCCCAGGAGGACCGCGGCCATCCTGTTCTGCTCTAGCGCCCCCAGGATCCCGGACCGGGCCCCGCGGACCTGCAGCAGCATCTCGTGCGTCCGCAGCGCCCGGCCGATGTGGCCGAGGAGCAACTGCAGGAACTCGCTCTCGGTGTCGTCGAACACCCCGGCATGCCCGCCACGCATGAAGGAAATCATGGCGTCGCAATCGGGGCGCCGGTTCACGACGGCGGCGGCCATGTGCTGCGCGCCGAGCGGAGCATAGAACTCGTTGTAGATCACGCTCGACCTGTAGGCGGCGCTATCCAGCCCGCTCGTGTCGGTGATCGCCGTGCCCGGAGGCAGGCGGAACGCCGGTTCCATACGGACGTCTATCCGGGCGTAGTGATTCTCGTAGGCACGCCAGTCGGAATCATGCACCCCACACCGGTGCGAGAGCCGCACCGCGCCGTTCGATGGATCGCGATCGAAGAGCACCGTCGCATTCGCATTCATCGACGCGGCGATGCGGTCGATCACGGCCGGCCAGCCGGACGCGTCCCATCCCGCCTGGTGGATCTGCTCGACCAATCGCAGCGCCTCGGCGAGGCCGATTCCACGCGAGACCGCGCTTCGGGACGTCATGGGGCGGCACGGGCTCCACGTGAGAGGACCGGCGAACGCATGCAGGCGTGTCCAAATTCTGGCACGTCGTGCCGGCGTGTGCACGGCGCGTGTCCCGACAGCGCGGATGCTTCAGCACCCTCCTTGATCCACCGTCGTCCTGCAGCGAGCCGGGCGCATCGTCATCACCCAGATGGGTGATGCTTCCGCGATCTCGCCCGCCTAGCGTCGAGGTCCCGGGGGGCGACCTCGAGAGCTGGAGCGGCACGTCGCGTCATGACATCCCTGCTAAGCGTGTCATCGACCCCGTCCACGAGCGTTGCGCCTTCGACGTCTTCAGCCCCGGTCGGCATCGACCGCCGTCGCGCGGGCCGGCATGGCGGGCTCTGCAAGCAGTTGAACGGTCCGGACACGACCGACCACAGCTGCCCGGCTTGTGCGGGAGCCCGATTCCTGCTCGAGGAAGCGATCCATCGAATGGGCCACCCGATCGCGATCCTCTCGGAAGAGTCGAAAGCGCTGTTCCTGAATCGTCCGGCCCGTCGGCTACTGGGACTCGAACGGGCCGTAGTCCTGCGGCGCGGCGCGCTATGTGTATCGACGGCCCGCGGGGCCGTCGAGATCCTGCAGCTCGCGACCCATCGCCAGGGCGGTGGACGGGCCAGGCCAGTCGTCGCAGTGGACGGTCTGCTCATCACCCTGCACAAGTTGCCTGCCATGAATGCCGATTCGAGCGCCCCAGCCCGTGCGCGCTGGCTCGCGCAACTGCACGCCCGGCCGTCGTCTTCCCGCGGCGTGGTCGCGACCCTGGAAGCCACCTTCGGGCTGTCTGCAGCCGAGTCCCGGCTGGTTGCCCGGATCTACTCTGGCGAGCCTCTGAAGGCCGCTGCGCGCAGCCTCGGCCGTTCATACAACACGACCAAGTCGCAGCTGCGCAGCGTGTTCACGAAGCTCGGCGTGCGGTCCCAGGCACAGCTGCTGTTGCTGCTGTCGCAGAGTGCGCTGCTGCAAGACGAATGATGGATGGACGCAGTCGGCTTCACAGCCGCCTCGGTTCCGGATCGCCGCGACGGTCTGCAGACCCGTCGTTCACCCCCGCGGGTGATGTCGCTGGCCCGTGTCGCGTGATTCCATCCCGGCTCGTGGACCAAGTATTCGTCTGCGCACCTTAGGGAGGTGGCCATGAAGAAGCCGAACACGGCTTGGGTCTGCACGCGCGATCGCGGCGAGGCTGGGATGCCGTCAAGAGCCCGGCTAGGCAGACATGCCGCCATGCTACTAGGCGCACTCGTTGCCGCTACCCAGGCGTCGCCCTATTACTCGATCACGCCGATCGTCGGGATTGCGCAGGGGGGCGGATCCGAGCCGGTCGTCGCTTCCCTCAGCATCAACTGCATTGCACTGGATGCGATCGGTCGCGTGACATGGGCCGAGGACCGCGGTCTCTCGGGGCTAGGCACGGACATGCTCCGTGGCAACGGAGGTGCGATCGAATTGCTATTCGACGGACCTTCCGATCCGAATCAGGTGGGTGCGCTGCGGCTGAGTTGCGGAATCGGAACCCCGCTGGCGGTCAACTCGAGAGGGCAGGTGGCGTTCAATGCGATCACGAAGTCTGCGCCGGGACTGCGGGATGACGATGCCCTGTGGTTGCTCACTCCGCCCGGCGTAGTGCCGCGTCCCGGTGAGATCTTGCCTCCGTCGTTGCTGCGGCTGGTAGGCGGCTTGCAGGGCACGAATCCGACACCGTCGGCGAGCTCGTCGCAGTTGACGCTCTCGGGCGCACTCGCGTTTTCGCTCGGGGGCCAGGCTTCCTCGAGCCCGCGATCGCTTTGGACCGCTGACCCTTCGGGATTCTCGCAAGTCACTCAATTCACCCCGACGTCGAGTTTCACCACCTCTGAGCCTTCGATCAACGAACTGAGCGACGTCGTCATTGGCCAGGAGACTTCTACGGAGACGCGGATCGAGTTTGCGTCTCGTAGCTTGAACGCCACCGCAGCACTCACATTGCCTGTTGGTACCTTCGGCCT
This sequence comes from Steroidobacteraceae bacterium, assembly GCA_025458905.1. Classification (GTDB taxonomy): domain Bacteria; phylum Pseudomonadota; class Gammaproteobacteria; order Steroidobacterales; family Steroidobacteraceae; genus UBA964. Next base: position 115,886 of record JALORN010000004.1, read on the forward strand.
GCGAAATGCCGCAGGGCAGCGCGGCATAGCGTTCAACGACAGGGGATACGTCGGCTTCTTCACTCGCAGCACCACCGTTCCCACCCGATGGTCTCTCGTATTCGGCAGCTTCGATCCGGACCTGGGTCTTCCCGCTTGGCGAGCGATTGCGGATAGCACGTCGATGGCTTTCCAAGGTGGATTCCAGGGGCGCGCGGCGCTCAACAACTTCAACCAGATCGCGATCGGTAGCTCCGGCACGCTCAACAGCAATGCCGCGTCGCGAATCAGTGTGTTTTCTCCCAACGGCAACTCCCCCATTCCCGCCGCCTTGGTACAGGACAGGTTCGTCCACGACGGGGAAACCTGGCGCATCTTGAATTTCCAGCAGGGCCTGACGTCATCTCAGGCGTTGAACGACCTGGGACAGATCGTCCTTTCGGCGTCGGCGCAGTCCATCAACCCTGTGACGGGCCAGACGACGGGCAAGTCGCGCCGCTATGTCCTGCGCCTCGATCCTTTGCCGGGCGTGATGCCGGGCACGCCTATCATCCCCGATCCCTCCAGCCTGCTTCCCGGAGGCGGCTGGCGCATCCGCGGCTGCGGACCCGTCGCCAGGCAGTCGGCGCTGGATGCGCTGCGCATCCCGTGCTTCATCGACCCCCCCGTCGCCGTGGGCTACAGCTACAGCGTCAGCGCCGACGGCCCGGCGGTCGAGTCGGTGCTGGTGCCGGCGCCGCTGCCGGGTGGTGATGCCGAGTTCACGATCGAGTACGCAGGCCGTACTGCGACCATCCGCGCCGGCGAGCCGTTCAGCTTCACGGACACGGTACCCGAGGGCGTTCGTTCGTTCCGCCTCAAGGACATCGCGCTCGAAGAAGGGCTCGACCCAGGCGATCCCGTGGCTTTCGTCACCGGGCTGACTTTCCTGGGCGCGACCAATGCGCCGGCAGACTTCGCGGTCGACATGGTGCCGCTGGTCGAGAACACCGACGACCCGGATGGCGACGGCGTCATCCTGTCTCGCGACAACTGTCCGGCCATCGCCAATGCAGACCAGGCCGATGGTGACGGTGACGGCGTGGGCACGGCCTGCGACAACTGTCCCGCGGTCGCCAATCCGGACCAGCGTGACGACGATGGCGATGGCACTGGCAACGCGTGCCAGCTCGCACCGCGTGTCTGCTCGGTCGATGCTGACGGCGACATCGACCGCAACGACATTGCGCTGATCACTGCGGTGCTCGGTCAGCGCGCTTCGGGTCCGACGGATCCACGCGATCCCGATCGCAGCGGCACCATCACCGTGCTCGACGCGCGACAGTGCAGCCTGCGTTGCGACCGGCCCAGCTGCGCGGTGCAGTAACCAGGAGAAGACCATGTACTCACGACTTCTCAGAATTCTGCTGGTGTTGTTCTCCCTGGGCGTCGCCGACCCGATACGCGCCGCGCCCATCGTCCAGGTCTCGAGCGGTAGCGTCGGGCTCGGAGGCACGATCGCCTTGCCCGTCAGTGTCTCGGTGACGAACGAGCTGATCGGCGCCTACGACCTGACGCTGGTGTGGAACACGTCCCTGCTCGAGTTCGAGACGCTCTCGTTCGGCCCCTTCCTCGACGGACCACTCGACTCGTTCCAGGACTTCCTCGGCGGAGCAGGCAGCGTGCGGGTAACGGAGTTCTCCTTCCTGGCACCAGGACTCGCGAACCAGTCCGGACTCGGAACGTTTACCCTGTTCACCCTGTCCTTCCGGGCGGTGGGCACCGGTCTCGCCACCGTCGGATTCGCGGCCAACGTGGATCAGGTACTTGGTGACGAGCTCGGGCTACCCTACGCGGATCCCATGCTCGCCAGCGGCCTCGCCACAGTCCGCGAAGCCACTACGTCGGTACCAGAGCCGGCGACGCTCGGCCTTCTGGTAGGGGGGCTCGGATTGCTGCGGCTGGCGAACCGGAAGCGCGGCGCTCAGGCGCAGCCGGTGGGTTGACGTTGCGGTCGCTGGCGTCGCGCCGCACTTGCGAAGAGGCGCCCCTGCTTGGCATCGTCGGGTCCTCGGCGCCTTCGACCGGAGGACGGGATGGATGCACGAGGCCTGGCGAGCACTCCCGAGCGCATAGTCGAGCTGCTGTACGAAGGCACGCTCGACGACCAGGCCTGGTCGAAGGCGATCCGGTCGCTGACGTGCCTGGTCGGCGGCGCGAGCGCGATCCTGTTCGGGGTGGACCCGAGGTCGCGGACGACGTTCCGTGCCGAGCCGCACGCCTTCGATCAGAAGGTGCTGGACGACTTCTGCGCGCATTGGTTCGACCAGGAGGTGCGTCTTCCTCCGGCGCTCGCGGTGCCGCTCGATGAGCCGATCGTGGATGCACGACTCATGCCCGTCCGGGTCTGGAAGCGCACGCCGATCTTCAACGACTTCCTGAGACCGATCGATCGCCCCTGGTTCCTGTGTTTCTGGCTGCACAAGACCGCCGAGAAACTCAGCATCCTCGCGATCCACGGGACGCGCAAGCGGGGCCCGTTCGATGCGCGTGATGGCGCGCTGTTGCAGCCGCTCATTCCACATCTGCGCCGCGCGATCACGATTCGGGACCACGTCTCGTCCCTGCGCGCCCGTACCGAAGCGATGGAGCAGGCCCTGCAGCGCCTGCCTTTCGGCGCGATCGTGCTGGACGAACGTGGCCGGGTGGTCGAGGCCAGCGCAACCGCGAGCGCGCTGATGGTCGCCGGCTCCGGGTTGCGATGTGCGCAGGACGGGTCGGTTCGCATACACGGTCCGTCGGGCGCGCGGCTCGACCGGTGGATCCGCCGTGGTCCGATTCTGTCCGGCGGCGGCGATGCCTTGTTGCGGACTCATGGCCCCAACGGAACGACGCTCTCCGTTTTGGTCGCGCCGCTGGCGCGTCCCACGCCCTCTTGGGCCGAGCGCGACCCCTGCTGGTTGCTGATGGTCTTCAAGTCCGATACGCGCCGCCTGGTCCGGGCGTCGTTGCTGGCGGAGTCGATGGGTCTCACGGAGCGTGAAGCCGAGCTCGCCGCGAGGCTCGCCGAAGGCGTCGAACTCAAGGCGGTGGCGGGCTCGATGGCGATCTCCATACATACCGCTCGCACCCACCTCAAGGCAGTCTTCCGCAAGACAGGCTGCAGCTCGCAGGCGGACCTGGTGAGGGCGGTCATCAGCGGGCCGGCAGGTTGGTCATGCGCTTGAAGGAAGATGCGTGAACGGGTCCCGTACCCCCTACCGTTCAGCATCGTGCACGCGCAGGATCACGACGATGGCAACGGGCACGACTCTGTGCGGTCTCGTGCGGTCGCAAGCCTTGGGCATGGCGAAGTCGAGCTGCGCAATCTGCGGTCGCGTGCGCTGTGACTCGGCGTGCGCGGGTCGGGAAACGCCTCGCCAGCAGCGTGCCCACCACACGGCGCCCTGGCTGTCTCGAGAGATGCATGTCGCTGTCATGCCCCGGCAACCCCCAATCGCCGCCGGCATGCCTGGAAGACCCGCCACCGCCCCGGTAACCGGGTCGTCACCAAAACTTCACCGTTCCGTCGTGGATCCACGCGGCGTGCGTCCATAGAGTTCCGCCCCTCTCAGGGACACGCGCGCCTGCCCGCACCGGGCGAGCCGCCGAACCAGAAGGAACTGGAACGACCATGTCGGATTCTTTCGCCGGGCGGGCGATCTTGCCCGCTGTCTGCTCGTGGGTGCTGGTCGCCGGAACGCCGATCGCGGCTACGGCGGCCGAGGATGCGCTCGAGGAAGTCATCGTCACCGCGCAGAAGCGCGAGCTGCGCCTCGAGAACGTGCCGGTCGCGATCACCGCGCTGAGCGGGGACGAGGTGACGCGCCGGGCGATCAGCAACTTCGCCGACCTGATGGACGAGGTCACCGGCGTCTCGATCAACTATGCCTTCGGCGGCAGCAGCTACGGGCTGCTCAGCATCCGCGGCGTCGGCGGGGCGGACGACTACAAGCCGAATGGCAGCCCCTCGGTCGCGCTGCACGTGGACGGCATCTACCAGACGTCCAACGCCTACCTGACCATGCCGCTGTTCGACATCGAACGGCTCGAGGTGCTCAAGGGCCCGCAGGGCACGCTTTACGGACGCAACACCACCGCGGGTGTCGTCAATGCGCTCACGCGACGCCCGACGACGGAATTCGCCGGCTATGCCGACTTCCGTGCCGGAAACTACGGGGCCTATGCCGCGGAGGCGGCGCTCGGCGGCGCGGTGTCCGACGCGGTGCGCGTGCGCGTCGCGGCACTCGCGGAGCGCGGCGGGGGCTTCATGGACGGCCGCGGGGCGGGGCTGGTCGCCGGCTTCCAGCCGACGATCGGCGGGGTGCGCCAGACGCAGGTGCCGCCGGTCAACGACCCCGGCCCTCGCAACGGCTTCGGCGACGACGACATCACGGCGCTGCGCGCCACGATGGAGGCGGACCTCGGGGACGACACGCTGCTGACGCTGCGTGGCTTCCTGGCGCGCGACCGTGGCGAGATCCAGCCCTTCGACCGCATCGCGCGCAGCCGCGACAACACCATCTTCAACGCCGGCGAGGACGAGGATCCGTTCGTGTTCTTCTCGAACCAGTACTTCGAGAAGGACATCGATCTGGGTGGCGTCTCGGCGCAGCTTGATCACCGCTTCGCCGACGACCTGGATCTCAAGGTGCTGGCGGGCTGGCAGCAGACGGACCGGAAGCTCGGCGGCAACGGCGACGGCACGCCCTATCCGCAGTTCGAGTGGCTGTTCGACGAGCGCCTGAGCCAGTTCTCGGTCGAGGCGCAGCTGTCGGATGCCGCGGGCGGGCCGGTCGACTGGATCGTCGGTGCGTTCTACATCGCGGACGAGGCCGACTTCCTCAGCACCTGGACGAGCCTGTCCGTGCGTTCGATCTACGATTCGCCCTACGACCAGGACCGCAGCAGCATTGCTGCGTTCGGCCAGGTCGACTACGCCCTGACGGATACGCTGCGGCTCGGTGTCGGGCTTCGCTACACCTGGGACGAGGCCGACTACGTGGGGCGCAACACGGATCGCAATCCGTGGCGCATCTCGACCTTCGCGACGGCCTTCGGGACGACCAGCGGGTTCGCCTGGGACGAGTCGTTCGACGACGCCCAGCCGTCGGGTCGCGTGTCGCTGCAGTACTCGCCTACCGAGGCGCTGAACGTCTTCGTCAGCTGGGGCCGCGGCTACCGGGCCGGCGGTTTCGACGGCACCTCGATCTTCACGCTCGAGGAGACCCTGCCGTTCGACTCCGAGACGGTGGACGCGATCGAGGCGGGCTTGCGCTGGAGCAACGACCGGGCGCGCGTCGCGCTGGACGTCTTCGACAACCGCTTCCGCAACCTGCAGGCGACCACGCGCCTCGCGAACGACACCAATGGCCGCACCAACGTCGGCCGGGCCGAGACCCGCGGCATCGAGGGCTCGGTCTCGGCGCTGCTGCTGCGGTCGGCGTCGCAGCGGCTCGACCTCAACCTCGGGGTCGCCTGGCTCGACAGCGAGATCACCGAGTTCCGCTCGGCGCGGGTCGTCGACGTGCAGGGCACGGTCGGTGATCCGCTGCCAGGAGCCCCGGACTGGACCGCGAACCTCGCCCTGACGCACCAGTATTCCTTCGGCGACGGCTGGTCCTGGACCTCGCGGGCGACGGTGGCGTACCACGGCGAGGAGTCGAACCGCCTGAACGCGCTGCCCAACAACACGGTCGAGCCCTACACGCTGGCGAACCTGCGCTTCGAGCTCGCCTCGCCGTCGGGGTGGACGGCCTACGCCTACGGCCGCAACGTCACCGACGAGGTGTACTTCCCCGAACTCAACGGCGCCTCGCGGCTCGTCGGACCCCCGGCGACCTATGGCGTCGGACTGCGCTGGACGTTCTGACGGCACTTGGCGGCGGCCTGCGCCCGGCACGGTGGCAGGTACTACAATCGTCGGGGCGACACGGTTCGCGAAGTGGTGTCTCCCACGACATGGCCCTGACTGGCTTTCCGCTGACGACCCGCGGTCGCATCAGTCGCCGCCGCGCCCTGCAGGGCGCCGCGACGGTGCTCGGCGGCGCGCTCGCCCCGGCGATCGTGCGTGCCGCGGGCGATCGCGGGCCCGGCCGGCCGTCGGTGGCCTGGGGCAGCCAGGTCGGCGACCTTCGGGGTGACTCCGCCGTGCTGTGGAGCCGCACCGACCGGCCGGCGCGGATGCAGCTGCGCTGGTCGACCCGGCCCGACCTCGAGGGTGCCGTGATGGTGCCGGGCACCCACGCGCTGGCCGACAGCGACTTCACCACGCGCATGCTGCTCCAGGGACTGCCCTCGGACTCGCGGGTGCACTACGAGCTGCAGTTCCTCGACCTCGACGACTACCGCACGCTCAGTGAGCCTCTGGCGGGCAGCTTTCGCACGCCGCCCGCGGGCACCCGCAGCGTCCGGTTCGTGTGGTCGGGCGATGCCGTTGGCCAGGGCTGGGGCATCAACCCGGACTTCGGCGGCTTGCGGATCTTCGACGCGATGCGCGAGGTCGAGCCGGACTTCTTCATCCACAGCGGCGACGCGGTGTACGCCGACGCTCCCCTGGTCGAGCGGGTCGTGCTGCCGGACGGCCGCGTCTGGCGCAACCTGGTCACGCCCGAGAAGGCCAAGGTGGCCGAGACGCTCGACGAGTTCCGCGGCCAGTATCGCTACAACCTGCTCGACGGCCCGCTGCGTCGTTTCAATGCCAGCGTACCGATCTACGCGCAATGGGACGACCACGAAGTCACGAACAACTGGTACTGGGAGAAGCGCCTCGACGGTGATGCGCGCTATCGCGAGCGCTCGGTGGCGAAGCTGGCCGCACATGCGCAGCGCGCCTTCCGCGAGTACATGCCGCTGCGCTGGCATCCGCAGGACCCGGAGCGCATCTACGACAGCTTCGCCTATGGCCCATGGCTCGAGGTGTTCCGGGTCGACTTGCGCAGCTATCGCGCGGCCAACAGTGACGCGCAGCCGACGCAGCCGGACGCCGGCTCACGGTTGCTCGGTGCCGCGCAGCTCGCGTGGCTGAAGGGCGCGCTGCGCCGTTCGACCGCGACCTGGAAGATCATCGCCTCGGACATGCCGCTGGGGTTGATCGTCCACGACGATGCCAAGGCCGCGCGCGGTGCCGAGGCGGTGGCGCTGCGCGACGGAGCGCCGGCTGGACGCGAGCTCGAGATCGCGGCGCTGCTGCGATTCCTGCGCGATGAGCGGATCGACGACGTGGTATGGCTGACCGCCGACGTGCACTACACCGCGGCGCACTACTACGACCCTGCCAGGGCGCACTTCAAGGACTTCGCACCGTTCTGGGAGTTCGTCAGCGGCCCGCTGCACGCCGGCACCTTCGGACCCAACCGGCTGGACGACACCTTCGGCCCGCAATGTGTATTCCAGCAGGCGCCCGAGGCAGGGCGCAGCAACCTGTCACCGCTCGACGGCCTGCAGTTCTTCGGCCAGGTCGACATCGACGGCGAGAGCGGCCAGCTCACCGTCACGCTGAAGGACCTCGAGGGTCGTGCGCTGTTCAGCCAGGCGCTGCACCCTGCGGGGGCCAAGAGACGCTGAAACGCCTCGCGCCGGGGCGGGCGGGCCCGGTGTGGCCGGCGAAGCGACGCAGGTCGTCGCCGTGTGCCGGTACGCCGCGATCGGACTTGGCACAGTCGTGGAATGCGCAAGCGAGGCGCTGTTCCTCGAGCACGGCCCACGGACGTCCGTGCGGACTAGATGGCCCCTCGGGAGGGCGTCGTTCGGTTCGACGGCGCGATCCCGGGCCGCGGCCTCGGCAAACACGTCCTCATCGGTGCGGTCGGGCTCGATCCTTCTGCGAGCGGCGCGGCGCCCGGCTCAGGGCACCTGCGGCGCTCCCGGGCGCGGCAACGAGCTCAGGACCTGCTGCAGCACTCCGTAGTCGACCGGCTTGACTAGGTGCGCATCGAACCCGGCCGCCGCGCTCGACTCGCGGTCGCTGGGTTGGCCGTAGCCGGTGATCGCGACGATCGGGACGTGCGCGAGCTCGGGCGTCGATCGCAGGCGGTGGGCCACTTCGAAGCCGTCCATCTCCGGCATGCCGATGTCGAGCAGCACGAGGTCGGGGCGCGTGCGCCGCGCCTGCTCCACTGCGAGCCGCGGCTGCGTGACGAACTCCGCCGAGTGCCCGTCGAGGGTGAGCAGCATCGCGAGCGACTCGGCTGCATCCGCGTTGTCGTCGACGATCAGCAGCCGGCGTGGCGGCGGGGGTTCGGGAGCGGCGGGAGTGGCGTGCTGGGTGGGCGCCGGGACCCGCGGCAGCCGCATCTCGAAGGTGCTGCCGGCGCCGATCCCGCCGCTGCTCGCGGCGACGGTGCCGCCGTGCATCTCCACCAGGCGCCTGACCACCGAGAGGCCGATCCCGAGGCCGCCCTGCGAGCGATCGGGCGCGCGATCGTTCTGCGCGAACAGGTCGAAGACGCGCGGCAGCATGTCCGCGGCGATGCCGATTCCGCTGTCGCGGATCGCGACGACGGCCTGGTCCCCGCTCGCGTCGGCGCGCACGTCGATGCGGCCGCCGGGGTCGGTGTACTTGGCGGCGTTGTTCAGCACGTTCGAGAGTGCCTGTACGATGCGATCGAAGTCTCCCTCGATCCACAACGGCGCCTCGCCGCCGTGCACTTGCAGCGCGTGGCGGCGCTCGCGGAGCAGGGGCTCGACGGTCTCCAGCGCCTGCGCGAGGGCCATCCTCAGGTCGAGCGCTGCGCGCCGCAGCTCGATGCGCCCGCGGGTGATCCGCGAGACGTCGAGCAGGTCGTCCACGAGGCGTGCGAGCTGGGCGGACTGGCGCTGCAGCAGGCCCGATACCGGCCGCAGCGGCGAGTCCTCGGGTAGTTCACGGGCGAGCAGTTCGGCGGCGTTGCGGATCGGCGCCATCGGGTTGCGCAGTTCGTGCGCGAGCATCGCGAGGAACTCGTCCTTCTGCCTCGAGGCCTCGCGCAGCGCCTCCTCGGCCTGCCAGCGCTCGCTGACGTCGACGACCGAGCCGATGTAGCCGGCGAAGCGCCCGGCCGCATCCCGGCGCGGCGCGGCGGCGTCGATGCACCAGCGGTAGGTCCCGTCGGCGGCACGCAGTCGGTACTCGAGCTGGAACGCCGCTTGCCGTTCCAGGGCGCGCAGGAACTCGCGCCCCGTCCGTTCGCGATCGCCTGGATGCGTGGCGTCGAGCCAGCCCATTCCGAGCGCCTCGCGCGCCGACTGGCCGGTGAACTCGTACCAGCGGGCGTTGAGGAAAGTGCACCAGCCGGTCTCGTCGGTGACCCACATCATCACCGGCGCATGCTCGGCCATGTTGCGGAAGCGGGTCTCGCTCTCGCGCAGCGCCGCCGAGGCCTGGGCGCGCGCGACGGCCTCCCAGGTGCGCTCCGCGACGGTCCGCGCGCACTCGATCTCGTCCGCCGCGAACTCGTGGGCGCGTTCGAAGCCGGTCGCGAGGCAGGCGACCAGCTGGCCGTCCTCGACCAGCGGCACGAGCAGCGAGGCGCCGATGCCGAGCCGTAGCAACGCACGGCGATGCCCGTCGGGCAGCGTCGGGTCGTTCGCGACATCTGGCAACACGCGGAGCCTGCCCGCCTGCAGTTCTGCCTGGGTGGCGGGACCGTAGTCGTCGTAGCGGAACGTGCGCGGGAAGCCCTCGTCGGCGCCGGCGACGTGGCGGCGCGTGACGACACAGGTGCCGTCGCCCCGGTCGATGCCGTACTCGACGCGACTCGCGCCGAGGTGCTCGGCGAGCGTGCGCGCGGCGGCGTAGCGGATCTCGTCCGGATCGGCGAGTGCCCGGAGCGCATCCCCGATGCGTACCACGAAGGCGAGGCGCTCCTCGCTGGCGCGCAGCGCGATGCCGGTGGCGCGCCGCGCGCTGATGTCCTGGAACAGGATCGCCACCTGGCGCTGCGCGGCGGACCCGGTGCGGAAGGCGTGCACCTCGAACCAGCGGCCGAGCGACTCGGAGCCGGCCTCGAATTTCACCGGCTCGCCGGTGCGCGCGACGCGGCCATAGGTCTCGAACCAGTGTTCCTCGAGCGTCGGCACCGCCTCGCGCATCCAGCGACCGATGATCTCCGGCGGCATGCCCGTGTGCTCGTGGAACGCCGGGTTGGCCTCGATGACCCGGTAGTCGGTCCGCCTACCCTCGGCGGCGGGCTCGACCTCGACGATGCAGAAGCCCGAGGCGATCGCGTCGAACAGGGCGTGGTAGCGACGGTCGCTCTCCCGTACCGCGCGTTCCTTCTCCTCGAGGCGACGCCGCTCGGCGAGCACCCTCTCGGTGGTCTCGGTGGCCGCGCAGTAGAAGCCGCCGACCGCTCCCGAGTCGTCGCGCAGCGGGGTCCACGAGAAGGTGAACCAGCCGAGCGCCAGGCCGGGACGGCCGGCGAGGGCGACCGGGCGGTCGAGGAAGTGCTGCGCCTCACCGCGCATCGTGGCTTCGACCAGCGGGCGGAACTCGTCCCAGATCTCGGCGAACACCTCGCGGAACGGCCGGCCGAGTGCTGCCGGGTGCTTGTCACCGAGGATCGCGACGAAGGCGTCGTTGTACAGCGAGGTCGTCTCTGGTCCCCAGCCGACATAGGCCGGCTGCCGCGAGCCGAGCATCAGCTCGACGGCCGTCGCGAGGCTGCGCGGCCACGCGTCGCTGCGGCCGAGGGGCGTGGCGGACCAGTCCAGGGCGTGCACCTGCTGCGCGAGTTCGCTGCCGTCTGCGGGTGCGGCGCGCGGGACGGCGACCGGCGCAGGGTGTGCGGCGGCTCGAGCTCGCGCGTCGTTGCGGTGCGCAGCGGATTCGGGGCGCACGTCTCCTCCAGCGGTGCGGTCGGCCACGGGAGGCGCGACAGCACGATTCGGGATCAGGATGGGCCCGGACGCGCGGTCCGGACACGTGCCGGGAGGATGCCATGTCAGGGGCGCATGACAGCGCCCACGGGCGACGAAACGGTCGGCCGATGACTCTCTGGGTGAGGCTCTTCACAGAGCGACGAGCCTTTGCCCGGGTCACCCTGAACCGGCCAGACGCCGTGCCGGACGGCTCGTCGTATTCCCTCGGCAAGGATTTTTCGCCACCATTCGCGCCCGCTGCAAAGGAGGCCGGCTGGTCGATCTCCACGGCAGCGCCTGCGCGAGGATCCCGATGCCCGACCCGACGTCCGCCTCTCGTGGCTGCCGCGCCGGCGCGCGCGCCGCCATGGGCCTGCTCGCCGCCGCGCTCGGCGGCTGCGCCACGACCTCCGGCGGACCGCACTGGGGAGCGGGCGCCACCGCCGCCCCGGGCTGGAGCCGGCTGCGGGATGCGGCCGTGAACGCCGCGACCGACCCGCGCGTCTGGGTGCCGCTCGCGGGCGCCGCGGCGCTGCAGGTCGGCGATGCCGACCGCGAGATCTCGGACTGGGCGCGTGAGCACGCCCCGGTGTTCGGCTCGGCGCGCAGCGCCGAGGACTGGAGCGACCGGCTGCGCATCGCCTCCGCGGTCGCCTATGCGGGCACGGTGCTCGCGACGGCGGGCAGCGAGGACCCGGGCGAGTGGCTCGCCGACAAGACCCGAGGCGTCCTCGGCGGCGTCGGCGCGCTCGCGCTGACCTCGGGCGCGGTGCTCGCGCTCAAGAGCACCACCGGCCGCGAACGCCCGAACGGCGAGGACGACGAGAGCTTCCCGTCGGGCAACACCGCGACCACCGCGGTGCTGAACCAGCTGTCGCTGCGCAACCTGCAGTCGATCGAGGTCGGCGGCGGCGCGCGGCGCGCGCTGGCGCTGGGGCTCGACGGGCTCACCGTCGCGACCGCCTGGTCGCGGGTCGAGGCGGGCGCCCACTATCCGTCGGACACGCTGGTCAGCATGGCGATCAGCCACTTCATCGGCATGACCGTCAACGACGCATTCGTCGCACCGCGCTTCGGCGAACGGCTCGCGCTCGGCTTCACGCCGATGCGCGGGCAGGGCGCGGTGCTGACCTGGAGCTACACGTTCTGAACCGGGACCGCGTCGACCGCCGAGCCCGTGCGGTGGTGGAGCGGATGGGCGTCGATCCTTTCCCTGGCGCGACCCCGGGCGCATCGCCCTACGAGCGCTTCGGGCTCTCCCGCGAGCATGGCCTCGAGGCCTGGATCGATCGCGCGGCGGCTACTTCGCGATCGCCGCCGTGGAGTCTCAGGAGATCGGCGAGGTCTCCCGGTTCGCCGTGCAGCCGTCGCTCGACCTGCGGCCGTTGATCCGAGCCGCCGTACCGCGCTGAGCCTGCGGCGGCGCCGACCTTCAGGGATTCGCCCGTCCCGACGCATCGAGCAGCTCCCGCGCGACGCGCAGTCGCGCGAGCACCGTGATCGCGCACAGCGCCGCGAACCCGTAGGCGATCGCGGGAAAACGCTGCGGCCACAGGCAGAAGGCGACGAACACCGCGATCGTCTCGCCGCCCTCGGCGAGGCCGGCGAGGTAGTAGATCGACTTGCGGCCCTGGGTCTCGGTCGCGAGGCCGCGGCGTGCGGCGACGGCGGCGAAGCCGAGGAAGCTCGCACCGGTGCCGAGGAAGCTCGCGAGCAGGGTCGCCGCGGGCAGCGCGTTGCGCCCGGGATCGGCGATGGCGAAGGCGAGTGGCACCGCCGCGTAGAACGCGAAGTCGCACAGGGCGTCGAGGTAGCCGCCGAAGTCGGTGGGGCCGCGGCGGCGCGCGAGCGCGCCATCGAGGCCGTCGAGCAGGCGGTTGCAGGCCACCAGCGCGAGCGCCGCGGTCCAGGCCTGCGACGCGATCGCCGTCGCCGCCCCGAGGCCCGCGGCGAGGCCGGCGACGGTCAGTGCGTTCGCCGACAGCCCGGTGCGCTCGAGCGCCGCCGCGGCGGCCGCGAGCGGTGGGTCGATCAGCGGTCGCAGGCGCGAGTCGAACACGGGTTCACCCGGGCAGCGTCAGCCCGACGACGGCGCCGATCATCAGCGTCGCGAGGTTGCCGGACACCCAGGAACGGAAGCCGAGGCCGACGATCTCGGCGCGCCGGGCGGGGCAGAGCGTGGTCAGGGTCGACACCTGCAGGCCGATGCTCGCGAGGTTCGCGAACCCGCACATCGCGTAGACGAGGATCAGGGTCGAACGCGTCGAGAGGCCCGCGGTGCCGGCGGCCTGCGCCTCGGCGAGCTTCAGGTAGCCCACGTACTCGTTGAGGATCGCCTTCGTCCCCATGAACGCGCCGGCGTTCACGGCCTCGGCCCAGGGCATGCCGAGCGCCCACATCAGCGGCGCGAACGCCCAGCCGAACACGCGCTGTACCGAGAGCGGCGCGCCGGCGACCGTCGGCAGCACGCCGAGCGCATGGTCGGCGAGCGCGACCAGCGCGAACACCACCATCAGCACCGCGATCACCGCGAGGAAGAGCTGCAGCCCGTCCATCGTGCCGCGCACGATCGCGTCGATGGCGCCGTCGTAGCGCAGCGCAGCCTCGTCGACGTCCCCGGCGCCCGCGCCGGTGCGGCTCTCGCCGGGCACCATGATGCGTGCGACGAGGAGCGAGGCGGGCAGGCAGATCAGCGAGGCCGTGACGATGTGCCCGAAGGCGTTGTCCAGCACGCGGGAGAGCGTCTGGCTGTAGAGGATCAGCACCACGCCCGACACCGTCGACATGCCGAGCGTCATCACCATGAAGAGCTCGGACCGCGACAGCCGCGCGAGCCAGCCGCGCACCACCAGCGGCGCCTCGACGACGCCGAGGAAGACGTTCGCGCCCGCGTTCAGGCCGACCGCGCCGCCGATGCCGAGCGTGCGCTGCAGTGCCCAGGAGAGGCCGCGCACGATCCCGCGCAGCACGCCGAAGTGCCACAGCAGTGCGGCGAGGGCCGAGGTGAAGATCACCAGCGGCAGGATCTGGAAGGCGATGATCACCGGCGCCGGCATGCCCGGCTTCAGCTCGAACGGCAGCGGCGCGCCGCCGAGGTAGCCGAACATGTAGGCCGAGCCGGCGCGGCTCGACTGGTCGAGGACGTCGATCGCGCCGCTCGCGGCGCGCAGTGCTTCCCACACGGCCGGCACGCGCAGGATCACGAGTGCGCCGACGAGCTGCAGCGCGACGGCGCCGGCGATCCAGCGCCATCGCGGCAGCGCGCTCCGGTCCTCGGACAGTGCCCAGGCGATCGCGAGGACGAGCGCGATGCCGAGCGCGCTCTGCAGCATCGGCATCATCGGGCTCGCGATGGGGGTGGCGCGGACGGCATGCCGATCAGAAGCGGGCCGTCAGGCCGAACTGGAACTGGCGCGGTGGCCCGCCGTTGCGCTGCACGAACGGCACGCCGCCGCCGAACTGCACCTGGTTCGAGGTCGTCGCGGCGTTGGCGAAGCCGGACTCGTTGTTCTCGTCCAGCAGGTTGAACACGTCGGCGTTCGCCTCGAGGCGCACCGGACCCAGTGCGAAGTCGTAGCGCAGGCCTAGGTCGAGGGTACGCGCCCACGGCAGCCGCGCCGAGTTGCGCGAGGCGCCGGGGTAACGGTCGGAGTTGCCGACGAAGCTCTCGCCGAAGGAGGCGCCGTCGCCGTTGAGGTCCTGGGTGCCGAAGATCCGCGCATCGGGCACGAGGTTCACGGGCTGCCCCGACTGCAGCAGCACAGCGAGCGAGACCGTGAGCCCGGGCAACGGGAACCAATAGCCGACCGCCGAGACGACGTGCCGTCGATCGTTGGCCGACGGCCCGCGGTCGGCGCCGAAGTCGTTGGCGTTGCTGGCGCGGAAGTTCAGGTCGTCGGTGTCGTTGACGAGGCGCGCGAGCGTGTAGGCGAAGCGCAGCGCCCAGGGGTCGCCGGCGCTGCGCTCGCGTGCGAGCTGCAGGGTCGCGGCCGAATACTCGGCCGCGCCGGCGGTCTCGGAGACGGTGATCTGGCGCGCCCCGCCCGGGCGCAGCGCCACCGGCCGCGAGGCGTCGGCCACGGCCTGGGCACGCACCAGCCCGAGCTGCGAGGCGCGCGCGATACGCGCCGCGTCGCTCGGCAGCGCGCGCAGCTCCGCGACCACCGCCGGCGTCAGTGCGGCGGCGTCCGGGACGAACGATGCGGGGGCGTTCAGGTCGCGCAGCCGCACGAGGTCGCGGCTGCGGTTGTGGATCAGGTCGACGCCGAGGGACCAGCGCTCGTCGATCTGGCGCTGCCAGCCGGCGGAGAGCTGCAGCGCCCGCGGGCTGCGGTAGCCATCCGGGTTCAGGATGCGCGCCTCGTTGACGATCGCCGTCTCGCGCAGCGCCTGTACCGCCGCGGGGGGCGGACAGGCGCTCGCCGAGGCGCAGGCGGGGCTGACGGTGAGGTTGCCGTCGAACGTGACGCGCCCGAGGTCGGTGCCGGCCGGCAGCAGGCCACGCGCGACGAGCTCGCCGAGCTGGGCGCGGAACGCGGCGCTGGTGGTGTTGCGCTGCAGCGCGTCCGAGATCACGGCGTAGGTCAGCTTGTCGTAGAAGAGCCCCGCACCCGCGCGCCACACGGTGCGCTCGTCGGGGCGGAAGTTCAGCGCCAGGCGCGGCGCGAGGTTGTCGCGGTCGCCGTCGCCGCTGCCCTCGGCGGTCAGCGAGTCGTAGTCCCAGCGCAGGCCGAGCGTGACGGTGAGCCGTGGGCTGATTCGCCACTCGTCCTCGACGTAGGCTGCGCTCAGGTTCTGCGGGCGGCCGAAGGCCCGGGGGCGCAGCTCGACCGCATAGCTCGCCACCCGCGGATCGAGCGCGAGGATGTCGCGCGCCCCGAGGCCCGTGCCGGGATTGCGCGCGCGCAGCGTGGCGAGCTGGGCAGCCGTCAGGTCCACCGTGTAGTTGCCATCGACGTTGCCGCCGCCGAGCAGCTCGAACTCGGCGCGCAGCCAGTCCGCGCCGAACGACAGGCGGTGCTCGCCGAACGCGCGCTCGAAGCGCTGCTTGAGCTGCCAGGTGCGCTCGCGGTCGTCGAACACGAAGCCGGGATGACCCACGACCGCGGCGACCAGGCCGGAGGGCTCGCGTGCCACCACCTGCGGGCCGGCCTGCCGCGCGCGGCCGTAGTCCCAGTCGAAGCTCGAGCGCAGCAGGCTGGTCTGCGACGACCACGCCTCGCCGGTGTACGCGAGGCTCGCCGCGAGCAGCAGCGAGTCGCGGTCCTGCTCCGACCCCGCGGAGGGGAACGTCGAGTTGCCGCCGCCGAAGCCGCCGCCGGCCCGTTCGATGGAGACGCTGCCGAGGTTCGCGCGCAGCGTGCCGCGCCAGCGCTCGCCGAACTGCTGGTCGAGCCGCAGCGTCGCGAGCAGGGCGAGGTTGTCGCCGCGGACCGGCTCGCGCACGCCGAGCGCCGGTGCGTCGAGCACGGTGTCGAAGCGATCGCGGGTGTACTCGACGTTGGCGAAGAAGAAGCTGCGGTCGCGCACGATCGGCCCGCCGACCGCGAACCCGCCCTGCCAGCGCCCGAAACTGTCGCCGACGAAGTTGCCGGAGAGGTCGCGCTGCAGGAAGGGCGTGGCGGCGTCGGGCGGGCGGCCGGGCCGCGACAGCAGGAACACCTCGCCCTCGAACTCGTTCGTGCCCGAGCGCGAGGAGACGTTCACCACGCCGTTGGCGGTGCGGCCGAACTCCGCCGAGAAGCTGTTGGCCAGCACCGTCACGTCGCGCGTCGCACCGACCGGCACCGGGAACTTCTGGCCGCCGAGGAAGTTCTCGTTGTTGTCGAGGCCGTCGATCAGGTAGTTGACGAACAGGCCGTTCGCGCCGTTGATCGACACCGCGGGGGCCTCGGGGAAGAAGCCCGTGGAGGGCACGACGTTCGGCAGCCGCACCAGCGCGCGCAGCACGTCGCGGCCCTCGAGCGGCAGGCGGGCGAGCTCCTCGGCCCGCAGCGTCGCCGAGACCTCGGCGTTCACCTGGTTCAGCGCGGTCACGGCCCGCGGTGCCGCCACCGTGACGGTCTCGAGCGGCGCGTCGCCCGCGCCCGGCGCGACGCCGAGGGTGATCGACTGGACGTGGTTGTTGCGCAGGGTCGGCAGCTCGCCCGTCGCGAGCATCGCGCCGTCCGCGCCGAGCACGCGCACGACGTAGCGCCCGCCGGTCGCGAGGGCCGCGAAGCGCGCCTGGCCGCGCGCATCGCTGCGCGCCTCCTCGCGGTAGCCGATGTCCGGGTTCTCGAGCCGTACCACGAGGCCCGGCTGCGGGATCGACCCGTCGCGCGAGACCACCGACACCGAGAGGCCAGCCTGCTGTGCGAGCGTCGGGACGCTCGCCGTGAGTGCCAGCAGGGCGCATGCCGTCGACCTTCGAATCATCCCCGTCATTGACTCCCGGGCCGGTGGCCACGGATGCGCGGCGCCCCCTCGGCCACACCGCAATCTACACCGTCCGGCGCGCGCGATGTCGCCGCTGCATCGGCCGGCGCGGCCGCGCCGGGTCATCCGGTGGCGCACCCGCGACTTCCCGGGCACCTACAGGCGCCCGCAGAGGCCCGTGTTAGCCTGCCGCGCCCATGCTGCGACCGATGCCTCGCCCATGACCATCCTCCACGTCAGGCACAGGACCACCTATCGCTATCGACGGCCGGTGCAGTTCGGCGAGCACCGCCTGATGTCACGGCCGCGGGACAGCCACGACCTGCGACTGATCGACACGTCGCTGTCGATCGACCCGGCGCCGAGCGCCGTGCGCTGGCTGCACGACGTGTTCGGCAACTCGATCGCGCTGGTCAGCATCGCGCAGCCGTGCGCGCAGCTGGTGTTCGAGTCGGGCTTCCGCGCCGAGCATTTTCCCGCGCCGTTGCAGGCGATCGAGGTCGAACCGTACGCGGCGCGCTTCCCGTTCAGCTATTCCGCCGAGGATGCGGTCGACCTCGGCCGCACCAAGGAGCGCCACTACAGCGATCCCGAACATCGGGTCGACGCCTGGGCGCGGGCGCAGCTCGAGCAGGTCCCCGGGGGGTCGACGCTCGGCGTGCTGACCGCGATGACCAGCGCGATCAAGTCGCAGTTCCGGTACCAGGCGCGCGACGCGGTCGGCGTGCAGAGCCCGCTCGAGACGCTCGCGTTCGGGTCTGGAAGCTGTCGCGACTTCGCGGTGTTCATGATGGAGGCGGTGCGCAGCCTCGGTCTCGCGGCGCGCTTCGTGTCGGGCTACCTCTACGACGAGCGGCTGGTCGGCGCGGGCAGCGGCCTGGTGGGGCTCGGTGCCACGCACGCGTGGCTGCAGGTCTACCTCCCCGGGGCAGGCTGGGTCGAGTTCGACCCGACCAACGCCCTCGTCGGCGGCCGCAACCTGATCCGCGTGGCCGTGGCGCGCGACGCCTCGCAGGCCGCGCCGCTCGCAGGCAGCTTCACCGGCCTGCCGGACGACCCGCTCGGCATGGAAGTCGAGGTGCAGGTCACGACGGAGTGACCGGCACGACGGCGACGCGAACGGCGAGCCCGTGCCGCCCGCCGCCGATGATCACGCCACGCAGCGGCGAGACGTCGCCGAAGTCGCGACCCCAGGCGATCGCGACGTGGTCGATGCCGACGTGGCAACCGTTGGTCGGGTCCAGCTCGACCCAGCCGAACGGCGGGGCATAGACCGCGACCCAGGCGTGCGAGGCATCGTGGCCGACCAGTCGTTGCCGCGCCTCGTCGCGCGCCGCCGCCCGTACGTCGCCGGCGACCGCCGCGGCGGCGGAGTCGGTCTGCGGCGCGCGGGCCGGCGGACGACTGTGGAGGTAGCCGCTGACGTAGCGCGCGGCGAGCCCCCGCGAGCGCAGGCAGGCGATCATGACGTGTGCGAAGTCCTGGCAGACGCCGCGGCGCCGGCTCAGCACCTCGGTCGTGGGCGTCGCCACGCTGGTCTCGCCGGGCGCGTAGGTGATGTCGCCGTGCAGCCGCGACATCAGTGCGACCGCGCCCTCGAGCAGCGGTCGCTGTGGCGCGAACGCGTCGGCCGCGTAGTCCACGAACTGCTGCTTGATCCGCACGTGCGGCGACTCGTGCCGGAAGCGCCGCGCTTCCAGCACCTCGTGCGAGGGCGAGAGACCGTCGAAGTCGAGGCGGGCACGGCACAGTTCCCAGGGGTTCGAGTCCGCGGCGCGCAACACGGGGCGCGGGTGGACCTCGACCTGCATCTCGCTGGTGACGTCCAGCCGGCGATGGGTGGTGGCGATCTCGATGCGCGTCACCGGGTTGCCGAAGGCGTCCACTTCCTCGCGCCTCGAGACGCTCGCAGGCGAGATGCTGACGGCATGCTCCAGGCACCGCTGGAACGGCGCCGGTCGCGGCACCAGGTGCAGCAGGTGGTGCGCGTGCGCCACGTCGCTCTGGTAGTCGTAGACGGTCTCGTGGCGGATGCGGTACTGCACGGGCGTCAGCTGGCGAGCGACTGCAGCTGCGAATCGGTGTGGGTGAAGTAGCGGCGCGACAGCGCGTCGGAGAGCGCGCCGGCGCCAGCCGCCAGGCCGCGCAGCTGCGCGGCGATGCGGCTGCGCTCGGCGGCGCCTGCGCCGTCGTCGCGCTCGACCGCCTCGAGCTGCGTCTCGGTGGGCACCGGCAGCGAACCGTGCAGCACCGACTCGGGGCCGCTGCCGAGCGACTCGTCGAGGCTCGACAGCTCGGCGCCGATGCCGGCCATCTGGAAGTAGACCGACGATGGGTGCGCATGCTCGGTCAACAGCAGCGCCAGCAGCGAGCGCAGTTGCGGTGCGCCCGTGAAGCGGGCGCGGTAGGCGACGACGCTGTCGAACACGTCCAGCAGCCACTCGAGCTCGCGCGGCCGGGTGGCCGCCGCCGACTCCAGCTGCAGCGCGAGCAGGGTCGCCACCGACTGCAGCCGCTCGATGCGGCGCCCGAGGCGCATCAGGCGCCAGCCCTCGTCGCGCGTCATGTCCTCGCTGGCGAAGCCGCGCATCGCCGCCAGCGCGACCAGCAGTCGTTCCAGCGCCTCGCGCGGGTTCTCGATCGACGCCGCCGACTCCTGCAGCTGGCGTTGCAGCCCGACGACCGTCCGCCAGTAGCGCTCCGAGAGCCGGCTGCGGACCTGCGACGCCGACCACGCCAGCCGCCGCACGTCGGCCGCCAGCCCGGTGGCGTCGGCGACGTCGCGCAGCGCGGCCGCCGGGTCGGTCGCGGGCGCGACCGCCCCGAGCGCGCGGCAGACGCCGAGCGCATGGCCGAAGGCGCTGGCGTCCACCTGCAGGCCGAGCGTGCTGCGCAGCAGTCGTGCCTTGTCGTCGCAGCGCACGGCATAGCGCCCGAGCCAGAAGAGGTTCTCCACCAGTCGTGACGGCAGCTCGTCCGGCCGTGCGACCGCCGCCGCGGGACCGGCGCCGCGCGGCGCGCCGGGCGTCACCGGCGCATCGTCCAGCACCCAGATGTCCTTGCTGCCGCCACCGCGCTGCGTCGAGACGACGTCGATCGTGCCTTCGTGGGCGACGCGCGCGAGACCGCCCGGCATGACGCGATAGCCGTCGGCGCCGGCGATCGCGTAGACCCGGATCGTCAGTGCCCGGCGCGCGAACCCGGACGTCGGGGCACTGCGCCACATCGGCGCCTGCGACAGCGCGATGTACTCCTGGGCGACGAACGCATAGGGCCGGGCCTTCAGTCGCGCGACCAGGCGCTCCCGCGCCGCGCCGTCCAGCTGGTAGCCGAACACGGGTTCGAAGCGCTGGTTCGGATAGGCAGGCTTGATGACGAGCCGGTCGAGGTTCGCCAGCACGTGCGACAACGCCGGGCGCTCGCCGCACCACCAGGTCGCGACCGACGGCAGGCGCAGCGCCTCGTCGAGCAGCCGCGCGCACAGGCCGGGCATGAAGCCGAGCCAGCCGGCCGACTCGAGCACGCCGCTGCCGAGCGCGTTGGCGAGGGTGACCCGGCCGGCGCGCACCGCCGCCAGCAGTCCCGCAACGCCGAGCGCCGAGTCGCTGCGAAGCTCGAGGGGATCGCAGAAGTCGTCGTCGAGGCGCCGCAGGATCGCGTGCACCCGCCGCAGCCCGCCGAGCGTCTTCAGGTAGACGGTCGTGTCGCGCACCGTCAGGTCGCTGCCCTCGACCAGCGGCCAGCCGAGCTGGCGCGCGAGGAAGGCATGTTCGAAATAGGTCTCGTTGAACGGGCCCGGTGTCAGGATCACCGCCAGCGGCGAGCCGCTCTCCTCGATCGCGCCGAGCACGCGCTCCCGCAGGCCGTCGAACACGTCGCGGACGCGGCGCACCCGCAGGTCGCGACAGGCGTCCGGCAGCACTTGCTCGAGGATCTCGCGGTTCTCGAGCGCATACCCTGCGCCCGAGGGCGCCTGCGCGCGGTCGCCGAGCACCCACCAGCGCCCGTCCGGCGCACGCGCGAGGTCGGCCGCGTAGACGTGCAGCCAGCGTCCGCCGCGCGGCTTCACGCCGACACAGGGCCAGAGGAAGTTGGGGTGGCCGAAGGCGAGCTCGGTCGGCGCGAGGCCTTCGGCCAGCAGCCGCTGCGGCCCGTAGAGGTCGCGCAGCAGGGCATCGAGCAGGGTGGCGCGCTGCGCGACCCCCGCCTCGATGCCGCGCCACTCGTCGGCGCCGACCAGCAGTGGCAGCGGGTCCAGGTCCCAGGGGCGGTCGGCACCCTGCGGGTCGGCATAGACGTTGTAGGTGACGCCGTTGTCGACGATCAGGCGCCGCGTCAGCTCGATGCTGCGCCGTGCGGCGGTCGCGTCCATGCGGCCGAGCCGCTCGAGCAGCGCGCGCCAGTGCGGGCGCGGGACGCCCTGCGCGTCGGCCATCTCGTCGTAGCGGGTCGCCTTCAGGAACGACAGCGGCACTGCGCGATCCCGGGAGACTCAGCAACCACGCAGGTCGAGCGTGAACGGGAAGTCCGGGTTCACGGCCGCCGGCGGCGGGACCGGCGCGTCGCGTCCCGGCGTGTGGCCCATCCGCTCGAAGCGCGCGAGGCGCCGGCTCTCCGACTCGAAGGCGTTCACCGGCAGGGTGGCGTAGTTGCGCCCGCCGGGGTGCATCACGTGGTGGCGGCAGCCGCCGAGCGAACGGCCGGTCCAGGTGTCGAAGAGGTCGAAGGTCAGTGGCGCGTGCACGCCGATGTTCGGGTGCAGGGCCGACGGCGGTTGCCAGGCGCGGTAACGCACGGCGCCGACGAACTCGCCGCCGACGCCGGTCGGGCGCAGCGGCACGGCGTGGCCGTTGCAGCCGACGCGGTAACGATCGGGCGCGAGCCCGGTCGCGTGCACCTGCAGCCGCTCGACCGACGAGTCGACGTAGCGCACGGTACCCCCGGCGCCGCCTTCCTCGCCCATGACGTGCCAGGGCTCGAGCGCCTGGCGCAGCTCGACCCGCATGCCGCCGAGCTCGAAGTCGCCGCACGGCGGGAAGCGGAACTCGAGGTGCGGCGCGAACCAGCGCGCCTCGAACGCGAAGCCCGCGCCGCGCAGCTCGTCGATCACGTCGGTGAAGTCGCGCTCGACGAAGTACGGCAGCATGAAGCGGTCGTGCAGCTCGGTGCCCCAGCGCACCAGCCGCGGCGGCGCATACGGCCGCTGCCAGAAATGCGCCACCAGCGCGCGCAGCAGCAGCTGCTGGGCGAGGCTCATGCGGGCATGCGGCGGCATCTCGAAGGCGCGCAGTTCCACCAGGCCGAGCCGCCCCGCGGCGCCGTCGGGCGAATAGAGCTTGTCGATGCAAAACTCGGCGCGATGCGTGTTGCCGGTGACGTCGATGAGCAGGTTGCGGAACAGCCGGTCCACCAGCCAGGGCGCGACCTCGGTGCCGACCGGCGGCAGCTGCCGGAACGCGAGCTCGAGCTCGTAGATGGAGTCGTTGCGGGCCTCGTCGACCCGTGGCGCCTGGGAGGTGGGGCCGATGAATAGGCCGGAGAACAGGTAGGAGAGCGACGGGTGGTCGTGCCAGTAGCCGAGCAGGCTGCGCAGCAGGTCCGGACGGCGCAGGAACGGCGAGTCGCCGGGCGTGGCGCCGCCGAGCACGAAGTGATTGCCGCCGCCGGTGCCGGTGTGGCGGCCGTCGATCATGAACTTCTCGCTCGCCAGCCGCGCCTGGCGCGCGGCCTCGTAGAGGTGCGTGGTGCGCTCGACCAGCTCGCGCCAGCGCGCCGACGGCTGCACGTTGACCTCGATCACGCCCGGGTCGGGCGTGATGCGGAAGCTCTCGAGGCGCGGGTCGCGCGGCGGCTCGTAGCCCTCGAGCACCACCGGCTCGCCGAGCACCGCCGCACTGGCCTCGACCGCGGCCACGAGTTCGAGGTAGGCCTCGAGGCTGTCGAGCGGCGGCATGAACACGTACAGCACGCCCCCCCGAGCCTCGGCGCACAGCGCGGTGCGCGGGATCCATGCGGCTGACTCGCCAGGCCGCGGGGCGCGGCTCGCCTCGCGCCCGCCGCCGGCGACGGGCCGCCGCCCGGCGACGCGCGCGCGCAGTGCGTCGGCGGGCGGCAAGCGGGGGAACGCCTGGTTCGGATCCGGCGGCTCGGCGCCGGCGCGGTCCGTTGGCGCCACCCACGGCAGCGAATCGAGCGGCAGCCGCCAGCCGAGCGGCGAGTCCCCGGGCGTCAGGTAGCAGCGCTCGCGTCGCAGGTACCAGCGCTCGCTGCGCCAGGCCTCGCCGCGCGGGTCGCGCGCCAGCGGCAGGACGTGGCCCGCAGGACCTCCGGCCGGCGTGGCTGCCGGACTGTCCTCGGTCGTGGCATTGCAGGGCAGGCGCATGCGCCGCCACTCGTCGTGGAACGGGTCTTCCCAGGCCGGGAACACGCGCTCCGCGGCGACGCCGAGCCGCCCGGCGAGCTCGCCGAGCAGGCGCGCCGCGGTGCCGGAGTCGATGCCCGGGCGTGGCGTCTCGTCGGACAGCAGCCGCGGGTCGCCCCACACCGGCTCGCCATCGCGGCGCCAGAAGCAGTTCAGGGACCAGCGCGGCAGCGGCTCGCCCGGATACCACTTGCCCTGGCCGAAGTGCACGAGGGCCGAGGGGGCATGGTGATCGCGCATCCGTCGGAAGAGGTCGATCGCGAGGCGGCGCTTCTGCTCGCCGAGCGCGGCGACGTTCCATTCCGGGGCGTCGGGATGATCGATCGAGACGAAGGTCGGCTCGCCGCCCATCGTCAGGCGCACGTCGTGGCGCTCGAGTTCGCCGTCCACCTGCTCGCCGAGCGCCTCGATGCGCGCCCAGTCGGCCTCGGCATAGGGACGGGTGACCCGGGGCGCCTCGCGCACGCGCTCCACCGCCATCGCATGCTCGAACTGCACTTCGCAGGGGTCGAGCGCACCCGTGACCGGTGCCGCCGCCGAGGGCTCCGCGGTCGCGGCGAGCGGTATGTGGCCCTCGCCTGCGAGCAGGCCCGAGGTCGGATCGAGGCCGATCCAGCCGGCGCCCGGCAGGTAGACCTCGCACCAGGCGTGCAGGTCGGTGAAATCGGCGGCGGGACCCGCAGGACCGTCGAGCGGCTTCACGTCCGGCACGAGCTGGATGAGGTAGCCCGAGACGAACCGCGCGGCGAGCCCGAGGTGACGCAGCACCTGCACCAGCAACCAGCCTGAATCGCGACAGGAGCCGCTGCCGAGCGACAGCGTGGCCTCCGGCGTCTGCACCCCGGGCTCGAGCCGGATCAGGTAGCGGATCTCGCGGGAGAGCCGCACGTTCAGGTCGACCAGGAACTCGGTCGTGGGCCGCGCCTCGCGCGCGATGCCGGCGACGAACTGCTCGAAGCGCGGCGTCGCCGGCAGCGTCACGAGGTACGGTGCGAGGTCGCGCTGCAGGGCCGGCTCGTAGACGAACGGGAAGCGCTCCGCCGCGGGCTCGAGGAAGAAGTCGAACGGGTTGTGCACCGCCATCTCGGCGACCAGGTCGACCGCGATGCGCAGCTCGCGGGTGCGCTGCGGGAACACCAGCCGCGCGACGAAGTTCGCCTGCGGATCCTGCTGCCAGTTCAGGAAGTGGCCGGCCGGGTCGACGGCGAGCGAATACGACAGGATCCGCGTCCGGCAATGCGGCGCGGGGCGCAGCCGCACCAGGTGCGGGCCGAGTGCGACCTCGCGGTCGAAGCGATAGTGGGTGACGTGGCTGAGTGCGACGTGGATCGACACGCCGGCATTATAGGGGCCGGGAAGGGCGCCGACGGTTGCACCATCGCGAGGCAGGCCTGCACTGCGATCAGGCAGCGGACGTTAGTCTTTGGAGGCCACTGCGCCGGTCTGTTACTTTGGGGGCCGGTCGAGGATTCCCCGATGAGCACCGACTGGAAAGCCTATCCCGCCGCGAGTTTCCACGACGAGCTGGTCGGGCCCGGCGGTGGCGCGCGCGAGGCGGGCAGGGCGTTGCTGCGCTGCCTCTCGGGACTCGGCGACGACGAGATCGCGGTTCGCCAGCAGGCCGCCGAGCTCGCCATCAAGGCCATGGGCATCACCTTCACGGTCTATCACGAGCAGGACGGCTCGATCGACCGGGCCTGGCCGCTCGACATCATCCCGCGCACGATCTCGCGCCGGGAGTGGTTGCGCATCGAGGCGGGCCTGCGCCAGCGCGCCCTGGCGCTCAACCGCTTCATCGACGACATCTACCACGCCCAGCGATGCATCGCCGACGGCATCGTGCCGGCGTCGATCATCGCCTCGTCGAAGAACTACCGCCCCCAGTGCCGGGGCATCGACCCGCCGCTCGGCACCTGGGCGCACATCTGTGGTTCCGACCTGGTGCGCGACGCGGACGGCACGGTCTACGTGCTCGAGGACAACCTGCGGGTGCCCTCCGGCGTCTCCTACATGATCGAGAACCGGCACGTGATCAAGCGCGTCTTTCCCGAGTTGTTCGAGAACGCCGCGATCCTGCCGGTCGACGACTACCCGCTGCAGCTGTTCGACACGCTGGCGGCGCTGTCGCCGCGCAAGGAGACGCGACCCGAGGTCGTGGTGCTGACGCCGGGGATCTACAACTCCGCCTATTTCGAGCATGCGTACCTGGCGCGCCAGATGGGCTGCGAGCTGGTCGAGGGCCGCGACCTCGCCGTCGACGGCGACGACTGCGTCTACATGCAGACGGTGCGCGGCTGGACGCGGGTCGACGTCATCTACCGGCGCATCGACGACGACTTCCTCGACCCGGAGAGTTTCCGCGCCGACTCCACGCTCGGCGTGCCGGGCCTGATGCGCGCCTGGGCCAGCGGCAAGGTCGCGCTGGCGAACGCGCCGGGCGCCGGCGTGGCCGACGACAAGCTCGTCTACTCGTACGTTCCCGACCTGATCCGCTACTACCTCGGGGAAGACGCGATCCTGCCGAACGTGCCGTCCTGGCGTTGCGGCGAGCCGCGGCACCTCGATCACGTGCTCGGCCACCTCGACGAGCTGGTGGTGAAGCCGGTCGACGGTTCGGGCGGCTACGGCATCCTGATGGGGCCGGCCTCGACCCAGCGCGAGCGCGCGCAGTTCGCGGCGGCACTGAAGGCGGACCCGCGCAGCTTCATCGCGCAGCCGGTGATCCGGCTCTCGACCGTGCCCACCTTCGTCACCGACCGCCTCGAGCCGCGGCACGTCGACCTGCGGCCCTTCATCCTCAGCGGTCCGCAGACCTGGGTCACGACCGGCGGCCTGACGCGCGTCGCGCTGCGCAAGGGTTCGCTGGTCGTGAACTCCTCGCAGGGCGGTGGCAGCAAGGACACCTGGATCGTGGACACGGAGGCTTGATGCTCGCCCGCGTCGTCGAGAACGTGTACTGGCTGGCGCGCTACCTCGAGCGCGCCGAGAACACGGCGCGCCTCGTCAACGTCAACACCAACCTCGTGCTCGACCTGCCGGCGGGTTTCGCGCCGGGCTGGATGCTGCTGGTGGACATCAGCGGCGGCCGCGAGGTGTTCGATGCGCTCGGCGGCCGCGCCGAGGATGCGAACACCGAGCGCCGCGTGGTGCGGTTCCTGCTGTCGGAGCGCCAGAACGCCGGCTCCCTCGTCTCGTCGCTGCGGATGGCGCACGAGAACGCCCGCACGCTGCGCGAGGTGCTGCCGAGCGAGGTGTCGGAGCAGCTCAACGAGTTCTACGCGGAGTTCACCCGCGACATCGCCAACGGGATCAACAAGCGCACGCGCTTCGAGTTCCTGAAGCAGACCGTGCTGCGCCTGCAGACCCTCGCGGGGCAGCTCGATGGCACGATGAACCGCAACGACGCGTTCACCTTCCTGCAGATCGGCCGCAACCTCGAGCGCGCCGACATGACCAGCCGGATCGTGGACGTGCGCTCCGCGCAGCTGCTGCCCGCCGAGACCCCGGAGCTGCGGCCCTTCGACACGGTGCAGTGGATGAGCGTGCTGAAGTCGCTGTCCGGCTACCAGATGTACCGCCTGCGCATGCGCAGCCGCGTGCGGCGCGCAGACGTGATGCAGTTCCTGTTGCGCGACGACCAGTTCCCACGCGCCTGCGGCTTCTGCCTCGAGCGGATCAGCGATGCGCTGCGCGGTCTGCCGCGCAGCGCGGAGGTGCTGGCGCTGCTCGACGATGCGGCACGGTTCCTCGGCGTGGCGAATCTCGAGACGCTCGACCAGGCGGGCCTGCACGAGCTCGTCGACCGGCTGCAACTCGAGATCCAGGGCATCCACGACGGCATCGCGAAGAGCTACTTCCCGTCGCGCGACGGCGCCAACCGCCCGTTGCTCGCCGCGCGTGCCGGCGAGCCCGCCCAGTCACAGTCGTCGCGCTAGGGCCGGCGGGATCGTGACCCGGCCTCGTCGGCAGGTCGGTCGGATCGCGAGGTGCCGCTCACCGGAGTGAGCGCGTGCAGCCAGTGCTCGACGAGCCCGGCCTTGAGGGCCGCCCGGTCCAGGGTGTCGTCGAGGATCGCACGCGTCGCGATCCCCTCGAAGCAGGCCGCGAACAGCGTCGCCACGACCCGCGCCGGCGTCCTCGTCGAGACCAGACCCCGTCCCTGCAGGGTGTGGAAGGCCGCCTCGAGGGCGTCGATCGCCAGTCGATCCTCGGCATGCAGGGTGGCGAGCAACGTCGGGTTGCGGCCGGCTTCGGCGAGTACCTCGGTGACGAGGCGCACGTATCCGGAGTCGAACGCCGCATCTACCGCGGCGTCGGTCCACGCGGCGAGCGCGTCGCGGAGCGTCGCGGCCGCGCGCAGCGCCGTGATCGCCGCGAGCGTGTCCGTCCGCTCGCGCTCGGCCGCCGCCAGCACGATCTCTTCCTTGCTGCGGAAGTACCGGTAGAGCAGGCCCATGCTGAGGCCGGAAGCGCGCGCGATCTCCGCCATCGACGCCTGGTGGAAGCCCTTGTCGATGAAGCATCTGGCGGCGGCCGCGAGGATCTGGGCGCGCCGCTGTTCGCGCAGCTGCGGATTGGGTGTTCGCAACATCGGCTCCGGCGCACGAAAGGTGAGCCCTCGCTCCATCTTAGCTTGACCAGGGGGCGCGAAATTCTTAAAGTGAACGCTCACTCACTTTAATGGAGCGCGTCGTGGGCTTCGTTCATGAGCCTTGGCCGGAGCGTCTCGAACTCGCCGGAACGGCGCTGGCCGCCCTGTTGTTCGTGCTGCTGCCGCTCGAACTCTGGCGTCGCTGGCGCGCCGGCCGGCTGGGCCGGACCGGCTGTGCGGAGATGCTGGCGAGCGCCAGTCCGCTGCTGCCGACCCTGCTGGTGGCCGGTCCCGTGGTCGCGTGGGTCACCGTCGTGTACGGGGTCGCGGCCACCCTCGCGCCCTGGCGCATCCCGACGAATGCGGCGACCGTGCTGCTCGCGCTGGTGGTCGTCGACTTTCTCTACTACTGGGACCACCGCTGCGCCCACGCCTTCCGCCCCTACTGGGCGACGTGCCACTCGGTGCACCACAGTTCGCCGCAGTTCGACCAGACCACGGGGCTGCGTGTCTCGTTCGTCGACGGCTTCGTATCGCCCTGGTTCTACGTTCCCGCGGTCCTGCTCGGGTTCGACCCGGCGCTGGTGATCGCCGCGTTCGCGGTGATCATCGGCTACCAGCAGTGGCTGCACACCGAGGCCATCGGACGCCTGCGGTGGCTCGACGGCTGGCTGAACACCCCGGCGAACCACCGCGTCCATCACGCCACCCAGTCCCACTACCTCGACCGCAACTTCGGGGCCGTGCTGATGGCCTGGGACAGGCTCTTCGGGACCTATGCGCCGGAAACCGAAACGCCGCGCTACGGCCTCACGCGGCCGCTGCGCAGCTCGAACCCGTGGCACGTCCATACCATCGAGATGGCGCGGCTCCTGGAAGACCTGCGCGGTTCGAGCGACCTGCCCGACCTGCTGCGGCGTCTCGTGCGGATGCCTGCGAGGCGCGGCTGAGAGCACTCGGGACGAGCGCCACCCGGAGCCCCCCGGGGCGCAGGCCCGCGCGGCTCGACCCGCTCAGCGCTGCATCGGCCGGCTGCCGCCGCCCGCGTCCGGCCGCCGCCTCACGTGCCGCTCGAGAAAAGCCGCGACCGTCGTCACCGTCGCCGCCGGCAGCTCGACGTGCATCAGGTGCCCGCCACCGGCCTGCACGACCTTCTCGCGGTACACGGCGCGCGTGAGCGCGGCCTGGAAGCGGTCCGCGGTCTCCTGCGACAGCGAGCGGTTGGCGCCACCCCAGAACACCAGCACCGGCGCCCGCACGTGCGCGAGCACGCGTTCCGGGCTGCCGCGCACGTACTGGTCGATCGACAGCGCGGCCTCGCGGTCGCGGCCGACGATGTTGGCGAAGTCGACCTTGCGGTCGACCCAGGCCTCGGTGAGCCTCGCAGGGTCGATGAACGCCTTGCGCAGGCCCGCTGCGGTCGCCTCGCGCGACACGGTGTCGCTGACGCTCGCGGCGTAGAACTTCTTCTCGCCGCTCTTCGGGTCGACCTCCTGCTTGCCGTACTCGATGCCGGCGGAGTTCATGACCACGAGGCCGGTGACGCGATCGGTGCGCGTCGCGGCGTAGCGGAACGCCACGGGGCCGCCGTAGGAGGTACCGACGATCGCGAAGCGCTCGATGCCGCGCTCGTCCATCAGGCCGTCGACCAGCGACAGCATGCGGTCGATCGAGTAGTTGCCGTTGACTGCGGGGCCGCTCAGGCCGAAGCCGGGCAGGTCGAGGCGCACGACCCGCCAGCCCTTGCCGAGCAGGGTCGGCATCCAGCCGTCCCAGTCGCCGAGGTCGCCGCTCGAGCCGTGGATCAGCAGCACGGCGGGGCCGGCGCCCTGGTCCTTGACGTGCAGCTTCACGTCGTCGACCTCGATGAAGCGCGAGTCGGCGTCGGCGTACTTGGCGATCACCTGCTGCAGCGGCAGCACGCGGGTGCCGGCGGCCGAGGCGGCCGACGCGGCGAAGCCGCCGAGCGCCAGGGCGAGCGCGACCCGCAAAGCTGCGCGCGCGCGCGCCGTGCGCCTCGGGCCGACCGTGGAGCAGGCGGCGCACGGGATGGCGGGCGAACGGCCGAGTCCGTAGAGGGGCATGGCGACGGGCTCCACTGCGGCCCGGCGTGGGCCGTCGGGCGGAGTGTCGCGCAGCCGGGCGCCGTGCCGCGCGCGGTCGCGGCACGGCTCCGGAATGCGGACGCCGTCCGGCGGCCTCAGCTGCCGACGATGCCGCCGTCGTCCTTGGTCATCACCACCACCGCCGAGCGGGGTCGCGCCAGGCCGCCGTCGGGCCAGGACGAGGACCACTTCGAGCCGGGCAGCAGGGCGCCCTGCTCGCCGGGGTGCTGCAGGTTCGCGAACAGCGTGCGGCCGCTCGGGGTCGAGACCACGCCCGTGACCTCGCAGCCCGGCACGCCCGTGAAGAAGCGCTTGATCAGCCCGGTGTCGGGGTCGGCTACCAGCATCGCATTGTTGCCGAAAGGCCCGGCGTTCAGCTGCGAGCCGCTCATGTCGGTCTGGATCCACAGCGTGCCGAACTGGTCGATCCACAGGCCGTCGGGGCTCGCGAAGCGGTTGCTCGCATCGAGCGCCGGCACGGCGCCACCGCCGGCGCCGAGCACGGCGCTGTCGGACTCGGGGCCGGCGAGCACGAAGATCTCCCAGTTGAAGCGGCGCGCGTCGGAGCGCTGGCCGAGTTCGCGCCAGCGGACGATGTGGCCGAAGGGATTCGGGCCCCGCGGGTTGGCGGCGTCGGTCGCCCCCGCCGCGCGCGCCGCGTTGTTGGTCAGCGTGATGTACACCTCGCGGGTCACGGGATGCACGGCGGCCCACTCGGGCCGGTCCATCTTGGTCGCGCCGACGACGTCGGCCGCGAGCCTCGTGTTGACGAGCACGTCGGCCTGGCTCTCGAACGACACGCCGCGGGCGGCCGCGGCGGCGCGGAAGTCGGCATCGGCGTAGTCGAGCGCCAGCCACTCGCCGCTGCCGTCGTCGGCGAACCGTGCCACGTAGAGCACGCCGTCGTCGAGGCAGTCGCCGTTGGTCCGGGCGGGGTTGTAGCGCTCGCGCGTGACGAACTTGTAGATGTACTCGTTCTGCGAGTCGTCGCCCATGTAGACCACCAGCGGCCGTCCGGGCACCGCCGGCGCGAACCACGCGCCCTCGTGCGCGAAGCGCCCGAGCGCGGTGCGCTTCTTCGGCACCGAGCGCGGCGCGAACGGGTCGATCTCGACGACCCAGCCGAAGCCGTTCGGCTCGTTGCGGTAGTCCTGCGCTGCGGTCGCGCCGGCGACGGGAGTCGCATCGAAGCGCTCGTAGGCATCGCCCGGGATCTCTTCCCAGCGGTAGCGCCCGTTGGTGTTCGGCACGCCGAAGCGCGCGAGCTCGCGCGGCAGGGGCGTGGCCTTGCTGACGAAGTAGCCGGCCCAGTTCTCCTCGCAGGTGAGGTAGGTACCCCAGGGCGTGTAGCCGTGGGCGCAGTTGTTGAGCGTGCCGCGCACGCGGGTGCCGGTCGGCGAGTACTTGGTCTGCACCCAGCGCGAGCCGCGTACCGGGCCGGTGATCTCCATCGGGGTGGCGCCGGTGATGCGCCGGTTGTAGCGGCTGCGCGCGACCTTCCACTCGCGGCTGCGCTCGTCGCGGAAGATCTCGACCACCGACACGCCGTGCGCCGCGATCTCCTTGCGCACCTCGTCCTCGACGGTGCGCCTGCCGCCGGCGAGCGTCGGCCCGTTCGGCAGCAGCGTGTCCTGCTGGATGTACTCGTGGTTGACGCACAGCAGGCCGGCGCGGTTGCCGATCATCCCGGGCGCGATCGGGAAGTAGTGCATGCCGTCGTGGTGCTGGCCGACCTGCTGTTCCTGGTCGGCGCCGGTGTTGCTGCCGTCCGGGACGAACGGCGGGTAGCTGCCGGTGATCGGCGTGCCCCAGGGCAGGAACGCCCGGGCGGTATAGCCCGGAGGGACGCTGACCTGGTCGAGGCGATTCACCTGGACCGGCGAGAAAGCGTACTCGAGCCGCGGTGCGCGGCGCGCCGCGACGCCGTTGCCCTGGCCCAGGGCCTGGGCGGTCGCCTCCTCGGTGACGGCGAAAAGGCCGACGGCACCAGCAAGCCCGGCGGCCGTGCCGCCCGCGAGGAAGTCGCGTCGGCTGGCCGCGCGGCGTGCGACCACCTCTGCGAAGTGAGGGTTCTCGGAGCTGTTGCTGGGGGTGTCGGCGTCGTTGTCGAGCATGCGGCGTTCCTCGCGGCGGGTGTGAAGGGCCGCCACATGACGCGGGAACGACGTTGCAGGGCGTTGACCGTCGCGTGAACGAGCCGCGACGGAGCCCGAAAAAAAGAAAACCCCGGTGACTTCGTGGGAAGCCACCGGGGCCAGACTAACCCGGCACAGGTCTCGTTGGGCCGGGTTGTACCCGCTCAGGGAGGGAAGCGGGGAGCACCTTGCGGCACTCACTAGCTTGGAGCGTGGGCCGCGCGGGAAGTTCCGGAGCTCGTCGAAAATTTATCTGTTTCGAATCAGCCACTTAATCAGGACTCTGTTGCGCCTGCGCCACGCCGGCGCTCACAGGAAAGTCCAGGTGACGCCGAGGCTGATCAACTCCGCGCCATCGGTGTCGGCGACGTCGAAGCGCTCGTACTCGAGCCGCGCGGCGAGGCTGCCGAGGCGCGCCTGGATGCCGGCGCCGTAGGCAAACTCGGTGCCCGAGTCGTCGAGGTCGCCGATGGAGAAGCCAGTGGCGCGGGCGTTGGACTCCCAGCGCGCGACGCCGGCCTTGGCGTACAGGTCGACCAGGGGCAGCGGCAGGTACCCGACGGCGAAGGCCGCGTAGGCCTTGCTGTCGACCTGGACGCCGATCGGGCCCACGGAGGCGCGGTCCTTGCCGAGGTCGATGTAGTTGAACTCGACCGAGAACACGTCGAGCGGCCGGAATCCGGCGATCAGCTTGAAGCTGTCGTCCTCGAAATCGAGGCCCGGGCCGATGTCGTCGATCCGGGAACGCGTGAGACCGGCACCGAGGTAGAAGCCGTTGTCGGCGGCCCGTGCCTCCGACGTGGGCAGCAGGCTGCCGCCGAAGAGGGCGAGTCCGAGCATCGCTGCGGCCGGCGCGATCGCGCCCAGGGGCGCGGCCGCACGCCGCGACGGCCGGGGAGTGCCGTCCGGGGCGGCAGTCACGGCGGTCTCGCCGCGAAGGCGGCGGCGGAAGGTCAGGGCAGGCAGCGTCGGCATGCATCGTTCTCCGGTAGTGGGGGCTGTCGGCTCAGACGCCACGCGGACGCCGAAGTTCGCCGGAAAAGCGTCGGCGACCGACGACAAATTGTATCAAAATCAGGTGCTTGCATTGTTCCCTGCGGCTTGCTAGGTCGTCGGTGCGCGAGCCCACGGAGCCCGCGCGCCGTGGCGCGACGCTAGGCGTGCCCGGCGGCCGGTGCAGCCGGGAGACGCAGGTAGAACTCGCTGCCGGACCGGCCGTCCTGACGTTCGCGCACACCCGCCTGCCCGCCGTGGCGGGTCGCGACCGCGCGCACCAGGGCGAGGCCGAGGCCGTGTCCGAAGCCGTGACCGTGTCCCGAAGGTTGCGCACCACGCGCCGTGTACGCTGCGGCATCCCCGGAGGGTCCACGCTGGAAGCGCTCGAAGAGGCGCTCGCGCAGGCCCGGGTCGACGCCCGGCCCGGCGTCGACGACCCGCACCTCGTGGTGCGCCCCGCTGCACTCGAGACCGACCAGCACGGCGCCGCCCGGCGGCGTGAAGCGGATCGCATTGCGCAGCAGGTTGACCAGCGCGCGCGCCAGCAGGCTGCGATCGCCGAGCACCTCGGCCACGCGCGGCGCCTCGACGTTCAAGCTGACCTGCGCATGCTGGGCAGTGGCCCAGGCCTCGTCGACGGCGTCCTGCACCGCGTCGCGCAGGTCGAGCGTCTCGAAGCGACCGCGGTCCAGCGCTTCGGCCCGCGCCAGCGCGAGGAAGCCGTCGGCGAGGTCGAGCGAGCGCTGCGCGAGCGTGCCGACCCGCGCCGCGAACTGCGGCGGCGCGAGCGCGCGTGCCGGGTCGCGCTGCATGTCGGCGAGCGCGAGCAGCGAGGTGACGGGGCTGCGCAGGTCGTGCGAGAGGAAGCGGGCGAGGTCGTCGCGCTCGCGCTGCGCATCGCGCAGCAGCGTGACGTCGACCAGGCTGACCAGCGTGCCGCGGCGCCGGCCGTCCTCGTCGAGGACCGGCGCGGTCCGCAGCAGCAGGTCGCGGGGGCGTACGCCGTCGCGCGCCAGGGTGCGCAACTCGGCCTGCGTCGGCGCCGCCGGCCCCGCCGCGCCCTCTGCGTCGGCGCCGAAGGCCGCGTGCAGCAGCGCCGCCACCGGGGCGTCGACCAGCGATGCGGCCGCGAGCGGGTCGCGGCCGAGCAGGGTCGCGGCCGCCGGGCTCGCGAGCGCGATGCGGCCGTCGAGGTCGACCACCAGCACCGCGTCGGGCAGGTGCGCGATGGTGTCGGTCAGCAGGCGCCGCAGGTCGCGCACGCGGGTGGTGGCGGCGTCCACCAGATCGATGCGCCGCTGCAGCAGGTCGCCGCCGCCGGTCGCCGCCGACGGCAGCGCCGGCTCGCGTGCGAGCGGCGTGCGCTCGGCCATCAGGCGCGCGAACTCGCGCTCCAGGAACTGCTGGGTCGCCTCGAGCCGGCGCCAGTTCCAAAGCGGGTAGGCGAGCGTCAGCAGCGCGAGCGCGGCCGCCGGCGGCCACCAGACCTGGGCCACGTGCAGTGCGAGGGCGCTCGCGCCGGCGGTCGCGACCCACAGCAGCACGAGCAGCACCAGCGAGCGTCGCGGCGACAGCCAGAGGAAGCCGGCGAAGGCAGCGAGCAGCGGCAGCGCGCCCAACGCGAGCCGCGCGCCCGGCGCGAGCGGCACGATGCCACGGCCGTCGCGCAGCGCCTGCAGCACGTTCGCGCCGAGCTCGACCCCGGCCGTGGTGCGCCCGGTGCGCGCCAGCGGCGTCGCGTAGGCGTCGCCGAGGCCCTGCGCGGTCGCGCCCACCAGCACCCAGCGGCCGCGCAGCCGCGACGGATCGACCGCGCCTTCCAGCACGTCGGCGTACGACAGCGTCGTGAAGTGACCGGGCGGCCCGAGGAAGGGGATCATCACCCGCAGGTCGCGGACCCAGGCGTCGCGGGGCGCGCCGCCGAGGTCCGGATGACGCTCGCCGCGCGGCGGAGCGAGCTCGCCGGGCGCGACCCGCTCGAGCAGCGCCAGCGCGAAATGCGCGTGGGTCGGCGCGCCCCGCCCCTCGCGCAGGTAGACGCTGCGCGCGAGCCCGTCGCGGTCGATCTCGACGTGCGCATGACCGAGCGCCGCGGCGGCCGAGGCGAGCGGCTCGACCGGCGCCTGCTCGACCAGGCCGCCGCCACCACCCGCCTGCGAGACCGCGAGCAGCGGCAGCACGGTCGGCGGTCCCGCGGCGAGCGCGCGCGCCAGCTGCGCGTCGCCCCCGCCCGGCTCGGCCTCGGTGAAGATCACGTCGAGCGCGACGCCGCGCACGCCGGCGGCGCGCAGCCGCTCCAGCAGCCGGGCATGGGTGGCGCGCGGCCACGGCCAGCGGCCGATCGCGGCGAGACTGGCGTCGTCGATGGCGACGATCACGATGTCGCGCGGTGCCGGGCCGCCGCGCAGCGCAGCGTCGTAGAGCGCGTGGTCGAGCCGCCAGAGCAGTTCGCCGCGGTCGATCGCGGCCAGCAGGCCGAGCAGTACCAGCAGCAGCACCGTCCACTGCGCGAGCACCCCGCGCAGCGCACCCACGGCGCTCCGCGGGGCAGCACCGCGGCCGTCGGTCGTCACAGCGTCGGCAGCAGCAGCAGGGCTGGCACGAGCACGCGCACCCATGCGGGCCAGGCGACCTCGAACCCGCCCGCCGGGCCATACGGCGCCTCGAAGCCGTCGTCGTCGAGCGGGCGCACCCGCAGGTACCAGCGGCCCGGCTGCAGGTCCTCGAGCACGAGCTGCGGCGCGGCGCTGCGGCCGCTGCGCACCACGCGCTCGAAGCCGGGGCGGCGTGCGAGCTGCCACTCGTAGCCGGTGGCCGAAGCGCTCGCGTCCCAGCGGAACTCGCGTCGGCCCTGGGCGGCGCCCGCTGTCGCGGCCAGCGGTTCGGCGGCCACCGGCGGCGGCTTCTGCACGAACGCCTGCGGCGCGCTCCAGTGACCCGCGACGCCACGCGCATCGACCGCGGCGATGCGCCACGCATAGGCTCCGGCCGGCAGCCGTTCGAGCTCGACCGTGACCGGCGCGCCGGCTGCGGCCGGCGCGACCTCGCGCTCCTCGACCGCCGGCGCGAACTGCGGGTCGCGCGCGAGCTGGAAGCGGTAGGCCGTCGCGCCGTCGCGCGGCGACCATTCGAAACGCGTGCGCTCGCCGATGCGGCGCGCCCCGGCCACCGGGCTCGCCGGCACCGGTGCATCGAGCCGCCGGCGCTGCTCGATCGCACGCGCCGCATCGAGGCCCTCGATGGTCGAGGGGTCGAGTGCGCGCGAGCGGATCCAGTAGGGGCCGTCGGCGAGGCCCTCGAACGCCGCGCCCGGCGC
Organism: Steroidobacteraceae bacterium; assembly: GCA_025458905.1. Taxonomy (GTDB): domain Bacteria; phylum Pseudomonadota; class Gammaproteobacteria; order Steroidobacterales; family Steroidobacteraceae; genus UBA964. Next base: position 152,703 of record JALORN010000004.1, read on the forward strand.
CTCGGTCAGCGCCTCGGCCACCAGTGCGCGGAACCGTGCGTCGCGCGCGACCTGGTGACGGTAGCGCACCGCGCCCGCGACCGGCGGGAACTCCCAGCGCAGCGTCGCCGTGTCGTTGACGGGCGGCAGCGCGGCGAGCGACGGCGCCGGCAGCAGGGGCACCGGCGGCTGCGGCGGCCGGCCGGGCTCGGCACGCGTGCCGAAGCCCGCCGGCACGGTGACGCCCGTGCCTGCGGCGTCGACGCCGACCGCGCCCTCCAGCGTCTCGGTGGTGCCGGCGCCGGCGCCGGCGTCGGCGAAGCCGGCGCGGAAACCGGTGCCGCGCACGGCGCTGACGGCGGCGGGCGTGCGGATCTCGAACCGGCCCATGTCGCCGCGCGGCCGCACCTGGCTCTCGACCTTGCCGCGCTCGAGCTGCAGCACCGCCTCGTCGGCGGCGGCGCCCTCGATGCGCTGCAGCCGCTCGATGCGCAGCCGGGTCGCGGGCTGTACCGTCATCACCGAGCCATCGGCGAGCTCCAGCGTGAGCGCGCCGTCGCCCGCGGTCTCGATCGACGCGCCCGCCTCGACGAGCGCGCCCACCGCGACCTCGCGCCCGTCGACGCGGACCGTGCCGCTGCGCTCGATCACCCGCGCCGGCTGGCGCGAGATCCGCAGCCATCCGTACGGGATGCGCACGGCGCTGCCGCGCGGCATGCGCCGCGGGTCGGCGATGCGGTTGCGCCGCTGCAGCTCGGGCCAGCGCCGCGGCTCCAGCAGCAGCCGCGCCGAGAGGCCGATCAGCGTGTCGCCTGCACCGACGCGATAGGTGAACTCTTCGCCGGCGGCGCTGGCTGGCGCCGGCGCGCGCACCGGGGCCTGCTGCGCGCGCGCGGCCGGCAGCGCGGCCGTCGCCAGCAGCAGCGCGAGCAGGGCCGGCGCCGCGGCCATGACGCGCGTCGCGGCGGGCAGCCGCGCCGAACGGGCGAGCGGCGCGATCAAGGCGCGTCCGCCCGGGTCACGTCGAGCCGGTATCCGTAGCCGTAGATCGGCGTCATCCGCAGGCCGCTCTCGGCGCTCAGCGCGAGCGCCTGGCGCAGGCGGCTGACGTGGGTGTCGACGGTGCGCAGGCTGGCGTCGCTGCTGCGGCCCCAGACCACCTCCATCAGGTGCGCGCGCGACACCAGGCGACCCGGGTTGCGGAAGAAGAACAGCGCCACGTCGAACTCGCGCGGCGTGAGCTCGACGGGCCTGCCCTCGCGCGTGATCTCGCGCCGGGCGACGTCGATGCGCACCGGGCCGGTCTCGAGGACTTCCGCCGAGGCGGCGCGCTCGTGGCTGCGCCGCGCCAGCGCCTTGATGCGCGACAGCAGCTCGCGCTCGCGCAGTGGCTTGACGACGAAGTCGTCGGCACCGGCCTCGAGCGCCTGCACGACGTCGCTCTCGGCGTCGCGGTTGGTCAGGAAGATCACCGGCGTGTGCGGCACGGTCTGGCTGCGGATCGTGCGCAGCACGTCGTACCCCGAGATGTCGGGTACGCCCCAGTCGAGCAGGATCAGGTCGTAGCTCTCGTGCGCGAGGTTGTTCAGCAGCGGGCGGCTGCGCTGGAACGCATGGACCGCATGGCCGGCCCGTTGCAGCAGCCCCTGCAGCTGGGCCGACTGGTCGGGGTCGTCTTCGAGCAGGACGATGCGCATGGCGGAAGTCTACCGTCGGGATGGTTGGCGGGTGCACCGGGCATGCCCGGCAACCTCGTGCCAGACACGATGTTTGACAGTCGCCTGACGATGTTTGACGGCCGCCGCGTCCGGCTCCCCGCCAAGATGCGCGTCCAGGCCGGGGAGCGACCGAGGCGGATGAGCGGCGACGACGTGCAGAGGGGCAGCGATGGCGGCGACTGGTGCCGGTCGTCGTGCGATGCGCCGTGCCTCGTCGAGCGGCGCCTGCGCGAGTCGCTCCAGGCTGAGAACCTGCGTCTCGCGACCACGCTGCACGACGAGCTCGGCAACCGCCTGTTCGGCACGGCGCTGTGCATCGCCGCGCTGCGCGGCCGCGTCGCTGCCGTGGACCCGTCGCTGGCGGCGACGTTGCAGTCCATCGGCGAGCAGCTCACCGAGGCCGCCAGCCACGGGCGCGAGGCGGCGTGTGCCGCCTCCGACTTCCTCGCCCGCCACCACGGCCTCGAAGTGGCGCTGCGGATGCGCTTCGCGTCCGCGATCGCCCGGGGCGCACTGCACTGCGAGCTCGCGCTGCAGCCCGGCGCCGCGGACGACCTGTCCACCGCCGAGCGGGTCGCGCTGCTGCGGCTCGCCGAAGAGGTGGTGGCGCAGGTGGCCCGCGAGGGCGCGCGGCAGGTGCGCGTCGCGCTGCGCCGCTCGCGCCTCGGCACGGTGTGCCTGTCGATCGCCGGCGAGGGCCGGCCGCAGGTCGACGCGGCCGTCGCCGAGAGCTACCGCGCGCTGGCCGTCGCGCGACGCATGGCGGCGCAGGTGGAGGCACGCGTGGCGGTACGGCGTCTCGCCGACGGCAGCCTGCTGGTCCGCTGCGGCACCCGCTGGCGCGACGTGGAGTGGCCCGGCGGCTGAGCCCGGGATGGCGCCGCGCGGTGCGTTGCGGTGCGGTCCGGAGTCGAGCTGCGCCGGGGCGCGCCGCGACCGCCGGCGCGTCTCAGTGCGCCTCGTCCCAGTTCGCGCCGCTGCCGATCTCGACCGCGAGCGGCACCTTCAGCACGCCGTCCCCGGCCCCGGCCATGCGCCCCGCGACCGCGGCGGACACGGCCTCGACCGCGCCGGCGTCGACCTCGAGCACCAGCTCGTCGTGCACCTGCATGATCAGCCGCGCGCGGCCATCCTGCTCGCACCAGTCGTGCACCGCGATCATCGCCAGCTTGATCACGTCCGCCGCCGTGCCCTGCATCGGAGCGTTGATCGCGCTGCGCTCGGCATACTGCTGCATCGCGCGGTTGCGCGAGCGGATCTCCGGCAGGTAGAGGCGGCGGCCGAACACGGTCTCGACGTAGCCGAGCTCGCGTGCCCGCTCGCGGGTCTCGTCCATGTAGCGCTTCACGCCCGGGTAGCGCGCGAAGTACAGCTCGACGTACCTGCCGGCGGCGCCGCGGTCGATGCCGAGCTGGCGCGCGAGGCCGAAGGCGCTCATGCCGTAGATCAGGCCGAAGTTGATCGCCTTGGCCGAGCGGCGCTGGTCCGCGGTGACCTGTTCGAGCGGCGTCGCGAACACCTCGGCCGCGGTGGCCTGGTGCACGTCGCGCCCCTCGGCGAACGCGCGCAGCAGGCCCTCGTCGCCCGAGAGGTGCGCCATGATCCGCAGCTCGATCTGCGAGTAGTCGGCCGCCAGCAGCACCTTGCCCGGCGGCGCGACGAAGGCCTGGCGGATGCGCCGGCCCTCGGGCGTGCGGATCGGGATGTTCTGCAGGTTCGGGTCGGTGGAGCTCAGGCGCCCGGTCTGCGCGACGGCCTGGTGGTAGGAGGTGTGCACGCGCCCGGTGCGCTCGTCGATCTGCTCCGGCAGCTTGTCGATGTAGGTCGAGCGCAGCTTGGCGAGGCCGCGGTAGTCGAGGATCAGCCGCGGCAGCGGGTGCGACTCGGCCAGTTCCTCCAGCACGTCCTCGGCGGTCGAGGGCTGCCCGGTCGGCGTCTTGCGCAGCACCGGGATGCCGAGCTTCTCGTAGAGGATGTGCTGCAGCTGCTTCGGCGACTCGAGGTTGAACGGCTGGCCCGCGGCCTCGTGCGCCTGCTTCTCGAGCGCCATCAGCTTGTGTGCGATCTCGCCGCCCTGCACCCGGAGCAGCTCGCGGTCGATCAGCACGCCGCAGTACTCCATCTGCTGCAGCACGGGCACCAGCGGCTGCTCGAAGCGTTCGTAGAGCCGTTTCAGCAGCGGCTCGTTCTCGATCGCGGGCCACAGCGTGCGGTGCAGTCGCAGCGTGACGTCGGCGTCCTCGGCCGCGTACTCGGCCGCGCGCTCGATCGAGACCTGGCTGAAAGGGATCTGCTTCGCGCCCTTGCCGGCCACGTCCTCGTAATGGATCGTCTGGATGCCGAGGTAGCGCTGCGCGCAGGAGTCCATGTCGTGGCGCGTCGCGACGCTGTTCCAGACGTAGGACTCGAGCATGGTGTCGTAGCGCACCCCGGCGAGCCGGATGTCGTGGTTGCGCAGCACGTGCATGTCGTACTTCAGGTGGTGGCCGAGCTTGCCGCGCGCCGGGTCCTCGAGCAGCGGCTTCAGCAGCGCCAGCACTCGATCGCGCGGCAGCTGGTCCGGCACGCCCGCGTAGTCGTGCGCCAGCGGCACGTAGGCCGCGACGCCGGGCTCGATGCAGAACGACACGCCGACGATCTCGGCCTGCATGTAGTCGAGGCTGGTGGTCTCGGTGTCGAACGCGAACAGGTCGGCGCGCGACAGTGCCTCGATCCAGCGCCCGAGCGCAGCCTCGTCGGTGACGGTCTCGTAGCGGCGCGGCGCCTCCAGCACCTCGGGCCGCGTCTCGACGTGGTCGGCGGCCGTGGGATCGCCCGCGGCCCCTGCCGCGCGGCCGCCGCCGCCGCCGCGGGCCGCGGCGGCAGTGCCTGCATCCGCGGCGGCAGTGCCTGCATCCGCGGCGGCAGTGCCTGCATCCGCGGCGGCAGTGCCTGCATCCGCGGCGGCCGCGGTGCCACCGGTCGTCGCGTCGTCGCCGGGTGCAGCGCCGCCGCCATGTGCCGCGGCGTCGCCGCCCGGCAGCGCCTTGAGCAGCGAGCGCAGCTCGAGCCGCGAATACAGCGCGCGCAGCGCCTCCACGTCCGGCTCGCGGCGCTCGAGCCGCGTGGCCTCCTCGGGCAGCTCGCAGTCGCAGCGGATGGTCGCGAGCCGGCGCGCGAGTTCGAGCGTCTGCAGCCCGGCACGCAGGTTCTCGCCGACCTTGCCCGGCACCTCGGCGGCGTGCGCGACCAGGGCGTCGAGCGTGCCGTACTGGCCGAGCCACTTGGCGGCCGTCTTGGGGCCGACCTTGTCGATGCCCGGGATGTTGTCGGAGCTGTCACCGACGAGCGCGAGGTAGTCGATGATCTGCTCGGGCCAGACGTCGAACTTCGCCTTGACCCCGTCGCGGTCGTAGACGTTGCCGCTCATGGTGTTGATCAGGGTCGTGTGCGCGTCGACCAGCTGTGCCATGTCCTTGTCGCCGGTCGAGATCAGCACGCGCTGCCCGGCGGCGGCGGCACGCCGCGCCAGCGTGCCGATCACGTCGTCTGCCTCGACGCCCGCGACGCGCAGCAGCGGCAGGCCGAGCGCCTGCACGGCGTCGAGCAGCGGCTGCACCTGCGAACGCAGGTCGTCCGGCATCGGCGGGCGGTGCGCCTTGTACTCGGCGAACAGCTCGTCGCGGAAGGTGCGCCCCGGCGCGTCGAACACCACCGCGATCCGCGGCGGGTCGAACTCGTCGAGGAACTTGCGCAGCATGTTGATCACGCCATAGACCGCGCCGGTCGGCTCGCCGCGGGAATTGGTGAACGGCGGCAGCGCGTGGAAGGCGCGGTACAGGTACGAGGACCCGTCGACGAGGACGAGGTCGGCGCGTGGCGTTGCGCCGCCGGCCGCCGGCGTCATGCCGGCTCGCGCGCCAGCCGCTGCAGGTCGGCGGCGAGCTTCGGCACGTCGAAGTCCGGCTGTGCGATCAGGCGCAGGCGGTTGGCGCGGTCGTAGACGTAGAGCGTGCCGGAGTGGTCGACCGTGTATTCACCGCGCGCGAGTGCCGCGTCGCCGCCGCCCTCGGGCGGCACCTTGACCGCGATCGCGCGGAACGCCTTCGTGACCTCGTCGAGCGCCGCCGGCTCCGGTCGCAGGGCGACGAACGACGGGTCGAAGCTGCGGGCGTATTGCGCCAGCTTCTCCGGGGCGTCGCGCTCGGGATCGACCGATACCAGCACCACCTGCAGCCGCTCGCCGTCGGCACCCATCGCGTTGCGCACCATCTTCAGGCGCGCGAGCGTGGTCGGGCAGACGTCGGGACAGCTGGTGAAGCCGAAGAACACCACCACGACGCGGCCGCGGAAATCCTCGAGCGAGCGCGGCGTGCCGGCGGTATCGGGGATGCGCAGGCCGCGGCCGTAGTCGATGCCGCTGACCTCGGTACTGTTGAATGGCGGGGAGGGCGGCGCGGAGCCGCCGCTGCAGGCCGCGAGGAGCCCCAGCAGCACGACGCCGGGCAGCGTCGCTGCGTACGCTGCCCGGCGCCGGGATGTCATCGAGTGGGCGCCGATCAGGTCCCGGGCGCCTTGACCCAGACCTTGCACCAGCCCTCGGCCTTGACCATCTTGCCGGGGAAGAGGTTGCACCGCGAGGTCGGGGCCTTGCGGTTCTTGTCGGCCCACTGCAGGCAGTTGTTGCAGCGCTGCTCGGGCTTCCAGGTCGGGTTCGCCTTGGCGTCGACCTTCTTCGAGTCCTCGATGTAGCCGAGGGCCTTGGCGGCCGGCTCGGTCGGGTTCAGCAGCGGCAGCGCGCCGGCCGAGCCACCCGCGGCCGGCGCAGCAGGCTTCGCCCCCGCGGCGGGCGCCGCGGCCGGCTTGGCCTGGCCGAGCGCAGTCTCGACCATCACGGGGATCGCCGTCAGGCCCAGGAGCGAGCTGCCCAGGACACGGCGGCGGGTCATCTTCTCTCTGTTCATGTGTCGTCTTTCCTTTGTGGACGCCGTTAGCAAGAAGCTGGAGAGGGTTTCCTTCGCCGGCGTCGAATGCGGCGGTCCCGCCAGCGGAGGCCTCGTTCCCTGTGCCTCCATGCGTGCGCAGTATACCGTCACGCATCCGTCAACGACCGTTGAGACCGACGCTCGCGCATGCGGTTCCCGCAGCCTTCCTAGATGCGAATTACTCTCGATTAGCCGCGTTTTCCAGTGCGCGGCAGCCGTCGGGCGCGCCCGTGTTCACGCGCGGTTCAGCTTCCCCGTGGCGCAGATCGATGCGACGCGGGAGGGGTCGCCGCAGCGTCGCCAGCCGGCGGGACCGCGGGCGGCCCTGCGGGTGCGACCGGCGGCGCCCCGTCCGGCGACGCGCCCGATCGTGGCGCGCCCGAAGGTGGCGCGTCTTGCGGTGCCGCCGGCGGCGGCGTCCCGGCGGGCGGCGCGTCGCCCGCGCCCGGTCCGGGCCGCGTGATCACCGTGGCGCCTTCGTCGTCCGGCAGGTAGAGCGCTCCGGTCTGCCCGCAGGCGCAGAGCATCGGCAGCACCACGGCTGCGAGCATCGCGACGGCAGGCTGCGCGAACACGCCGGCCGCGCGTCAGGCCGCCGGCATCGTGCGGCCGTCGCGCAGCGCCAGCCAGCCACGGGCGACGCGGTAGGCGACCCAGATCCCGACCGCGGCGACGGCGAGGAAGAAGGTCAGCACGCCGAGGCCGAGCAGCAGCACCAGCGGCGCGGAGACGATGCCCGCGACCACGGTCCACAGCAGCGCGAACCAGAAGGTGCGGATCTGCCAGCGGAAGTGCGACTCGAGGAAGGTGCCACGCACGTCGTTCTGCCGGACGTAGTTCATGACGACCGCGACGATCGAGGGCAGGCCGAACACGAAGCTGCCGACGACGGTCGCCGGGCTCGTGATCCCGATGAACACCCCCAGCGCGTGCAGGCCGTAGATCGCGTGCGTGTAGGTCACGAGCGAGGGGTCTGCCGCACGCTGCCCCGAGGCGTCGTAGGTGCTCGTCGACTGGTTCATGACGGACTCCTTGCTGGCGGGAAACCCGTGGGTTTCCCGACCGGGTCGCCACCCGTGTCGGGATTGGAATAGTAGACCATCATGTGGGCGATGCGGCCGTCTTCAACCTCGAAGAAATTGCAGTTCTTCAGGGTCAGCGTGCCCCGGGCCACGTACGGCGACGTCGGCTTCGGCGCGAGCGTGACGAGGAACGTGGAGGCGATGCGCTGCTGCTCCGCGTCGACGTAGTGCTGGAAGTCGCCGAAGTCCGCGACGAAGTTCGCGTTCAGGTGCCGCCAGAACTCGCTGATGTGCTGCTGGCCCGGCGCGGGGCGGCCGTGGAAGCGGCGCTCGGGGTTGTCGCCGTGGCGGATCACCACCACCGCGTCGGGCGTGAAGCAGTCGACGACCGCATCGAGGCGCTCGCGCACCACGTTGCCGAAATAACGGTTCTCGCAGAGGTCGACCAGCTCGCTGCGGGTGAGGCGCGTCATGGTGTCGCAGCGACCAGTGGCCGCTCCACGAGGGCCAGGGTCATGCGCGACACGCACACCAGGCGGCCGCGCTCGTCGACGATCTCGGTGCCCCAGACCTGGCTGCGTGCGCCGAGGTGGAACGGGCGCGTGGTGCCCGTGACGACGCTGCCGACCGGCACGGGCCGCAGGTGGTTGGCGTTGATCTCCTGGCCCACCAGCGCGCGCCGGGTGGCGTCGACGATGCAGTTGGCCGCCGTGCTCGCGAGCGTCTCGGCCAGCACCACCGAGGCGCCGCCGTGCAGCACGCGCATCGGCTGGCAGGTGCGCTCGGTCACCGGCATGGTCGCGCGCATGAAGTCCGGTCCGAGCTCGGTGAACTCGATGCCGACGCCCACGGCCATCGTGCGCGCCTGGATGCTGCGCACGTAGTCGAGCGTGACGCCGGGCTGCCAGATCGGCGCGACCGCGTTCACTTCACGCCGTCCGCCTTGCCGGCGCGCAGCGCCGCCCCGACCCGCCGGTACGCCTCGCGGAACGGGATGCCCTCGCGGACCACCAGCGCGTTCGCCTGCTCGGCGGCGTGGATCGACGGGTCGAGCTCGATGTTCTCGGGGCGGAACTTCATAGCGTCGATCGCCGGCACGAGGATCTGCGTGGTCGCGAGCGCGAGGTCGATGCCGCGGAACAGCGGGAACTTCAGCAGCTGCAGGTCGCGCTGGTAGCCCGAGGGCAGCTTGGCGAAGATGCCGAGCGCCTCGGCGAGGCAGCCGTGCGCGGTGGCGGTGCGGCCGCGCACCAGCTCGAAGACGTCCGGGTTGCGCTTCTGCGGCATGATCGAGGAGCCGGTCGTGAACTCGTCCGGCAGCGCGACGAACGCGAACTCCTGCGTGTAGAACAGCAGCACGTCGGCCGCGAAGCGCCCGAGGTCCTGCATCAGCAGCGCGACCTCGAACAGCAGGTGTGCCTCGGCCTTGCCGCGCGACAGCTGCACGGCCGTCACCGGCTCCTGCACCTCGGCGAAGCCGAGCGCCTTCTGCGTGGCGTGGCGGTCGATCGGCAGGCCCGGCGAGCCGTAGCCGGCCGCCGAGCCGAGCGGGCTGCGCGTCAGGCGGCGGTGCACCAGGCGCATGGCCTGCGCGTCGTCGTGGACCTCGGAGGCGAAGCCACGCGCCCACAGCGCCACCGAACTCGGCATCGCCTGCTGCATGTGGGTGTAGCCGGGCAGCACCACGTGCCCCTCGCGCACCGCGAGGCGCTCGAGCGCCTCGGCGACGCCCGCTGCTCCGGCGACCAGCTGCTCGACCGCGTCGCGCAGGTAGAGGCGCACCGCGGTCAGCACCTGGTCGTTGCGCGAGCGGCCTAGGTGCACGCGGCCCCCTGCGGGGCCGATGCGCGCCGTCAGGCGCTTCTCGAGCGCGGTCTGGCCATCCTCGTCGGCGAGCTCGATCTTCCACTCGCCGCGGGCATGCTCCGCAACCAGTGCCTGCAGGCCGGCCTTGATCGCGGCGAGGTCCTCCGCCGACAGCAGCTTCTGGGCGCAGAGCATCTCGGCGTGCGCGATCGAGGCGCGGGCGTCGTAGGGGACGAGGCGCTCGTCGAGCGCGTAGTCCTCGCCGGCCGTGTAGACGAGCACGCGCTCGTCGAGCGGCGCGCCCTTGTCCCAGAGGCGCGTCATGTCAGGCCGGGGACGGCGGCTGCACCGCGCTCAGCTCCGCGGGCGCGAGCGCATGCACGTCGGCGACCACCAGCGTGCCGGTGCCCTCGTTGGTGAACACCTCGGCGAGCAGGCCCTCGGGCGCCTTGTAGGAGATCACGTGCACGCGCCGCACGCCGCCGCGGATCGCATCCTCGATCGCCTTGGCCTTGGGCAGCATGCCATCGACGATGCTGCCGTCGTCGCGCAGCCGCTTCAGGCCCTGCAGGTCGGTGTAGGAGATGATCGACGTCGGGTCCTCGACCCGTTCCAGGATGCCGGGCGCGCCGGTGCAGAGCACCAGCTTCTCGGCATCGAGCGCCGCGCCGACCGCCGAGGCGATGGTGTCGGCGTTGATGTTGAGCAGCGTGCCCTGGTCGTCGCAGGAGAGCGGGCTGATCACCGGCATCAGGCCGTTGTCGAGCAGCTTGCGGATCACGCTCGGGTCGACGCGGTCGACGTCGCCGACGTAGCCGTAGTCGATGGTCTCGCCGTTGCTGGTGAGCTTGACCGGCGCGCGCTTGTGCGCGCGGATCAGCCCCGCGTCGACGCCGCTGATCCCGACCGCGTCGAGGTTCAGGTCGCGGCAGATCGCCAGGATGCGGGTGTTGATCAGGCCGTTCAGCACCATCGAGGTGACGTCGATCGAGCGCTGGTCGGTGACGCGCCGGCCCTCGACCATCCGCGTCGGCACCCCGAGCTGCTCGGTGATCTCGGTGAGCTGCGGCCCGCCGCCGTGCACGAACACGACCTTGACGCCGAAGTAGTGCAGGATCGCGATCTGCTCGATCAGCGCCCGCGTCGCCTCGAGGTCGCCGAACACCGCGCCGCCCGCCTTGATGACGAAGACCTTGCCCTTGAATAGGCGGATGTAGGGCGCCGCGCTCTTCAACGCGCGGATCGCGGCGGCCTGGTCGGTACGGTGCATGATCATCGTCGTCTCCGTCGTCGAAAAAGGGGTCGGATCTATTTTCTGGATCAGGCGAGCAGGCGGTGCAGCACGGCCATCTGCGCGGTGAGGCGGTTGTAGGCCTCGCGCTGCACGATGCTGCGCGGGCCGTCCAGCACCTCGTCGGCGACCGCGACGTTGCGCCGCACCGGCAGGCAGTGCATCAGGCGGCAGTCGGCCGCCGCGGTCTCGAACCAGCTGTTGCGCACGCACCAGTCGGTGAGCCCCGAGCGCAGCCTGGCGTCGGCGGCCGTGTCGCCGTAGTGGGCGGTGGAGCCCCACTCCTTGGCGTAGATCACCTGCGCGCCCTCGAGCGCCTCGGCGCGGTCGGAAGTCTCGCGCAGCGTGCCGCCGCTCGCCTCGGCCGCGGCGCGCGCCTTGTCCATGATTTGCGGCGGCAGCGCGAAGCCCTCGGGCCGCAGCACGGTGACGTCCATGCCGCGCATCGCCGCCATGTGCACCGTCGCGCAGGGCACGGCGATGGGGGTGACGCGCGGGTGGTTGACCCACGACAGCACGAACTTGGCGCGCCGCGGCACGCCGACGTCGTCCATCGTCTTCCAGTCGGCGAGCGCCTGGCAGGGATGGTTGACCGCCGACTCCATGTTGATCAGCGGCTTCCCGACCACGGCGGCCATCGCCTTGAAGCTGGTCTCGGCCAGGTCGTGGGCGAGGTCCTTGCCGTCGGCGAAAGCCCGGATGCCGAGCGCGTCCGCATAGGAGGCGAGCACCGGTATGCCCTCGCGCACGTGCTCCGCCGCCGCGCCGTTCATCACCGCGCCGAGGCGCGTCTCCAGGTGCCAGGTGCCCTGGCCCGGCGTGATCACGAACGAGCTGCCGCCGAGCCGCATCATCCCGACCTGGAACGACGACAGCGTCCGCAGCGAGGGGTTGAAGAACACGAGGCCGAGGATCTTGCCCGCGAGCGCGCGCGGCTCGGGATGCTGCTCGAGGCGCTTCGCGAGCGCGAGCAGGTCCACGATCTCGTCGCGGGAGAAGTCGGCCAGGTCGAGGAATCGTTTCATCAGGGTTCAGTCGCCGGTGCGCGCGATCACAGCGCGGCGAGCGCCTCCCGCAACTGGTCCACGTGCTGTTCCTGCAGGATGTACGGCGGCAGCAGGCGCACCACGTTCGGGTCGCCGCTGGTGCCGGCGAGGATGCCGCGCTCCAGCAGGCCCTTCTGCACCTCCTTCGCCGGCCGGCGGGTCCGCAGGCCGTGCAGGAAGCCGGCGCCCTGGTGGCCGACGACCGGGCCCACGGTGCAGGTGTCGACGATGTACTTCGACACGCGCCGCACGTTCTCCAGCAAGCCCTCGGTCTCGATCGCCTCGATCACCGCCTCGATCGCCGCACAGGCCATCGGGCCGCCGCCGAACGTCGTGCCGAGCCCCTCGAGCTTCAGCGCCGCCGTCACCCGCGGGTTCATCAGCAGCGCGGCGCAGGGGAAGCCGTTGCCGAGCGCCTTGGCAGTGGTGATCATGTCCGGTGCCACGCCGTACATGTTGGCGCCGAAGGCCCAGCCGCTGCGGCCGACGCCGATCTGCACCTCGTCGAAGACCAGCAGCGTGCCGGTCTCGTGGCAACGCTGGCGCAGCGCGGCCAGGAACTCGCGCCCCATGTCGAACGCGCCGCCGACGCCCTGCACCGGCTCGACGATCACCGCCGCGGTCAGCTCGGTCACGGTCCGCGCGATCGCCGCGACGTCGCGACGCGGCAGGTAGGCCACGTCGAACGGCGTCTTCGGGAACTCGTACCACTTGCCGACCGCGCCCCAGGTGACCGCACCCGCCGCGGCGGTGCGGCCGTGGAACGCGCCCTCGACCGCGACGACCTGCGGCCGGCGCGTCATCCGGAACGCCATCTTCAGCGCGTTCTCGTTCGCCTCGGCACCGGAATTGACGAAGAACACGCTGTCGAAGCCGCTGCCGGCGAACTTCGCGAGGCGGGTCGCGGCGCGGGCGCGCACGTCCATCGGCACCGCGTTGCTCTGGAAGTTGCAGGCCTTCGCCTGCTCGGCGACGGCGCGCGTCCAGCCCGGGTGGCCGTAGCCGAGCGCCGCGACCGCATGCCCGCCGTAGAGGTCGAGGATGCGACGCCCGTCGCGCGTGTGCAGCCACACGCCTTCGGCGTGCACGACTTCCATGGGGTACTGCGCGAACACGGGGGCCAGGAAGTCCGGCGCTCCCGCGGGGGTCTGGGGCTTGATCTCAGCGTTCATGGTCGAGGTTGCCTCGCGCGCCCGGGGCGCGGCTTCAGGTCCAGCCGGCCGCCGGCGCGGCCAGTCCCGCGGTCTCCGGCAGGCCGAAGAGTCGGTTCATCCATTGCACGGCGCCGCCGGCCGCGCCCTTGTTCAGGTTGTCGACCACGCACATCACCGCGACCGTGCGGCCGTTGGCCGCGGCCGAGAGGTGCGCGTAGTTGCTGGCGACGATGTCCTTGACGCGCGGCGCGGCGTCGAGAACGCGCACGAACGACGCCCCGGCGTAGAACTCGCGCAGGCGTGCCAGCACGGTCGCCGTGTCGGTCGGCGCGGCGAGTTGCGCCTGCACCGTGACGTGGATGCCGCGCGCGAACGGGCCGGAGTGCGGCACGAAGGCGAAGTCCGCGTCGACGCCGCTCGCGGCCCTGGCGCAGGCGCGGATCTCCGGGATGTGGCGGTGCACGAGCGCGTTGTACGAATAGAGATCGCTGTGGCGCGTCGGGTGGTGCGTTCCCTCGACGGGCTTGCGGCCCGAGCCGGTGCTGCCCGTGACGCCCGAGACGAACAGCGTCGGCCCACCGGCGCCGGAACCCGCGCCCGAACCGCCAGCGCCCGCGTCGCTGCCGGCGGCGAGACCGGTGGCGAGCAGCGGCACCGCTGCGAGCAACGTCGCGGTCGCGAAGCAACCGGGGTGCGCCACGTGCGGCGTGGTCACCGCCTTCAGGTGCTCGGGCACCGCGCAGGTGAAGTCCTTGAGCCGCGCCGGCGCGCCGTGCTCGTGCTTGTAGACGGCCGCGTAGGCTTCCGCCGTGGAGTAGCGGTAGTCCGCCGAGATGTCGACCACCCGCGGCTTCGTGCCCTTCGCCTCGGCGCGCCTCAGCAATGTGTCGATCAGCGCGGCGCTGACGCCGTGCGGCGCGGCCGAGAACACCGCGCTGCGCGGCAGCGTCGAGACCTGCTGCTCGATCTCCGCCTGCGACAGGAAACGGGTGTCGCCGAGCACGGCGGCCAGGTGCGGGAACGAGCGGCCGACCGGCTCGCCGGGCTGCGAGTCGGACATCACGCCGGCGAGCTGCAGGTTCGGGTGGCCCAGCACGAGCCGGATGACCTCGCCGGCGACGTAGCCGGTGCCGCCGAGCACCAGGGTGGGGATGCGCGCGTCCATCAGCCGTTGGCCGCCTTGGGCTGGCCCGCGGCGCCCGGCAGCGGGAACTTCTGGTCGAGGCCGATGGCCCTGATCACGCAGTCACCGAGGTCGGCGCCGCTGGTCATGGCGTTGAACGCCGGCACCTTCATCTGCTGCTCGATGATCTCGACGCCGACCGCGTTGTCGGTCGAGGGGCCGGTGACCACGCAGGGCTCGACGCCGAAGCGCTCGCGCAGCAGCTTGACGCCGCCCCAGGCCGCGACCGGGTCGTTCGCCGAGAGCACGATGCCGGTCGACTGTGCCTGGCGGATGTCCTCGCAGTCGAGGATCGCATCGACGCCATAGGTGCCGAGGATGCCGTCGCCCAGCTCGTAGACGATCACGTCCGGCTTCTTGGCCGCGAGCTCGGTCAGCATGGTCCGCGTCAGCGCAGGTCCCACCTTGCGCGTGGTCGTGATGATGCCGAGGTCGGTGAAGATCATGGAATTGCGCGCACCGGCGTCTTCCATCGCGAGGATGTCGCGGCGCAGCGAGACGCCGGTGGCCTTGAAGACGTCGACCGTCATGCCGCGATGGCGCATGCGGCTGACGATCGCGCAGGCGGCCGCGGTCTTGCCGGCTTCCATGCAGGTGCCCGCGAGCGCGACGATCGGCACGCCCTGGGTGTCGAGCGTGGCGTCCATGTCGAGCTTGCGGTAGCCGGCGCGCGCCGGCACGCCGATGCGCTCGCCGAGGTAGGGGAACTGCAGCACCACGCCGAGCACGCGGCAGTCGAACGGCTTGCCCTTGTCGGGGTTCGCCGAGTCGCAGATGCCGAGCACGCCGCCGATGTTGAGCATCTGGATGACGTCGCCGGCCTCGAGCTTCGGCGGCACGTGGCCGGAGAAGCCGAACAGCGCGCGGCGGTGGCCGAGCGCGCCCACGACGACGTCGCCCTTGTTGACCTTGGCCATGCGGCCGCTGGTCAGCTCGAGGGTGTTGTAGTTCGCCTTGCTGGTCAGCACCTCGACGACCACCACCACGCCCTCCTCGGACGGGATGTTGTCGGTGGCGATGCGGACCTCGTGGCCGAGGCCGCAGGCCTGGGTCACGGAGGCGATCTTGTCGACGACGATGGTCCTCATTTTCCGGCAGCCCTCTCACCCGCACGACGATGGAACACACCCGTGAGGCCGACGATGCGCGAGAAGCCCAGCGCGTCGGCCGCGGTCCACTCGCCGGTCGCCTCGCCGTAGACGCCCTTGGAGGCGGCCATCAGCGAGTACGGCGACTCGACACCCTCGATGAACAGCGAGCCGGCGCGCAGCAGCACGTTGACCTCGCCGGTGACGCGCTCCTGCGACTGCAGGAACAGCGCCTCGATGTCGCGGCACACCGGGTCGAGCAGCTGCCCCTCGTGCACCCAGTCGCCGTACGGGCCGGCGAGCATCTCCTTGATGCGCTGCTGGCGGCCGGTGAGCACCAGCTTCTCGAGCTCGCGGTGCGCGACGATCAGCGTCTCGGCCGCGGGTGCCTCGAACGCGACCCGGCCCTTGGTGCCGATGATGGTGTCGCCCAGGTGGATGCCGCGGCCGATGCCGAAGGGGCCGGCGATCTGCTCGAGCCGCTCGATCACCTCGACCGGCGCCAGGGTCTTGCCGTCGAGGCCGACCGGGATGCCCTTGTCGAAGTGGATCTTGTGGTGCTGCGGGCTCGGCGGCCGCTCGAAGGCGTCCTTCGACAGCACCCAGGCGCTCTCGGGGATGCTGCCGGACGAGGTCAGCGTCTCCTTGCCGCCGATGGTCACGCCCCAGAGGCCGCGGTTGATGGAGTAGGCGGCGCCGAACGGTGGCACCGGGAGCTTGCGCGCCTGCAGGAACTCGAGCTCCTCCTGGCGCTTGAAGGCCTTGTCGCGCACCGGCGCGATGATCTCGAGCTCGGGCGCGAGCGTGCGCAGCGCGACCTCGAAGCGCACCTGGTCGTTGCCGGCTGCGGTGCAGCCGTGGGCGATGCTGCCGGTGCCGAGCTTGCGCGCCATCAGCGCGATGGTCTGCGCCTGCATCACGCGCTCGGCGCCGACGCACAGCGGGTAGAGCTGGCCGCGGCGCACGTTGCCCATGATCAGGAAGCGCAGAACCTGGTCGAAGTAGTCGGCGCGCGCGTCGACCTGGTGGTGCTCCACGGCGCCGAGCGCGAGCGCGCGCTCCCGCAGCGTCTTCGCGGCCGCGGCGTCGATGCCGCCGGTGTCGACCGTGACCGTGATGATCGGGCGGCCATAATTTTCCTTGAGCCAGGGCACCAGGAACGAGGTGTCGAGGCCGCCGGAATACGCTAGGACGATGGGCTGGGTCATGACGGATGCTCTGGGGAAGTACGAAAGGCCGGAAAGGACAGGATTCGGTGGAACTTCGGGGGCGGGCCGCGCGGCCCGTCAGACGCGGAACAGGCCGCGGACGCGCTCGACGACCTGCGCCTGGGCGCGCGCGCTGTCGGTCGCGAGGAAGATGGTGTCGTCGCCGGAGATCGTGCCGACCACCTCGGGCCATTCGGCGCGGTCGATCGCGGCCGCGACGGTCTGCGCGGCGCCGACGGTGGTCCTGATCACGGTGAGCGAGGTGCCGGCCGTGGCGACGCTGCGCACGAAGGTCCGCAGTGTGTCGAAGTCGCCGTGGGTGCGGGCGTTGACGTCGTCGGGCGGCAGGTAGCGGCCGGCGGCCTTGAGCACGCCGAGGTCGCGCAGGTCGCGGCTGACCGAGGACTGGGTGACGTCGTGGCCCTGGCTGCGCAGCAGGCGCACGAGCTCGTCCTGCTTGCGCACGGGCGAGCCGCGCAGGATGCGCAGGATGGCGTTGCGGCGCTCGGTCTGGAGGGCGTCAGCGTGCATAAATTTGCGCAAATTATGCATATGTATGCAACGTCGTCAAGGCCCTGCCGCCGCGGATGGTGCCCGGGTCGGGGGCCGGGGCGCTGGAGGCCCGCCCGCGGCCGGCGATGACTGGCGCAGCGGATCCACCGGGCTGTCGGGACGCGATCCGGCGCGTCGTTGCGTCCGACCCGCCATCGCGTCCGGCCCGCGCGCCCGACCCGACCCGACCCGCCACGCCTCGTATCGACGCATGGCCGACGCCGTAGTAGGTTGCGCAACCCTAAACCACAGGCGGGCAGCCCGGCCGAGCGAGCCCGGGCGCAGGCGACGCCGGCGCGAGGGATCACATGCAGTCCAGCAAATTCCGGGTCGCGGCCTTTTTTTGCGGCGGCGGTGCTGTCCATCGTTGCGCCAGGCCAGGCGTCCGCCGCGGACACGGCCGACCGCATCTGGACGGGCGGCCCGATACTGACGATGAACGATGCGGCGATGCGCGCCGAGGCGATCGCCGAGAAGGGCGGCCGGATCCTCGCGGTCGGCAGCCGCGCCGAGGTGATGAAGCTCAAGGGTCGCAAGACACGGCTGCACGACCTCGGCGGCCGCGCGCTGCTGCCGGGCTTCGTCGACGCCCATGGGCACGTCACCGGCGGCGGATTGCAGGCGATCTCGGCGAACCTGCTGGCACCGCCCGACGGCGAGGTGCGCGACATCGCCTCGCTCCAGCGCACGCTGCGCGCGTGGATGGCGGCGAACGCCGACTTCGTGCGGCAGGCCAAACTGGTCATCGGCTTCGGCTACGACCCGTCGACTCTCGCCGAACGGCGCCATCCGACCCGTGACGACCTCGATGTCGTCTCCCGGGACGTGCCGGTCGTGCTGGTGCACCAGTCGGGGCATCTCTCGGCGCTCAACTCGAAGGCGCTCGATCTACTCGGTCTCACCGCCGCATCGGTCGACCCGCCGGGCGGCGTGATCCGGCGCCGCGCCGGCAGCCGCGAGCCCGACGGCGTGCTCGAGGAGAGCGCGCACTACGACGCGCTCGGGAAGACGCTCACGCAGATCGGCGAGCGTGGGATGCTCGGCATGACGCGGGCCGGCGTCGAGCTGTGGGCGCGCTTCGGCTACACCACCGCCGACGAGGGCCGCGCGTCAGCCTCGACGGTCGCGACCTTGCGCCAGGTAGCGCGCGACGGCGGGTTGAAGATCGACGTGGTTGCCTATCCCGACGTGCTCACCGACCGCCAGGCCATCGCAGCGGATCTCGGCAAGCCCTACGTGAACCGGGTGCGGGTCGGCGGCGCCAAGCTGACCATCGACGGCTCGCCGCAGGGCTTCACGGCGTGGCGCGACCGGCCGTACTACGCGCCGGTCGGCGACTATGCGCCGGGTTATCGCGGCTATGCGGCGGTTACGCCGGACCAGGTGATGGAGGCGGTCGACTGGGCGTACGCGCAGGGTTCGCAGATCCTGGTGCACGCCAACGGCGAGGCGGCGATCGACCTGCTGAACTCGGCGGTGATGGTCGCGCAGATGAAGCACCCAGACGCGCGGGACCAGCGGCCGGTGCTGATCCACGGTCAGTTCCTGCGCGAGGACCAGGTCGGCGCGCTGGATCGGCTCGGCATCCTGCCGTCGCTGTTCCCGATGCACACGTTCTACTGGGGCGACTGGCACGTGAACCAGACGGTCGGGCCCGAGGTCGGGCAGAACATCTCGCCGACCGGCTGGGTGCGCGCGCGCGGCATGCGCTTCACCACGCACCACGATGCGCCGGTCGCGTTCCCCGACTCGATGCGCGTGCTGTCGGCGACGGTGACGCGCAAGGCGCGCGGTTCAGGACGGGTCGTCGGCCCGCAGCACCGCGTCGACGTGGTCACCGCGCTGAAGGCGATGACCCTCTGGCCGGCGTGGCAGCATCACGAGGAGTCGAGCAAGGGCTCGCTCGAGCCCGGCAAGCTCGCCGACTTCGTCGTGCTCTCTGCCGATCCCACCGCGGTGCCGCTGGAGACGCTCGACCAGCTGCAGGTGCTCGAGACCATCAAGGAAGGCGCGACCGTGTATGCGATGACGCCGGCGTCCCGGCGGCGCGCCGCGCTGTCCTACCACCCGGCCAGCGATGGGCGCGACCCGTTCATGCAGGCGCTGCGCGGTCTCGCCGTCGAGCGCGAGCTCGCCGCGTTGCCACCGTGGAGCCGCACGCCGCGGATGCGGCAGCGGATCGTCGAGCGCTCGCATGATTCGTCCTGCGTGATGCCTGTGGTCGACGACCTGCTGCACGGCCTGCGCGGCGCCCGCGCTCGGGAAAAGGGGACGGATTTATTTTCCGCGTTGAAAACGGGCCAGGGCGTCCCTGCCGAAAAATAAATCTGTCCCCTTTTCCCCTCGGATCCTAGAAACGCGCGATCCTCAGGCCGAGCGCCACCACCATCAGCAGCACGGCCAGCAGCGCCACCAGCGCCGTGACCTCGGTGCTGCGGGTCTCGGCGACGAACTGCGTCGTCAGCGAGTCGTAGACGCTGCGCAGGTCGTCGGCGGACTGCGCGAGGAAGTACTTGCCGCCGGTGATCTGGGCGATCGCCTGCAGCGTCTCCTCGTCGAGCTGGGTGCGCATCCAGCCGCCGCCGAAGTCGACGTTGGCGCCCTGAAGGGTGCCGAAGCCGACGGTGAACACGCGTACGCCACGGTCTGCGGCGAGCCGCGCGGCCTCGAGCGGGTCGACGCCGACATTGGTACGGCCGTCGCTCAGCAGGACGATCACCGCCGACGGATTGCTGCCGGGCGGGACCGGCTTGCGGGCGGCGGAGGCTTGCGCCTTGCGGTCGGCCGCGGCGTCCTGCGGCGCGTCGAGCGAGCGCGCGGGCCAGCCGCCGCCGCTCCAGCCAGCGCCCCAGTCGCCGCCCGCGAGCGACAGGCCCGACAGGTCGAGGGGCTCGTCGGGAAAGATCGCCTGCAGCGCGGCGACGATCCCGCTGCCGGCGGCGGTGTAGCGCTGCGGGCGCAGCTGGTCGATCGCCAGCAGCACGTCGTCGCGCGAGCGGGTCGGCTCGGCGGCGACCATCGCCGAGGTCGAGAACGCCACGAGGCCGATGCGGGTGGTGCGCGGTTGCTCGGTGACGAAGGCGCGTGCGGCGTCCTTGGCGACGGTGATGCGGTCCGGGGTGATGTCGGCGGCACGCATGCTGCCGGACACGTCGATCGCCAGCACCATCGTGGCGCGTTCGCTCGGCAGCGTGAGCCGCGTCGTCGGGCGCGCCAGCGCCAGCAGCATGGCGGCGCAGGCGAGCAGCAGCAGCGCCGGTGGTACGTGGCGGCGCCAGGCGCGGTGGCCCGCCGCCGCCTCGCGCACCAGCTCGAGGTCGGTGACGCGCAGCGCCTCCGCGGCGCGGCGGCGCAGCGCCCACAGGTACAGCAGGACCAGCAGTGGCAGCAGCGCCAGCAGCCAGAGCCACTCCGCGGCGATGAAGTTCACCGGGTTCACAGGATGCGCTTGCTCCAGAAGAGCGACGTGCCCGCCGCCACCACGGTACACAGCAGCGCGAACGCGACGAAGCCGGCGCCGATTTCGGTCTCGCGCCGCTCGAGCACCAGCCGCGCACTGACGTCGCGGTAGATCGCGCGCAGATCATCCGCGTCGGCGGCGCGGAAGAAGCGCGCGCGCGTCACGTCGGCGACCTGGCGCAGCTTCTGCTCGTCGAGTTGCACGCGCATCGACACGCCGTCCTCCTCGACCACTGCGCCGTCGGCGGTTCCGAGGCCGACGGTGAACACGCGCACGCCGCGACGTGCGGCGAGCCGCGCGGCCTCGACGGGGTCCGGGCCGCGGGTCGCGGCGCCGTCGGTCAGCAGCACGATCGCCGCTGAGGTCTCGGAGCCGGGGGCCAAGGCAGGGCTCGCCGGCGCGCCCGTGGCATCGCCCGCGCCGCCCGCCGCCGCCTCGTCCGGCGATGCGCCGGCACCGGGCAGCGCCCGCGCGCCGCCGGTGCCTGCGCGCGCCCGGCCGTCCGCGGACTCGCCCGCGGCGGGCAGCTCGAACGGCTCGCGCGGGAACAGCGCCTGCAGGCTCGCGACGATCGCCTCGCCGACCGCGGTGCCGCGCTGCGGCTCGAGGCGCTCGAGGGTCTTGAGCAGTTCCTCGCGATCGGTGGTCGGGCGGCGCACCGCGAGCGCGGTCTCGGCGAAGGCCACCAGGCCGATGCGGGTGGTCGCGGGCTGGGCCTCGATGAACTCGCGCGCCGCCTGCTTGGCGGCCGCGAGCCGGCTGGGCTTCAGGTCCTCGGCGCGCATGCTGTTGGAGACGTCGAGCGCGAGGATGATCACGTCGCGCATCGAGGGCAGGCTGACCACGGCGATCGGGCGCGCAGCGGCCGCCACCAGCGCGAGCAGGGCGAGGCCGTAGAGCGCGGGCGGGACCAGGGCCCGCACGCGCGAGGCCGCCGGGAGGGCGGCGGCGCCGCGGCGCGGCCCGTCGGCGCCGGGCTGCCGCCCCGCCCGCGCGGCCGTGCGCATCGTCGCCAGCCGACGGCGCTGCAGCCTCGCGAACCCGAACCCCAGCATCGGCACCAGCAGCGCGGCCCACAGCAGTTGCGGCCACTCGAAGCTCACGGCCGGCGCCTCATGAGGCGGGCGCCTCGAGGTGGCGCGCCAGGCCGACGGTCGAGGCGCCGCGACGCTTGCGCAGCGTGGCGAAGCGCAGCAGCACCTCCAGAAGGTCGTCGCCGGTCGAGAGTTCGAGCGCATCGACGCCCGCATCCGCGAGGCCGCCGAGGATCCGCGCCTCGCGCCGCGCCGCGACCGCCGCGTAGCGCGCGCGGAACGTCGCGTCGTCGGCATCGACGAACATCTGCTCGCCGGTCTCGGCGTCCTGCACCACGGCCAGGCCGAAGGGCGGCAGGTCGTGCTCGGCGGGGTCGTGCAGGCGCACGCCCACCACCTCGTGCCGCTGCGCGAGGCGCGCCAGCGGCTTCTCCCAGCCGGGGACGCTGATGAAATCCGACACCAGGAAGGCGAGCGCGCGCCGGCGCATCAGCCCCTCGGCCGCGCGCAGCAGCGCGGCGAGGTCGGTGCGCGGCGCGCGCGTGCGCCGCGGCCGCTCCTGCAGTGCCTTCAGGATCCGCAGCACCTGGCGGCGGCCGGTGCCCGGCGGGATCACGGTCTCGATGCCGTCGCCGTAGAGCACCGCGCCGACCGGGTTGCCGTGGCGCGTGAGCACGCGCGCGAGCACCGCGACGAACCCCTGCAGCACCTCCTGCTTGCTGGCCTCGAGCGAGCCGAAGTCGACCGAAGGGCTCAGGTCGAGCAGGAACCAGCCGACGACCTCGCGGTCTTCGTGGTAGTCGCGCACGTGCAGCGCCTGCAGGCGCGCGGTGACGTTCCAGTCGATGCGCCGCACGTCGTCGTGCGGCTGGTACTCGCGCACGTCGGCGAAGTCGAGCCCGGCGCCGCGGAACAGCGTGCGGTAGCTGCCGTGCAGCAGCCCGTCGAGGCGGCGCAGCACCGTCCACTCGAGACGGCGCAGCACCGCCTCTGGCGCCCCCGGCGGGGCGGCCACGGCTTCAGCCGCCGGCGGCGAGGCGGCCACGGCTCTCGAGCGGCTTGGCAGGCGGGGCGACCTGGGTCATCAGGCGGCGCACGAGCTGCTCCGGTGTGATGCCCTCGGCGAGCGCCTCGTACGACAGCACCAGGCGATGCCGCAGCACGTCGGGCGCGAGGTCGGCGAGGTCCTCGGGCAGCACGTAGTCGCGGCCGCGCAGGAAGGCGAGCGCACGGCCGCCCTCGACCAGGTTGATCGAGGCGCGCGGGCTCGCGCCATAGGCGACGTGGCGCGCCAGGTCCTTGGCGCCGGCGCGCGCGGGGTCGCGGGTCGCGCCGACCAGGCGCACCACCCAGGTGATCAGCGACGGGTCGACGAACACGCTGCGGCAGCGCTGCTGCAGCACCGCGAGCTGGGTCATCGAAGCGACCGGGGCCACGGCCGGCGGCGCGCCGGTGACGCGCTCGACGATCGCGAACTCCTCGTCGGCGCTCGGGTAGTCCACCAGCACCTTCATCATGAAGCGGTCGACCTGCGCCTCGGGCAGGGGATACGTGCCCTCGCTCTCGATCGGGTTCTGGGTCGCCATCACGAGGAACGGCTGGGGCACGGCGAAGGTCTCGCCGGCGATCGTCACCTGCTGCTCCTGCATCACCTCGAGCAGCGCGCTCTGCACCTTGGCGGGCGCGCGGTTGATCTCGTCGGCGAGCAGCAGGTTCGTGAACACGGGCCCGAGCGACACCGAGAAATCGCCGGACTTCTGGTTGTAGAGGCGGGTGCCGACCAGGTCCGCGGGCACGAGGTCGGGCGTGAACTGGATGCGCTTGAAGTCGCCCTGCAGCGCCCGCGCCAGCGTCTTCACGGTCAGCGTCTTGGCGAGGCCCGGCACGCCCTCGACCAGCAGGTGCCCGCGCGCGAGGATCGCGACCAGCACGCGCTCGAGGAACGGATCCTGGCCGACCACGACCTTCTTCACTTCGTAGAGCACGCGCTGCATCAGCGAGGCGACCTCGCCGGCGTCGCCGTCCTCGCGCATCGTCCTGCTGTCTTCCATGCTCGAGTCTCCCGTGTCCCCGTGTCGCTGTTGCCGGGCGCCGGCGGCCGGCCGCGGTTCAGAATGGCGAGATGCCGGCCGCGGCCGCGGCGTTCTCGATCGGCACCGCGAAGCCGATGCCGACGAAGAAGCCCTCGTCGGTCGGATTGACGATCGCGGTGACGATGCCGACCACGTCGCCGTCGCGCGTCACCAGCGGGCCGCCGGAATTGCCCGGGTTGGCCGCGGCGTCGAACTGGATCAGGTCGACGAGGTTGCGGCGGCCCTGCTCGGAGTAGTGCTCGCGGCGCAGCCCGGACACCACGCCCCAGGTGGCGGTCGGCCCGATGCCGAACGGGAAGCCCACCGCCAGCACCTCGTCGCCGGTGCGCAGGCCGCGCGTGCTGCGCAGCGTCGCCGGCCGCAGGTCGTCGGGCAGGGTCTTGGCCTTGAGCACCGCGAGGTCGTTCTCCGGCTGCGCGTCGACTACCTCGACCTCGGACTCGGTGCCGTCGGCGAACACCACGCCGATGTCGTCCTTGCCGGTGATCACGTGCAGGTTGGTGAAGATCAGCCCGTCCTCGGAGAACACGACGCCGGTGCCGACGCCGGTGAGGACGGGCTTGCCGGCCTCGTCGGTGGCGTCCGCCTGCGCCCCGCCGCGGCGCTCGCCGGAGCCGGCGCCTTTGCCGTCGCGGTCGCTGCCGCTGCCGCTGCCGCTGCCGCCACCGCCGCCACCGTCGGCGCGCGGCGCGTCTTCACCCTTGCGCCCGGCGGCTGGGTCGGCTTCACCGCCGCGGCCGCCGCGCTCCGCCTTGCCCGCTCCGCCGGTGCCCTCGCGCAGGCGCCGCACCAGCACGACGGAAGGACGGATGACGTCGTAGGCCCGCGCGGCAGCCGAGGGCGCCGGCGGGCGATTCTCGAGCGAGTACTGCACCGCAGCGTCGATGTCGGCCTGCGTCGGGGAACGGGTGGCGGGACGCAGCGCCGTCGCCAGGCCGACCGCGAGCAGCGCCGCGAGTGCGGCCGCGCCCAGCAGCGCCGGCCAGCCGCCACCGGGCAGCGCGCGCATCCGCTCGCGCAGGGTGCGGCGCGCCGCGTGGGTCGCGGACGCGGTCGTAGCCGCCGAAGATGCGGCGCTCGAGGCAAGGGTCGAAGCGGTGCCGCCCGTCTCGGGGCCGGCCACGCCCGGGCCTGCCGCGGCCGGCTCCGGCGCGGGGCCACCGGCCGCATCCAGGCGGCGCGTGCGCGGCGATCGGCTGTAGTGCGTCGTGCGTCGCATGACCTGCCTGCCCTGGCTGCGTCGCGGATGGGCTAGATCATAAGCACAGTGGCGCCCCCTCGGGCCAGCGGACCGAGGCCCGTAAATCGCGCCGGCGCCGTGGTCGGGTCGCCCGGCAGGGCCATCGGGTGGGTCGAGGCGGGGTCGATGCGTGGCGCCGCCGCGTGGTGGGCGCCCGTCGCGGCTCGCGCGGGATCTCGACCGACGGCAGCGCTCAGCCCGGGCGTTCGAGGACGGCGAGCACCGGCGCGGTGTCGGGGCGCACGCCGCGCCACAGTGCGAAGGACTCGGCGGCCTGCTCGACCAGCATGCCCCAGCCCTCGACCGCGCGGGCGCAGCCGAGGTTCCAGGCCCACTTCACGAACGGCGTGTCGCCCTTGCCGTAGGAAAGGTCGTAGCAGACGGTCGCCGGGCCGATGACCGCGGGATTGATCTTCGGGACGTTGCCCTCGAGCCCCGCGGACGTGGCGTGGATCACGAGGTCGAAGGGCCGCACCGGCAGCTCGTCGTAGCCACAGCCGCGCAGCTTGCCGAGGTCGCTGAAGGGGCTGACGAGGTCGCGGGCGCGCTCGGCGGTGCGGTTCGCGACCCACAGCTCCTCGAGGCCGTGCTCGAGCAGCGGCGCGAGGATGCCGCGGGTGGCGCCGCCGGCGCCGAGCACCAGCACGCGCCGGTCGGCGAGCTCGACCTGCAGGTTCACCGTGAGGTCGCGGACCAGGCCCGCGCCGTCGGTGTTGTCGCCGAGCACGCGGCCCTTTTCCATGGCCAGCGTATTGACCGCGCCGGCACGCTCGGCGCGGGGCGTGAGCTCGCTGGCGAAGTCGGCGGCGGCGACCTTGTGCGGCACGGTGACGTTCAGCCCCGCGCCGCCCTCGGCGAAGAACCGCCCGACCTCGGTGCGGAACGCGACCGGCGGGACCTCGTAGAGGCGGTACTCCATGTTCTGCGCCGTCTGGCGCGCGAACATGCCGTGGATGAAGGGCGACTTGCTGTGCGCGACGGGGAAGCCGACGACGCCGTAGCGATCCGGGGGGGACTCTTCCATGGACGGGGATTAGACTGCGGCGAAATCCGGGAGGCTTCCGGGCGGTCTTATACATGAACGAGCACGTCGCCGGAAAGGCGGCCGACCGGATGCTGGAGCGGCAATTCGCGGCGCTGCGACCCGACCTGCTGCGTTTCGCGACCTGGCTCGCACGCGATCGCACGCTCGCCGAGGACATCGTGCAGGAGACGCTGCTGCGGGCGTGGAAGGCGCGCGAGTCGCTCGCGGATCCATCGCGGCTGAAGGCCTGGCTGTGCACGATCGCGAGCCGGGAGCACGCGCGGCTCTACGAACGCAAGCGCCTGCCGACCGTCGAGATCGATGCGCTGGTGGCGCTCGAGGACCCGGCGCTCGCCGCGGGCGACGAGCAGCAGGTGCGCGAGCTGCGCGCGGCGCTGCTGCGCCTGCCGGACTCCTACCGCGTGCCGCTGGTGATGCAGGTGCTCGGCGGCTTTTCGACGGCGGAGATCGCCGCCGAGCTCGGCCTCTCGGTCCCGGCGGTGCTGACGCGCCTGTTCCGGGCCCGCGACGAGCTGCGCGGGATGTACGGCCTCGCGCCGCGCGGCGCGGGCGCCACCGCCGCCGCGGCGGAGACGGGTGCTGCGACGGAAGGCAGCGCCATCGGCGATGGTGCAGGGCGAAGGGAGCAGGGAAGATGAAGTGCGAGGAGGCGAGGTTGCAGATCGGCGCCGACCCAGCGGGCCGCAGTGCCGAGCTCGAGGTCCACGTGACCGGCTGCGCCGACTGCAGCGGCTACCGACGCGAGATGCAGCGGCTCGAGGGCGACCTGCGACGTGCCCTCGACTGGCCGCGCGGCGAGACCGTCGGTGGCGGGTTCCCGGCGCGCGACGCGCCCGTGCCCGCGCCGGCCGCGCCGCAGACGCGCGCGAGCGCCGAGGGGGCACCGGTGCCGGCCGCGCGGCGCTGGGCGTTCGCCGCCGGCGTGCTGCTGGTCGGCGTGCTGGCAGCGTCGTTCCTCGCGCTGCAGCCGCGCGACGCCCTCGCCGCGCAGCTGGTCGAGCACATGGCCGAGGAGCCGGATGCCTGGGACGCCCGCCGGCCGATCCCGCAGTCGGCGCTCGACCTGGTGCTGCGGCGCTCGGGCGTGCGCCTCGACCGTCTCGCCGCCGGCGAAGTGGTGTACGCCCACAGCTGCTACCTGCGCGGTCGACAGGTCCCGCACCTCGTGGTCGCGACCGCGCGCGGGCCGGTCACCGTGCTGGTGCTGCCCGGCGAGAGGGTGACGCGCCGCCAGGCCTTCGACGAGGGCGGCTATCGCGGTTCGCTGTGGCCGGCGCCCGCCGTCCAGGGTGGCATCGCGGTGCTCGAGCGCGGCGCTGGCGAACCGTCGGGCCCCGACCTCGATGCGGTGGCCAGGCAGGTGCTGGCGGCGCTCGGCGAGTGACCCGGCCCGAGCGAGCTTCAGCGGCTGGCTCGGCTGGCGCCTCAGCGGCTCGCGCGGTACTGGGCGAGCATCCCCCGACCCTCGGCGGCGGTGCGGCGCGCCGCTCCGTCGCTGGCCACCTGCCTGGGCGCAGCGCCGCGTGGGCGCGCGCCGACGCGGGAGTACCGGGCATGACGCCGGCCTGCCGTCCGTTCAGCGTCGTGGCGGTGTCGTCGTGGGCGGGGCGTCGCTGCGCAGCCGCACGTCCCAGCCGCCTTCCCCCGGGGCGGCGAGCCGGCGATGCAGCAGCGGCAGCCACGCGCGCATGCGCTCGTCGAGGAGATAAGGCGGGTTCACGATCGCCATGCCCGAACCGTTGAGGCCGAGGCGCGAGTCGCGCGGGTGGACCCAGAGTTCCGCGGCGAGCAGTGGGCGCGGCGCGATGCGGGCCGCGAGTGCCTCGATCCAGCGCGTGGTGTCGCGCTCGAGCTTCACCGGGTACCAGATCGCGATCACGCCGGTCGCGAAGCGCTCGAGCAGCGCTGCGGCCGTCGCGGCCGCCTGCTCGAAGTCGCCGCGCGTGTCCTCGTAGGGCGGGTCGAGCAGCACCAGCGCACGCCGCTCGATGGGCGGCATCGCCGCGACGGCGCGCGCATGGCCGTCGGCGTGTTCGACGACGACGCGCGGCAGGTCGCGGAACTCGCGCCGCAGTTCCGCGTGCTCGCCCGGCTCGGCCTCGACCAGCAGCGCGCGGTCCTGCGGCCGCAGGAAGCGCAGCGCGAGCAGCGGCGAGCCGGGATAGGCGTGGCGCGCATGGCGTTCCTGGCGGAAGGCGGCGACTGCCTCTAGCCAGGCGTCGACTTCCGGTTCGCCGGTCGGCGTGCCGGGCGCGAAGCGGCCGATGCCCCCGGCCGCCTCGTCGCCACGCCGTGCGGCCGCGGAGGCGAGGTCGTAGGCGCCGCGGCCGGCGTGCGTGTCGACGAACAGGAAGCCCTTGTCCTTGCGGGCCAGCGCCAGCAGCAGCGCGACCAGCGTCACGTGCTTGTGGACGTCGGCGAAGTTGCCGGCATGGAAGGCGTGCCGGTACTTCATGCGCGACCCCGGTCAGCCCTCGTCGTCGGTCGCAGCCGAGCCCCGGGAGCGCGCAGGTGAACTGACCGCGGCCTTGGGCTTCGCGCCGGCGGGCTTCGCGCTCGCCCGGGTCGCGGCTGCCGTTGCCGCGGCGGCCGGGGACTCGCGCTGGGCCTTGGTCTTGGCCTTGGTCTTGGTCTGGGTCTTGCCCTGGGCCTTGCCCGTGCCCTTGGCCTTGGCGCCTGCGCGCGCGCTGCGCGCCGCGGGCGCCTTCGCCGCCGCGGCCGCGGCCGCGGCCGGCAGCCCGTCGGCGGTTTCGGCAACGCCCGCTGCGCCGACGCCTGCCCTGCCGGCGCCTGCACGCGGCTTCGCCCCGACTGCCTTGGCGGTCGCGCCACTGTCCGCGGCGCCCTTGCCCGCCGTGCCCTTCGAGGAAGCGCCCTTGGCACCGCGGCCGAAGCGACCCCGTCCGGGCCGCTGCGGCGCGGCCTCGAGCAGCGCGCGGCACTCCTCGAGCGTCAGCGTCTTCGGGTCGCGGTCCTTGGGGATGCGCGCGTTGCGCGCCTTGTCCGTGATGTAGGGACCGTAGCGGCCGTTCAGCACCTGGATGCCGTCGATGCCGAAGTCGATGATGGTGCGGTTGGCGTCGGCGAGCTTCTTCGCGGCGATCACCTCGCGCGCGCGCTCGAGCGTGATGGTGTAGGGGTCGTCTTCCTTCAGCGAGGCGTACTTCGCGCCGTACTTCACGTAGGGCCCGAAGCGGCCGACGTTGGCCTCGATCGGCTCGCCGTCCTCGGTGGTGCCGAGCTTGCGCGGCAGCAGGAACAGCTGCATCGCCTCGTCGAAGGTGATCTTGTCCATCTTCTGGCCGGGCCGCAGGCCGGCGAAGCGCGGCTTGTCCGCGTCGTCGCGGGTGCCGATCTGCACGAACGGGCCGAAGCGGCCCATGCGCACCGACACCGGCTTGCCGCTCGCCGGGTCCGTGCCGAGCTCGCGCGACTGCGCGACCTCGTCGCGCGAGACATTCTTCTCGGTGTACTCGACCAGCTCCTTGAACGGCGCCCAGAACTTCTTCAGCGGCTCGGTCCAGTCCTCCTCGCCGCGCGACACGGCGTCGAGCTCGTCCTCCATCGCGGCGGTGAAGCCGTATTCCACGTACTTGTGGAAGTGCTTGGAGAGGAAGTCGTTGACGATCTTGCCGATGTCGGTCGGGATGAAGCGCCGCGCGTCCATGTCGACGTACTCGCGGTCCTTCAGCGTCGAGATGATCGAGGCGTAGGTCGAGGGGCGGCCGATGCCGTGCTCCTCGAGGGCCTTGACCAGCGAGGCTTCGGAATAGCGTGGCGGCGGCTCGGTGAAGTGCTGCGCGCCCTGCAGGCCGACCAGGCTCACCGCGTCACCCTCCTGCATCGGCGGCAGCACGGTGTCGGAGTCGTCGTCGGCCGCGTCGTCCTGGCCTTCCTGGTAGACGGCGATGTAGCCCGGCTTCACGAGCGTGGAGCCGTTGGCGCGCAGCAGGTGGCGCTGCGTACCGTCGGGGCCGGCGAGCATGTCGACCGCGACGGTATCGTAGACGGCCGGCGCCATCTGGCACGCGACCGCGCGCTTCCAGATCAGCGCGTACAGGCGGTACTGGTCGTTGTCGATGCGGCCTTCGAGCAGCTGCGGCGTGACGGCGGCCGAGGTGGGGCGCACGGCCTCGTGCGCCTCCTGGGCGTTGCGCGACTTGGTCTTGTAGACGCGCACCTCGTCGGAGAGGGACTCGGCGCCGTAGAGCCGCGAGACGACCTGGCGGATCTCGGCGACCGCGTCGTTGGCGAGGTTCACCGAGTCGGTACGCATGTAGGTGATGAGGCCGACCGAGCCCTCGCCGTAGTCGACGCCCTCGTAGAGCTGCTGCGCGAGGCGCATGGTGCGCTGCGCCGAGAAGCCGAGCTTGCGCGCCGCTTCCTGCTGCAGCGTCGAGGTGGTGAACGGCGGCGCGGGATTGCGGCGGCGCTGCTTGCGGTCGATCGACAGCACCTCGAGCGTGCCGCGGCCGGCGCCGGTGTCGCTCGCCCCGAGCGCCCCGGAGGCCGGCGCGCCGGCGGCGGCGCGCAGCGTGCGCTCGACCTCGCGCGCGGCAGCCTCGTTGGTGAAGCTGAACTGCTCGACCTTCTGGCCGCGATACTCGATCAGGCGCAGCGGGAACACCTGCTGCGTGTGTTCGCCCTGTGCGTCGAGGGTCCAGTACTCCTGCGGGACGAAGGCCTGGATCTCGGCCTCGCGCTCGCAGATCATCCGCAGCGCCGGGCTCTGCACGCGGCCCGCCGAGAGGCCGCGCCGCACCTTCTTCCACAGCAGCGGCGAGAGGTTGAAGCCGACCAGGTAGTCGAGCGCGCGGCGCGCCTGCTGCGCGTTGACGAGGTCGAGCGACAGCTCGCGCGGTTCCGTGATCGCCTCGCGGATCGCGTTCTTGGTGATCTCGTAGAAGGCGACGCGGTGCACGTCCTTGCCCTGGAGGTCGCCGCGGTCCTTCAGCAGCTCGTAGAGGTGCCAGGAGATCGCCTCGCCCTCGCGGTCCGGGTCGGTCGCGAGGTAGAGCGCCTTCGACTTCTTCAGCGCGCGCGAGATCGCATCGACGTGGCGCTCGTTGCGCTCGATGACGTCGTACTTCATCGCGAACTTGCGCTTCGGGTCGACCGCGCCCTCCTTCGGGACGAGGTCGCGCACGTGGCCATAGGAGGCGAGCACCTCGAAGTCCTTGCCGAGGTACTTCTTGATGGTCTTCGCCTTCGCCGGCGACTCGACGATTACCAGGTTGTCAGGCATTTCTCACGACACGAGCAAGCATGAACGCGGGGACCTCCAAAGACGCGAAACCGCGGACGAGCCGCGGTGCACGCTTTCACGCGGCGCTTTCGCGCCCGGAAAACGGCGTCAGTGGGGTTTCTCCGCGAGGTCGAAAACGAGGTCTTCCATGCGCGAGCAGGCCAGCTCCTCGCCAGGCTGGCTCGACAGCACCATCAGGACGACCCACTTGAGCTGGGCGACATCCAGCTCCTCGGTGTCGAGCGCCAGCAGGCGCTCGATGACGATCTCGCGC
>JALORN010000079.1 GCA_025458905.1 Steroidobacteraceae bacterium
TGCGATGGCCGACATCAACGTCGTGCCCTACATCGACGTGATGCTGGTGCTGCTCGTGATCTTCATGGTCACCGCGCCGCTGCTGACCGAGGGCATCAAGGTCGAGCTGCCCAAGGCCGCGGCCGAGCCGATCGACCTGCGCGACCTGAAGGACCAGAAGCCGCTGGTGCTGTCGATCGACCGCGAGGGGCGGCTGTTCCTGAACCAGGGCGGGCGGCCCGAGTCGCCGCTCGATCCGGCGACGGCACAGGCGCGCGTCACGGCGATCCTGCGGCGCACCCCGGACGTGCCGGTGCTGGTGAAGGGGGATCGCGAGGTTCCCTACGGCAAGGTCGTCGAGGCGATGGTGATGCTGCAGGACGCCGGCGCCGCGAAGCTCGGGTTCGTCACCGACCCTCTGCCGGCCGATCCGCGCAAGCGCTGAGCGGACGGTGGCGATGGCCGTCGAGCGGTGGCGACCGCTGCTGAAGTCCCTGGCCGTGCACGGCCTGCTGCTCGCGACGCTCGGCTCCGGCCTGTGGATGGTGCGGCGCGAGCCCCCGCAGCCGCAGGTGCTCGCGATCGAGGCCACGGTGGTGGACGCGCGCGACGCCGGGCTCGCCCGCCCGGCGCGCACGCCGCCGCGCCCGGCCCCGCAACCGCCGCCCGAGCCCGAGCCCGAGCCCGAGCCCGAGCCCGAGCCGCAGACCGAACCGCAGCCCGAGCCGCCGGTACCCGAGCCACTGCCGCGCCCGCAGCCGCCGCCCGAGGCGCGCGAGGCCCCGGTGCCGAAGCCCGACCCGCAGGAGGCCGCGGCGGCGGCCCGCGAGCGCGAGCTGGTCGCGCAGCGCGCCGAGGCCGAGCGGCGCCGCGTCGCCGAGCAGAAGGAGCGCGCCGAGCAGGCGGCGCGCGACAAGGCGAGGAAGGAGGCCGAGCGCAAGGAAGCTGAACGGAAGGAAGCCGAGCGACAGGCCGCCGAGCGCAAGGAGGCCGAACGCCGCGCCGCGGAGCAGAAGCGCGAGGAGTCGGAGCGCCGCGCGAAGGCCGAGCGCGAGGCCGAGCTGCAGCGCCAGCTCGCTGCCGAGGAGCGGGCGATGGCGGCGCGCGCGAGCGGGCTCGGCGTGCAGTGGGCGGCGGCGATCCAGGCGCGGATCCAGCGCGCGTGGATCCGCCCGCCGGCGGCGCGCGCCGGCCTCGATTGCACCGTCGCGGTCACCCAGGTGCCGGGGGGCGAGGTGGTGGAGGTCCGCGTGCTGTCGTGCAACGGCGACGAAACCGTGCGCCAGTCGATCGAGGCGGCGGTGTATCGTGCGTCTCCGCTGCCGCCGCCACCGGATCCGTCGCTGTTCGAACGCAACCTCGTAGTACGGTTCAAGCCCAATGACTAAGCTCAAGCTGCTGCTGCCGGCGCTGTCCGCGACCGCGCTCGCGCTGCTGTCGCCGGCGGTGCCGGCGCAACTGCGCATCGACATCACCTCGGGCGTCACCGACCCGATCCCCGTGGCGGTGGCGCGCTTCGCGCAGGAGCCGGCGGCGCCGACCGCGGCCTTCGACTTCGCCGAGGTGATCCGGCAGGACCTCGAGCGCAGCGGTCGCTTCCGGCTGCTGCCGCGCGAGCGCATGCCCGGGGCGCCGTCGCGCGCCGATGCGGTCGTCGCCGCCGACTGGCGCAACCTCGGCACCGACTACGTGCTCGTCGGCCGCGCCACCGCGGGACCGGCGGCGGGGCAGAGCACGGTCGACTTCGAGCTGCTGAACGTGCTCAACGGCCAGCGCCTGCTCTCCGAGCGCCTGGTCGTGCCGGCGGCGACCGCACGCAATGGTGCGCACCGCATCGCCGATCGCGTCCACGAGAAGATCCTCGGCGTGCGCGGTGCCTTCGCGACCCGCATCGCCTATGTCTCGGTCGACGGCGCGCCACCGAACCAGCGCTACCAGCTGCTCGTCGCCGACGCCGACGGCGAGGCCGCCCGCGTGATCCTCGAGTCGCGCCAGCCGCTGATGTCGCCGGCCTGGTCGCCGGACGGCGAGTGGCTCGCCTACGTCTCGTTCGAGGCGCGCGCCTCGGCCGTGTACGTGCAGCGCCTGCGCACCGGCGAGCGCCGCCGCGTCTCGGCGCGGCGCGGGATCAACGGCGCGCCGTCGTGGTCGCCGGATGGCTCGAAGCTCGCGCTGACGCTCTCCGGCAGCGGCGGCAACCTCGACGTCTACGTGCTCGAACTGGCGACCCAGGCGCTGACGCGCATCACCGACGACCCGGGCATCGACACCGAGCCCGTCTGGGCCCCCGACGGCGCCGCCATCTACTTCACCTCGGACCGCTCGGGCGGGCCGCAGGTCTACCGGGTGGCCCCGACGCCTGGCGACCGCCCGAAGCGCATCACCTTCGGCGGTGGCTACAACGCCCGGCCCAGGCTCTCGCCCGACGGCACCCAGCTCGCGTTCGTGACGCTCGAGGGCGGCGGCTACAAGGTCGCGATCCAGGACCTCGCCGGGGGCGGCAGCCGCGTGCTCACCCAGGGCCGTTTCGACGAGTCGCCGAGCTTCGCGCCCAACGGCGCCACGCTGATCTACGCCGGCCGCGAGCGCGGGCAGGGCACGCTCGCCACGGTGTCGGCCGACGGCCTGATCACCCAGCGCCTGAAGTCCGACCGGGGCGAGGTCCGCGAGCCCGCCTGGGGCCCGTTCCTGCGATAATCCGCGCCGTTCGCCTGCCGCCATCCCATGGAGTCCGCCCGATGAAGAAGCTCTTGCCCCTCGCCGTTGCCCTGTTCGCGGTGTCGCTGGCCGCCGGTTGCGCCAGCAAGCGCGCCAAGACCGACGGCGCCGGCGAGGAGTCGGTCGCCTCGTCCGGTGCCACGACGACGCCCGACGACTCGGCGTCGGCCTCGGGCATCGAGTCGGCCGGTAGCGTCGGTGGCGACATGGGCGCAGGCGCCGGTCCCACGGGCGAGCTCGCCAACCGCCGCATCATCTACTTCGCGTTCGACAGCGACGAGATCCGTCCCGACGACCAGGCCCTGCTCGCCCGGCACGCCCAGTGGATCGCCGCCAACCCCGGCACCCGCGTGCGGCTCGAGGGGCACACCGACGAGCGCGGCACGCGCGAATACAACATCGGCCTCGGCGAGCGCCGTGCGCAGGCCGTGCGCCGCGCGCTGGCGCTGCAGGGCGGGGCGGAGCTGCAGGTCCCGACCGTGAGCTTCGGCGAGGAGCGGCCCGCGGCCGCCGGCGAGACCGAGGAGGCGTTCTCGCAGAATCGCCGCGTCGAGATCGTCTACGGCAACTGACCATGCCCCACGCGCGCTCCCGTGCCGTCCCGCGCCTGCTGGCCGCGCTGTCTCTCGCGGCGGCGCTCGGCGGCTGCGTCGCGACGGCCGCCGAGGATGACCCGACCCAGGTGCGCATCGAGGACATGGACCGCCGCCTCGGCCGCGTCGAGCGCGTCGCGGGCGGGCAGACGCTGCTCGAGATGTCGCAGCGCATCGACGCGCTGCAGGCCGAGGCGCGGCGTCTGCGCGGCCAGGTCGAGGTGCTGGAGAACGCGAACGAGGCGCTGCGCAAGCAGCAGCGCGACCTCTATGCCGACCTGTCGCGGCGGCTCGAGGGGCTCGAAGGCGGGGCGCCGCGCGCGAGCACCGGCGGTTCCCCGAGCGGCGGCAGCGCAGCCGGCGTGGCAGCCGGCGAAGTGGCGCTCGCAGCCGGCGGCGCGGCGGCTGGTGCGGGCGGCGGGGCCGGCACGGCGGCGGCAGCGGGCCGCGGCGCCGACACGCCGGAGGCGCGCTACGGCCGCGCCTTCGATGCCCTGAAGGCCAGCAACTACGCGGCCGCGATCGCCGGCATGCGCGAATTCCTCGCGGCCTACCCGAACCACGAGCTGGCCGACAACGCGCAGTACTGGCTCGGCGAGGCCTACTACGTGACGCGCGACTACGACAGCGCGATCGGCGCGTTCACCGCGGTCGGTGAGCGTTGGCCGCAGTCCAGCAAGGCGCCCGACGCGATGCTGAAGCTCGGCTATTCGCAGTTCGAGCTGAAGCGGCTCGCGGCGGCGAAGCAGACGCTCTCGCAGGTCGGCGAGCGCTATCCCGGCACCGACGCCGCACGGCTCGCCCAGGAGCGCCTGCGGCGCATCCCTTGATTCCCGCAGGCATCGCGATGAGCGCCAGCACCGACCTGCGAGCCGCACCCCTCGCGCCCGAGCGGCCGGCGCACGCCCCGGACGCTGCGGTGCGGCTCAAGATCACCGAGATCTTCCGCTCGCTGCAGGGCGAGTCGGACAGCGTCGGCTTCCCGACGACCTTCGTGCGCCTCACCGGCTGCCCGCTGCGCTGCCACTACTGCGACACCGCGTATGCGTTCCACGGCGGCTCCTGGCAGTCGCTCGGGCAGGTCCTGGAGCGGGTCGAGGCGCTCGGCACGCGGCACGTCTGTGTCACCGGCGGCGAGCCACTGGCACAGAAGGGTGCCCGGCCGCTGCTGGGCGCGCTCTGCGACCTCGGCAAGCGGGTCTCGCTCGAGACCAGCGGCGCGATCGGCTACCACGACGTCGACCCGCGGGTCGTGCGGGTGGTCGACGTCAAGACGCCGGGTTCGGGCGAGGAACCGCGCAACCTCTATGACCAGCTCGCGACGCTCACCGAGCGCGACCAGGTCAAGTTCGTGATCACCGACCGCGCCGACTACGAGTGGAGCCGCGAGCAGGTGGCCGCGCGCGGCCTCGCAGCGCGCTGCACGGTGCTGTTCTCGCCGAGCGCCGATCAGCTCCCGGCTCGCCGGCTCGCCGACTGGATCCTCGAGGACAACCTGCCGGTGCGCTTCCAGCTGCAGCTGCACAAGCTGCTCTGGGGCAACGTCCCGGGCAGATGAGCCTCCTGCACTCACCGGCCGGCGCGCTGCGCTCCGCCCCGGGGGGCGCGCGTCGTGCCGTGGTGCTGCTGTCGGGCGGCCTCGACTCCGCCACCGTGCTCGCGCTCGCGCGCCGCGAGGGCTTCGAGTGCTTCGCGTTGTCGGTGCATTACGGCCAGCGCCACTCCTCGGAGCTGCACGCGGCCGCGCGCGTCGCGCGCGCCCTCGGCGCCGCGGAGCATCGGGTGCTCGGCGTCGACCTCGCGGGCATCGGTGGCTCTGCGCTGACCGATCCGTCGATCCCGGTGCCGGAACAGCCGACCGAGGGCATCCCCGCCACCTACGTGCCGGCACGCAACACGCTGATGCTCGCGCTCGCGCTCGGCTGGGCGGAGGTGCTCGGCGCCCTCGACCTCTTCATCGGCGTCAATGCCGTCGACTACTCGGGCTACCCGGATTGCCGCCCCGAGTTCGTCGCGGCGTTCGAGCGGCTCGCGCGGCTCGCGACCCGCGCGGGCGTGGAGGGGTCGCCGCTGCGCGTGCACGCGCCGCTGTTGCACTGGTCCAAGTCGCGGATCATCCGCGAAGGGCTCGCGCTCGGCGTCGACTACGGGCTGACGGTCTCGTGCTACCAGGCCGACGAGGCCGGCCGGGCCTGCGGCGCCTGCGATTCGTGCCGGCTGCGCCGCGCGGGCTTCGAGGCCGCCGGCGTGGCCGACCCGACGCGCTACTGGAGCGCTCGATGAACGCACGCATCGGCCTCCGCGCGGCGCGGTCCCCGGCGTCGCGCCCCCGCGGATCGCGCAACGTCCTGGGCTGCCTCGTGCTGCTCGCAGCGCTCGCAGCGCTCGCCGCGTCGTCGGCGCCGGCCGCGACCGGCGGATCGCGCCGCGAGCGCGCCGCGGCGGAGTGGTCCCACGATGGCCTGCGTCGCACGCGGGTGCCGGGCCTGGACCTCGTCTACGTCCGCGAGGGTGCGAGCCTCGCCGGTTACCGCGAGGTCTGGCTGAAGTCGGTCGAGGTGGCCTTCCGCCGCGACTGGCAGGTGCCGACGCGCCCGGGCTCGCGCGTTCCCCCGCGCGACGTCGCCCGCATCAAGGACGGACTGGCCGGCATCCTGCGCGAGGAGACCGCACGTGAGCTCGCGCGCGGCGGCTACGCCCTCGCCGCAGGCCCGGGCGAGGGCGTTCTCGAGGTCGACGTCTCGATCGTCGACCTCTATGTGAATGCGCCGGACGTGCAGGGCGCGGCGACGGTCGAGCGCTACACGTTCTCGACCGGCGAGATGACGTTGGTGGCCGAGCTGCGCGACTCGCCCACCGGGGACCTCGTGGCGCGCGTGCTCGACCACCGCGAGGACCGCGACCGCGGCTTCCTCGACTTCACGACCTCGGCCGACAACCTCGCCGCGGCCCGCGTCACGGTGCGCGAGTGGGCCGGGATCCTGCGCCGGCACCTCGACGCGGCGCAGGGCATCGGTACGCGGCGCTGACGCCGCGCCTTTGTGTAGAATCCGCCGCCCGGGGGCCCTTAGCTCAGTCGGTAGAGCAGTTCCCTTTTAAGGAATTGGTCGTAGGTTCGATCCCTACAGGGCCCAGATCTCTCGCCGCCCGCGCCTCCGCGAGCCGGCATGCTCCGGCTGCTTCAGGCGTGCCGCCCGCTGCCCAGCGACAGCCGCGCCGCGACGCACCGCTCGCCGCCGTCCTCGGCCATCGCGAGCGTCGCGCCGTCCGGGCCGTGAAGGGCCGTGCCACCTCCGGTCGGCGAATCGAGGAATGCCGGCAAGTCGGTCGTGACCGCCGCATTGACGAAGCCGCCGTGGATCCGCTCGCGCGCGCAAGACGCGGCCCCTGCCAGGCAAGCGGGCGTCGGTGGTCCGGCGTGCGTGCGCAGCACGAACTCGGCGCCCGCGCGCGCCAGCGCCGGCGCCAGCGCCGGGTCGGCGGTTGCCGGCAGCGCGCAGAGTTGCCCGATGTCGGTGGTGGCGACGCGCAGCAGGGCCGTGCGACCGTAGCGCTCCAGGTATTCGTCGAGCACCTCCGCGAGGCTCGTCACGCCGGCACGCGCCAGCGGCCCACCAGCGGGCAGCGCCGCCCACTGCACGGAAGCCACTTCGCCACGGCGCGAGAGGAACACCGTCGCGTCGATCACGTGCCCGGGCCAGTCGGGCAACCGCAGCAGCGCGCCGAAGCTCAGGTGGCAGCGGTGGGCCCGCGCGGCGCGCGCGAGGCGCTGCACCTCGTCGCCCTCGAGGTCGATCGCGATGCGCCGCGCCTCGGCCGCGCTCCAGCGTTCCCAGCCGGTCAGCGGGCAGTCGTGGAAGGCCAGCCAGTCGTGAGCCTCGACTGCCTGTGCGCGCTCCACCCAGTCGAGCATGTGCTGCAGGTTGCGCGCGAGGTCGGCGCGCGGCCGTGTGCGCTCGACGGCGAGCGCCCGCGTCTGCAGCAACCCGATGCGCGCCTCGGGCGCGCGCGAGCCATCACCAGCGGCGAGGCGGGTGCTGGCCGCCGCGAAAGCCGGCGTTGGCGCCGCGAGCGCCGCTGCCGCGGCCCCCATCGACTGCAGCAGGCGACGCCGCAGCAGGTCGATGCTCATTTCTGCGGCGGCTGGATCACGCCCGAGCGCACCAGGTTCTGGTACGCCTCCTGCTGCACCTCGAGGATGCGGGCCTTCGAGTCCATCGGCGCGTCGGCGAAGCGATTCGGGGGATACAGGGTCATCCGGTCGTAGAGCGGCCGGTAGATGTCCACGCGCTGGCGCAGCAAGCGGTTGCCCGACCCGGGGATCGAGCGGATGCGCCGCAGCGCCTCGACGTCGATCCAGGCCGCGCAGACCGTCGACTCGCCGGGCCCGCCGGTCTCGGCGAGGATGCGCCCGTCCCAGTCGAGGATCTTGGAATGCCCCATGCTGGAACCGGAGGGCAGGGGGCCGCCGATCTGGCCGGTCTGGTTCGCCGACACCAGGAACATCATGTTCTCGGAGGCGCGCACCTTCTTCGCCGACTCCCAGCTCCACTTGTCCGCGGCGCCGTGGTCCGAGGTCGGGTGCAGCAGCACCTCGGCGCCGCGGAACATGAACATCCGCGCGGCCTCCGGGTACATGATCTCGCCGCAGGGCATCATCGCGATGTTGCCGAGGTCGGTCTTGGCCACCGGGAAGGTGCCCTCGATGCCGTAGCGCTCGAGGTACTTGTCCATGAAGTCATGCGGCGAGCCGGTCTGCACGGTGTTGATGCGACGGTACTTCAGGACCACGTTGCCGCTCGGGTCGATCAGGTAAGACGTGTTGAAGTAGCGGCCCGGCCAGGTCGGGTCGCGCTCGTACGAGTTGGCGCCGACCCAGATCTTCAGCGCCTGCGCCTCGCGCTGCAGCCGCTCGGTGACCGGTCCGGGGATCTCGATGCAGGCCTTCTCGATCCACTCGGCCGCGCTTTCCTGCAGCGGGAAGCCCGTCAGGCAGAACTCCGGGAACAGCACGAGCTGCCGGCCGCCGCCGCCCCGCGCCACGCCGCGCATCAGCGTGATCCAGCGGTCGAGCGACTTGTTCATGATCGCGAGCGCCTCGTCGCGGTTGCGCGCCGGGTTCACGAGGTGGCAGTTGACCTGCATGCAGGTGGCTTGCCAGGGCTGGATCGTCATGGGAACTCCTCGCGCTGCGGATGGGGCCCGCGCAAGTTAGCGCCCCGCCGCCGAGGTGCCGCGCGCGACGCGGTGCCGGTTCCACGTGGCGAGCGGCCGCCGCCGCCGCCGGGGCAGCGGCCGCCACCGGCCCATCCGCGTGGCGAGCAGCGGCCCCGGCCGGCCGGCGGCGCAGGCCGCCCGCAGCAGTAGTCTCGGCCGCGACCCCACGACGCCCGGAGACTGCCATGGCCCAGGACCGATGCCGCCCCAACCGGACCGCGTCGTTTGCCCTCGCTGCGGGTCCGGCCCCGGTCCTGGCCGCAGTCCTGGCCGCAGTCCTGGCCGCTGCCCTGGGCACGTGCGCTGCAGCGCCGCCCGTGCAGGCCGCGGAGGTCACCCGCGAGCAGCTGGTCGCGGCGAACTACCGCCAGGGCATGGTCGCGTTCCAGCAGCGCTGCAGCGCCTGTCATTCGCTCGCCGACGGCGGCAAGGACCTGGCCGGGCCGAACCTCTACGGCATGTTCTCGCGCGCGGCCGGCAGCAAGCCCGGCTTCCGCTTCTCCGCGGCGATGCAGTCGGCCGGTTTCACCTGGACGGCGCAGCGCCTGATCGAGCTCGTGGCCGCGCCCGACGGCTACCCACCCGGCTCCTCGATGGCGCTGCCGGAGCCCGTGCCAGAGGCCGACCGCATCGCGCTCGCGAGCTTCCTGATGGTCGAGACCGGCGGCGCCGACTGGCCCCGTCCGGCCCCACCCGCTGCGGCGCGCGGCGCCGCCGGGCCAGATGCGCCGCTCGCCGAACGCTTCCCGTCGTTCTGGAACCACCTGATGCGCAACACCACGCGCTATCGCCTGGAGCGCGAGGGCGCCGAGCCCTACCGCTTCGACGTCTACTTCCGCACCGACGGGTCGGCCGCGGCCAGCGACCCTGCGATCAAGGGCTTCTGGCACGTCGACGAGACCGACACCTTCTGCTACGCCCTGCACGGGCTGCCCGTCGAGCCGACGCAGTTCGTGGAGTGCTTCCCCGTGGTCGCGATGAGCATCCCGCGCTTCCGCGAGGAGCTGTGGACCAGCACTCCCGTGCCCGGCGTGCGCCTCACCGGTGGCATCGTGGCCGGCCGGCCGGCGGCCGCCGAGGCGAAGGGCGGCGCGCCCGCCCCGCGCTGAACGGTTCGCCGGCGCGCTGGCGAGCGGCCGGCGCGGCCTCTAGACTTTCCCTGGGTTCGCACAACAAGGCCGGGGCGTGCCGCCAACCGGCCACATCGGGGGATGCCATGGACCTCAACCGACTGTTCGAGCGGGCGAAGAACGTCCTGCTCCTGCCGAAGACCGAGTGGCCAGTGATCGCGGCGGAGCCCGCGACCACCGGGACGATCTACAAGGACTACCTCGTCTGGCTCGCAGCGATCCCCGCGGTGCTCGGCTTCGTCGATGCCACCGTGTTCGGCTACGGCGTGCCGTTCATGGGGAGCATCCGCATCGGGGTCGGCGCGGCGCTGCAGGGCGCGGTCGTGTCCTTCGTGCTGACCCTCGCCGGCATCTACGTCTTCTCGCTGATCGTCAACGCGCTCGCGCCGACCTTCGGCGCCACCAAGGACGGCGTGCAGGCGCTGAAGGTCGTGGCGTATTCGGCCACCTCCGGCCTCGTGATCGGCGGCGTCGCGACCCTCGTGCCCTGGCTCGGCGGACTGCTGACCCTCGGTGCCGCGATCTATGGCATCTACCTGCTCTACCTCGGCCTGCCCCCGACCATGAAGTGCCCGCCAGAGAAGGCCGGGACGTACACCGCGGTCTCGGTGCTGGTGTGCTTCGTGGTCGGCGCGATCTTCTGGTCGCTCGCCGGCCGCCTGCTGCTCGGGGGCATGATGAGCGGCGCGCTGCCCGGCCTGCCCGAGCGCACCGCGTCCGACGACATCCAAGTCGACCCCGACAGCCCGCTCGGCAAGCTCGAGCGCATGGGCAAGCAGATGGAGGAAGCCGGCAAGAAGCTCGAGGACGCCCAGAAGTCCGGCGACGCCAAGGCCCAGTCCGAAGCCCTCGGCGCCGTGCTCGGCGCCGCGCTCGGCGGCGGCGCCCAGGTCGAGTCGCTGGCACCCGACCGCATCAAGCCCTTCCTGCCCGAGACGCTCGCCGGCCTGCCGCGCCGCACGCTGTCCGCCGAGCGCAATGCCGCGATGGGCATGCAGATCAGCGAGGGCCGGGCGACCTACGGCGAC
Organism: Steroidobacteraceae bacterium; assembly: GCA_025458905.1. Lineage (GTDB taxonomy): Bacteria > Pseudomonadota > Gammaproteobacteria > Steroidobacterales > Steroidobacteraceae > UBA964. The sequence goes on from JALORN010000079.1 coordinate 10,666, forward strand.
GGCCAGGGGCGGGAGCTGACCCTCGAGATCACGGACCTCGGCAGCGCGCAGGGCGTGATGGCGCTCGCGGGCTGGGCCTCGATCGAGTCGGAGAAGCAGACCGAGACGGGCTACGAGAAGACCGCGCGCGTCGACGGTCGGATCGTGCACGAGGAGTGGGACGACTCGCGCAAGCGGGGGGAGTATTCGATCGTGCTCGGCGAGCGGTTCGTCGCCAAGATCGAAGGCAAGGCTCAAGGCATCGAGCAGCTAAAGGATGGGCTTGGTGCGGTAGACCTGGCGGGGCTCGAGGCGCTGAAGGGCGAAGGAGTGCGGCCGGCGAACTGAAGCTTGCTGCGATCGAGTTCGAGCGTGATTCGTCTGCGTACTGTTCACGAAAGCGGGCCAACTCCAGTTCTCCAACTCCGCGACCTGCCGTCAGGCGACCGATTTCGACGATCCGCACCCATACATTGAGCGCGCGGGGCGTTAACCCGTCGCGTCGCCGTTCGGGCGTACCGACCAAGACCCGCAGCGTGGCTACCGCGAGGCCATCCCCTCGCCACAGCAGCACAGGCTTTGTATCACTAGCATCGTGGCGGCGCTGGCTGAGCGATGTGGCTGGGGGCGGTTGATGGGTAGGCCGCGAAAATCGGATTTTCACCTTCCGCGATACGTTCGCGTGATTCACGGCTCGTACTGGTATCGACCGCCCAATGGAGGCAAGGCAGTACGTCTCGATCGCGTCGAGGAGTACGAAGAGGCGATGGCGCGGTATCGCCTGCTAGTCGGCGAGGTGCGAGTGATGGATCCATCCGAGATCCCGCGCCTGCTCTGGAAGGTAAAGAAGAACTCCGACACGCGCGGCCTTGAGGTTCGACTCTCCAAAGAGGACATGGCGAAGCTTTGGGAGCGATCGCAGGGTCGATGCGAACTGTCCGGGATCCCGTTCGAAACCGTTCAGTATCGACATCACAAGAAGCGACCGTGGGCGCCCAGCGTTGATCGAATCGACTCGGCGCGAGGGTACGAACTCGATAACGTCCGGCTCGTCTGCGCTGCGATGAACTACGCCCTGAACGAATGGGGCGAGGATGTCTTCGCGAAGCTCGCCGTGGGCTACGTGCAGAAGAACGGGATCCGCGTCAGAAAGGGTGATCGCGCGCCGAAGGTGGCCGTGGCACGGCTGCACTCCGTTCCGCCCGAGTTGGTCAAGGAGTTCGGTTTCGATCCGGAGAACCGGACCGCCGAGAACTATCTGACACGCGACGATGAGTACCTGGAACGCATTTCGCGTATCGACCCGCCCGCGCTGGGGCCGGAATCTGGTTCGCTCGACCTACGCAGGCTGCGCGCGGTACTGTACGGATTCAAGCAAGGCAAGCGATTCCCGCCGGTCCTCCTATCCCGCATCGACGGTTCGACGCGCCTGAGGCTAGAGAAGGGGATTCATCGCTTCTATGCGTCAGCGGCCGTAGGTTTTCGGCTGATTCCGGCCAGATTCACAGAATAGACGCGAGTCACCAAAGGCATCAGTCCGCTTAAGGTCGGCCGTCGGCGTACGTCAGTGCTCGGCGATTCTTGAAATTTCTGGGCTTACGACGCGGGCCTTACAGGCGGTTCTGCTGCGTCAGGTAGAGTTGCGCCTCCAACGAGTATCTTCTCAATTGCCGAAAGTAGGCGACCGCGCTCCGCAAGAACGCAGCGTTGTATCAGCGGCGCCCATTGCTCCGGAGACGAAATGCTCACGCTCTCGGGGCCCGCGGCTCGTATGTAGTAGGTTCCCGAAGCGATGCCTTGCGGGCGCTGTTTCGCGTCGTGCGGACCGCTTGCGATGTAAGCGGCTGGCGAAGTCATCTGGGCGGCCAGACTTAATGACGTGACGATAGTGTCCACTTAATCCTAAGTGGACACTTATGCAGCCCAAAGAGAAGC
>JALORN010000031.1 GCA_025458905.1 Steroidobacteraceae bacterium
GGGGCGAGCCACGGCAGCGGCCCCTGCGGCAGCAACTGCGCCTTGAATCCGGCGAACTGACTGCTCAGCGCCTCGAGCGCGGGGCCGTGCACCTGCCAGTCGGCCGGCGACGCGAGCACCAGCAGGCCGAGCGAGCCGGTGGCGACGCCGTCGAGGGCGAGCGCGAGCGACTCCGCCAGCGTGCGCGAGGGCAGGCTCACCGCACGCGCGGCCGGCCGACAGACGAGCATTTCCTCGCCATCGAGCGCCACCAACACCTGGCCGGTGGGCGGCGCGATCAGGGCCGACTCGGCGTGCAGCGACTGCAGCGAGAGGCCGGCCGCGACGCAGGCGTCGTCGATCGCCTGCATCACGGCGCGGGACACCACGGCCACCGGCGTGCGCCCGTCGGCGGCGCGCGCGCCGATCGCGAAGTGCAGATCGTCGATGTCCTCGGCCACCTGTTCCTCGAGTGCGTAGGGCACCGCCTGCAACAGCTTGGCGCCGGCGCGCGCCGGCAGCTCGGCATCGAGGGTGACCACGTCGCTCGCCGGCAGCAGGCCGACCGGCTTGCGCGAGCCGGCCTGTGCGGCCGCCTCGGCGAGCGTGCCGCGGCGCGGTGCCTGCACGACCTCGCCGGACTCGTTGCAGGCCATGTAGGTCGCGGCGTCGTCGCCGTCGGCGCGGTCGAAGCGGATCAGGAGGTATTCAGCCATGGATCATTCCGTGAAGGTGCGCGCGAGGACGCGCACGCGCCCGCCGCCGGCGCCCTGCTCGTAGTGGAGGAGACTGTACAAGGCGAAATCCGAGGTGCCAATGGTGGCCAGCGTGCGCACCTGGAACCAGTTCGACGTCTCGCCGATGACCATCGAGGCGTTGAGCTTGGCGAGGTCGGCGGGCGAAGACACCGAGGCGTTGAACGTCTGCGCGTCGGGGAAGCACTTGCCGGCCCGCGCCCGCTGCAGCGCGTCGGGCGACAGGGTCCACTGCTGCTGGTTGGACATCGCATCGAGCAGGGCCGCCGAGGCGGTGCAGAGGTTGACGCCGACGCCGCGCGGCAGCGCGGTGACGAACGGCGCCACCTTGACCCAGCGCTCCATGCCGAAGCCCTTCAGCGCCAGCATCTCGCTCGCGTTCGTGATCGGCCGGTTCGGCGTGCGATAGCCGGGCGTCTCCGACGAGTAGACGCTGTCCTCGGCGCCGCCCGGCGACATCGCGATGTCGTCGTCGATCCAGTCGACCATCGCTATCGCCCAGTCCGGCTCGACGCCGACGTTCTCGAGCAGGCGCCGGAAGACCTCGACCGCCGCTTCGTTCTCGGTGCCTTCGGTCGTCGTGAGGTTGTTCAGGTTGAAGCGGCCTTGGAGGTCGACGAGTTTCGCCTCCAGCACCGCGCCCGGCACCACCTCGACCGGTCCGATCGGCTGGGCCCAGGCCTGGCCGGGGTGGATCGGCGCGTTCTGCTGCTTCCGATACTCCGCGATCGCCACCGCGGCGAGCGCCTCGGCGCCGCCGGCGATCTGCCCGGCCTGCTCGAACGCGGCCGCGCCGCCGCCGCGCCGCGCCGCGAGCGTGGTGTCGAAGGCGATCGCGGTGGCGACCACGGTCGCGAGCGCGACCAGCACCACCGCCGTCAGCAACGCCACGCCGCGCTGGCGCGCCGCAGGCGCACGCCGGCCGCTCATCCGGGCACCTCCACCAGTCGCGTCACGGTGCCGAAATCGGCAGTCTCGAGCGAGATCTCGACGGCGAGCGGGCGCAGGCGCGACGCCTTGCCGGGCTGCTGCAGCGGCGCACCGGGCGGCGGCCACTGGTCGAGCCATTGCCGGCTCTGGTCCATGTAGCGGAAACGCACGGTGCGCAGGTCGCGCGCCAGCACGCGACGCGTCGCCACCGTCGTCTGGGTGCGGTCGAGCACCGGCCAGGCCTGGCGGACCAGCGTGCCGTTCTCGAGCAGGTACTCGATTCGCTGCAGCGAGGGCCGCGGCGTGCCGGCGAGGCTGCCGACCCCCGCACGGGTGAACGCGACGATCGTCGTGGTGCGCGGGTCGGCGCGGAACGCGTCCTCCTGCCCGGTGCCGAGCACGTCGCGTACCGGTCGCGCGGCCGCCTGGGAGAAGTCCTGCGCCAGCATCCGCACCGTGCGCTGCAGGTCGTTCAGCCGCTGCTGCTGGGTGCGCACGGCATCGCGGTTCGCGAGCGCCTGCGTGATCGCACCGTAGCCGAGGGCGAACATCACGGCCGTGACGAACAACGCGACCAGCAGCTCGAGCAGCGTGAAGCCGCGTTCCGTGGCGCGCGCGGGCAGGGCGCTCATGGCGAGCCGACCTGGATGCCGCTACCGGGGGACGCGTCGGCCGGAAGCGAGGCGCCCGCGTTGCCCGGGGCGCCGCCGCCCGCGCCGCGGCCCTGGCCGGCCGCACCCCCGGAGCCGCCTGCGTCACCGGGCGAGGCGCCGCCGGGCTGCGCGCCACCGCCCGGCGCGGTGCCGGGCTGGCCGTCCCAGTCGATCGGCCCGCCGGGACCGGCGAGGCTGCCGCCGAGCACGCCGCTCAGCGTCACGGTCCAGCCCTCGTCGACCGCGGCGCCGCCGCCCGCGCCCGAGCCTGCGGCCGTGGCCGGCGGCATGCCCGGCACCACCGGCCGCACGCTGACGTCGATGCGGCGCACGCCGGGGATCTGGGCGTTGGTGATCTCCTGCCGCCAGCGCCACCGCTGGCCGGCGTAGTCGAGGTCGCCCTCGGCCCTGCCGTTCTGAGGCGGCGTGGTCTGCAGCCGCAGCTCGGCGATGCGATTCTCGGCGATCCAGCCGGCGAAGGTCTTGTCGCGCAGGTAGGTGGTGCTCACCGCAGCGGCGTTCAGCGACGAGAGCACCGCCGCCGCGCCGGCGGCCACGATCACCAGCGCCACCAGCACCTCGACCAGCGTGAAGCCGCGCGCGCGCACGCTCAACCGCTCCCGGTCTCGACCATCTCGCCGAGCTCGAGGCTGCCGTCCTCGCGCGGCCGGATCGTCTGGCGCGGCAGGCCACTCTCGCGTCGCAACGTCAGCTCGAACGAAGTGAACTCGCCGGTGGAGGCGACGCCGACGTGCGGCGTCAGGGTCTGCACCCGCGCCTCGCGATCGAGCACCACGCGGCGCCCTTCGAGCACCAGGTCGAACTCGAGGCCGGCAGGCAGGGTGCGCGGGCGCAGCACGTCGTCGTTGACCTCGAGCCACTCGTTGCGCCGCGGGTCGTAGGCGATGAAGGTGTAGGCGTTGCGCGTGAATCGCAGGCCGTATTCGCGCGTCTGCAGCTCGGCGCGGTCTCGCGCGTAGCCGAGCAGGGCGTCGATGCGGCGGGTCTCGTTCTCGAGGGTGCGGTCGCGGCCGGCGACGCCGAGCGCGAGCACCGCGCCGACGACCATGACGCCGATGATCACCACGACCACCAGCATCTCGACCAGGGTGAAGCCGCGACCGGCACGCGCGGCGGACATGGTGGTGCCCCGGCCTACTCGTCGAGGTTCCAGTTGCCGACGTTGTCCTTGTCGGACTCGTCGGTGCCTTCCTGGCCGTCGGGCCCGACCGAATACAGGTCGTATTCGCGACCGCGCTGGCCCGGGTAGGCATAGCGGTACTCGTTGCCCCACGGGTCCTTGGACACGCGCGAGAGATAGCCGCCGGACTTCCAGTTGCGCACCGTCGGGTCGTCGGGCTTCTTGACCAGCGCCATGAGCCCCTGCTGCGTGGTCGGGAAGCGCGCGGTGTCGAGGCGGTACATCGAGAGCGCGGTCTCGAGCATCTGGATGTCGCCCTTGACCTTGGTGATGCGCGCCTCGTCGACGCGGCCCATCACCTGCGGGACGATGAACGCCGCCAGCAGGCCGATGATCACGACCACCACCATGATCTCGATCAGCGTGAAGCCGCGGTGGCGGAGCAGCGCGGCGCGGCGCAAGGCGTCGGCGGGGACAGTGCATGGACTGGCCATGACGGCGGCGGGCGGGCTCGACAGCAGATCTCGTGGCATCTCGGTACTCGCGGCGACGGCGCGCCCTCGACGAGGGGCCACCATGATAACAAAGGGGCTTGACAGGCCGGCTGTCTGCCAATCGCGACTCGTCGGCAGGCCGCGTGGCTATAATCGCCGCGCGCCGGCAGCCGAGGTTCGCGGATGAGCGTTGCTTTCTTGTTTCCGGGACAGGGGTCACAGTCGATCGGGATGCTGGCCGGCCTCGCGTCGCAGTACGCCGACGTCCGCGAGGTCTTCGACTCGGCGTCGCGACGCCTCGGCTACGACCTCTGGGCGCTGATCCAGTCCGGGCCCGAGGAACGACTCAACGCCACCGAGTGCACCCAGCCGGCGATGCTCGCGGCCGGCGTCGCCACCTGGCGCGTCTGGCAGCGGCGCGGCGGCCCCGTTCCCGACCTCGTCGCCGGCCACAGCCTCGGCGAGTTCACCGCGCTCGCGGTCGCCGGCGTGCTCGAGCCGGACGACGCGATCGAGCTGGTGCGCTTCCGCGGCCGGTTCATGCAGGAAGCCGTGCCGCGCGGCGAGGGCGGCATGGCCGCGATCATCGGCCTCGACGACGCCGAGGTCGAGGCAGCCTGCGCCGAGGCGGCGCAGGGCGAGGTGGTCGAGGCGGTCAACTACAACGCGCCGAGCCAGGTGGTGATCGCCGGGGCCTCGGCCGCGGTGGAGCGGGCGATCGCGGCGGCCAAGGCGCGCGGCGCCAAGCGCGCGCTGCCGCTGCCGGTCAGCGCCCCGTTCCACAGCAGCCTGATGCGCCCGGCGGCCGAGCGCCTCCGCGAGAAGCTCGCGGCGCTCGCGCTGCGCCCGCCGGCGATCCGCTTCGTCAGCTCCGTCGATGCCCGCGACTACGCCGATCCCGAGGCCATCCGCGACCTGCTCTACCGCCAGCTCGCGAGCCCGGTACGCTGGAGCACGACGGTCCGCGCGCTCGCCGACGGCGGCGTCACGCGCCTGGTGGAGTGCGGGCCCGGCAAGGTGCTGACCGGTCTCAACCGCCGCATCGACAAGCGGCCCGGCCTCGAGTGCCTGGCCATCGAGGACCTCGCCTCGCTCGAGGCGGCGCTCGCGTCGGTCGCCGGCGCCGGGGCCGCGGCATGAGCACGCTCGCCGGGCAGTGGGCCCTGGTGACCGGGGCTTCGCGCGGCATCGGCCGGGCGATCGCCGAGGCGCTGGCGCGGGACGGGGCGCGCGTCGTCGGCACGGCGACCACGGCAGCCGGCGCCGAGGCGATCGGCGGCTGGCTCGGGCCCGCGGGCGGGCGCGGGGCAGTGCTCGACGTCGCCGACCCGGCGGCGATCGATGCGCTGCTCGGCGAGCTCGAGGGGGCCGGCGCGGCGCCCTCGATCCTGGTGAACAACGCCGCCATCACGCGCGACACCCTGCTGCTGCGGATGAAGCCCGAGGAGTGGGACCAGGTCATCGGCACCAACCTGACCTCGGTCTACCGCATCTCCAAGGCCTGCCTTCGCAAGATGCTGAAGGAGCGCGCCGGCCGGATCATCAGCATCACCTCGATCGTCGGTGCGATCGGCAACCCGGGCCAGACGAACTACGCTGCAGCCAAGGCGGGCGTGATCGGCTTCACCAAGTCGCTGGCGCGCGAGGTCGCCTCGCGCGGCATCACGGTCAATGCCGTCGCCCCCGGCTTCATCGACACCGACATGACGCGTGCGCTCAACGACGAGCAGCGCAAGGCCCTGCTCGGGCAGATCCCGCTCGGCCGGCTCGGCCTGCCGACGGAGGTCGCGGCAGCCGTCGCCTACCTGGCCTCGCCCGCGGCCGGGTACCTGACCGGCCAGACCCTGCACGTCAACGGCGGCATGCACATGGCCTGACCCCCCCGCCTGGGAGGGGCCGCCCACCGATTTCGCTTTGAGAAACAAGCACTCCCACGTCCCGCTGGTGGCGGGCCCGGGGGTGTTCCCCTACAATACGTCGCCCATCGGCCTGTCGGCCCTGGGGCCGTACAGGTCGTCAACGAGGACAAGAACAGATGAGTACCGTCGAACAGCAGGTCAAGGCCATCGTCGCGGAGCAGCTGGGGGTCAAGCTCGAGCAGGTCACCAGCGACGCGTCGTTCGTGGACGACCTCGGTGCCGATTCCCTGGACACCGTCGAGCTGGTGATGGCCCTGGAGGAGGAATTCGAGACCGAGATCCCCGACGAGGACGCCGAGAAGATCACCACGGTCCAGCAGGCGATCAACTACATCAACGAGCGCCGCAAGGCCTGATCGCCCCGGCCGCCGCCGAGGGCGCGCGCGTCGCGCCCGGCGGTCGTCCCGTCCATCTTCCAGTCGAGGATCGCGTGAGCAAGCGCCGTGTCGTCGTCACGGGTCTGGGCATCGTGTCACCCGTGGGCAGCACGGTCGAGACCGCCTGGGCGGCCATCCTGCGCGGCGAGAGCGGGATCGCGCCGATCACGCGCTTCGACGTCTCGGCGTTCGCCACGCGCTTCGGCGGCGCGGTCCGCGGCTTCGACGTGGGCCAGTACATCCCGCCCAAGGAAGCCCGCCGCATGGACGAGTTCATGCAGTACGGCGTCGCCGCGGGCATGCAGGCGGTGGCGGACAGCGGCGCGGATTTCACGAGGCTCGACGTCGAGCGCTGCGGCGTCATCAGTGGCGCCGGCATCGGCGGCCTCGCGACCATCGAGGCCGAGCACGGCGCGTACCTCGAGAGCCGCAGCCCCCGCAAGATCTCGCCGTTCTTCATCCCTTCCTCGATCATCAACATGATCTCGGGCCACCTGTCGATCAAGTTCGGCCTGAAGGGGCCGAACCTCGGCGTGGTCACCGCCTGCACCACCTCCACCCATGCGATCGGCCTCGGCCTGCGCGCCATCCAGCACGGCGACGCCGACCTGCTGGTCACCGGCGGCGCGGAGATGTCGACCACGCACTGCGGCGTCGGCGGCTTCAGCCAGGCCAAGGCGCTCTCGCAGCGCAACGACGCCCCGGAGAAGGCATCGCGCCCCTGGGACCGCGACCGCGACGGCTTCGTGATGGCCGATGGCGGTGGCGCGATGGTCATCGAGGAACTGGAGCACGCACGGGCGCGTGGCGCGCGCATCTATGCCGAGCTGATCGGCTTCGGCATGAGTGGCGACGCCCACCACATCACGGCTCCGCCCGAGGACGGCGAGGGCGCGCGGATCGCGATGCGCAACGCGCTGCGCGACGCGGCGATCGACCCTACGGCGGTGCACTACCTCAACGCCCACGCCACCTCGACGATGCTCGGCGACAAGGCGGAGACCGTCGCGATCAAGCGGGCCTTCGGCGAGCATGCGTACCGTCTCGCGGTCAGCTCCACCAAGTCGATGACCGGGCACCTGCTCGGCGCCGCGGGCGTGGTCGAGGCGCTGCTGTCGGTGCTCGCGATCCGCGACCAGGTCGCGCCGCCCACGATCAACCTCGACAATCCCGACCCCGACTGCGACCTCGACTACGTGCCGAACACCGCGCGACCGATGAAGATCGACGTCGCGCTGTCGAACTCCTTCGGCTTCGGGGGCACCAACGGCACGCTGATCTTCCGCCGCTTCACCGGCTGAGCCGATGGGCGGACGGGCGCGTCCCCTCCGGTTCCGCGAACTCTCGCTGCCGGCGGAGGCACTGCTGCGGCTGGCCGAGTCCGACCCTGCGACCCATCCGGTGCTGTTCGACAGCGCCTCGCGCGGCCCACTGGCGCGCCACAGCGTGCTGGTGAGCGCCGCAGGCGGCGACGCACTATGGCTCGGGCGTGACGGGCGGCTGGGCGCGCGCGGTGCGGCGGCGCGCCACGCGAGCGGCGCCGCGGGCTTCCTCGACGCGCTGGAGCGCTGGTGGCGGGACGAGGCGGCGACCGCCGGTTTCGAGGCGGGCGCGGCCGGCCCGCGGCCCGAGGCCGGCAGCGACGAGTCGGCGCAGCCCTGGCGCGGCGGATTCGCGGTGTTCGCCGGCTACGAACTCGCTGCCGAGGTGGAACCGACGCTGCGGCTGCCGGCCACGCCCCTGCCGTACGTCGCGTTCGCGGTGCGCACGCGCGCCGCGCTGGTGGCCGACCTCGAGCGCGGGCGGGTCCGCGCCGTCGCCGAGGACGACGGCAGCGGCGAGGCGCGACTGCGGCAGCTCGAGGAAGCCGCGCGCGCTGCGCTCGGGGCAGGGACCACCCGCACGGCGGTGCCAGCGGCCCCACCGCCCATCGTCGAGGACGACCCCGCGGAGTTCCTCGGGCGCGTCCTGCAGGTGCAGGAACTGATCCGCGCGGGCGAGCTCTACCAGGCGAACCTGTCGCGTGGCTGGCAGGCCCTGCTGCCGGAGGGGGCCTGGGCCGGCGCCCTGTATCGCGGCCTGCGCGCCGCGAACCCGGCGCCGTTCGCGGTGCGCTGCGAGTGGGACGGGGTCGCGATCCTCAGTTCCTCGCCCGAGCGCCTGATGCGCATCGAGAGTGGCCGGATATCGACCCGGCCGATCGCCGGCACGCGGCCACGGCGCGCCGGCGACGCCGCCGACCGCGAGGCCAGGATCGAGCTGGTCGCGCACCCGAAGGAGCGTGCCGAGCACGTGATGCTGATCGACCTCGAGCGCAACGACCTCGGCCGCGTCTGCGTCGCCGGCTCGGTGCGCGTCGAGGACTTCATGAGCATCGAGAGCTACGCGCACGTGCACCACATCGTCTCGGGCGTCGCCGGGACGCTGCGCGCCGGGGTGACGCCGGTCGGCGCGCTGCGCGCCGTGTTCCCGGGGGGCACGATCACCGGCTGCCCCAAGGTGCGCTGCATGCGGGCCATCGGCGAGCTCGAGCGCGCGGGCCGCGGCGCCTACACCGGGTCGATCGGCATGCTCGGCCTGGACGGGTCCGCTGACTTCAACATCCTGATCCGCACGCTCGTGGTCGCCGGCGGCGTGGCGAGCCTGCGTGCCGGGGCGGGGATCGTCGCCGACTCGATCCCCGAGCGCGAGCTCGAGGAGACCCGCGCCAAGGCCCGCGGCGTGCTCGCGGCGCTCGAGTCGCTGCGGTGAGCGTCGCCACCTGGGTCGACGGCGTGCCGTGCGCCGCGCTGCCGGCCGACGATCGTGGCCTGCTGTACGGCGACGGGGTGTTCGAGACCCTGGTCTGCGAGCGCGGGCGCCCACGGTTCCTCGCGCAACACCTGGCGCGCCTCGCCGCGGGCTGCGAGGCGCTCGGCTTCGCGTCGCCGCCGCGGGCGCTGCTCGAGGCCGAGCTGCGGATCGCCGCCGCGGGCGGGGACGCGCTGCTGCGGCTCACCGTGACGCGCGGATCCTCGCCGCAACGCGGCTACGCGCCGCCACCGGCGCCGCGACCGCGCCGCATCGTCGCACGCTACCCGTGGGTTGCCGGGACCGCGGGAGCGCCGCCGGCGATACGGGTGGCGGATTCGCCGGTGCTCGCCGGCCTGGCGCCGCAGCTCGCCGGCCTGAAGCATCTCAATCGGCTCGAGAACGTGCTGGCGCGGGCGCGGCTCGCGGGCAGCGGTTGCGACGAGGCAGTGGTCTGCGACGCCAACGGCCACGTCGTCGGCGGCACCATGTCGAACCTGTTCGTGGTGCTCGGCGGGCGGCTGGTCACCCCGGCCATCGCCACCGCCGGGGTGCGCGGCGTGATGCGCGGCGTGGTCCTGCGCGAGGCGCCGGGGCTCGGGCTCGAGGTCCAGGAACGGATGCTGCGGCGCGAGGAGCTCGCCGGCGCCAGCGAAGTGTTCTTCACCAACGTCCGCATCGGCCTGTGGCCAGTGGCAGAGCTGGGCGGGCAGGCCTTCGCCCCAGCGCCCGGCGCCGTGACGCTGGCGCTGCGCGCGCGCATCGCCGCGTTGCGGGATTAAACTGCCCGGATGGCGATGCGCACGCTCCGGATCGTGATGCTGGCCGCGCTGCTGGTCGTCGCGGCCGGCAGCCTGCTGCTGTGGCGCTCGCTGGAGAACGCCGCCGTCGCGCCCGGGCCGCACGCGGCGACGGTGCGCGTGCACGTGCGCCCCGGCGAGGGCCTGCGCCAGGTGCTCGGCACGCTGGCCGCGCGCGGCGCGCTGTCGGGCGCGCGCGAGGTGGAGCTGTGGCTGCGCCTGCACGGGCGCAATCCCAAGGTGCGCGCCGGCACCTACGACATCCCGCCGCGCGCCTCGGCCGCCGAGGTCCTCGCGCAGCTCGAGCGCGGCGACGTCGTGCTCGAGTCCCTGACCATCGTCGAGGGGGCGACCTTCCGCGAGTTCCGGCGCGCGCTGGAGGCGCATCCGCGCGTCAGGGCCACGCTGCGCGGTCGCCCGGATGCCGAGGTGATGGCGGCCCTCGGAGCGCCCGGCGTGCACCCGGAGGGCCGTTTCTTCCCCGATACCTACCGCTTCTCCGACGGCACCACCGACCTCGAGATCCTGCAGCTCGCATACCGGCAGATGGGGCGCGAGCTCGACGCGGCCTGGGCGGCGCGCCGCGCGGACCTGCCGGTGCGCTCGGCCTACGAGGCGCTGGTCCTCGCCTCGATCGTCGAGAAGGAGACGGCGCTGCCGGCCGAGCGCCCGCTGGTGGCCGGGGTCTACACGACGCGCCTGCGCAAGGGCATGCGCTTGCAGTCCGACCCGACGGTGATCTATGGCATCGGCGAGCGCTACGACGGCGACATCCGCAGCCGCGACCTGCAGGCCGATACGCCGTACAACACCTATGTGCGCGCCGGCCTGCCGCCGACGCCGATCGCGCTTCCGGGGCGCGAGTCGCTGCGCGCGGTGGTGGCGCCGCGCGAGACCGGCGCGATCTTCTTCGTCGCGACCGGCGAGCCGGACGGCTCGCACTTCTTTTCCTCGACCTACGAGGAGCACCGCCGGGGCGTCGCGCGGATGCTCGAGCGCCAGCGCGCGCGCGCGCGCGCGCCCGGGGGCGGGGCGCCGCCGTGACCCGCGGCCGCTTCATCACCCTCGAGGGCATCGAGGGCGCGGGCAAGTCGACGCTCGCCGTGGCGCTCGGCGAGCGCCTCGCGGCCCGCGGGGTGGTGGCGCGCGCGACGCGCGAGCCCGGGGGCACGCCGCTCGCGGAGCGGCTGCGCGAGCTGGTGCTGCAGCGCGGCGCGGAGCGCGTCTCGCCGCAGTCCGAGACCCTGCTGATGTTCGCCGCGCGCGGCATCCACCTCGACAACCTCGTGCGTCCGGCACTGGCGCGCGGCGAATGGGTCATCTGCGACCGCTTCACCGATGCGACCCGCGCCTACCAGGGCGGTGGCCGGGGCGTCGACGCGGCCTGGATCGAGGCGCTCGCCCGCGAAGTGCACGCCGGACTCGAGCCGGACCTGACGCTGCTCTTGGACCTGCCGGTCGAGGTGGGCCTGGCGCGCGCCAGGCGCCGGCGCGGCGGGGCGGGTGGCACCGACGTCGACCGCTTCGAGTCCGAGGCGGCCGCGTTCTTCGCGCGCGTGCGCGAGCGCTACCTCGACATCGCCCGCACCGCGCCGCAGCGGGTCTGCGTGATCGACGCCGCAGCACCTCCCGAGGCGGTGCGCGCCGCGGCGGTCGACGCGCTGGAGCGCCTGTGAGCGCGCTGCCGCCACTGGGCGCGTCCCTGCCCTGGATGCGGGCCGCGCAGCAGGCCCTGTCGCGGGCGGTCGAGGCCGACCGCCTCGCGCACGCGGTGCTGCTGCAGGTGCCGCGCGGTGCCGGCGGCGAATGGCTGGCGCGCTGGTGCGCGGCGCGGGTTCTGTGCCGCGCCGCGACCCTGCGACCCTGCGGCGAGTGCCTCGACTGCCGGCGCGTCGCCGCCGACCAGCACCCGGACTGCCTCGTCGTGCAGCCGATCGAGGATTCGAAGGAGATCCGCATCGACCAGGTGCGCGAGGCGATCGCCGGGCTCGCGCTCTCGAGCCATGGCGGGGCACGCAAGGTCGCGATCCTGGCCCCGGCCGAGCGGCTCAACCGGAATGCCGCGAACTCGCTGCTGAAGACGCTCGAGGAGCCGACGCGCGGCACGCTGCTGCTGCTGGTCGCGGAGGCGCCGGGCAAGCTGCCGGCGACAGTGCGCAGCCGCTGCACGCGCGTCGTGGTGCCGGCGCCGGGCCGGGCCGCGACGCTCGAATGGCTCGCCGCCCACTCCACGGCGCGCGTCGACTGGCCGGCGGTGCTGGCCGCGGTCGGCGACCGGCCGCTGGCGGCGCTCGAGGCCGACCCGGCGGCGGCCGCGCAGCTCGCCGCCGAGGTGCAGTCGTCGCTCGACGCGGCCGGCACGGGCCAGCTCGACCTGGTCGCGACTGCCGAGCGCTGGAGCCGCGACGGCTACGCGCAGCGCCTCGACTGCATCGAGAACTGGATCACAGAACGGGTGCGCGCAGCGGCGCGGCACGGCGGCCGGGCGCCCGAAATGCGCGCGGGCGCGCACTTGCCAGGCGCCGGGGTGGCGTTGAATATACGGGCGCTCTTTGAGGCGCTCGACCTCGTGCGCGAGGCGCGCGGCCTCGCCGAGAGCACCGTCAACAAGTCACTCGTGCTCGAACGACTGCTGTGGCGCCTGCTCGATCCCGGCGAAAGGGCGGGCCGGCACCCCGGGCGGGCGGATCGGGCCGGGAACAGGGACCTCACCCCATGAAGATCGGGCCATGAACCTCGCGCCTCGCGGTGGCAGCAAGCCGGGCCTGCTGACGCTCACCATCAAGGACAAGAGCGCGCTGTACCTCGCGTACATGCCCTTCGTGAAGAACGGCGGCCTGTTCATCCCGACCAACAGCAACTACCGCCTCGGGGACGAGGTGTTCATGCTGCTGAACCTGATGGGCGAGGACGAGAAACTGCCGGTCGCCGGCAAGGTGATCTGGGTCACGCCCAAGGGCGCGCAGGGCAAGCGCACCGCCGGCATCGGCGTGCAGTTCAGCGAGCAGGACCGCGGCCAGACCCAGAAGAAGATCGAGACCTACCTCGCCGGCGCGCTGGCGGGCGACAAGACCACCCACACGATGTAGGCGCGCCGGCCGGCCAGGCCGCGCGCGCGCCGGCGGCCTCGGCTCAGGCCGAGCGGCGCAACGGCACCTGCGCCTGCGCGATGCCGCCCTTGAGCACGTAGGCGTCGAAGCCCTTCTCCACCAGGATGAACGCCGCGGCGGCGCTGCGCCGCCCGGTGTCGCAGCAGACCACGTAGGGCGTGTTCTTCTGCAGCGTGCCGAGCTTCAGGCGGATGAAGTAGAGCGGCACGTTCAGCGAGTCCTCGATCCGCAGGTTCTGGAACTCGCTGGGCAGCCGCACGTCGAGCCACTTGCCGCCGCGCGCCACGATCTCCTTGGCCTGGGCCTCGTCGACGTAGTGCAGCAGCGGGTCGTTCATCAGCTCGCGGAAGTCGTTCTTGCCGAGCCGCACCAGCACGCCGTCGGTCAGCATGCGCACCGTGGCGTTGCGCTTCGCTTCGGCGATCAGCGCCTCCTCGCCGAAGCTGTCGCCCGGGCCGAGCTCGGCCAGGCGGATGCCGTCCTTGTTGAGCGGGGTCTCGCGCGTCACGACCACCTTGCCGTTGACGATCGCGTAGAAGAAGTCGCCCTCGTCGCCCTGCTTGATCACGACCTCGCCCGCGCGATATGCCTGGCGCTGCATGCGCATGAAGATCGCCTGGATGTTCGACGGCGGGATGCGCTGGAACGAGCTGCTGGAGAGCAGGGTCGTCATCCAGTCGTCGTCGGACTCGCCCTCGGCGCGCCGCAGGTCCGACACCTCGTAGCTGCCGGTCTGGTCCCAGGTGATCATCACGTCGAGCAGCTCGCTGTCGATCGAGAGGTACTCGATCTCGTCGAGCGCGCGCGCCGAGGCGCGCCGGGGCTGCTGGTGGCAGAGGGGATTGCGGGCATCCGCGCTGCCGCCGCGGATCATGCCGACGACCTTGTCGCCTTCGCGGATCTCGACCGTGCCGGAGACCACCCAGACGGTGCGCTTGTCGCGCTCGCCTTCCTTGAACAGCAACCGGCCAGGGGAAAGCGTGCGCAGGGCGACCTTCCTCGCGAGTGCGGCGAGGTTGTCCTTCTTCATCCCCTCCAGCGGAGTCAGGGACTTGAGCAGTTCGGGTGTGACCGGCTTCTCGTCGCTCATCTGGCGCCTGGACCCCCGCGGCCGTCACACTGCGGAGCAATGCGGGTACGGGGGATGGCCGGATGCTAGCACGGCCCTCCGGCGGCTCCCGGTACGCAGTTCACGCCAGCCGTTCCCAGCCCGGATCGGGCGCGAAGCGCGCCCCGTGCCGGGCCTCGAGCTCGCGCAGCCGCGCCACGACGGCGGGCACGCCGCGCCGGCGCGCGTAGTGCAGGGGACCGCCGCGGAACGGCGCGAAGCCGGCACCGAAGACGATCCCGGCGTCGACCAGGTCGGCGTCCTCGACCAGCCCCTCGCGCAGGCAGGCGACGCACTCGTTCAGCAGCGCCAGCACCAGCCGGTCCGCCAGCTCGGGCGGCGGCGCCACGTCGCCGGCCGGTGGCTTCAGCGCCTTGCCGTCCGCCCAGGCGTAGAAGCCCTCGCCACTCTTGCGACCGAGCTTGCCGGCCGCCACCCGCTCCTCGAGCTGCGCGAGGTCCGGCGGTCGCCGCCCGAGCGCCTCGGCGACGATCCGGCCGACGTGGCGGCAGACATCGAGCCCGACGACGTCGGCGAGCTCGACCGGCCCCATCGGCATGCCGAAGTCGAGTGCCGCGCGGTCGATCACCGCGAGCGGCACGCCTTCCGCGGCGGCGTGCATGGCCTCGAACAGGTAGGGCACCAGCACCCGGTTCACGAGGAAACCGGGCGAGCTGCGGCAGGGCAGCGGCAGCTTGTCGATGCGGCGCGCGAACGCCAGCGCGAGCGCGAGCGCCGCCGGCTCCGTGGCCGGCGAGTGCACCACCTCGACCAGCGGCATCTGCGCCACCGGGTTGAAGAAATGCAGGCCGACCAGCCGGCCCGGCCGCTGCAGGCGCTCGGCCAGCGGCTCGAGGGCGATCGACGAGGTGTTGGTCGCGAGCAGGGCCTGGGGCGCCAGCCGCGGCTCGAGGTCCGCGTACAGGCTGCGCTTGGCCTCGAGGTTCTCGAAGATCGCCTCGATCACCACGTCCGCCGTCGCCACACCCTCGCCGGCGACGTCGGCGCGCAGCCGGGTGGCGGCCTCGGCCGCGCGCGCCGGATCGCGCAGCCGGCGCTCGAAGAAGGCCCGCGCGCGCGCCAGGGCCGGTGCGACCCATTCCTCGCGGCGGTCCTGCAGCGTCACTTCGAGGCCGCGCGCGGCGCACCAGGCGGCGATGTCGCCGCCCATGACCCCGGCGCCGACCACGTGCACCCGCTGCAGCGAACCGGGCTTGCCGCCGAGTGCCTTGAGGCGGTCCTGCAGCAGGAACACGCGCACCAGGTTGCGCGACGTCTCGGTGAGGAACAGCCGCGCGATCGACCTCGCCTCGGCCTCGTAGGCGTCGACGCCGCGGGCGCCGTGCCGCGCCCAGAGATCGACGATCGCGAACGGCGCAGGGTAGTGCTCGGCGCGCGCACGCGCGCGCACGGGCGCGAGGATCGAGGGCCGCAGCAGCCGGCGCACCAGCGGCCAGGACAGCGCGCGCTCCAGCAGCGCCGGGCGGCGCGGCGGCGGCGCGCGGGCGACGAGCTCGCGCGCGGCGGATTCCAGCGCGGCCTCGTCCGCGACCAGCCGGTCCGCCAGGCCGAGCTGCGCCGCCTTGTCGGCGCGCACCGTGCGCCCCGTCAGCATCAGGTCCATCGCGCTGCGCACGCCGAGCAGGCGCACCGCGCGCACCGTGCCACCGAAGCCCGGGTGGATGCCGAGCTGGACCTCGGGCAGGCCGAGCGCCAGGCGCTCGTCGCCGACGGCGACCCGATAGCGGCAGGCGAGGGCGAGTTCCAGGCCACCGCCGAGTGCGAAGCCGTGCAACGCCGCGACCGTCGGGAACGGCAGCGCCTCGAGGCGGTCGAGGACGCGTTGCCCGCCACGCACCAGGCCATAGGCCGTCTCGACGCTGTCGAGGCCGTCGAACTCCTTGATGTCCGCCCCGGCGACGAAGCCGCCGGCCTTGGCCGACCGCAGCACGAGGCCGCGCGGCGGGTCACGCTCGAGCCCGGCGAGGCAGGCGTCGAGCTCGACCAGCACGTCGCGCGACAGGACGTTGGTCGAGGCGCCGGGCTTGTCGAGCAGCAGCCAGGCGAGCCCGTCGCCGTCGCGTCGCAGTCGCCAGGCCGATTCGCGTTCCATGCGCGGTGTCCGGGGCTGGGGGAATGTCGGGGTGGCGGGCCGCGCGCCGCGCAGCCGGGGCCTCAGGCCGCGGTGAGCCGGTCGCCGGCCACGCGCCGCGTCACGCGGAAATCGCAGACGATCGGCCGGTGGTCGGAGTAGCGCACGTCCGGGATGCGGAAGTCGGTGACTTCGATCGACTGGCTGACCAGGACGAAGTCGAGCTCGACCCGTGGCGTGCGCGCCGGGAAGGACAGCAGCCCCTTGGAGTTGGCGCTGCGCAGGCCTGCCGCGCGCATGAACAGGAAGATCTCGTTCGTGCCCCAGAAGGTGTTGAAGTCGCCGGCGACGATCACCGGCTTGTGGGAGGCGACGATCAGGTCGTGCAGCGAGCGCAGCTGTTCCTGGCGCTGGCGGTACTTCAGCGAGAGGTGCACGAGGAACACGCAGACGTCGTCGAGCTCCAGCTCGATGATCAGGCGCTTGATGCCGGTGTCGAAGTAGTGGAAACGCTCGTTGGTGACGCGCGGCGCCGCGAGGATGGCGTTACCCTGCTTGCGGACGATGGGCATCATCTGGTTGATCGAGGTGGCGCCGTACTTGCACTCGTAGGCGGTGTAGTGGCCGAGGCGCTTGGCGATGTGCTCCGCCTGGTTGACCATGCCGGTGCGGATCGAGCCCGTGTCGACCTCGATCAGGCCGACGAGGTCGGGGTCCTGCGCGCGGATGAAGGTCGTGATGTCATCGAGGATGCGGCGGCTGCTGCGCAGGTAGCCCGCGCCCGGCAAGGGCAGGTGGAACGCCGGGCCGGTCCCGGTCGCATATCGGATGTTGTAGACGACGAGCCTCACCGTCACCTCGCTCGAGCCAGCACGCGAAGTGTACGCCGCGGCAGCGCGGGGCGCTCGACGGGGTCGGTGGCGTCGGCGCGGGCAGACAGGCGCCCTGCGCTACACTTGCGAGGCGCGCCCCGTGCAGGCGGGATCCACCATGTCAGAGCAGAAACCGATACGGCTGTTCGTCACCCACGCCTGGTCCGACGGCGAGGACTACCTGCGGGTGTTCGAGTTCCTGGAGTCGGCGCGCAACTTCCACTACCGCAACTGCAGCGCCGTCGACCGCAAGCCGAGCGAGGACCTGGACGCGCAGCGCGAGGTGCTGCGTGCGCAGATGCGGCCGGCCGAGGTGGTGCTCGCCACGGCCGCGCTGCTGCGGTCGCATTCGAGCCTGCTGGTCTTCCAGATGACCTTCGCGCAGGCGAGCCGCAAGCCGGTGATCCTGCTGCCGCAGTTCGGGCTGCAGGGCGAGGTGCCGAAGGGCGTGCGCGACCTCGCCACCGAGTCGGTCGGTTGGGACGAGCGCGCGCTGGTCGACGCGATCCGCCGGCTGGCGCGCGGCGAGCAGACCGGGCGCTGGGACGTCGTGGAGTTCACGCTCGACTGAGCGCATCCTCCGCGGGCCTCAGGGACGCGCCTCCAGGGCGAACAGCGGGATGACCTTGCCGGAAGGCTGGGCCAGCACGGCCGGGGCCGGCCTCGCCGGCTCGGCGTCCTGCACGCGAGCGTAGCTCGCGAAGATCTCGATCAGGCTGGCGGCGAGCTCGTCGGCCTCGCGGCTCGAGAGCTTGCGAATCGTCGCCGCGACCGCATCCTCGCCACGCATCGGCTTCTCGCGCGTCAGCGCGGTCCGCAATGCCTCGAAGTCCCGCCGCACGTCGCCCGGCAGCTGGGCGCTGTCGAGGTCGGCAAGTTGCAGTCGATACGCGGCCTGCAGGCGTTCCTTGACGGTGCCCGAGCGCGCGAGCATCAGCGCTGCCGCCCGGAACCTCTGCCACGCGCCATCCATCTCGACCCCCTGACACCGCCATGTCGGGCGCACCGTGCATGGCGGCGCCGCCTCGAACCGTTGAAGACCCTCGTCGCGTGGCTTCCCGTGAAATCAAGCCACTACATCCGAAATATAGCCCTCTTTCGCCGTTTGACCAACAGCGGCGTCGGAATCGGCAGGATCCGTCTCGTAAGTGACATTAATTCTACATAAATATTGTAAACATATGATTTTAAGGACTTAGCAGCGAATGCCGCTCACTCGCGGTGGGGCCTGCCCGAGGGTGCGTTGGCACGCAGTGTGCTCGCTCGTTCCGAATGCTGCCGCGCCGCCGCGACACCGCCCGATGAGCTTCGACACCTGGTTCGTCGTGGTCGGCCTGCTGCTGGCGGCGATGGCCCTGGTCGCGCCGCTGGTGCGCCGCTTGCCGCTGAGCACGTCGATGCTCTACCTCGCCGTCGGAATGGCGGTGAGCCCGCTCGGGCTCGGGCTGCTCGAGGTCGACGCGGCGGAACATGGCGAGGTGATGGAGCGGCTCGCCGAGGTGGCCGTGCTGGTGTCGCTCTTCGGTTCCGGGGTGAAGACCAGCGGGAGCCTGTCGCGTCACCACTGGGGCCTGCCGCTGCGCCTCGCCACGCTGTCGATGCTGTTGACGGTCGCCGCGATCGCAGCCGTGGGCACCTGGGTGCTCGACCTGCCGCCCGGCGCCGCGATCCTGCTCGGCGCAATCCTCGCACCGACCGATCCGGTGCTGGCCTCGGACGTGCAGGTCGTCGACGCCACGGATCGTGACCGGCTGCGGTTCGCCCTGAGTGGCGAGGCGGGGCTCAACGATGGCACGGCCTTCCCGTTCGTGATGCTGGGCCTCGGGTTGCTGGGCCTGCACGAACTCGGGCAGGGCGGGCAGCGCTGGCTGCTGGTCGACGTGGCCTGGGCCACGGCGGGCGGACTCGCGATCGGGGCGATGGTGGGGGCTGCCGTCACCCGGGCGCTGTTGGCCATCGAGCGCGACCCGCGGGCGGCCGGCTCTCCAGCCGAACATTTCGCGATCGGCACGATCGCCCTGGCCTATGGGCTGGCGCTGCTCGCCGAGACCTACGGCTTCCTCGCCGTGTTCGCCGCCGGCTTCGCTCACCGTCGTGCCGCGCTCGCCGAGGCGCGTCGCCTGACGGCGGCAGCCGAGCCGGCTGGCGGCCCGCCACGGGACCTGGCCGACGACGTGCTGCACTTCACCGACCAGATGGAGCGCATCGGCGAGGTGGGGATCGTGATCCTGGTCGGTGCCTGGCTCGGCAGCGGTGAGATCGATGCGTCGCGCTGGTGGTTCCCGCTGCTGCTGTTCCTGGTGATCCGGCCACTGGCGGTCGCCGTGGCACTGCCCGGCACCGGTCACGGCTCGGCGCGCGGCATCCTCGTCGGCTGGTTCGGCATACGCGGCATCGGGTCGGTCTACTATCTCCTGCACGCGATCAACTCTGGTCTGCCGGACGCGCTCGCCGACCGCTTGACCTCGCTCACGCTGGGGGTGGTCACGGCGTCCATCCTGCTCCACGGCATCTCTGTGACCCCCCTGATGGAGGCGTATTCGCGTCGACTCGGGCGACGGTCGGGTGCGGGATGAGGCGGCGTTCCTCGAACCCGACGTTGTCGGTCCCGTCCGACAGATCCTCGGCGAGCGAACCGATACTGGCCCGGCGGACGGCGGGTCACCGTGCATGGCAGGTGAACGGGCCATCCGCAGGGGTCGTGCGGATGCGGCGACGTGCCCGGTTGCCGGCGATCGCCGGCCACGCCGGCATCGCGTCGTCCGCGGTCCCGGCATCTGGCCTGCAGCGACCCAGTGCCGTCCTTGCAGGCGACCTGTAAGCCTTGCACGTTCCGGTCGCGCGGCGGCGGGTACGCGCTGTTCCGCGGCCCCCGCGCCGTGTCTGCCATGGAGGACCCAGGCCTGCTGAGCTTCATCCAAACGGCCGCTCGCGCCGCTGCGGACGCGAGCGCACCCGCGGAAGCCCGTCATCGGTCCCGTCCTGCCACCGGGATCACGAGCAAGTCGCGTGCCACGGTCGTGGTGATGCGAGGCAGCGGGCGCGCCTGCGGCACACCCCCGGCCGAGCCGGCGGCCGGAGCCTGCGCATGAGGCGTGCCCTGGTGATCGACGACGATCCGGCCACCCGCGAGCTGCTGGTCGAGCTGGTCCACGCCGAGGGTTATGCGGTCGCCGCCGCAGCCAGCCTCGCGGAGGCGCGCGCGGCCCTGGCGCTGCAGCCGCCCTCGGTGATCCTCGCCGACCTGGTGCTGCCCGACGGCAGCGGCATCGCGTTCATCCAGGAGCTCGATCCCGCGACGCGGCCGCCAGTGGTGCTGATGACCGGGCATGCGAGCCTCGACACGTCGATCGACGCGCTGCGGCTCGGCGCGACCGATTACCTGGTCAAGCCCGTGGACATCGGTCGCCTGCAGCGCATCCTCGCGGACGTGACGCCCGCGACCCAGGCGCGCGCCGACCAGGCCGCGGGTGCGGTGGCCGTGGACCGTGCCGGGGTGCGCACCGCGGCCGACCGGTTCGGCCCGCTGATCGGCGCGTCGGTGGCGATGCGCGGGGTCTATGACCAGATCGCCCGCGTGGCGCCGACCTCCGTGCCGGTGTTCGTCGCCGGCGAGAGCGGTACCGGCAAGGAGCTCGTCGCACAGTCGATCCACGAGCTGAGCCGGCGCGCAGCCCGTCCGTTCCTCGCCGTAAACTGCGGCGCCATCGCCCCGCAGTTGATCGAGAGCGAGATGTTCGGGCACGAAAAGGGCAGCTTCACGGGCGCGACGCGCCAACACCGCGGGTACTTCGAGGCGGCCCATGGCGGCACCTTGTTCCTCGACGAGATCACGGAGATGGCGCCCGACCTGCAGGTGAAGCTGCTGCGCGTGCTCGAGACCGGGCATTTCATGCGCGTCGGCTCGCAGGTTCCGCTGCGCAGCGACGTGCGGATCGTCGCCGCGACCAACCGCGTCGCCAGCGAGGCCGTGGCCGAAGGCAAGCTACGGGCCGACCTCATGTACCGGCTGCGCGTGTTCCCGATCGCGCTGCCCGCGCTGCGCGAGCGGCCGGAGGACATCGACCTTCTGGCCGCGCATTTCCTCGCCGAGCTGAACCGCGAGGAAGCGCGGGACAAGCGCTTCGCCCCGGAGGCGCTGCTGATGATGCGGCGCTATGGATGGCCGGGGAACGTGCGCGAGCTGCGCAACGTCGTCCACCAGGCCTTCATCCTGGCGGACGACCTGATCGTGCCGGCGTGCCTGCCCGCGGAGCTCGGTGCGGAGCGGCGCGATGCCGGGCCGTTCATCACCGTGCGCGTCGGCAGCCGCATCAGCGACGTCGAGCGACGCCTGATCTTCGCGACGCTCGACCAGTGCAAGGGCTCCAAGGTGCTCGCGGCCGAGGCGCTCGGCGTCAGCGTCAAGACTCTCTACAACCGCCTCCACGAGTACGGCGCGATCGGCGATGCCGCAGCCGCGGAGGCCACCGGAACCGACGGCCCATGATCCACCCCGATTCCCCACCTGTCCCCGAGCCGCTCCGCCTGCCCGACGCGCTGACCGGCCCGGTCGCACGCCTCGCGCTGCGACAGCAGAACCTGCGGGTGCTGCTGCCGGTGCTGCTGCACGACGTCAACGGCTCGCTGAACGGTCTCGCGCTGGCCAGCGAGCTGCTGTCGCGCCTGATGTCTGCCGGCCTGGCGGCGGCGGCCTCGGCTGGCGACGGCGGCGCCGGCGCGGCGAGCCTGCTGCAACGCTCGCGCAACGAGCTCGGCCGCCTCAAGGAGTCGCTGAAGGCACTCGAGAACCGCGTCCTGCCGGGCGGTCCGGGCGTGCCGGTGCCGCGGCGCACGGCGCTGGCCGCGACCCTGCGCGAGGTCGAGTCGGTGACGATGCCCGCAGTGCGCCGCGCCCAGCTCGAGTGGCAGCTCGCGCCGCCGATCGACGCCGAGCCGTGCGTGGGCCTGCGGCCCGACGAGGCCTTCGACCTGGTCGCGGGCTTCGCGATCGTCGCGATCGAGTCGGCGCCCGCACGCAGCCAGCTCGGGCTGGCGGCGCGCTGCGAGGGACTGCATTGGGTCCTGAGCCTGGAGCATCCGGGCGTAGCGCAGTCGACGATCGGCGGGGAATTGCACCGGGAGCTGCTGCGGCTCGTCGCCGCACTGGCCGGCGGTGGCGCGGAGTGGCAGCAGTTCCCGGGCGGCAGTCGCGCGCGGCTCGTGCTGCCGGTCGCGGCGGCCGACTGAAGCGCCGCGCCCGGCATGCCTAGGCCGGGATGCGCCGGCGCGAGGCCCGGGGGGCAGGCGCGCCATGGACGCGTCAGGACGGCGTCGACAGGCCGGTGGTGCCGGACACGTGCGGCGTCGGCGCCGGCGGGGTCTCGCTGACGTGGGGGCCGGAAGGCGTGGCACCGCCTTCGCTCTCCCAGCGTGTGCGGTCGATGGCCTCGCGGCGGCGCCGCTCCTCGAGCTGGCGGGCGGAGCGCGCGTCCAGCCAGGACGCGAGGCCGACGAGGGTCGTGGCGAGGCCGAGGGCACGGATGATCTTCATGGAGGGTCTCCAGGCGTCGGTATCGGGGTCGAGGGTTTCAGGATCGAGCCGGGGAGGCACGGCGTCGCCCGGCACCGGCGGGCGGCGCGCCGACCTGCAGCCGGTCCGTCACGCGTCCGGCGCCCGCGGATTCGACCAGTTCACGCAGCCGTTGCCGCCGGGCCTCGTCGGGCACGCGTCCGTCGAGTTCGAGGCCCTGCGCGCCGAGCCCGATGCGTACCTCACAATGCGCCACGTACGGATCTTCGGCGATGCGGCGCCGGACCGTCTCGAGCAGGGCCTCGCGCGAACGCACTTCGCCGGCCGGCCCCGTGCCGAGCTCCCCGGGCGAACGCTGCTCGAACTCGCCGGCGTAGTCGTCGCTGCCGTCGGTCGGCCCAGCGTCGGCCGCTCCTGAGTCGACCGCAGGCGCGGGCCGCGACGGATCGCCGAGCCGCGCCGGCTTGCCGGTCTCGTAGAGTTCCCGCGGCGGTTCACCGCCGCCGGCAGCGCGAGCGCTGCTCATCGCCGCTCGAACGCGCCCGGCCGCGGCGCGCCATGGCAGGCCGCCGCACCGCGCGGCGGCGACACATCCGTGCGCCGGCGAGGCGAGCGCCCGTCCGGCAACCGCGTCGCGCGCGACACCCGGGGGACCTGCGTCTCCATGGCGACCATCTGCAGCGCGATCCGGCGCACTCCGGCGAGCAGTGCGAGCAGCACCGCCGCGATGAACGCGACCCCGGCCAGCACGGCGGGGACTTCCGCGTCGCCGCGTAGAATCAGGGTCACGGCGGCGCAGGCCAGCAGGAAAGCGAGAGTCCAGGTACGCATCGATGGCGCTCCGTGCTCGAACCAACGTGGTCCAGCCTGCACCCCGGGGCGCGTCCCCGACATCGGCAGCGCGGACCCGCGCGCGTCAGTCCATGCCGACTCACCGCGCCGGCGTGGGCGGCCTCCTACGCCATGCACATCGGCGCACCACTCACGGCCATACGTGGAGGGAAAGGGCCGGGCACGACTCCGGGTCACTGGGCGGACGGGGTAAGGGACCGCCCGAAAGGGGCGCGTTCTTTCGTGGCGTGACCGTTCATCGTGCCCGGCGTCGAAATCCGGCGTTGCGTCCCGCCGGGACGGCGCGGCGCCATGGTTCAGCGATAGACGTGATCCGCGCCTCCCTGGCGCCATTCGCGTTCGAGCAGTTCGGCATCTGCCGGACTGCGCGCCTGCACGCCCATCAGGATGCCGCCGCGGCGGACACCTTCCTCGTAGTGCTTGACGCGCTCCTCCGGGATGCCCGCACCGACCAGCGCCCCGAGCAGACCTCCGGTCGCTCCGCCAGCGCCGGCACCGGCGAGCGCTGCGGCGATCGGCCCGGCCACCACCAGTCCCAGCCCGGGAATCGCGAGCGACGTACCGACCGCGGCGATCGCCGCCGCGATCGCGCCGACCGTGCCACCGATCGCGCTGCCGACACCGGCGCCCTTCGCCGCCTTGTTGCCCTGCTCGGTGACGACCGGCAGCAGGCCACCTTCGTGGATCCGCGTCTGCGCGCCGTCCTGGGTCGTGTCGAGCAGTTGCCGGCGCGTGCCGTCCGACATCATCACGTTGACGTCGGCGCCCGAATAGCCGCGGGCCTGCAGCGCACGGTAGGCGCGCTCGGCATGCTCGCGGTCGCGGAACAGAGCGGTCACCAGCAGGCTCCGCGGCTGCAACGGCGCCGGGCGCGGGTTCGCATTCAAGGTCGGTTCCATGGGTATTCCGTGGCTGACGGACCGCTCGACGATGACGCGCGCGCAGTCCGCGCAACGTCGGCTCGCGACCCGAGCGACTGTAGGACGGACCTCACCCCGCAGCGCCGGAAGGCTTGCCGGCATCGCCGGCCCACCCGACTGCGCGGCCTCCACCGAGCGCGCTGCTCTGCCGCTGGGCGCGTTCCGCCGCCTGCAGCAGGCTGCCCACCGTCTCGACGCCGTAGCGTCGCACCGGCTGGTGTCCCGAGACGCCGGCCGACACCGAGAGCCGCAGCGTGGCGCCGGAGGCGCTGCGCAGTTCCTGGCCGCAGACGCGCTCCAGGCATCGCTGCGCGACGGCCACTGCGCCGTCGAGGCCGGTGTGCGGCAGCAGCAGGGCCCACTCGCCGAGGGCGAAGCGGGCCAGGACGTCCGGTCCCTGGCGTATGCCACCGGCGAGCCGGTTGCCGATCTCCCAGTCGACACGCTCCAGGTCCTGGTCGATGGCGGCGCGCACGGCGTCCCGATCCTCCAGCACGAACAGCGCGAGGCTCAGCGACAGCCCGTAGCGCGCGGCGCGCGCGGCCTCCAGCTCTGCCATGGACAGGAATCTGAGGCGGGTCGCGAAGCCGATCTCCAGCCTCTCGTGCGGCACGTCGTGCTCGCGTGGCGTACGCGCGGCCCTGGTCCGCGACTCGCCGTTGCCGGTCCCGCCGCTCACCGGGACGATCCTTCGCGACGACGAGGGCTCGCCGGTGTCGGGCCGGCGGCGTCGCCGGCCGGCCGCAGCAGCGCGGTGCAGAACGCCAGCAGTGACGCGGCGAAGGCGAGGCCGCACACCGCCAGCGCGACCATGGTCGGTAAAGTGCCGGCCGTCCCGAGGCGGGCCACGAACGACGCTGCCAGCGCCACCAGCAGCAGCGTCACGGTGATCCGGCGCCAGGGGCGCGCATGGCTCGGGTTCGTCGTCAAGGCGTGCGCCCTCCTTAGGATCGACCGTCACGGGCCTCGAATCGGCGCCACCCAGCGTCTGCGTCGCGCCCCGTGCTGCGCACCGGTGGCGACCGACAGGTCTCGTAGGACTTGGCCGATCTGTCGGCTGGATGCGACGCACGCGGCGGCTGCATGGCCCGCAAGCGTGGTGGCGCGGCCACGCTGCCGCGCCTGCCGTTGCCAGCCGGGCGTGCGCAAGAAGTACATGCCGATAGTTGCAGGAGTTACACGATCGTCGGGAAGGCGGCCACGTGGCCGTGCTGCAGCGGCCTCGCGTCTCGCAGCAAGGGTCGTGGCATGGCGCTTGCTTGCTCGTGCACGCGCGGTGGCACGCGCCCCGGGCCCGCTCGGGTCCGTCGCGCGTGCAGCGCGCGGTGCGTGCACCCGCCGCCGATACAGGATTCCCCAAGCCAAGGAGACGTCGATGACACCACACATCACCCGGCCGCTCGCCGGCCTCTGCGCCGCGGTCGCGCTGGCGCTCGGCGCCTGCGCGTCCCAGCCCCTGCCCACCGACCAGCTCGCGCTCGCCGAGCAGGCGATCCGCGACGCCGAACGGGCTGGCGCAGTCGAGCTCGCGCCCGTGGAGATGCGCAACGCCCGGGAGAAGCTCGGCGCCGCACAGCGTGCCGCCGGCGAGCGTGAGGTGGACACCACGACGCGACTCGCCGAGCAGGCGCAGGTCGATGCGCAGCTCGCCGAGGCGACGGCGCGCGCCGCGAAGTCCACCCGCGCCGTCGAGCAGCTCGAGGACAGCCTGCGGGCGCTGCAGCGCGAGACGCAGCGTTCCGGGCAACCGTGAGCGGCGACTCGCGACCACCGAATCCAGGCAATCCCACGACACGAGGCAATCCCATGAGACGACCGATCATCGTACGCAACGCGGCGGCACTCGCCGTCGCGGCCATCCTCGCGGCCTGTGCATCGACGCCCGAGACCCTCCAGCAGGTCGAGTCGGCACGTACTGCGGTCGCGGCCGCCCGCGCCGATGCCGAGGTGACGCGGCACGCACCGCAGGAACTGGAGCGCGCCACCCAGCTGCTGAGCTCGGCGGAGGCCGCCCAGGAGAAGCGCGACCGCGAGGTCGCGGCGCACTTCGGCTACCTGGCCGAGCAGACCGCCCGCCTCGCCACGCAGCGCAGCCGTGCCGCCGTCGCGGAGCAGCGCGTCGCCGGTGCGCAGTCGGAGCGCGATCGCGTGCTGCTGCAGGCTCGCGAGGCCGAGGCCGAGCGCGCGCGCGCGGCCGCGGCGGCCGCCAAGGCCGAGAACGAGCGCCTGGTGCGCGAGCTCGCCGAGCTGCAGGCCCGACCGACCGAGCGCGGCACCGTCCTGACGCTCGCCGGTGACGTGCTGTTCGCGACCGGGCGGGCCGAGCTCAAGGGCGGCGCAGAGCGCATGCTCACCCAGGTGGAACAGTTCCTCGAGCAGAACCCCGAGCGCCGGGTGCGCATCGAGGGCTTCACCGACAGCACCGGCTCCGACGAGTACAACCTCGAGCTTTCCCGGCGGCGTGCCGAGGCGGTGCGGCAGGCGCTCGTGAGGCGCGGGATCGAGGGTTCGCGGATCGAGACCGCGGGTCTCGGCGAGGCCTACCCGGTGGCCGACAACTCCTCGCCGGGTGGGCGACAGCTGAACCGGCGCGTCGAGATCATCATCGGCAACGACGCAGCGGAGGTCGCCGGGCGCTGAAGCCGAGGACCGGCGCCGCGGCAGGAGAGTTCTCCCGCCGCGGCGCCGGATCCATCGCTCACTTCACGTCGAGGTCGTTGCGGACCGACTTCACGCCGTCGACGGTCCGTGCCACCTGGCTCGCCGCCGACTTCGCGGACGCCGAGTCGACGAAGCCACTGAGCTGGACCACGCCATTGCTCGCCGCAACGTTGATCTGGTGGGCCTTGGTCTGATCGTTCTCGACCAGCGCCGCCTTCACCCGTGCCGTGAGCGTCGTGTCGTCGACGATCTCGCCGGCGGTCGCGGCGCCACCCGTTCGCACCTCCAGGTTGTTCTGGACGCCGTCGACGCCCTGCACGCCGCGGGCCACGCGCGCGGCTGCCGCTTTCTCGGCCTGCGAATCGACGAAGCCGTTCAGCTGCACCTTGCCGCGGAACACCTCGACGTCGATCTGTCGGGCCTTGGTCACGGGGTCTGCGACCAGCGCCGCCTTGACGCGCGCCGTCACCACCGTGTCGTCGAGCTGCTCGCCCGCCGTCTTCTGGGTCCGCGTCGCCGTGCACGCGCCCGTGGTGGCCATCAATCCGGCCATCAACACCGAGAGGACGACGTGTCGGATTCGCTGGGACTTCTGCATGGGGATCTCCTGGTTGGGTTTGCGACGACCGGCGAGTCTGCAACCCGTGTGCCAGAGGCGGGCCTGGCGCAGGGCGAACGAGCGATCGTGCACGGCCCACGTCGGCGAACGCGCCGCCGGCCGACAGGCAGTGGCCTTGAACGAAGTAGGAGCGTGCCTACATCCCCTGGCGATGCACGCGAAGCGTATTCGCCCCGTTCACCGGGTTCGGCACGGATCGCAGCGTGTACATTACGCAGGCCCGCTCCACGGGCCGCGCCGGCTGGGCGCCAGCGCGACCCGGGCCTCTGCGCTCGGGCTCGCGTCGGGCTGGGCGGGGCTGGCTAACCTAAAGGGGACGAAGATGATGGCGAGAGTACTGATCGCAGACGACCATGCCGTGGTACGCGCCGGGTTGCGACAGTTCCTGGTCGAGGACCGCTCGATCCGCGAGGTGGGCGAGGCGGCCACCGGCCAGCAGACCCTCGATCGCCTGCGGGCGGGCGGCTGGGACCTGCTGATCCTCGACATCAACATGCCCGACCGCAGTGGCCTCGACATCCTCAAGCACGTGCGCTCGGGCTTTCCCGACACGCGCATCCTCGTGCTCAGCGGCTTCCCCGAGCGGCAGTATGCGCTGAACGTGCTGCGCGCCGGCGCGAGCGGCTACCTCGCCAAGGACAGCGCGGCCGAGGAACTGATGAAGGCCGTGCACACCATCCTGCAGGGTCGCCGCTACGTGAGCGCCACGCTCGCGGAACTGCTGGTCTCGGACATCGACGGCGATGGCGAGCGCCCGATCCACGCGCAGCTCTCCGAGCGCGAGTTCCAGATATTCTGCAAGCTCGCCACCGGGCGGGCCGTGTCCGACATCGCCCAGGAACTCTGCCTCAGCGTCAAGACCGTCAGCACCTATCGCAGCCGGGTGCTCGAGAAGATGAACTTCAAGACCAACGCCGACATCACCTCGTACGCGCTGCGCAACGGGCTGATGCAGTAGTCCTGCGATTGCGCCGGCCCCGGCGGGGCATCGGGCGCATCGCTTCCGGGCGTGGGTCGCCGCCCGGCCCGCGCCGCCCGCCGGGGGCGGCGCGCTGTTTCCGGAGCCCGTGCAGCGCGACTGTGAGGCGGTTCCTACAGTCGCCGCGCCCCTGCGCCCACTGCAGCGCGACGCGCGGCCACACCACACTGGCGACGCGGTGCAGCACCGCATGGAGCTGAGGAAAAACGCATGAATGCCACTCCCGATTCGATGGGCGATCCCGGACGCGCGTATGGCGGCGCGGGTGCAGGGCAGGGCCAGAGGGCCAGCGAGATGAACCGGTTCTTCGCGGACGTCGAGGACCTGCTGAAGCGGGTCACGCACATGAACGATGCGGACGTCGCGCGCCTGCGCGAGCGCGTCGAGACCTCGCTCTCGAGCGCACGCGACACGGTGACCCGTGGCGCGAGCCGCGTGCGCGAGTCTGCCGACGGCATGGTCGAGACCACCGACGAGTACGTGCGCCGCAAGCCCTGGACGGTCGCGGGGATCGCGATGGTCGCGGGCGCACTGATCGGCGCGGCCCTGCTCTCCAGCCGGCGTTGAACGGGTCGTGATCCACCTGCGACAGCTCGGCCCGGCCGTCATCCGTCACGTCGAGGCCTATGGGCAGCTCGCCGCCGCCGCGGCGCGCGAGATGCGCGACATCGGCCGGCGGCGCGCGATGCTCGCGGTCGTCGGGCTGGTGCTGTCGATGGCGCTCGTGATCCTCGCGGGCGGCACGGCGATCGCCGCCGGCTGGGACACCCCTTGGCGCTGGTGGGTGGCGGCAGGCGTGCTGGCCGGGCTGGCCATCGCCACCTTCGGCTGCCTGTCCGCGGCGTTCGCGGCGATGCCGCGCTCGACCCACATGCAGGCGCTCAGGGAGGAATGGCAGAAGGACAAGGCCTGGCTGTCGTCGCGTGACCGGGAGCGGCCGTTGCCCTCCACCCCTCCGTACGCCGGCGAAGAGCCGCGACGCGGCGCATCCGACGCGCGCACGCCCACGCTGCACGACGCATGAACCCCCTACCCATGCCCGCGGCACGGGCCAACCAGCAGGAGAGCTCCAGGATGGCGATGGACGAGGCCAACGGCGCAGCCGCGCGGGATCCGGTCTACCGCATCGAGGAGACCCGCGCGGCGCTGCGCAACGCCGCCGGTGTCGACGATCGGCACGACAGCTTCCCGCGCAGCACGGTGCTGCAGGTGGCGCTGTCGCCGCGCTATCGCTGGATCACGGCGGCCGTCGCCGGCGCAGCAGCGATCGCCGTGTGGCGCCGGCTCCCGGGGCGGCGCCTCGGGTTGCTGCTCGGTGCCGTCTCGCTGGTGCGCAAGCTGCGCCAGGACGACCCGCGGCGCTGACGCGCGCCCCTGATCGCACACCGGACCCCGCCATCGCCGGGCGACGCCCAGCGACCCGACCCCCGACTCCCCCCTTCGGGGCCGTGGCCCCCGACGGCCCGACGCCGTCGGTGGCGGGGTCCGGAACCTTCCGGAGGAAGCCGATGATGAACGCGATACCCGAACCTGCCGTCGTCCGCGACGACCCTGCCTACCGGGAAATGTCGTTCCGGTTCCGCGAGTTCGGACCCGGTGGGCTCACCGCATCGACGCTCGCCACCCACGTCGAGCTCTATCGTGGCTACCTCGCCCAGGCCAACGAGCTGATCGACGCCGTTGCCGACCCGGCGCTGCGCCGCGCCGCCGCGACGGTGACGCGGCCACGCGAATCGGCCTCGCGGCGCCTCAGCTTCGAGCTCAACGGCGTCAAGCTCCACGAATGGTATTTCGAGCAGCTGGTGGGGCAGGGCGGCGCCGCCGCCCCGGCCCCGTCCTCGGTGGCTGCCGAGGCGATGGACGTCGCATTCGGTGGGTTCGATGGCTGGCGTGCCGACGTCGCGGCGCTCGCGGCGACCCGCGGCATCGGCTGGGTGGTGTCGGGCTGGGACGCTCCCGCGGGCCAGCTCGTGAACCTCTGGGTCGACCTGCACCAGCTGCTGCTGCCGGCCGGCCATGACGTCGTGTTCGTGCTCGATCTCTGGGAGCACGCCTACTGGAACGACTTCGGCCCCAAGGGTCGTGCGGCCTACGCCGAGTTCGTGCTCGCCAGCACCGATTGGCAGGTCGTCGAGGCGCGATTCGCGCGCGGAGGCGAAGGCGGCACGCGCCGCTGAGGCGTCGCGGCCGCGCGGGGGCGTGCGGGCGGCGCCGGGGTACCGCGGCGCTCAGTCGTAGCGGACCTGCCGGACCACGTAAGCGCTGCGACCGCCCGGCGTCGACCATTCCACGCGCTCGCCCGGTCGTGCACCGGCGAGCGCCCGGCCGAGCGGCGAGAACCAGTTGACGCGCTGCTGCTCCGGCGCGGCCTCGAGTTCGCCCACGAGCTGGAACTCGCTGCGCTCGCCGCCGTCGTCCTCGACCACCACCGTCGCGCCGAAGCGCACCTCGTCGCGGGGC
Source organism: Steroidobacteraceae bacterium (assembly GCA_025458905.1). Lineage (GTDB taxonomy): Bacteria > Pseudomonadota > Gammaproteobacteria > Steroidobacterales > Steroidobacteraceae > UBA964. The sequence continues at coordinate 31,024 of JALORN010000031.1, forward strand.
GGGCTCGCGTGGCGGATCACGATCGCGCCTTGCAGCACCCCCGACACCTGCGCGATCTCGCGCTCGACGGCCACCAGGTCGGCACGTGCGTGCAGGTCCCCGTGGTCCGCATCGAGCAGGGCGCCACGCTGCTCGATCAGCTGCTGCAGTCGCAGGCGATAGCGTTCGGCACCCGCCGCGGTCATGTAGCCGCGCTCGGGTTGCCTGACCGGCGGCGGGAGGCTGTCGCCCGTGCCATCGGCGCCGCGGACGAACGCGTGGGTCGCCGCAGACGGTCGGGAGGCCGCAGGCTGGGCCGTGACGGCGCTCGAGGCAGGTGTTTCCATGATGCAGGACTTCCAGGGGGCGCCGCGCGTGCGCCGGGCTTCGCAGGTGGAGCGCGTTGCACCGGCACCTCCCGGGAGGCACGCGCAGGAAGATTCAGTGTGGTCGCGGCTCGTGAGTGCCGATGTCGGTGACGCCCGAGACGCGCGGTAGGCCGCGGCCGACCTTGGCTGCGCGGGCCCGCGACGCACCGATTGTAGGGCGACGACTACAGGGCGATTGTCCCGACGGCGGACAGAACACGATTGTCCGCGACCGCACACTGCGTCCCGGCCGTCACGGGGGCGGCTTCACGAATCACGGAGCGGGAGCGCAACGCATGCACATCATCGAACAGCCCAGGACGCCGATCGGACGCTACACCTTCGAGATCCCGGCGGCGCGCCGCAATCACCTGCTGGCCGCGCTGCCTTACGAAGAGTGCAGTCGCGTCTGGTCGAACCTCGAGCTGGTCGAGCTCCCGGCCGGATCGGTGCTCCACCAGTCCGGGGAGCGCGTCAACCACGTGTACTTCCCGACCACGGCGATCGTGTCGCTGTGCTGCGTGCTCAGCGACGGTGCCGCCGCGGAGATCGCCACCGTCGGCAGCGACGGCATGGTCGGCGTCGCCGTGGTGCTCGGCGGCGAGGGCACCCCGCATCGCGCGGTCGTGCAGAACGGCGGCCACGGCTTCCGCCTGCCGAGCCAGCTGCTCGCCGAGGAATGCCGCCGCGGCGGTGCGATGCAGTCGCTGCTGCTGCGCTACACCCAGGCCCTGTCGACCCTGATCGCCCAGACCGCGATCTGCAGCCGCCATCATTCGCTCGACCAGCAGTTCTGCCGCTGCCTGCTGCTGGCGCTGGACCGCTCGCCGTCGAACGAGCTCAACATGACGCAGGAACTGATCGGCAACCGCCTCGGCGTGCGCCGCGAGAGCGTGACCGACGCGGCCGGCAAGCTGCGCCGCGCGGGCCTGATCGACTACCGCCGCGGGCGCATCGCGATCCTGGACCGCGACGCGCTCGAGGCACGGGCCTGCGAATGCTACGGGGTGGTCAAGCGCGAGTTCGACCGGCTGCTGTCGCCGCGCTCGGCCCAGCAGCCGCGGCCGCGATGGGAGACGCGCGGTTCGCCGTGGGCACCGATGCCGCCCAGCCGCGGGGTGTGAGCCTGGGTTCGTGTGCTGCCGTCGCCGACGGCACCACCACCCGTGGCGCCCCACGTCGGTCCATACTGCGCATAATGTATATTAAGTAAAATTACGGATGATCCGGGGAATCCCCGAAACGGCGTGGCCCGGCCCCGCGTCGCGCTGATCCGCTCCGGGTGCCCCCGCCGGCCCCGGTGCCCTAGGGCTGACCGGTGTCCACGTAGTTCGACAGCCGTTGCAGCTGCGTGCCGAGAACCTGGTCCACGACGGCGCCGAGCTTGGCCGCGGCCGGCCCGTCGAGGCCCGTGACCCGGTAGGTCCAGTCGATGCGCGTGCCACCACCGTCCACCTGGGCGAAGTGCCACGTCAGCACGCCCGACGCGCCCAGTTCCTGCAGCGGCCCGAGCCCGCCGAGCATCCGCAAGGTGTTCCCCGGCACTACGTAGGCCACCTGCAGGTGCTGGACGCTGCCGCGCTTCGCCAGCCGCTCGCAGAAGCAGCCGCCGGCCCTCGGCTCGAGGCTCAGGTTGCGGGATACCCCGGAATACGTGTGGTCGGGACTCCACCAGCGCCCGACTCGACGCGTCGCCGCCGCATAGCTGCGGCCCGGATCGGCCGTCACCGTGCGGCTCCACTTCAGCTCGAAGCCGGCTGCGGTGCGCGCCACCACCTCGGCAGTGGCCGGCGGCGCCGCGCCGGGCCACGCGAGCGCGGCGACCCACGAAGCGAGCACCCTTGTCGTATGCAGACGCTGGCCTGGCATGGGAGATCTCCACGGGAACCCAGGGGTACGAGCCTGCCATGGCTGCAGGTCGGCCGGGGCCGACAGGTGATGCGCACCCGCCGCCGATGCGCACGCGGCAACTGCGGCACGACCATGGTCCGGCGTCCAATGAACCGGGTAGACATGCAGTTGCGACGGCCCTTGCGCGGTGTAGACCCAGCGGTGCCGGGGTTCCGCGTCGGCTGCGCCGGCTGGTCGATTCCCTCGCGGTTCGCGACCGGCTTCCCGGCGGGGAGCAGCCACCTCGAGCGCTACGCGGCGGCGCTCCCGGCGGTCGAGATCAACTCGAGCTTCTACCGGCCGCACCGCGTCTCCACCTACGCGCGCTGGGCCGAGGCCGTGCCGGCGGGTTTCCGCTTCTCGGTGAAGCTGCCGCGGACGATCACGCACGAACGCCGGCTCGTCGCGGCCGAGGCGCTGCTCGATGGCTTCCTGGGCGAGGTCGCCGGGCTCGGCCGGCGGCTCGGCTGCCTGCTGGCACAGCTGCCGCCGAGCCTCGATTACCGCCCCGAGGTTCTCGAGCACTTCCTCGATGCGCTGCGTGCGCGGCACGAGGGACCGCTCGTGATCGAGCCGCGCCACCCGAGCTGGTTCGAGGGCGCCGCCAGCGTGCACCTCGCGGCGCGGCGCGTCGCGCGCGCCGGCGCCGACCCGAGCCCGGGCCCGGGGGGCGACCGGCCCGCCGGCGACCGTGGCCTCTCCTACCTGCGGCTGCACGGCTCGCCGAGGACGTACTACTCGGAGTACGGCACGGCGGCGCTGCGGCGCTTCGCAGGGCGGCTGCGCGCGGCACTGGAGTGGTCCGGCGAGGCCTGGTGCATCTTCGACAACACGGCGCTCGGGGCCGCCACCGGCAACGCGCTGGAACTGTTGTCGATGCTGGCCGCCGAGGTGCCGGCCGACGCCGCGGCCGGCGCACCGGCGGCGACCCGCCCGATGGAAACGTCGACGGCCTCAGTCGGGGCCGATCCCGAGGTGTGGCACCAGCAGGATGCAGGTCAGCGTGATCAGCACCGCGCAGGCGAGGTCCAGCAGCAGGCCGGAGCGCAGCATGTCGGGCACGCGCACGCGTCCCGTGCCGAACACCATCGCATTCGATGAGGTGCCTGCGGGGTTCGCGAAGCCCCAGCTCGCCGCGAGTCCCGCCCCGAGTGACACCAGGACCGGGTCGTGCTGGCCGGCGAGCGCCAGCGTCACGGAGATCGGCATGAAGATCGAGGCCGTCGCGACGTTGCTGGCGCACTCGGTGACCAGCGCGCAGAGCAGCGCGACCACCAGCACCAGCAGCCAGAGGGGCAACCCGGCGATCATCTGCGTCTCCTGGCCGAGCCACGCGCTGAGGCCGCTCTTGACGACCGCATCCGCCAGTGCGATGCCGCCGCCGAGCAGCAGGATCAGGTACCAGGGGGCCTGGCGCGCGTCGGCCCACTCGATCAGGTAGCGGCCCCGCGAGGGCTCGCGCCGCTCGCCCGAGGGGATCACGCAGAGTGCGAGCGCCGCCGCGACCGCGATGCCGGCGTCGGTGATGCCGGGGACCGCATCCTCGAGCAGCGGCAGGAACACCCAGGCCGCGGTCGTGACCGCAACCACCGCCAGCACGCGATGCTCCGGAGTGCCCATCGGCGGCGTCGGGCCGATCGCCCGCGCGATCGACGCGGCGTCGCCCTCCTTCAGCCGGAACGGCAGCGCGACCTTCAGGATCCACCAGCAGACCGGCAGCGCGGCGACCATCAGCGGGATGCCGAACAACATCCATTCGAGGAAGCTGATCCTGATGCCGAGGTTGCGCTCCAGGATGCCGAGCACCACCGGGTTCACCGGCGTGCCGATCGGCGTCGCGACCCCGCCGATGTTGCTCGCATAGGCGATCGAGAGCACCAGCGCAGCCGCGAAGCGCTTCTCGTCGGGGTCGGGCTGCGCCGCATCGAGCGTGCGCGTGACGGCCACCAGCGTCGCGGTCGCGATCGGCAGCATCATCACCGTGGTGGCGGAATTGTTGACCCACATCGAGATGAACGCGGTCACGCACATGATCGCGAACAGCAGCCGCGAAGGCTCGGCGCCGGCCCGCGCCACCACCGCGAGCGCCATGCGCCGGTGCAGGTCCCACTTCTCGAACGCTAGCCCGATCACCGCGCCGCCGAGCACCAGGAACAGCACCGGCGACATGTACTGCCCGGCGACCGCCTCCGGCTTGGCGACGCCGAGCAGCGGCAGCACGAGGAACGGCAGGCTGCCGGTGAGCGTCACCGGGACGGCCTCGGTGAACCACCAGGTCGCCATCAGCACCGTCACCGCCGCGGTACGCCATCCGGCCACCGAGAGGCCCTCGGGCGCCGGCAGCAGCAGCATGACGGTGAACAGCGCGACGCCCAGCAAGAAACCCGCGCGCTGCATCGCGTGTCGTGGAACCGGGCGCCGGGGACGGGAGCGGTCGCGCTCAGGCCAGCGCGATGCCGGCCTCGACCAGCGGCAGGCGGCGCGGTCGCTTGCCCGTGGCCGCGTGGATCGCGCTGGCGAGCGCCGGAGCCACCGGCGGCACGCTGGCTTCGCCGCAACCGCCGGGCTTCAGGCTCGAGCGCACCAGGTGGACCTCGATCTGCGGCAACTCGTTCAGCCGCACGATCGGGCCGGTGTTGAAGTTCGCCTGCTCGGCGACGCCGTCCTTGAACGTGATCTGTCCGTCGCGCGCGGCACTGAGCCCCCAGACGATGCCGCCCTCGACCTGCGCCTCGACGTTGCGCGGGTCGACGATGGTGCCGCAGTCGAAGGCGCAGACGATGCGGTCGATCGCGACCTTGCCGCCGCGGACCGTCACCTCGACCACCTCGGCGCAGTAGGCGTCGAAGCCCACGCTGAGCGCGATGCCCCGCCCCCGCCCGCGTGGCAGCTTCGTGCCCCACCCCGCCTTCTCGGCGGCGAGCCGCAGCACGCCCTGCGCGCGCTCGTCGGTGAGCAGCGAGAGGCGCAGTTCCAGCGGGTCGCGGCGGGTGGCCGCCGCGACGTCGTCGAGCGCGGACTCCGAGAAGAACGTGTTCATCGACGCCGAGACCGAGCGCCAGGTGCCCACCGGGATCGGGTCCGGCGCCTCCACGTGGTCGGCGAACTTGTTCGGGAAGCCGTACTTGTCGTTGATCAGCAGCCCGAGCGCGAACGGGTCGCCCATGCCCGGGATCGCCGGCCGTCCCTGGTACTTCCACATGTTGATGCCCGTGGTACGCGAGTGCATGCCGAGGATCGCGCCGTCGCGCCCGAGCCCGACCCGCGTCCTCACGATGTGCGCGGCGCGGTACTTGTCGTGCTGGAAGTCCTGCTCCCGCGTCCACGTGAGCTTGATCGGCCGACCCTTCGCCGCCTGGGCCACCTGCACGGCCTGGCGCACGAAGTCGACCTCCCACTTGCGGCCGAAGCCGCCGCCCAGGAAGGTGACGTTCAGCCGGCACTTGTCCCGCGGCAGGCCGGTGACCTGCGCCATCGCGTCGCGCGTGCGGTCCGGCTGCTGGGTCGGCGCCCAGACCTCGCAGCGATCGTCGGTCACGAGCGCCGTGGCCACCAGCGGCTCGAGCGCGGCGTGCGCGAGGAACGGCACCTCGTAGGTCCATTCGCGCCGGACCGGGGCCGCCTCGATCGCGGCGAGTGCCTTGGCCTTGTCGTAGGGCGCGCCCCCGAAGGCCGGGCGGCCCGGCTGCGCCGCCGCGTCGTCCTCCAGCGAGGCGAGCATCCGCCGGCGGATCGCCGCGCTGTCGAGCCCGCGCGTCGCGCCCTCGTCGAAGCGTACTTCGAGCGCCTCGGCGGCACGGCGGGCCTGCCAGGTGGACGTCGCGATCACCGCGACGCCGTCCGGGATCTGAACCACCTCGACGACGCCGGGCAGGCGGAGGGCGGCGTCGCGGTCGAAGCCGGCGAGCTTCGCGCCGGTGACCGAGGATGGCATCCGCAGCGCTGCGTACTGCATGCCCGGCAGCCTGACGTCGATGCCGAAGATCGCGCTGCCGTCGGTCTTGGCGGGCGTGTCCTTGCGCGGGGTCGCGCGCCCGATCAGCCCGAACTGCGAGGGGTCCTTGAGGCGCGGCGCGGCCGGCGGCGGCAGTGCCGCGGCCGCCGCCGCGAGCTCGCCGTAGCTCGCGCTGCGGCCGCTGGCAGCGTGCGTGACGCGCGAGGCCCCGGTGCGGCACTCGGCCGCAGGCACCGCCCAGGCGGCGGCAGCGGCGGCGACCAGCATCTCGCGCGCGGTGGCGCCCGCCTTGCGCAGCAGCTCGTAGTACACCATCGTCGATTCGCTGTTCGCGGTGCGATGGCGCTTGGTGATCGGGTTGACGAACGCGTCGTCGGCCCAGGGCATGCGCACGTCGACCAGCGACCAGTCCGCATCGAGCTCCTCGGCCAGGATCTTCGGCAGGCCGTCGTGCACGCCCTGCCCCATCTCGGATTGCGGGGTGACGATCACGACGCGGTTCTGCGGCGTGATCTCGACGTAGGCGCCGAAACTCGCCGGGCCCGGCGGGGCCGCCGGGACGACCGCGGCGGGTGCGGCCGGCGCCGCGGCCTCCGGCTCGACGCTGCGGCAGGCCACGAGCAACCCGCCTGCCGACGCCACCGACACCTGCAGGAAATCACGCCTGGAAATCATGCTGCACTCCGCGACCCAACCGCCCCCGACCCGCCTCGATCCTCGCCCGTGCGCCGGCCTCAGGCAACCTCGGCCCGGGACTCCAGCCACTGCATGACCCGCGCGCCGTCGGTCACGTCCGCGTAGCGCCGGCCGCAGTCGCGCAGGGCGTCACGGTGCGGCCCCTCCTCCGCGTCGCCGCAGCAGTCCTCGGCAACCTGCACGCGGAACCCGTAGGAGAACGCGTCGACGATGGTGGCGCGCACGCAGCCGCTGGTGGTGCACCCCGTGACGATGACGGTGTCGACGTTCTGCCGCACCAGGAAAGTGATCAGTGGCGTCTGGAAGAACATCGAGGGCGCGTTCTTGCAGTAGGTGAAGTCGCCCGGGTGGTGGATCTTCGGGTCCATCGCCGTGCAGGGATGGCCGTAGAAGAACTCGTCGCGCACCGCCTTGACCTTCCAGTGCGGCATGTCCTTGCTGCTGCAGTAGGCGGTGTAGCAGGCCGCCACCGGCACGCCGCGCGGCCGCGCGAAATCCAGCAGTTCCGCCGTGCGATCGCGAGCGCGGTGCAGGCGCTCGAGTCCGCCGAGGGCGTACCTCGGGTCGGTGAAGGCCGTCTGCCAGTCGACCACGAGGATCGCCGCCTTCTGCCCCCAGCCGATGTCCGAGGAACCGTAGCCCACCGACCCATAGGTGTCTGCCATCACGCTGCTCCAGCGGCGCGCTGCCGCGTTCCACCCACCGTCACTGTACGCCAGCCAAAAAAAAGTCCCCGCGCCTTGCGGAGCGGGGACTTCCTCGTGGCGTCGTGCAGCCTCGAGCGCAGCCCGGGCCGCGGCCCGCGGGCGGCCTCAGGCCGCCTTGCTGCCCTTGCGGGCGCCGTTCTTCTGCGCCAGCGCCTCGGCCGCGACCGCCGCCCACTTGGTGAAACGCGGCGGCTTCGGCGGCTCGAGGCCGGTCTCGGCCTTGCAGCGCGCCTTCAGCTCCTCGATCGAGTCGAAGCCCCGGTCGAAGATCTTCTTCGGCCCGCGCTTGGCCGCCATCTGCTTGCGCAGGGCGTCGGTCGCCGCCTGGTCGACGCTGCCGTCGGCCTTGATGACGACGCCGTAGCGCTTCGCACCCTCGACCGAGACCAGGCCCGCCTCGACGTCGAACGCGACCTGCTCGGGCGCGCGTTCGAGCGGGTTGCCCCAGCCGCCGCCGCCCCAGGTGTCGGAGATCAGCAGGTCGTTGGCCTCGACCTTGACGTGGTCGATCTTCGAGGGCAGCAGCTCCTGCGTGCCGTCGGCACGCACCAGCAGCTTGCGGCTGCGGGCACCGGGCTCGCCGCCGTTGGCGCCCCAGGGATAGGTCAGCCAGCGGTCGTCGTGGATCGAGATCTCGCCCGGCTCGAGGAAGCGGTAGCCGATGCGCAGCGCGTTGCCGCCACGGTTCTTGCCCGGGCCGCCGGTGTCGACGATGGTCTCGTAGATGTCGATCCGCAGCGGGAAGTAGCTCTCGAGGAACTCGTTCGGCACGTTGGTGAACGAGGGCCAGAGCGAGTGGCCGTCCGGGCCGTCGCCGAACGGCTTGCCCGGGATGCCGCCGAAGGTGATCTGGTACAGCTGGTACCACTCGCCGTTCTTGTCGTAGCCGGAGTACATGAAGTGCGGGCTGTCGGAGAAGCCGGCGCCGCACATGAAGTCCGGATTACCCTGGCCCAGGAGGCCCGCCAGGATGTCGAAGATG
>JALORN010000032.1 GCA_025458905.1 Steroidobacteraceae bacterium
ACGCCACCGACAACGACACGCTGCTGCAGGCTCTGCCGGGCGTCGACGTCTTCGGCTTCGGCCTGCTGCCGCTGGGGCCAGCCGCGGGCGGCATCCTCGCCAATGAACTCCGGTTCTCGGCGCCGATTCCGCGTGCCTACGGCCTGCGATTCACTTACGACTTCTGATCTCGCGCGGTGGGCCGGAGGTGCATCCTCCGGCCCGCCTCGTTGTCGCGCAAGGCCGGGCCGAGCCCGGCCTTTTTCGTTTTCCTGCCAGTTCCGAGTCTCCAGAAGCGCCGATCCTGGTTCATTGCGTGGGTCGGCGCGACGACGGCTTCGCGGTCGCGACGCCGTCGCCTACTATCGGTGCCCAGGAGGGAAAGCGGCTCAGGGACGGGCCAGTGTTCACCGACACAAACAGGGGGTCCGTCCAATGCGTTCGTCACTTCGGTCTCTGGGCCCGGCGCTGACCGTCGCCGGCGCCGTCGCCGCATCCTTGGCCGCCTCGGCGCCCGGCTGGGCGCAGGGCAGCACCGAGTCCAGCCTCGGCCTCGAGGAGATCACCGTCACCGCTCGCAAGGTCGAAGAGAACCTGATGGAGGTTCCCCTCGCCGTCACCACCTTCAGCGAGAAGGACATCGAGGACGCCGGCATCAAGCAGCTCACCGACGTCATGCGCATGACGCCGAGCTTCAACTTCGTCAACCAGCAGGGCGGGTCGGGCCGCAACGACCGCTCGGCCAACGCCTTGGTGTTCCGCGGCCTGTTCCTCGCCAACAACACTGGCCTGAATGCCGGCGGGCAGCTGTTCATCGACGGCGCCCCGGTGCTCGGCGCACAGCCGCCGCCGATCATCGACGTGGCGCGCATCGAGGTGCTGAAGGGGCCCCAGAGCGCGTACTTCGGGCGTTCGACCTTCGCCGGCGCCCTGAACTTCATCATGCAGGAGCCGGGCGAAGAATTCGGCGGCAAGCTCTGGCTCGAGACCTCGAGCGACGACTCGCACGACGCCAGCCTGAGCCTCGAGGGGCCGATCTCCGACACGCTCGCCGCGCGCGTCACGCTGCGCGACTTCAAGCGGGGCGGCTACTACCGAAACGCGGGCTTCACGGGCGGCGAGCTCGGCGAACAGACCACGCAGTCGGTCACCGGCTCGATCGTCTGGCGCCCGACCGAGAACCTGAAGGTCAAGTTCCACGGCGCCCTGTTCGAGGACGACGACGGCGCGCCCGCGCAGGGCGCCCTCAAGTTCGACAACTTCAACGGCCGGGTCGACGCCAACGGCAACTGCGTGCCGTTCTCCCAGGCACCAGCCGGCACGGCAGCGCTCGGCCAGACTGCGAACTCACGCGCATCCTTCGGCTACTTCTGCGGCACGATTCCGGCCCTGCGCGACCTGCCGGCCTCGATCCTCTCCGGCGACTACGACACGTCGCCGGTGCAGACCCAGAACGCGCTGTTCAACCCGAACCCCAACTGGCTGATCTTCGGCACCGGCTTCAAGCGCGATGCCGGCATCCGCCGCAGGGCCTCCCAGGCGGACCTGCGCATCGACTGGGAGTTCGGCGATGGCTACACGTTCTCGTCGCTGTCGGCGACCCACTTCGACAAGACGATGACGCTGATCGACCTGAACTACCGCGACGGTCGCAACCGCCCGAACCCGCTGTTCGCCGCGTCGCCGGCGACGCGCGTGCCCTGGCTGCAGTTCCTGCTCGTCTCGCAGAATCGCCTCAAGGACTGGAGCCAGGAGCTGCGGGTGACCTCGCCCACCGACCGGCGCCTGCGCTGGACCCTGGGGGCGAACTACATCGAGCTGTTCTCGCCGGGCGGCCCGGTGTACGGCCTGACGACCTCCGGACCGCTGTTCACCGCGGCGCTCACCCGTAACGAAGCGACTACGCCCGCAGCCTTCGGTGGCGTGTACTTCGACATCACCGAGAAGCTGACCCTGAGCGCGGAGGCCCGCTATCAGGAAGACGAGCTGACGCAGACGCCGGTCGTCGGCACCAATGGCCAGCCCGTGTCGGGCGCCGCCGCGACCGTGCTGCAGAAGACCTTCACCAGCTTCGCGCCGCGCGTCTCGCTCGACTGGAGGTACGCGGAGGACTCGACGCTGTACGCCACCTACTCCAAGGGCATCCGCCCCGGCGGCTTCAACGCCGCGCTCGTCACCTCGACGCCGGCCACGATCGCCCAGCTGCAGGCGATCGTGCCGAACGCCGGCGTGGCGTTCGACGAGGAGGAACTCGAGAACATCGAGGTAGGCCTCAAGTCGACGTGGCTGGACGGGCGCGCCCGCACCCAGCTGACGATCTTCAAGAACGAGTGGAAGAACGGCCAGGTCGCGAACTCGGTCCCGGTGGTCGCGCCCGGCGGCGTCGCCAACCTGATCACCCTGACCGTCAACAATGGCACCGCGGACCTGCAGGGCGTCGAGTTCGAGGGCGAGATCCGCGCCACCGAGAACCTGCGGCTGATGGGCACCTTCGGCTACAACGACAGCGAGGTGAAGACCTTCGGCGTCGGGCCGGGCGGCCTGCCTAGCTGCGCCGACTGCAATCTGGTCTACGGCAGCTTCGACGGCGTGCTCGGCAACCAGCTGCCGACCGTGCCCAAGATCACCTGGAGCCTGACCGCCGACTATTCACGCCGGCTCAACGAGTCGCTCGACTGGTACAGCCGCGTCGACTACACGCACCAGGGCGCCAAGTACACCGACTTCGCCAACGCCACCGAGGTCGGCGCGAACGGCATCGGCAACCTGCGCATCGGCGTGCGCAACGAAAAGTTCTCGGCCGAGGCCTTCGTGACCAACTTCACCGACGAGGACACGATGCTCTCCGCGCTGCTGGGCATCGACGTCTTCACCTTCCTCGTGCCGCCGAACCGCAACGAGGTGCGCTTCTCGCCGCCGATCCCGCGGCAGTACGGGGTGCGGGTGATCTACAACTTCTGATCCCGTGGCTTCACCGTTGTCCGCCGTCGCCTCCCCAGCGGGGCGACGGCGGGCGCGGCTGCCAGACGTCGCGTGGCCGGCCGAGCTACCTGAATTCGCCCTTGTCGGGCAAGGCCACGTGCAGCGCATGGCAGGGCTCGAGCCCGACGAACTGCGTGATGTGGCCCTGGCCGGTGGTGTCCCACATCGTCAGCATGTCGCCGCGGGTGAAGTAGCGGGTCTCGCCGTTGCTGACGGTCACGTTCATCTGGCCGGAGAACACGGCGACGAACATCAGCGCAGGGGCGCGCTGGAAGTCGACGTAGTGGCCGGGCTGGGAAAGCGTCATCTTCCACCAGAGCACCTTCTGGTTCCTGGAGGAGATGCGCTGCGCGGTGCCGTACTGCGGCAGGTCCACGTCGCGGAAGAACGAGTGGCCCTGCTCGTCGACGTCGATGTTCACGAACTTCATCGGTTCGCCCCCGTCACTTCTTCAGCTCGTAGAACTCGGTGCCCGGGAAGGTCAGGCTGAGGGTGATCACCGGCTCGCGGCTGCGCGCGAACGAGGAATGGTGCAGCGCGAGGCCGTGGACGTAGACGCCCTCGCCGGTCGAGGAGCGGCGCACCTCGCCGCTCTGCAGGATGTTCTCGAGTTGCCCCGACATCGCCCAGACCATGCGCGGCTGGTTGGTCAGGTGCATCTCCTCGGGCCCGCCGCCGACCGGCTCGCCGACCTGGTTCAGCGAGATGCCCCAGTAGGCGCCGTCCTGCTTCTCGGTCTCGGCGTGCAGCGGCGTGACCTGCTTGAACGGGATCTCGACCTCGGCCCAGGCCGAGCGGCCGTTCTGGTCCATCCCGAAGGCCTTCATCTTCATCGCGGGGTCTCCCTCGAAGCTGCGGCCGGCGGCGGCACGAACGGCGGCACGCGGTTGGCGAAGGGGGCGTTGGTCGCCACGAAAGAGGCGTCCTCGAGCACGACCCAGTGCGTGGCCTTGCCCGCCTCCTCGCGCAGCGCGTCGCCGGCGGCGACCACCTTCACCTCGTCGCCGACGGTGATCTGCATCCGTCCCGACAGCATGTAGACCAGCACGTCGACGTCCGGCGTGACCGGGGCGGTGCGGCCCTTGCCGGTGAGGCGCGCGACGCGGATCGAGTTGCCGTCGAAGGCATGGCGCTTGACGCTGACCCGCGTGCCGTCGAGGCCGCCCTTGTCGCCGGTGACCGGCACGGCCTTGACGTCCTTGCCGCGCACCAGCGCGGCCCGCGCGGCGGGCTGGGTGCCGCGCACCGTGTAGAGCAGGATCGTCGTGTCCTCGGCCTTGCCCGGCCGGCTTTGCAGCACGCCGCTGGGCAGGTTGACGACGTCGCCGGCGAAGATCTCGGTCGGCACGCCGCCGACCCCGACGATCGCCGAGCCCTCGACGACGTAGAGCTGCGTCTCGGACGTGACCTGGTGCAGCACGCCGCCGCTCGCCTTGCGGAACTCGAGCACGCGGACCTGCCCGCTCGGGAAGTGGAAGCTGCGCGAGTCGTAGCGCGCCGCCTCGGGGGGTGCGCGCCCAATTTCCTTCTCGCCCGCGGCGATCAGCACGCGTGAGCCGGTCTGCTCGCCCTGGCCTTTCTGCTCGACCTTCCACTCGGCCATCGGCACCCTCGGCACGTCCTTCGCGAAGATGACGTTGGATGCCAGCGAGACGGGCGGCGCGGGATGAACGAGCGGCGCGGGTGACGCCATCGGCGACTGGGCAAGGGCCAGGGGTGCCACGCCCAGGGCCGCGGCGGCCATCGCGACGAGCAGGCTGCGGATCATCGGAGTTCCCCCTTCGCGGCGCGCGCTACCGCGGCACGATGCGCACGATCGAGTTGTCGTTGGGACAGCTGACGTAGACCGCGCCGTCGGGCCCGACTGCCACCCCGCCATTGGTGTCCCGGGGCAAGTCTAGTCCTTCGAGCGACAGGGCCAAGCCGCTCGCCAGCAAGGTTCGGCGGCTGGAACGCGGATCGATGGCGAGCACCTCGCCGGTGTCGGGCTCGGCGACGACGATCCTGCCGTCCGCGAGGCGCGCCAGCGCCGTCGGGCGCTGCAATCCTTCGACGACGGTGCGGCGCGAGCCGTCGGTGAGCGCGACGCGCGAGACGCGTGCGCCGCGCGCTTCCGCCACCAGGACGGCGGCGGCGCCGTCCCAGGCGAGCGCCAGTGGCTGCTCGAGGCCCGCGACGATCGGGCGCACGCCCGAGGCTGAGACCCGCAGCAGCCGGCCGCCCGCGGCATCGGCGACGATCACCTCGCCGTCGCGTGCGAGCAGGATGCCGCGCGGCGCGCCGAGATCCTTCGCGTCGACGAGCAGCTGGTCGCTGCGCCGGTCGAGCACCCGCACGCGCCCGGTGCCCTCCCAGCTCCAGGCGATGAAGCGCTCGTCGGCCGCCACCGCCGAGGAGGCGCCACGATTGGCGGCCCAGTGCGGGCGCGTCAGGCGGCCGTTGGCAGGGTCGACCCAGCGATAGCCGAAAGGGTCCGCGGCAAGCAGCGTCGGCACCCCGTCGAGCGGCGCGAACGCGAGGCCGAGCGGCATCGCGAACGAGGCAGGCACGACGTCCCGGCTGCGCCCGCTGCGCGGGTCGATCGCGGTGACGCTGCTGTCGGCCACGTTGCTGACGTAGAGCATGCCGTCGCGGTCGATCGCGATGCTGTCGATCGGCTCGCGCACGCGCGTCAGGATCCGCGGACGCCCGTCGGCCTTCGGGGTCGTCCAGACGTCGCCGGTGAGGTAGTCGACGTGCCACAGGTCGCCGTTGGGCGCGACCCGCACCGCAGCGGGCGCGCCGACGCCGCTGGCGATCGTGGTCGACTCGCCGCTCGCGACGTCGATCGCGACCAGGCGATCGGTGCCGAACTGCGGCGCATAGAGCCGACCGTCCGGCCCGAACGCGAAGCCGTTCAGCCGCCCGCGGCCCGACAGCACCTTGCGTGGCGCACGCCCGCCGGCGAGGTCGATCTCCCACAGCGTGTCGTCCCCGGCGCCGACCTGGGCGGTGTAGAGGCGACCGTCGGCGCTGAAGGCGACCGGGTTGACCCGAGGTGCATCCGGCAGGGCGACCTGCGGCCGTCCGCCGGGGCGCTGGTAGCGCAGCTCGCCGGTGCGCTGCGCGGTCCAGGCGATCACGCCCTCGACCGGCGTGCCCTTGGGGCCGACGGCGACGTCGTCAGCCTCGCCTTCCGGTGGGCCCACCGCCACCGTGACCGCGCCGCTGCGCACGTCGATCCGGTAGACCGAGAGGCCGTGGATGCTGGTACCGAGCAGGCTGCCATCGAGGTCGAAGTTGATGCCCTCGATGCCGTGCATCACGGCCGGCGGGACCAGCACGTCGAGACGGCGCGCACCGGGGCCGGGCCGTGGCCGCCCGCGCGGGCGCTCGCCGGCCCGGGCCTCGGCGGCGGGCGAGTCCGCAGCCGCGGTGGCTGCCCCGACGTCGAAGCCGATGCCCAGGAGGATGACGCCGAGGGCCGAGGCCCATGCGACGCGCGCGGCACCCCGGCGGCGGAGGCTCGCGACGCGCATCAGCCGGCCCATCGGGCTGCCGCGTTCAGGCGGGCTTCGCGGCCCAGGAGTCGCAGCGACCGCCGGCGTTCGCCGGCCCGCCGGTGAAGATCTCACAGGTGCCGCACGGGCCCTCACCAGCCGTGAAGAACGAGCAGCCGGCGCAGGTCTCGGCGGGCTTCTGCGACTGCTCGACGTAGTTCATCGACTTGCGCAGGCTCTGCTCGGAAGCCGTGAGGCTGTCGAGGTCGACGCAGCCACCGGCCGACGCGGCGCCGCCGGACGGCTTCTGGCCACAGGCCTGCAACGCGGCGGCGGTCGCGCCGACCACGGTGACCTGCAGACCGTACTTCAGGAACGAACGACGAGAACCGACGGCCATCGCATCTCCCTCCCTAGGGTGACCCCAGCGTCGCCGCAGGCGCGCAGGAAGGCAAGCGCGGCGCGAGGCCGTGACCGGCCGGGCCGCCTGATCGGCCCGCGGGTTCACACTTCTCTACAAGTGCGGCGTCGCGGCGCTACATGATCCGCGGGGCGACACCCTGCGGTTGCATCGCCTTGGCCAAAGCGACCTCGGGCGGGGCCTCCGGGTCCCAGTCCTTGCCGACGATGCGGCGGCCATTGAACGCCGCGGATTCGTCGGCGCAGAGCCACAGCGTCGGCGGCACGATGACCTCGGCCGGGAGGATGCCGCCGATCCGGCCCTCGTCGCCGGTCGGCCCCTTGCCGGCGCGGAAGCCGGCCTGTGCGCGCGTCCCGACGCCGGTGCCACCGATCAGCGCCGTGTCCGCCGGGCCGCCGGGGAGCAGCACGTTGGCGGTGACGCCCGTGCCCGCGAGATCCTTGGCCCACATCACCGTCGCGGCCTCGAGGCCGGCCTTGGTGGCGCCGTAGGCCGCGAGTCCCTGCATCACCATCGTCGGGTGCGAGGTCGAGAGGTTGACGATGCGCCCGAAGCCGCGCTCGATCATGCCGGGGACCACGGCGCGTGCCATCAGGAACGCACCGATGAGGTTGGTCTCGACCATGCGCCGGAAGGCCTGCGGCGGTGCGGTCCAGAACTTGGGCAGCGCCAGGTAGTAATTCGCGTCGGCCTCGGTCGGCCCGCGGGCGGCATTGTTGACCAGCGCGTCGATGCGGCCGAACTCCTGGATCGCGCGCGCCGCGGTGGCTTCGCAGTCGGCCTCGCGCGAGACGTCGGCGAGCATGCCGACGAAACGCCCGCCGCGCCCCGCGGCGCGGGCGGCGGCCTCGACCTCGGCGCCGGTGGCGTCGAGCTCGGCGCGGTTGCGCGCCGAGGTGCCGAGGACCTGGGCGCCCTGCTCCGCGAGCGCCAGCGACATCAGGCGGCCGAAGCCGCGGCCGGCGCCGGTGACGAGGACGACGCGACCGCGGAGCGAGGGGTAGACGTGCATCCGCGGATTAGATCCGCATGCCTCCGTCGACGTCAACGCAGCGGCCGGTGAAGAAGTCGTTCTCGACGATGAACAGCGCGGCGTGCGCGATCTCGCCGGTCGTGCCGAGGCGGCGCAGCGGCACGGTCGAGGTCAGCTTCTCGATCATCTCCGGGCGCATCGCCGAGAGGATGTCGGTGGCCGTGTAGCCGGGCGCGATCGAGCCGGTGCGGATGCCGTAGCGCGCGAGTTCCTTGGCCCAGACCTCGGCCATCGCCGCGACGCCGGCCTTGGTCGCCGTGTAGTTCGTCTGGCCGGGGTTGCCGTGGCGCGAGACGCTCGAGATGTTGATGATCACGCCGCCCTTGCCGGACTTCACCATGCGCTCGGCGGCCTCGCGACCGCAGAGGAAGACGCCGGTGAGGTTGATGTCGATCACCGGCTGCCACTGCTCGAGGCCCATCTTGCCGACCACCTGGCCGTCCTTGACCTTGATGAGGAGGCCATCCTTGACGATGCCGGCGTTGTTGACGAGCACGTCGAGCCGCCCGAAGTCGCGCACCACCGCGTCCATCGTCGCGACCACGTCGGCTTCCTTGGTGACGTTGCAGAGGTAGCCGCGGGCGGTGACGCCGAGCGCGCTGCACTGCTTCGCGGTCTCGTCGAGGTCCGCCTGGTTGAGGTCGAGCAGCGCCACGTTGCCGCCCTTGGCGGCGAAGCTCTTGGCGAGTTCGCGCCCGATGCCGCGACCGCCGCCCGTGACCACCACCGTGATGCCCTGGATCTGCATGAAACTCCGACTCCTGGATCTGGAACACGCCGGAAACCGGCGGCGAATTGTGGCTTCTTGCACTGCAAAAGGAAAGCCGCGGCGCGTCCCTGCCCGGGGATTACTTATGATCCGAGCGGCCTGCCTCGCCGAGGGAACCGTCCGATGCTCGTGATCCGCCCCGCGCGCCCCGACGACGCGCCGCTCGTGATGGAACTGATCCGCGACCTTGCACGCTACGAGAAGCTGCTCGACGACGTCGACGCGGACGAGTCGATGATCGCCGCCGCGCTGTTCGCGCCGCAGCCACGCGTGTTCTGCGACGTCGCCGAATGGACCGCGCCGGGCAGGGACACACCGGTCGCCGCCGGCTTCGCGCTGTGGTTCTACAACTTCTCGACCTTCCGCGGGCGGCACGGCATCTACCTCGAGGACCTGTTCGTGCGGCCCGAGTACCGCGGACGCGGCATCGGTCGCGAGCTGCTGGTGCGGCTCGCGCGGCGTTGCGTCGACGAGGACCTGGGGCGCCTCGAGTGGGCGGTGCTCGACTGGAACGAGCCGGCGCTGCGCTTCTACGCGAGCCTCGGTGCGGCGGGGCTGAAGGAGTGGATCCCGCACCGCGTCACCGGCGCGGCACTCGCGGCGCTCGCGGGCGCCGCGACGGCGCCGGGAGGTGCCATGGCGCCCGGCGGCTGAACGCGCCGCGGGTCGCGACTCAGCGCACGGGTCGCGTCCGGTCGAGGAACTCGCGCATCGAGAGGCCCGCCTCGACGGTGAACTCGCGGCGCTCCAGCGCCTTCTCGACCTCGTCGCGCCGCATGCAGATGAAGTGCTCGACCTCGCCGTCGCGGCCGAGCGGCACGAACGAATCGGGCAGCGCGACGTCGGCGACGATCACCAGCTCGTCGTGCAGGCCGAAGCGCGTCTCGCGCACCGAGCGGATGCTCATGCCCGGGAAGTCGACGCGGCTCGCGAGCGCCCGCGGCACGCCGGCCTCCTCCCACAGCTCGCGCATCGCGCAGGCGCGCAGCGACTCGCCGGCGCTGACCCCGCCTGCGGCGACGTTGTCGAGCATGCCCGGGTCGGCGCGCTTGAGCTGGCTGCGGCGCGCGACCCAGACCCGGCCGTCGGCGAGGTAGCCGTTGACGTGGACCGCGCGGTTCTGGATGCCGAGCGTGCGGAACGCGCCGCGCTCGCAGCGCGCCACTTCCTCGCCGGACGCGTCGAGCACCGAGCAGAGCTCGTTGCGCCAGTCGGCGATCAGCCCGCGGTTGCGCAACTGCACCGCGAGCCCCTGCAGCAGCCGGCTGCGCCGCGGGCTCGTGAAGCCGGTGTCGCGCAGCGCGAGCCCGAGGTCGGCCTCGGCCACCGCACCGGCCTCGAGCAGCGCGGGCGCGAGGTCGGCGCGCACGCGGCCGAGGATCTCGCCGGCGATCCACAGCGGCAGGTAGGGAGCGGAGAACGGACCCGCGTCGCCGGCGCCCACGCGCGTACCGGCCGCGTCAGTCGCGCAGGAAGTCGACCAGCGCCTGGCCGAAGTCCTCGGGCTGCTCGACGTTCGAGAGGTGGGAGGCGTCGAGCACCAGCAGGTCGGCGCCCGGGATGCGCTCCACCATGGCCTCGGCATGCGCGACCGGCGTGGCGGCGTCCTGCGCGCCCGCGATCACGAGCGTCGGCGCGGTGATCGCGGCGATCGCCTCGCGCAGGTCGGTGTCGCGCAGCGCGCCGCAGGCCTCCGCGTAGCCGCGCGGCTGAGTGCCGCGGAACATCTCGACGATGCGCGCGACCGTCTCCGGCTCGCGCTCGCGGAAGCCGGCCGTGAACCAGCGGCCCGCCAGGCCCTCGGCGAGCGGGCCCATGCCCCGGGACGTCGCCGTCGCGATGCGCTCGTCCCAGTTGGATGCGGGCGGCAGGTGCGGCGCGGTGTTGGCCAGCACCAGGCGGCGCACGCGGGCCGCATGGTGCACCGCGCCCCACATCGCCGTCTGGCCGCCGAGCGACAGCCCGCACCAGTGCGCGCGCGGCGTATGCGTGGCATCGAGCACCGCCACCGCGTCGGCGGCGTGGTCGGCCATGGTGCGCGGCGACGGCGGCCCGTCCGGCACCTCGGACTTGCCGTGGCCGCGCACGTCGTAGCGGATCACGCGGAAGTGCGGCTCGAGCATCGGCAGCTGCGGCGCCCAGACCTCGAGCGAGGCCCCGAGCGGGTGCAGCAGCAGCAGTGCCGGGGCGTGGTTGCGCCCCGACACTGCGTAGTGCAGGCGGTAGCCGTCGCGTTCCGCGAAACCCGTCTGCACGAGCGGCTCAGTCTGCCTTGAACTTGTCGTGGCAGGCCTTGCAGGCGGCGCCGGTCGCGCCGAACGCGGCCTTGACCTCGTCGACCGACGTGGCCTTCTGCGCGGCCGAGGCGAGCGCGCCCGACTTGTCCTGGAAGTCCTTCATCAGCTTGTCGAACTCGGCCTTGTTGGCCCAGATCTCGGGCTTGGCCTTGGTGTTGCCGGTCTTCGAGACCTCGGGGAAGGTGTCCGGGGCGATCGAGGACATGAAGGCCACACGGGCGGCGTTGCGCTTGAAGATCGCGGCGTCGAACGGCGCCTTGCCGCTCGCCATCGCACCGAGCGGGCCGAAGTTGTTGTAGATGACGGTGTAGACCGACTGGCGGTACTTGATGGCCGCTTCGGCTTCCTTGCTGCCCTGGGCCTGCGCGGCACCGGCGGCGACGAGGGCCAGGACCGCGGCGAGGGCCGGGGCCTGCTTCATCCGTAACGAGATCGTCATCGAGGACTCCTTGGGTGGCCTGGAGGTGGCCTGAGGGTTGATGGGAAACGGGACCGGCGATTGTAGCCGCAACGCGGTTGCAGGTCGCAAGCCCGGGCCGCCTCTGTTACGCTTCGCGGCCTTTTTGCCCGCCGCGACGTGCCTGCCGCCATGTCCACCGCCCGCCCCATCCGCAACATCGCGATCATCGCGCACGTCGACCACGGCAAGACCACCCTGGTCGACTGCCTGCTGAAGCAGTCCGGCACCTTCGCCGCGCACGAGCGCGTCGGCGAGCGCGTGATGGACTCGAACGACCTCGAGCGCGAGCGCGGCATCACCATCCTCGCCAAGAACTGCGCGACCGAGTTCCGCGGCACCCGCATCAACATCGTCGACACCCCGGGCCACGCCGACTTCGGCGGCGAGGTCGAGCGCGTGCTGTCGATGGTCGACGGCGTGCTGCTGCTGGTGGACGCGGTCGAGGGCCCGATGCCGCAGACGCGCTTCGTGACGCGCAAGGCGCTGGCGCTCGGCCTGAAGGCCATCGTCGTGGTCAACAAGGTCGACCGGCCCGGCTCGCGGCCGAACTGGGTCATCGACCGCACCTTCGAGCTGTTCGACAAGCTCGGCGCCACCGACGAGCAGCTCGACTTCCCGATCATCTACGCCTCGGCGCTGCAGGGCTGGGCCACGCGCGACCTCGCACAGCCGGCGACCGACATGACGGCGCTGTTCGAGACCGTGCTCGAGGGCCTGCCGGCGCCCAGGTTCGAGGCCGATGCGCCCCTGCAGCTGCAGATCTCGACGCTCGACTACAACAGCTACGTCGGCCGCATCGGCATCGGCCGCGTCCGCCGCGGCACGCTGAAGCCCGGGCGCAACGTCGCGCTGTGGTGGGGCGAGGAGAGCCGCGGCACCGGCCGCATCAACCAGGTGCTCACGTTCCGGGGCCTGGAGCGAAAGCCCGTGGACGAGGCGCAGGCCGGCGACATCGTCGCGATCACCGGCATCGAGGACATCAACATCGGCCTGACCGTCTGCGACCCGGAGAACCCGGCGCCGCTGCCGCCGATCCAGGTCGACGAGCCGACGCTCGCGATGAACTTCCAGGTGAACACCTCGCCGCTCGCCGGCCGCGAGGGCAAGTTCGTCACCAGCCGCCAGATCCGCGAGCGCCTGATGCGCGAGCTGCAGAGCAACGTCGCGCTGCGCGTCGAGGACACCGCCGACGCCGACGTGTTCCGCGTCTCCGGCCGCGGCGAGCTGCACCTGACGATCCTGGTCGAGAACATGCGCCGCGAGGGCTACGAGCTCGCGGTCGGCAAGCCGCAGGTGCTGCGCCGCGTGGTCGACGGGGTCTCGACCGAGCCCTTCGAGGCGGTCACCATCGACATCGACGAGGCCCACCAGGGCGCCGTGATGCAGGAGATGGGCCTGCGCCGCGCGGAACTCATCGACATGATCGTCGAGGGCGATCCGACCGGCCGCGGCCAGGGCCGCGTGCGCCTCGAGTACCGCATCCCCGCCCGCGGCCTGATCGGCTTCCAGGGCGACTTCATGACCATGACCCGCGGGACCGGCCTGATCAGCCACATCTTCGACGGCTACGACGTCGTCAAGGGCGAGATCCCCGAGCGCCACAACGGCGTGCTGATCAGCAACGAGAACGGCGAGGCCGTGGCCTACGCGCTCTTCACGCTGCAGGAGCGCGGCCGCCTGTTCGTCGAGCACGGCTCGAAGGTCTACGAGGGCATGATCATCGGCATCCACAGCCGCGACAACGACCTCGTCGTGAACCCGATCCGCGAGAAGAAGCTCACCAACATCCGCGCCGCCGGCAAGGACGACGCGCTGCTGCTGACCCCGCCGATCAAGCTGACGCTCGAGTACGCCGTCGAGTTCATCAACGACGACGAGCTCGTCGAGGTGACCCCGGAGTCGATCCGCCTGCGCAAGAAGTTCCTCAAGGAACACGAGCGCAAGCGCGCTTCGCGGGCCGCCGAATCCACCGAAGCCTGAACCGAAAAGGGGACAGATTTATTTTCCCGAAGCGGGAAAATAAATCTGTCCCCTTTTCTCTCAGGATGGCGCGCTCAGGCCTTGGGGGGGCCGGGGAAGAACGCGTTGGTCCGCCGCACGTACTCTTCGTAGCCGGCGCGGCGCTTGCCGATGCTCTTTTCGAGCAGGGCGACGCCGGAGACGCGCATCAGCAGCACGGACATCAGGATGGGCCCGGGCAGCGCCCACCAGGCGCCGGCGGACAGCGCGATCAGGTAGAAGCCCCACCAGATCGAGAAGTCGCCGAAGTAGTTGGGGTGGCGGGTGTAGCGCCAGAAGCCGCGGTCCATGACCTTGCCCTTGTTCGCCGGGTCGGCCTTGAAGCGCGCCAGCTGCCAGTCGCCGCCGGCCTCGAACACGAAGCCGACCAGCCACAGCAGCACGCCGGCGGCGTCGAGCCAGCCGAGCGGGCGGGTGCCGAGGATCGCGCCGAGCAGGGGCAGCGAGATCACCCAGGCGAGGCCGGCCTGCAGGAAGAACACCAGGTACAGGCTCTTGAACGTGAAGCCGGGGTCGTTGCGGCGGCGGATCTCCTGGTAGCGGTAGTCTTCGGGATGGCCCCAGTTGCGCACGCCGATGTAGGTGGCGAGGCGCAGGGCCCAGATGGCCACCAGCGCGATCACCAGGGCGCGGCGCTCGAGGGGCGCGGCGGCCGGCACGTGGACGTCCGCGCGCGGCGCGTCGAAGGCCGGCGCGACCCAGGCATAGACGAGGGCGGCGAGCAGGAACATCAGCGACCAGAGCACGTCGACGATCGCGACATTGCGCCGGGCCACCGAGACGAGCCACGTCGAGAATGCCGCGCCGAGCAGCACCACGAGGCCGGACAGCCACACAGACAGGTCGAACACCGCGCCACTCCCTGCACGCCCGCGCCGGGCAGCACCGGATTGTCGTCGGTGTACCCCGGGGCGGCAATGGCCTGCCGCCCGCGGCAGCGCCCTGCCGGCGCCGGCCGGCGTCGCGCGGCGCGGGGCCGCGCGCTGCGGCTCGGTGGCTGCTCAAGACCCGGCCCGGGCGGCCGTTAACCCGTGCAACCGGTGACACCCCTGCCAGAGGTCGCGCGCTCGTCATGTTTGCAATGATCGGCTCCGTAGTCGTGCTGGTGTGCGTGCTGGGCGGCTTCCTGATGTCGGGCGGCAACCTGCTGCTGCTCTGGCACCCCTCCGAGATCATCGTGATCATCGGCGCGGCGCTCGGCGCCTTCATGACCAGCAACCCGCTGAAGGTCGTGAAGGCCTCGTTCGCGGGAGCCGTGGGCCTCTTCAAGAAGCCTCGCTACGAGCGCGAGGACTACGTCGACATCCTCAAGCTCGTCTACGACCTGCTGGTGAAGTCGCGCAAGGAGGGCCTGCTCGCGATCGAGGCGGACATCGAGGACCCGTCCAAGAGCGCGGTGTTCTCGAAATACCCGAAGGTGCTCGCCGACCACCACATGCTCGACTTCATCACCGACTGCCTGCGGCTGATGGTCGGCGGCAACCTCGACCCGAACGAGCTCGAGAGCCTGCTCGAGTACGAGCTCGAGACCCACCACAAGGAAGCCGCCGAGCCTGCGCATGCGGTGCAGAAGGTCGCGGACGCACTGCCCGGCTTCGGCATCGTCGCGGCGGTGCTCGGCATCGTGAACACGATGGCGGCGATCGAGGGTGCGGACACGGCCACGATCGGCGCCAAGGTCGGCGCGGCGCTGGTCGGCACCTTCCTCGGCATCCTCGTGGCCTACGGCTTCGTCGGCCCGATCGCGGCCGCGATGGAGGGCCGCGCGCACGAGGAGGGCAAGGCCTTCGAGGTGGTGAAGATGGCGCTGGTGGCGAGCGTGCGCGGGTATCCGCCGCAGGTCGCGGTCGAGTTCGCGCGCAAGCTCCTCTTCAGCGACATCCGCCCGACCTTCGCCGACCTCGAGGCGCACCTCAAGGGCAAGGCGGGCGCGAAGTAAGCCCGGGCGCAGCAGGTCGACATCATGGCCGCCGACAAGGAAGGCAAGCGCCCGATCATCATCAAGAAGAAGAAGGTGATCGCGGGCGGTCACCACGGTGGCGCGTGGAAGGTCGCGTACGCGGACTTCGTGACCGCTATGATGGCTTTCTTCATGGTGATGTGGCTCGTGTCCACCGTGTCGAAGGAACAGCGCGCGGCGATCTTCGACTACTTCCAGAACCCGAGCATGGAGCCCGGCAAGGCGCCGAAGCCCGCGCCCGGCCAGGCGGGCCCGGGAGGCGCGAGCACCAGCCCGATCAACCTGCGCGGCGGCCTCGACGCCCCGCGCACGTTCTCGCGCTCCCCGGACATCGGCGGGCCGGTCGCGCAGATCGGCGCGGCGGCGCAGGGCGAGCCGCCGGACGTCTCGGAGGCGCAGAAGATCGCCGAGGCCGCCGAGCGCGCGCAGCTCGAGTCGCTGATGGCCGAGTTGCGCGAGGCGATCTCGAAGAGCCAGGCGCTCGAGCCGTTCAAGGACCAGCTGCTGCTCGACATCACCCCCGAGGGCCTGCGCATCCAGATCGTCGATGCGCAGAACCGCCCGATGTTCGACCTCGGCGGCTCGACGCTGAAGAACTACACCGACGTGATCCTGCGCGAGCTCTCGCCCTATCTCTCGTCGGTGCCGAACCGCATCAGCCTCACGGGCCACACCGACACGACACCGTACTCCGCCCAGGCCGGCTACACGAACTGGGAACTGTCCGCCGACCGCGCCAACGCCGCGCGACGGGCGCTCGAGCGCGGCGGCCTCGCCGCCGACAAGGTCGCGCGCGTCGTGGGCCTTTCGTCCTCGGTGCTCTTCGACAAGACGCAGCCGCGCAACCCGGTCAACCGGCGCATCAGCATCATCGTGATGACCAAGCGCGCCGAGGAAGCGGCGTTGAAGACCGACGTGCCCGTCACGCCGGGCGGCGCGGACGTGGCGGCAGCGGCCGGCGAGCCGGCGAGCGCGGCCGTCAGCGGCGCCGACGGGACGGCGACGGTCGCGGCGGCGGGCACTGGCGCGATGGGCGCACCCGGTGGCTCCGGCACGCCGCCGCCGATCGTCGGCGAGGGCGCGACGCCCAAGGTCGACCCGATGGCGAACCAGCCGCTGCCGCCGCCGACGCGGGGCACGCCGAACTGGGTGCCGCCGGTACCGTCGGTGGCGCCGGCGCGCCCGACCATCGCCTCCGCCCAGGAAACTGCCGCCGCGGCGCGCGCGATCCTCGAGAAGCAGCCGAAGCCCTGAAGCCCGCGCCGTGGGCGCGGCACGTCGCGCCGACGCTCAGGCGCGGTCGGCCGGCGCAGCCTCCGGTGGCGGCTCCGCATCCGCCAGGTGCCGCGTGAGCGCCATCAGGCGCCGGTCCCGCCACGCCGAGCGCGCCGCGCGCCCGGGCTCGGGCAGCAGCGCACGCCGCGCCGCATGCAGCGCCTCGACCTGTGCCGGATCGAGCCGGAACCCTGCGGCCTCGTTGATGCGCTCGATCGTGGGGCCGAAGCGCGCGAGGTAGTCGCGCAGCCCGGCCGGCGCGTTCAGGTCGCCGACCTCGAACGGGCCGATGAATGCCCAGCGCCGGCCGAGGCCGTCGCGGATCGCCGCATCGACGTCGTCGACGCTCGCCACGCCGTCGGCCACCAGCCGGCAGGCCTCGGCGAGCAGCGTCCACTGCAGCCGGTTGAGCACGAAGCCGTGCACCTCGCGCCGTACGTGGATCGGCGCCTGGCCGACCTCGCGCAGCAGCCCGAGCGTGCGCTGCACCACCTGCTCGTCGGTGAACGGTGCTCCCGAGACCTCGACCAGCGGCACGAGGTAGGGCGGATTCACCGGATGCGCGACGATGCAGCGCGACCGGCCCGGCACGGCACCCGCCATCGCCGAGGTGGGGAAGGCGGACGTCGAGCTGGCGAGGATCGTGCCGGGCGCGGCGAGCGCGTCCATCCGTGCGTAGAGCTGCTGCTTGGCGTCGAGCCGCTCGACGATGCTCTCCTGGACGTAGTCGACGCCCTCGAGCGCGGCCTCCAGCGAGCCGGCGACGGTGACGCGGGCGCGCACGGCCGCAGGCGGCTCGCGCAGCAGACCGAGGCGCTGCAGGTCGGCGAGCGAGGCATCGATGGCTGCGAGTGCCCGCTCCGCCTGGCCGGGCTGCGAGTCGTACAGCCTGGCCTCGACCCCCGCGCGCGCGAACACGATGGCCCATCCCGAGCCGACCAGGCCGGCGCCGACCAACGCGACACGGTGCATCGGATGGTCCTCGCCCCGCCTCAGCGGCGGTCGCCCGGTCCCTCGAGTGCCGCGACCACCTCGGCGGTGAACTGGCGCCGCGCCGCGTCGATCGCCTCGCGCTCGGCCGCGCTCGGCTGCCAGCGCTCGACCAGGTCGCGCACCGGGATGCCGTTCTGCGACAGCACGGCCTCGAGCACCAGCTGCCGATCCTTCAGCACCCACAGCTCCTTCGCGAGCAACAGGGCCAGCTGCGCCACCGGGTCGCTGCGGACCGCGGTGTCGTTCGGGGTCAGGCCGAGGAAGCCGAGGCGCGGATTACCCGGGCTTGTGGCCATAGGTCACCCAGGGATACTTCGCGCCCTTGAAGCCCTCGGAGCGCACGTCGACGAAGCCCGCGTCGCGCGCCGCCTGCGCGAGGTCGAGCGTCGCCGCGGAGCGCCAGAACGGCTCGCCACCGTGCACCGCCGTGTACTCCGCCCAGCGCACCGCCACCTTGTCGAGCGCGCGGTACGGGGTGACGTCGGTGAACAGCATGTCGCCGCCCGGCCGCAGCAGCCGGAAGGCCTCGCGCATCTGCGCGCGCGTCACCTCGGCCGGGATCTCGTGCAGCACGATGTAGGAGGTGACGAGGTCGAACGACGACGACTCGAAGCCGGTGTCCTCGGCCGCGAGCTGGAACAGCTTCCAGGCCCAGCCGTTCTCGTTGGCGACCCGTTGCGCCTGCTCGAGCATCCGCAGGCTGAGGTCGCAGCCCCAGATCTCGGCCTCGGGGAACACCTTCTGGATCTGCATGGTGTAGTGGCCGCTGCTGGTGCCGAACTCCAGGATGCGCCGGTAGTCCCGGCGCGGCAGCAGGCCGAGCACCTCGCGGCGCTGGGCGAAGATGTCGCCCGGATAGTTGCGCGAGACGTACTCGCGGTGGATCAGCTCGCCGTGCACGAAGCCCTGGTAAGGATGGCCGTCCCAGCCGCCGGTGGTGCGATGGATCCAGGCGCGGGTCTGGTACTCCGGCAGCCGCTCGCCGAGCCGTACCTCGAGGGTCGCCGGGCCCTTCGACTGCAGCTCGCGCAGCTTCGGCTCGAGCTCCGGACGGATCTCGTCGAACGCGGCCTGGCCGATCCGGCCGTGGCTCACCCCGCTCCACTCGCCGAGGATCGCGAGCGCGCGGTTGGCCCGCGAGTCGGCGAGCGCGGCATCGACCTGCCGCAGCCGCTCGTCGAGGTCGTCGGCCAGGGTCTGCTGGTCGAGGCCGCGCGCGGCGAGGTCGGCATCGACCTTCGCCCGCAGCCTGGCACTCGCCACGGCGAGGTCGGAGAGGAAGGCCGTGGCGGCGCGTCCCTGCTGGCGGAGCTGGAAATCCATGTCGGTCGCACTCCTGACGGTGAAGCCGGGATTGTAGCGCGACCGCGCAGCCCACCTGCGGTCGGCCCGCCCCCGCGGTCGGCGCGCTGCCGGTGAGCCCGGGCCACGCCGCCCCGGGGGCCGGCCGGTCCCCGATGCGCCCGCGGGCGGGTCGCGCCCGGGGCCCGCGTCGGGCGGCCCCGCCCGGTACGGAGGAACCACGAGGATCACGCCATGAAACCGCCCGGACCGAGGGGTGGGATGGCCGTCGGCTACACTGGCCGCGACCCGAGGAGCCGCCCTGCCGCGATGGCCGACCCGATCCGCAACCTGCCCGGCCGCCTGGCCACTGCCCTGCTGGCGCTGGGGCTGGCGGCCTCGGTGCGGCCGGCGCTGGCCGACCCAGTGCGCACCGCGACGGTCGAGCTCAGCCGGGCCACGCTGTTCTACCGCGCGGCGGGCAAGGGCCCGCCGGCCGTGTTCGTCCACGCCCTGCTGACCGACTCGCGCACCTGGAACGACCAGCTGCTCGGCCTCGCCGACCGCAGCCGGATGTTCGCGCCGGACCTCTCCGGCCAGGGTTTCTCCTCGCAGTGGTACGCCGACAAGATCAGTTCCGAGGCCTATGCCGACGAGCTGCTGGAGTTCATCGACTCGCTGCAGCTGCGCGCGCCGGTCGACCTGGTCGGCCTCAGCGGCGGCGGCATGATCGCGGCGCTCGCCTGCGCCAAGCGACCCACGGCCTGCCGCTCGCTGGTGCTGATCAGCACCGTGTTCGACGAGCGCGCCACCGACCCGGCCGGCGTGCGCTACCGCGCCGAGAACGCGCGCACGGTCGTGATCGAGGGCAAGGACACCCTGTTCCGGCGCTTCAACGAGTACATCGTCGCGCCGGGCGCCTCGCTGAAGGCCCGTGCCCGCTACCGGACCATGCTCGAGCAGACGCCCTACGAGCAGTTCGTGGCCTTCCTGACCACCGGCACCGAGGCGCCGCGCGGCGACCTGCCGGCGCAGCTGAAACTCCCGGTGATGATCCCGGTCGGACAGGGAGACGGCGTGCTGACCCCGGCGCTGGCGCAGAAGACCGCCGCGCTGTTCCCGGACGCGCGCGTCGTCGTGCTGCCGAGCGCCGGCCGGCTGCTGCCGATCGAGGCGCCGCGCGAGTTCAACGACGCCCTGCGCCGCTTCTGGGACGAACTCGATTCCAAAGGAGACAAGCGATGATCACGCTGAAGCAACGCGGCCGTGCCGGCCTGCAGTTCCTCGGGTCCCTGCAGCAGTTCTCGAGCTCGGAGCTGCGCGACCAGGCCGAGGCCGACTACGCCGCGCAGCCCGAGGCGCCGGCCCTCGCCGCGGAGTGGCAAGCCGGCGACGTCCGGCCGCACGTCTGGCGCGAGCGCCTGGAGCGCGCGCGCGACGTGGTCGAGCGCTCCAAGGCCTATCGCTACAACCGCTTCTACCAGCGCTTCGTCGCCGAGCAGAACTTCGTGCGCGCGATCCCGGCGGTCGAGCAGCGTCGCAAGGAGTGGGAGGCGCTCGTCGAGGCGAAGAAGCCGAAGGACGAGTCGCGGCTGAAGCTCGACCCGCAGCTGCCGATCCCGCGCTGGTACGAAGGCGTCGAGTGGCACCTCGAGCCCGGCGGCTGGGACGGCTACGACCTGGCCATGCCCATGTTCATGGCGGGCATCGGGCCCCACGTGTTCGCGCTCGGCGGCTACGCCGCGGTGGACGTCAACTGCGACATCCGCTCGCAGCGCAAGAACGTCCTGTCGCAGTTCCGGCGGCGCGACTTCCGGCGCATCTACGAGGCCGGCTGCGGCGGCGCGACGACGCTCGCAGTGGCGCGCCAGCTGTTCCCGCAGGCCGAGCTGGTCGGCGGCGACCTCTCGCCGGCGCTCCTGAAGAACGGCCACTTCGTCAGCGAGATGATGAACCTCGGCATCACCTTCCGGCAGGAGGACGCCACCCAGGTCGCGGAGGCCGACGGCAGCGTCGACGCCGTGATCAGCTACGCGGTGCACCACGAGATGCCGCCGGCGGTCAGCGCGGCGATGATCAGGGAGATGTTCCGCATCCTCGCGCCGGGCGGCGAGATGGTGATCAGCGACCCCCCACCGTTCCGCGCGGTGAGCCCGATGCAGGCCGTGATCCTCGACTGGGACACCGACAACCGCGCCGAGCCGTTCTTCTCGGCCGCGGCGATGGCCAACCTCGCGCAGATGATGCGCGACGCCGGCTTCGTCGACGTCGAGGAATACGCGCTCGAGAAGCGCGGCTATCCGTGGGTCACCCGCGGCCGCAAGCCGGCCTGAGCCGCGGCGTCGAGAGGGGAGCAGCACGCACATGTCACGCACTGTCGACCGGCCCGAGCGTTCCTACCTCGGGCAGCAGGAGCTCGACGACGTCGTCCGGATGAACACCGAGCTGATGGCCGAGCTCTGGATCCTGCGCGATCGCGTCACGGTGCTCGAGCACCTGCTCGAGCAGAAGCAGCTGATCGACCGCAAGGCGCTGTCGGAGTTCGTGCCCGAGGGCGAGCTCGCGAAGGAGCTCGAGCGCGAGCGCAATGCCCTGGTGGCGAAGGTCGCCGGTGCGCCGCACCAGAAGCACTACGACCACGCCTCCCTCGCGAAGCAGGCCGACGTTGGCTGAGCGCCCCGCACCCGCGCGCTGCTGGCTGGCGCTCGTGGCGCTGTGCACGCTCGCGGCGGGCTGCGCCGGCACCGCGCCGCCCGCGGCGCCCGCGGCCACGTACCGCGGCGCCCCCGCGGCCGCGCTCGACCGGTCCCGCACCACGGTCTTCTCGGACGCCGAGCTGCGCAAGTGGTACGCGCAGGGCACCTCGCGCTTCGTCACCGTCGACGGCGTGGCGTTCCACCTGCGCGACGAGGGCCGCGGCCCGCCGCTGCTGCTGATCAACGGCCACCTCGGCAGCCTGCACATGTGGGAGCCGTGGATGCCGGCGCTGCAGCGCGAGTTCCGGGTGATCCGGATCGACTACGCGCCCTATGGCCTCTCGGGTCCCGACCCGTCCGGGCGCTACGACACCCAGCGCTCGGTGGCGCTGGTGCTGAAGCTCGCCGACCAGCTCGGCCTCGGGCGCTTCCACGTCGGCGGCACCTCCAACGGCGCGCTGGTGGCCCTGTTCCTCGCGATCGAGCATCCGGAGCGCGTCGACCGCGTGGTCGTCTCGACGCTGCCGGCGAGCCGCCCGCCGCCGCGCCGGCCCTCGCCCGAGATGCTGGCCGCGGTCACGGCACAGAAGCCGCTGGCGCCGTTCCAGTCGCGGGAGTTCTTCGTCGCCTTCCTGCGCGACGTCTGTGCCAACGACGCGGTGATCGACGACGCGCTCGTCGACCGCTATTGGGCGCTCAACAACCGCGCCGGCGCCAAGGCGGCGGTCGATGCCTACATCCAGACCCAGTACGCGATGTGGGACACGCTCGACGTGCCGCGCTACTACGCACGTCTCACGCGACCGATGCTGATCCAGTGGGGCGCGGACGGGGTGGTGCTGCCGCGCTGGGTCGGCGACCAGGTGGCCGCGCTGTTCGCGGGCCGCCCGGTGACACTGGTCCAGTATCCCGGTGCCGGCCACCTGCCGATGATCGAGCAGCCCGAGGCCACGGTCCGCGACGCGATCGCCTTCCTGCAGGGACGCTGACCCGCTCGCAGCCAGACCGCCCGCAACGGCCGCGTGCTCCAGGACCGGCGCTCGGCGCACGGCCCGCCGCCCAGGCGGCCTCGCTCAGCGCGGCGCCGCCGCGTCCACCGCGTGGAAGGTCACGAGTTCCACGCCCTCCGTGACCTGCTCGCCGGGCGTGACGTGCACCGCCTCGAGGCGGCCGTCGAACGGAGCGAGCACCGTGTGCTCCATCTTCATGGCCTCGAGCACCAGCAGTGGCGCGCCGCGCGGATAGTCGCGGCCGGCCTCGGCCAGCAGCCCGACGACGCGACCCGGCATCGGCGCGCGCAGGTGGCTCTCGGCGGGCCCGGCCGCCGCGCGCGGGGCGAGCGGATCGAGGTGCTCGATCGCGAAGCGGCCCGCGTCGGTCCAGAGGTGCAGCACGCTACCGACACGGACCACCGTGACGGCCTGGCGCCCGCCGTCGACGGCCAGGTCCAGGGTCACGGGGTCGCGCCACAGCGCCTCGACCGCGTGCGGCGTGCCGTCGAGCGTGATCCTCCAGCCACCGGCCCGCCACTGCACGTCGGCCGCGGCCTTCCAGGCGCCGCTGCGCAGCGTCACCTCGCGACAGGCCGTGCCGACGATCCGCCAGCCGCCGCGATCGTCCCAGGGCGAGCGCGGCTCGCCGAGGGGCGCTCCCGGCGGCAGGACCACGGCGGCCGCCGCGGCGAGCCACGCCACGGCCGGCGGCGGCGCCGGTGCCGGGAACAGCACGCTCGCCTCCCGCTCGATCAGCGCGGTGTCGAGGTCGGCGGTGGCGAACGCCTGGCTCGCGGCCAGGCGTTGCAGGAACGCCAGGTTCGAGGCGACACCGACCACGCGGCACTCGCCGAGCGCGCGCCGCAGCCGCGCCAGCGCCTCGGTGCGGTCCGCGCCGTGCACGACCAGCTTCGCGATCATCGGGTCGTAGTACGGCGTGATCTCCCCGCCCTGCTCGACGCCGGAGTCGATGCGCACCTGGGACGTCGGCTGCGGGAAGGCCAGGTGGTGCAGCCGGCCCGTCGACGGCAGGAAGCCGCGCTCCGGATCCTCGGCGTAGAGCCGCGCCTCGATCGCGTGGCCGGTGATCCGCAGCGTCTCCTGCGCGAGCGGCAGGGCCTCGCCCGCCGCGACCCGCAGCTGCCACTCGACCAGGTCCAGGCCGGTGATCATCTCGGTGACCGGGTGCTCGACCTGCAGCCGCGTGTTCATCTCCATGAAGTGGAAGGCGCCGTCGGGCGCGAGGATGAACTCGACCGTACCGGCGCCGACGTAGCCGACGGCCCGGGTGGCCTCGACCGCGGCGGCTCCCATCGCCGCGCGCCGGGCCGCGGACAGCCCAGGTGCGGGCGCCTCCTCCAGCACCTTCTGGTGGCGGCGCTGCACCGAGCAGTCGCGCTCGAAGAGGTGCACCACGCCGCCGTGGGCGTCGGCGAACACCTGTACCTCGACGTGGCGCGGACGCAGCACGTAGCGCTCCAGGATCACGCGCTCGTCGCCGAAGCTCGCGGCCGCCTCGCGCCGGCAGGAGGCGAGCGCGGCGGCGAAATCCGTCGCGCGCTCCACGCGGCGCATGCCCTTGCCGCCACCGCCCGCGGTCGCCTTGATCAGCACCGGGTATCCGAGGGCGTCGGCCTGGACCTGCAGGAAGGCAGCATCCTGCTCGGGGCCGTGGTAGCCGGGTACGACCGGCACGCCGGCGCGCGCCATCAGCGCCTTGGCCTCGGACTTCGAGCCCATCGCGCGGATCGCCGCGGGCGGCGGCCCGACGAACACCAGGCCGGCCGCCGCGCAGGCCTCGGCGAAGGCGGCATTCTCCGACAGGAAGCCATAGCCCGGATGCACCGCGTCGGCACCACTGCGGCGCGCGGCCGCGAGGATCGCGTCGATCCGCAGGTAGCTCTCGGCCGGGGGCGGCGCGCCGATGCGCATGGCCTGGTCGCAGGCGCGCACGTGCGGCGCGGCCGCATCGGCGTCCGAGTGGACGGCGATGGTGGCGATGCCCAGCCGCCGCGCCGTGCGCGCGATGCGGCAGGCGATCTCGCCGCGGTTGGCGATCAGCAGCCGGCGCGGAAGCGTCACGTCGGCGTCCACCGCGGCGGGCGCTTCTCCAGCATCGCGGCGAGGCCCTCGCGGCCTTCGTCGGAGGCCCGGGCCGCCGCGATGCGCGCGGCCGCGTCGGCGAGCAATGCGCCGTCGAGCGGGCGCCCCGCGAACTCGCGCAGCAGGCGCTTCACGCCCGCCTGCGCGCCGGGTGCGCAGGCGAGCAGCGCCGCCACCACGCGCGCCACCGCCGCATCGAGCTGCGACGGCTCGACGGCCTCGTGCACGAGGCCGAGCCGCGCCGCCTCGCGGCCGTCGAACGGCTCGGCCGTCAGCATGTAGCGGCTCGCGGCCCGATGCCCGATCGCGCGCAGCACGTAGGGGCCGATGGTCGCGGGCAGCAGGCCGATCCGTGCCTCGGAGAGACAGAAGCGCGCCTCGAGGGTGGCGAGCGCGACGTCGCAGGCGGCGACCAGCCCGAGCCCGCCGCCGAAGCACGCGCCGTGGACACGGGCCACCGTCGGCCTGGGGCAGGCGTCGAGCACCTCGAACAGCCGCGCGAGCCGCAGCGCGTCCTCGCGGTTCGCCTCGGGCGAGGCCGCGCCCTGTGCGGCCATCCAGCCGAGGTCGGCGCCGGCGCAGAACGCGGTGCCGCGCCCACCGAGTACCAGCACGCGCACCGCCGGATCGCGCGCCAGCTCCTCGATCGCAGCCGAGAGCGAAGCCACCAGAGTGTCGTCGAACGCATTGCGTCGCTGCGGCCGGTCGAGCCACAGCCGCGCCACGCCGCCCTCGACCCCGACCTCGACGCCACTGCCGGTCATGCTGCGCCCCCGCCGCTCACATCCGGAACACGCCGAAGCGGGTCTCGGGGATCGGCGCGTTCAGCGTCGCCGACAGGCCGAGCGCCAGCACGCGGCGCGTGTCGGCCGGGTCGATCACGCCGTCGTCCCAGAGCCGCGCCGACGCGTAGTACGGATGCCCCTGGGTCTCGTACTGCGCGCGGACCGGCGCCGTGAAGGCCGCTTCCTCGGCCGCGTCCCACTGGCCGCCGCGCGCCTCGATGCCGTCGCGCCGCACCCGCGCCAGCACGTTCGCCGCCTGCTCGCCGCCCATCACGCCGATGCGCGCGTTCGGCCACATCCACAGGAACCGCGGCGAGAACGCGCGGCCGCACATGCCGTAGTTTCCGGCACCGAAGCTGCCGCCGACGATCACCGTCAGCTTCGGCACCCGGGCGCAGGAGACCGCGGTGACTAGCTTGGCGCCGTGCTTGGCCAGCCCCTCGTTCTCGTACTTGCGCCCGACCATGAAGCCGGTGACGTTCTGCAGGAAAACCAGCGGGATGCGCCGCTGGCAGCACAGCTCGACGAAGTGCGCGCCCTTGAGCGCCGACTCCGAGAACAGCACGCCGTTGTTGGCGACCACGCCGACCGGGATGCCGTGGATGCGCGCGAAGCCCGTGACCAGGGTCGTGCCGTAGCGCGGCTTCCAGTCGTCGAAGTCGCTGGCATCGACGATCCGCGCGATCACCTCGCGGATGTCGAACGGCCGGCGCAGGTCCTCCGGCACGATGCCGTGCAGCTCCGCGGCCGGGTAACGCGGCTCGACCGGCGGCGCGAGATCGAGCTGGGCCGCGGCGCCCGCCACCGGGCGTCCGAGGCGGGCGACGACGCGGCGCGCGCGGCCGAGGGCGTCGGCGTCGTCCTCGGCGAGGTCGTCGGCGACGCCCGAGAGGCGGGTGTGCACGTCGCCGCCGCCGAGCTCCTCGGCGCTGACCTCCTCGCCGGTCGCGGCCTTCACCAGGGGCGGCCCGCCGAGGAAGATCGTGCCCTGGCCGCGCACGATGATCGACTCGTCGCTCATCGCCGGCACGTAGGCCCCGCCCGCGGTGCAGCTGCCGAGCACCACGGCGACCTGCGGGATGCCCTCGGCCGACATGGTCGCCTGGTTGTAGAAGATCCGGCCGAAGTGCTCGCGATCCGGGAAGACCTCGTCCTGGCTCGGCAGGTGCGCGCCGCCGGAATCGACCAGGTAGACGCATGGCAGGCGATTCTCGCGCGCGATCTCCTGCGCCCGCAGGTGCTTCTTGACCGTCAGCGGGTAGTAGGTACCGCCCTTGACCGTGGGGTCGTTGCAGACGATCACGCACTCGCGGCCCGACACGCGGCCGATGCCGGTGATGAGCCCGGCCGCGGGCGCCTCGTCGCCGTAGAGGCCGTGGGCAGCCAGCGGCGAGAGCTCGAGGAACGGCGTGCCGGGGTCGAGCAGCAGCTCGAGCCGCTCCCTCGGCAGTCGCTTGCCGCGCGCGAGGTGGCGGGCCTGCGCCGCCTCGCCGCCGCCACCGGCGACGCGCGCGAGTTGCCGGTGCAGGTCCGCGACCAGGGCCTGCATCGCGGCGGCGTTCGCACGGAACTGCGCATCGCGCGGGTCGAGGCTGGATTCGATCACCGGCATTCGCGTCGACTCCCGGCCGCGGGCCCTGCCCGCTTGCAGCGATTGCTCGATTGTCCGACAATATCAGCCTGCACCCGCGAGGGCAACTGCGATGCCGGGACTCGACGCCTGCGATCTCGACTTCGGCCTCGGCGAGACCATCGACGAAGTGCGCGCCGCCGTGCGGCGCTTCGCGCGCGCCGAGATCGCGCCGCTCGCCGACTCGATCGACCGCGACAACCAGTTCCCTGCCCACCTGTGGCGTCGCCTTGGCGAGCAGGGGCTGCTCGGCATGACCGTGCCCGGGCGCTGGGGCGGCACCGGGCTCGGCTACCTGGCGCACACCGTGGCGATGGAGGAGATCTCGCGCGCCTCGGCCGCGGTGGGCCTCTCCTACGGGGCCCACTCCAACCTGTGCGTCAACCAGATCCGGCTGAACGGCACCGACGCGCAGCGCGACCGTTACCTGCCGCGGCTGGTCACGGGCGAGCACGTCGGCGCGCTGGCGATGTCCGAGAGCGGCGCCGGCTCCGACGTGGTCTCGATGCAGCTGCGCGCAGCGCGCCGCGGCGACGAGTTCCGGCTGACGGGCCGCAAGATGTGGATCACCAACGGACCGGACGCCGACGTGCTGGTGGTGTACGCCAAGACCACGCCGGAGGCCGGCCCCAGGG
The DNA here is from genome assembly GCA_025458905.1 of Steroidobacteraceae bacterium. Lineage (GTDB taxonomy): Bacteria > Pseudomonadota > Gammaproteobacteria > Steroidobacterales > Steroidobacteraceae > UBA964. The sequence goes on from JALORN010000032.1 coordinate 27,790, forward strand.
GCATCACGGCCTTCATCGTCGAGAAGGGCTTCCCGGGCTTCTCGACCGCGCAGAAGCTCGACAAGCTCGGCATGCGCGGCTCGAACACCTGCGAGCTGGTGTTCGACGACTGCCCGGTGCCGGCGGCGAACGTGCTCGGCCAGGTCGATGGCGGCACCCGGGTGCTGATGAGCGGCCTCGACTATGAGCGCGCCGTGCTCGCCGGCGGCCCGCTCGGCATCATGGCCGCGGCGCTCGATCTCGTGCTCCCCTACCTGCACGAGCGCCGCCAGTTCGGCGCGCCGGTCGGCAGCTTCCAGCTGATGCAGGCCAAGCTCGCCGACATGTACGCCGGCCTCAACGCCGCGCGCGCGCTGGCCTATGCCGTGGCGCGCGCCTGCGACGTCGGCCGCGGCTCGCGCCACGATGCGGCCGCGGCGATCCTGTTCGCCGCGGAGCGGGCCACGCAGGTCGCGCTCGAGGCGATCCAGGCGCTCGGCGGCAACGGTTACGTCAACGACTACCCGGCGGGCCGCCTGCTGCGCGACGCCAAGCTCTACGAGATCGGCGCCGGCACGCAGGAGATCCGCCGCATGCTGATCGGGCGCGAGCTGTTCGCACGGAGCGCATGAGCGAGCCGCGCAAGTCGTCGCGCGGCGTGCTGCCGTTCGCGCCGGTGCGCCTCGAGCCGGCCTACCGCAAGGTCGCCGCCGCGCTGCTCGAGCGCATCACCCGCCGCGAACTCGCCGACGGCGACCGCCTGCCCGCCGAGCTCGAGCTCGCCCGCCAGTTCGGGGTCAACCGCTCCACCGTGCGCGAGGCACTGCGCGAGCTCGAGTCGAACGGGCTGGTGCGGCGCGAGCGCGGCTCCAAGCTGATGATGGTGAGCCGTCCCGCCCACCAGTCGATCGCCGGCGGCGTCAGCCGCGCGCTCGCCCTGCACGACGTGACGGTCCGCGACGTCTGGGAGGGGCTGACGATCCTCGAGCCGCCGATCGCCGAGGCCGCCGCGCGGCGCCGCGTGGCCGCCGACCTCGCGGCGCTCGAGGCGGTGGTCGGCGCGGCCGGCGCGCCGGCGCCGCAGGCGGCCGCGCGCCAGGCCGCGGAGTTCTTCCAGCGGCTCGGCGACGCGACCCACAACCGGGTGCTGATGCTCGGCCACGAACCGCTGCTGCAGCTGCTCGCGCCGTCCCTCGAGGTGATGATCGACGAGGTGCCGCAGGCGCGCTCGCGCATCGCCAGCGCGCAGCGCCGCATCCTCGAGGCGCTGCGGACCAGCGATGCGGCGGCGGCGCGCAGCTGGGCGGAGAAGCACATCCGCGACTTCCGGCGCGGCTTCGAGCTCGCTGGCATCGACCTCGGCCGCCGCGTGCACGTGCCCGGCTGAGGCATCGCGGCAGGGCCCGGGCGCAGCCGCGCGGGTCGGCCGCCGCGAGCGGCCGCGCGCGACCCGGACACGGCGCCGTCAGGCCGCGACGGCCCCGAGCGCGCGCGCCACGACGGGATGCACGATGCGGCCCGCGCTGACGTTGAGCCCGGACGCGAGCCCCGCGTCCTCGTCGCAGGCCCGTTCCCAGCCCTTGTCGGCGAGCGCGCGCACGTAGGGCAAGGTCGCGTTGTTCAGCGCGAACGTCGAGGTGCGCGGCACCGCGCCCGGCATGTTCGTCACGCAGTAATGCACCACGTCGTGCAGCACGAAGGTCGGCTGGGCATGGGTCGTCGGCCGGCTGGTCGCGAAGCAGCCCCCCTGGTCGATCGCGATGTCCACCAGCACCGAGCCGGGGCGCATCCCGCGCACCGTCGCCTCGCCGACCAGCTTCGGCGCCGCCGCGCCCGGCACCAGCACGGCGCCGACCACGAGGTCGGCCTCGCGCACCTCGCGCTCGATGGTCTCGGTCGTCGAGTACCGGGTCTCGACCGCCCCGAGGAACTGCCGGTCGAGCTCGCGCAACCGCTCGAGCGAGCGGTCGATCACGGTGACCGCCGCCCGCAGGCCGTGCGCCATCTCGGCCGCGTGGCCGCCCGCGACGCCGCCGCCGATCACCACCACCTTCGCCGGCGCGACCCCCGGCACCCCGCCGAGCAGCACGCCGCGGCCGCCGTTCGCCTTCTGCAGGCAGCTCGCGCCGACCTGCACCGACATCCGGCCCGCGACCTCGCTCATCGGCGTCAGCAACGGCAGCGAGCCGTCGCGCGCGGTCACGGTCTCGTAGGCGATCGCGTGCGCACCCGAGCGCTGCAGCGCCTCCGCCTGGGCCCTGTCGGCCGCGAGGTGCAGGTAGGTGAACAGCACCTGCCCGCGCCGCAGCATCGCGCACTCGGCCGGCTGGGGCTCCTTGACCTTGACGACCAGCTCGGCGGCCGCGAACACCTCGGCGGCGGTCGCGACGATGCGCGCACCGGCGTCGACGTAGTCGGCGTCGCCGCAGCCGATGCCGTCGCCGGCGCCGGCCTGCACCAGCACCTCGTGCCCGGCGAGCGTCAGCTCGCGGACCGACGCGGGCACGAGGCCGACCCGGTACTCGTGGACCTTGATCTCCGTGGGAACACCGATGCGCATGCCTGCCTCCGCGGGGTGCCGTCCGCTCGCCCCGGCCTGCAGTGTGCCTGCGACGCCACGGAGGTTCGTTGCAGGATCGCACAGTCGCAGGATCGCGCGGTCGGGCGCCACCGGCGCGCGGCGGCCGGCCTGGACGCACGCACCGCGCTCAGGCGCCCCAGCTCCTGCCGAGCAGCGCGAACCGCGCGCCCTGCGGATCGCGCGCCGGCAGCAGCCACTGCCCGTCCGCGACCTGGCGCAGCCCGGGCAGTGCCTCGCCACCCGCGGAGCGCAGCCGGCGCGCCGCGGCATCGATGTCGTCGACGTTGAAGGCGCAGAGCCAGTGGGGGTGCACGCCGACGGCGCTCCCGACGATCGCGCCGAGGGGCTCGCTGGCCGGAGCGCCGGCGGATCCGAGCCCGAACCGCAGGCCCGCGGCCGGATCACCCGCATCCACCGGGCCCAGCTCGCGCCAGCCGAAGTGACGCCCGTGGAAGTCCAGCGCGGCGCGCGCGTCGGGCACGTGCAGCTCGTTCCAGCCGCAGTGCCCGCCGAGCTCGCGGTCGAAGGAACGGCTCTCGCCGGCACCCTCGGGCGCCATCGCATAGAACGATGCGCCCTGCGGATCCGCGAGCATCGCCAGCCGGCCGACGCCCGGGACGGTCATCGGCGGCATCTGCACCGTCCCGCCGTCGCGGGCGATCGCGGCGACGCAGGATTCGAGGTCGGGCGCCTGCAGGTAGGGCAGCCAGCACGGCCGGGCGCCGGCCGCCCTCGCCTGCGCCGGCAGGGCGACCAGCCCGCCGACGTCCTCGCCGGCGATCGAGAGGTAGCGGTAGCCCGGCCCGGGCAGGCCACCGTCGAGCGCGCGCCAGCCGACCACGCGCGCGTAGAACGCCGCGGCGGCCGCGACGTCGTCGGCCAGCAGTTCGTACCAGATGAAGGCGCCGCTCACATCGCGACCATCGCCTTGAAGCCGCCGTAGATCAGCCGCCGGCCATCGAAGGGCATGTCCTTCATGTCCATACCGGCGAGCCGCGGGTCCTTCATCACCCGGGCGTTCACCTGGTCACGGTGGCGGCGCGACTTGAACACGATCCACGAGAACCAGACGACCTCGTCGGCCTTCAGCTTCACGGCCTGCGGGAACGACGTCGACTTGCCTGGCTTGACGTCGTCGGCGAGGCACTCGGTGAAGGCCACGGCGCCGTGCTCCATCCACACCTTGCCCGCCTTGCGCGCGAGGCTGCGGTAGGCGGCGACCTTCCTCTTCGGGACCGGGATCACGAAACCATCGACGTAGAGGGGCATGCGGGACACTCCTGCGGTGGACTTTCCACGGACCGAGGACGGACCAGGGAGGCCGGACCCGACATCGCCGTGCCGGCGGTCGCGGGCCCGTCAGGTGAAGCAGGGTCCCGTCTCGCGCACCTCGACCGTCGCCCAGGACGAAGCCGGGCAGCGCACCGCCCACTGCACCGCATCGGCATGGCTCGGGACGTCGATCAGGAAGAATCCGCCGATCATCTCCTTGGCCTCGGTGAAGGGGCCGTCGGTGACGAACGGCGCACCGGCCTCGCGGCGCAACCGGGTCGCGGCGGTCGACAGTGAGCTGCTGGTCATCAGCACGCCCGCATCCTTGAGCTCGCCGGTGAAGCCGAGCATGCGCTCGTAGAGCCGCTGGCCTTCCTCGACGCCGCGCGCGGCGCGCTGGCCGACGGGCTCCACGATCAACAGCAGGTACGCCATGGCGGCGATTCTACCGGCAACGCCGGCGCGGCTCACTCGTAGCGCAGCGCCTCGATCGGGTCGAGGCGCGACGCCTTGCGCGCCGGGTACAGGCCGAACAGCACCCCCACGCCGGCGCTGACCAGCAGCGCGATCGCGACGATGTCGGTGCGCACCGCGAGCGACCAGCCGAAGCGCGACGCCAGCAGCTGGCCGACGCCGATGCCGAGCAGCACGCCGATCGCGCCGCCGATCGCCGCCAGCGTCAGCGCCTCGATCAGGAACTGCGCGAGGATGTCGCCCGGCTGCGCGCCGACGGCCATCCGGATGCCGATCTCGTGCGTGCGCTCGGTGACCGAGACCAGCATGATGTTCATCACGCCGATGCCGCCGACCAGCAGCGACACGAAGGCGATCGAGGCGAGCAGCGTGGTCAGGGTCTGCGTCGCCGAGGTCAGGGTGCCGGTCATCTCCGCCATGCTGACGGTCGAGAAATCGTCCTCCTGGTCGGGACCGAGGCGATGCCGCTCCCGCAACAGCGAGGCGATCTGCGCGCGCGCCGGCTCGATCGCCTCGGTCGAGACCGCGCTGACGTAGACCGGGCCGCGCACGAACTGGCTGAGGCCGCCCTGGATGCGCGCCTGGAACGCCGAGACCGGCACGAAGATCGCGTCGTCCTGGTCCTCGCCCATGCCGCCCTGCCCCTTCTTCGCGAGCACGCCGACCACGTTGTAGGGCGCGTTGCGGATGCGGATCACCTGGCCGACGGGGTCGACGCCGGAGCCGAACAGCTTGTCGGCGACGGTCCAGCCGATCACCGCGTTCTTGGCGGCGCCCGCCTGGTCGGAGGCGGTCAGCCCCGAGCCGCGCTCGATCGCCCAGTTGCGGATCGTGAAGTACTCGGGCGTGGTGCCGTAGACGGTGGTGGTCCAGGTCGAGGTCTCGGAGATCGCCTGCGTCGAGGTGCGCGACAGCGGCGCCGCGGCCCGCACCGCCGGCAGCTCGGCCTGGATCGCGCGCACGTCCTCCCAGGTGATGGTCGGCTGCGAGCCCATGCCGCCGCGCATGCCGCCGCTGCTGCTCGAGCCGGAGAACAGCAGCACGACGTTGGTGCCGGTGGCCTCGATCTGCGTGCGGATCCGCGACTTCGCGCCCTCGCCGATCGAGACCATGCAGATCACGGCCGCGACGCCGATGATGATGCCGAGCGCGGTCAGCCCCGAGCGCAGGGTGTTGCGGCGCAGCGCGCGCAGCGCGAGCCACAGGGTTTCGGTCGGCGAGATCATGCGGATGCTCCGTGGGTGGTCGCGGCCGCGGCCGGTGGCGCAGCCTGGCGCCGGTCGTCGACGATCACACCGTCGCGCATCGTGAGGCGGCGCGCCGCGAACGCCGCGATGTCCGGCTCGTGGGTGACGAACACGATGGTGATGCCCGAGGCACGCAGCCCGGCGAGCAACGTCATGATGTCGAGACTGGTGGCCGAGTCCAGGTTGCCGGTGGGCTCGTCGGCGAGGATCAGCGGCGGCCGCGTGACCAGGGCGCGCGCGATCGCGACGCGCTGCTGCTGGCCGCCCGAGAGCTGCGAGGGCTGGTGGCTGCTGCGCTGCGCGAGCCCGACGCGCTCGAGCGCGTCGAGCGCCCGCCGGCGGCGCTCCGCCGGCGGCACGCGCGCGTAGATCAGCGGCAGCTCGACGTTCTCCGCGGCCGAGGTGCGCGGCAGCAGGTTGAAGCTCTGGAACACGAAGCCGATGGTGCGGTTGCGCACCGCGGCGAGCTCGACGCGGCTCAACCGCGCGACGTCGCGGCCGTCGAGCCGGTAGTGGCCGCTGCTCGGCGTGTCGAGGCAGCCGAGGATGTTCATCATCGTCGACTTGCCCGAGCCCGAGGAGCCGGTGATCGCGACGAACTCGCCCGCCTCGACCGCGAGGTCGACGGCGCGCAGCGCCGCGAACTCGGTGTCGCCGGAACGGTAGAGCCGCGTGACCTGCTCGAGCTCGATCAGCGGCATCGGCGTCAGAGGATCCGGAAGCCGCGCGGGCCGCCGCGCCCGCCCTGGGCGGCGGCGCCGGGCGTGCCCGGCGCGAAGCCGGTGACCAGCGGCTCGCCCTCGCGCAGCTCGCCGCCGGTGACCTCGGTGAAAGCGCCGTCCGCGAGGCCGACCTCGATGCGGCGCGGCGCCGGCGCGCCGTCCTCGAGCACGTACACGACGCGCATCGTGCGGGCCTGGGACCCCCGGGCGCCGCTGCCACCCGAGCCCGCACCGCCCGCGGGCGCGGCCGCCGCCGCGCCGCGCCCGCCGCCCGGCGATGCGCCGCCGGCGCCCCGCCCGGCACCCTCGGCGCCCGGCGCGCCCGATGCGCCGCCTGCGGCGGCCTCGGGCCGGAAGCGCAGCGCCGCATTCGGCACGCGCAGCACGTCGTCGCGGCGATCGGCGATCACGGTGACGGTCGCCGTCATGCCCGGCTTGAGCTTAAGCTCCGGGTTGGCGACGTCGATCACGGCATCGTAGGTCACCACGTTCTGCACCACCTGCGCGGCGTTGCGGATCTCGCGGATCCGCCCCTCGAAGGGCTCGCCGGGGTAGGCGTCGACGGTGAAGCTCGCGGTCATGCCGGCGCGCAGCCGGCCGATGTCCGACTCGGCGACGCTGGTGTGGACCTCCATCGCGCGCAGGTCCTGCGCGATCGTGAACAGCACCGGTGCCGAGAACGACGCCGCCACGGTCTGCCCGACGTTGACCGCGCGCGAGATCACGATGCCATCGGTCGGCGCCAGGATGTCGGTGTAGCGCAGGTTGGTCTGCGCCTGGCGCAGCGCGGCGCGCGCCTGCGCGAGCTGGCCCTCGGCCTGCTGGACGGAGGCCGCGGCCGCACGCGCGGTCGCCACCGCATTGTCGCGGTCGTTCTCGGAGATCAGCTTGCCCTCGAACAGCTGCGAGGAGCGCCGCGCCTGGCGCGCCGCGTCCTCGGCCTGCACCTGCAGCCGCGCGAGGTTGCCCTCCGAGGCCATCACGTTCGCCTGCGACTGCGCGACCGCCGCCTCGAACAGCGCCGGGTCGATCTTCGCGACCGGCTCGCCCTTCTTCACGACCGAGTTGTAGTCCGCGAACAGCGACTGGATGCGCCCGGACACCTGGCTGCCGACGTCGACGGTGACGGTCGCCGACAGGCTGCCGGAGGCGCTGACCCGCGACACCACCTCGCCGCGATCGACCGCGGCCGTCTGGAACTGCCCGGCCGGCGCGTCGCGCCCCGCCATGCGCCAGGCGAGCAGGGCCGCGACCGACACGGCTGCGACGGCGATCCACGGCAGGCGCTGGCGCAGGCGCGAGGGCGATTCGGTGCTCGGCATGACAGGTCCGGTGGCGACGGCGACAATGCGCTTGCAGTGTAGACCCGCCCCGGGGCCGCAGTTCACCCGGGCGCCGGTCAAGATCTGTCAAGCGACCACGGGACGGGAGGGACGGCCATGGCGACCGAGCGCATGCGCGCACGCAATCCGCTGACGGGGATCGAGGACTACGAGTTCGAGGTCAGCCCGCGCGCGGCCGTGCGCGCCGCCTGCGAGGCGATCCGTGCCGCGCAGCCGGCGTGGCAGGCGCTCGGCGTCGATGGCCGTGCGGCGGCGCTGCGTGCACTCGCGGGCGCGTTCGAGTCGCACGCGGCGGATCTCTTCGCCGCGCTCAGCGCCGACACGGGCCGCCACCGGATCGCGAAGGTCGAGGCCGGTGCGGTGCAGGGCATGATCGCGCATGCGCTCGCCAACGCGCCGCGGGTGCTCGCGCCCGACCCGGATCGCCCGGCCGTCGTGCCGGGCATCGTCGGGCACCGCCAGCTGGTGCCCTACCCGGTGGTCGGCGTGATCGCGCCCTGGAACTTCCCGGTGGTGCTGTCGATGATCGACACCATCCCGGCGCTCGTCGCCGGCTGCGGGGTGGTGCTGAAGCCGAGCGAGGTCACCCCGCGCTACGTCGAGCCGCTGCGCAGGATCTTCGCGGCCGTGCCTGAGGTCGACGCGGTGTTCCGCGTGGTGCTCGGTCCCGGCAGCACCGGCGCCGACCTGGTCGACCACGCCGACGCGATCGTCTGCACCGGCAGCGTGCGCACCGGCCGCATCGTCGCCGAGCATGCGGCACGGCGCTTCATCCCCGCCTTCCTCGAGCTCGGCGGCAAGGACCCGGTGATCGTCACGCGCAGCGCCGACCTCGAGCGCGCCGCGACCGCGGTGCTGCGCGCCTCGATCCTCGCCAGCGGCCAGGCCTGCCAGTCACTCGAGCGCGTCTACGTCGACCGCGCGGTCTACGAACCGTTCATGCAGCGCCTGCTCGAGAAGGCGCGCGGCGTGAAGACGACCGCGGAAGACCCGCACGGCCAGGTCGGCCCGTTCATCATGGCGCGCCAGGCCGAGATCGTGCGCGAGCACCTCGCCGACGCCGTGGCGCGCGGCGCCAGGGTCGAGCTCGGCGGCCGGATCATCGAGCGTGGCGGCGTCTGGGCCGAGGTCACGGTGCTGACCGGCGTCACCCACGCGATGAAGGTGATGACCGAGGAGACCTTCGGCCCGGTGATCCCGGTGATGCCCTACGACACGCTGGACGACGCCATACGCCTCGCCAACGACGGCGACTACGGCCTGTCGGCCAACGTGATCGCCGGCACCGAGGCCGAGGCGCTGGCGATCGCCGAGCGGCTCGACGCGGGCTTCGTCAGCATCAACGAGATCTCGATGTCGAGCTTCGTGATGGACTACGAGTGGGAGAGCTTCCGCTTCTCCGGCCTCGGCCGCTCGCGGATGGGGCCCTCGGGCATCGCCCGCTACCTGCGCGTCAAGGCGATCGTCACCAGCCGCAACCCGCCGGGCGACGTCTCGACGATGGCCGATCGCTGAGGGCGACCCGCCGGCGCAACGCCGGGCACAGGCCGCCCACGCGGCTCAGGGACGGGGGCCCAGGTCGGCCGCGAGCGACTCGACCAGTTCGCGCGCCTGCGCGTTGCGCAGCGCGAGTTCGGCCGGGGTCGCCTCGTACTGGTCGACGGCCTCGGGGCTGAGCAGGCCCTGGCGCGCGAGCAGCGCCTCGTGGGTGCGCAGCCGGTCGCGCAGCACGTTGACCTCCATCGCGAGCCGCAGCGACACCGCCACCAGCTGTGCGACGCTCGCCGGGTCGAGCGGCTGGTCGGGACCGGCCGTGAGGCGCGCCGGCGCCTGGACCGGGATCGCGCTCGCGCCGCTCATGCCGCGGCCCTCTGGCCGGCCGCGCCGGCGCGGCGGCCGCCGAAGAAGTAGTAGTGGCCGGCGCCGAGTGGCTCGTAGTCGGCGACCACCTCCTCGGGCGCGAAGCCGGCGCCGCGCAGGGCCGCGGGCACGTCGGTGTCGGCGAAGCCGGTCCAGAACGGCTCGCCGTTGTTGCGCACCTGCCAGTCGTTCGTCACCTGCTTCGGGATCGGCATGCGCGAAGGCTGGTAGGGCACGTCCGCATTCAGGAACACGCCGCCCGGCGCGAGGATGCGCCGCGCCTCGGCGAAGATCCGCGGCGCGACGTCGTGCCAGGTCTCGTGGAACAGGATGTGCGAGACGACCAGGTCGAAGTGGCCATCGGGATAGCCGGTGCGTTGCGCGTCGGCCTGGCGGAAGTGCATCGCGAGCCCGCGATCCTCGGCCCAGGCGTGCGCGAAGCGCACGAACGGCGCAGACAGGTCGAGGCCGTGGACCTCGGCGTCGGGGAACGCCTCCTTCAGCGCCACCGTCTCGAGGCCCGGCCCGCAGCCGAGGTCGAGGATCCGCCGCGGCGCAAGCTCCGGGTAGCGCTTGCGCAGCACCGAGACGATGTAGCGGCCGATGCCCGGCTCGCCGACCGGCGCGCTCGCCGTCAGGCCCTTGGCGGCGCGGTACAGCTCGATCGTGCCGAAGTAGATCAGCGCGGCATGCAGGTCGTCCTCGCGGCTCGCGCCGAAGTAGCCGCCCGGCTGGCGATGGATCGGGACGTCGGCGATCGGCTTGGGGATGACGAGCGACGGGTCGAGCGTGAGGCTGCCCCGCGGGTTCGCGGTGGCCTGACGGGCGCGCGCCTCGAAGTCGGCCTGGATGCGGCGGCAGGTCGCACCGACGGTCTGCCACATGAAGTCCTGCGAGGCGTAGACCATCGACCCCCAGAGCTGGTAGAGGGGCGCCGACTCGAACAGCGGGCGCGCCTCGGCGCGGTTCGCCGGCGCGCGGCCGGCGTGCGCTGCCGCGAACGCGGGCTTCAGCACCGACTCGTAGTGGTCGGCGAGCTGGCCCTCCATGGCGCCGTTGACGAAGGACTTCAGCGCACCCACGAAGCGATGGCGCGAGGCCTCGTCGTGGGTCGGTCGGTAGATCTCTCGAAGCGACTGGCTGGGCATCCGCATTTCCCTCGCGCCACAGTTGGGCCGGCTGGCCGGCGGATGATAGCGCCGCCCCGGGGCGGCCGTCCCTGCCGCGCCCCGCCCGGGCGTCCGACGTCGACGCCGCGGCCGCAGCGCGACCGGGGCGCCGCTCCGGCGCCGCTCAGGCGCCGTGCAGGTCGTCGATCCAGCGGACCGATTGCGGCACCTCGACGACCTCGGGCAGGTCGAGGTTCACGACCACGTTGTGCTGGCCGCTGCGCACCAGCACGCAGCTGAGCTCGGCATCGACGCCGGCGTTGATCTCCTGGTGCGGCACCCAGGGCGGCACGTAGATGAAGTCACCGGCGGTGGCCTCGGCGGTGTACTCGAGGCGGTTGCCCCAGCGCATCCGCGCGATGCCGCGGACCACGTAGATCACGCTCTCGACGGCGCCGTGGTGGTGGGCGCCGGTGCGCGCGTTCGGGTGGATGGTGACGGTGCCGGCCCAGAGCTGCTGCGAGCCGCCGCGAGCCTGGGTGATGGCCGCGCGCCGCTCCATGCCATGCGTCTGGGCGGTGTGGGCGTCGAGCTCGCCGGCGCGCACCACGCGCACGCCCCGCAGCCGCCAGGGATCCTCCGTGGTCTCGTCCATCGTGCCCTCCGGCCGGCGCCCGCCGCGGGCGCGACGGCGAGTCTAGCTGGTACCATGCCGCCTTCGCCGGGGAAGGGACGAGCATGGGACGTATCTTCGAAGTCCGCAAGGCCACGATGTTCGCGCGCTGGAACCGCATGGCCAAGCAGTTCGCGCGCATCGCCAAGGACATC
>JALORN010000033.1 GCA_025458905.1 Steroidobacteraceae bacterium
TGCACACCCTGGTGCGCTACCTCGAGATCTGCGACGGCAACATGCAGGAAGGCTCGTTCCGCTGCGACGCCAACGTCTCGGTGCGCCCGAAGGGCCAGGCGAAATTCGGCACGCGCGCCGAGATCAAGAACCTGAACTCCTTCCGCTTCGTCGAGAAGGCGATCAACCACGAGATCGAGCGGCAGATCGAGCTGATCGAGTCCGGCGGCCAGGTGGTGCAGGAGACCCGCCTCTACGACCCCGACAGGGGCGAGACGCGCTCGATGCGCTCCAAGGAGGAGGCGAACGACTACCGCTACTTCCCGGATCCCGACCTGCTGCCGGTGGTGATAGAGGAGTCGCTGCTCGAGGCGGTGCGCGCGACGCTGCCGGAGCTGCCGGACCAGAAGGCTGCGCGTTTCGCGAGCCAGTACGGGCTCTCCGAGTACGACGCCGGCGTGTTGACCGCGAGCCGCGAGCTGGGCGCCTTCTACGAGGCGGTGCTCGCCGCGGTGGGCAAGGAGCCCAAGCTCTGTGCCAACTGGGTCATGGGTGACTTCTCCGCCTTCCTCAACCGGGACGGGCTCGAGCTCGCGGACGCGAGGGTCGATGCCGCCGGCCTGGCGGGCCTGGTCGCGCGCATCGTCGACGGCACGATCTCCGGCAAGATCGCGAAGGAAGTGTTCGAGGCCATGTGGGCCGAGGGCAAGCCCGCCGACGCCATCATCGAGGCCAAGGGGCTCCGGCAGATCACCGACACCTCGGCGATCGAGCGGGCGATCGACGAGGTCATGGCGAAGAACCCCGGCCAGCTCGCGGATTACCGCGCCGGCAAGGACAAGCTGTTCGGCTTCTTCGTCGGCCAGGCGATGAAGGCCACCGGCGGCAAGGCCAACCCGGCCCAGCTCAACGATCTGCTGAAGAAGAAGCTCGCCGGATGAGCGCCGCGCCGGACACGGACGTGGTGCGCCGCTTCGTCGCCGAGCACCAGGACGTGCGCGGCCAGTTCGTGCGGCTCGGCGCCGCCTGGCTCGCGTTGCGCGAGCACGGCGACTACCCGCCCGCCGTCCGCACCCTGCTCGGCGAGGCCACCTGCGCGGCGGTGCTGCTCGCCTCGACGCTGAAGTTCGAGGGCGTGCTGACGCTGCAACTGCAGGGCAACGGTGCGGTGCGTCTGCTGGTCGCGCAGTGCACCGACGACTTCCGCATCCGCTCGGTGGCGCGCTACGACGCCGCGCGCCTCGCGGGCGGCTTCCGCGAGCTCGCCGGCGACGGCCAGGTCACCGTCACGGTCGAGTCCGGGCGCAACGGGTCGCGCTACCAGGGCATCGTGCCGCTGGTCGGCGATTCGCTCGCCGCCTCGCTCGAGCACTACTTCGCGAGCTCCGACCAGGTCCCGACCGCGGTCCGCCTGGCCGCCGAGGACGCCGGCGCCACCGGCATGCTGGTGCAGCGCATGCCGTCGCTGGGCGGCAGCGCCGGGGCCGACGACGCGGCGGCGGCGAGCGCCCGCCAGCGCGAGGCCGACGCCACCTTCGACTCGGCGGGTACCGCGCTCAGCGGCATCGGCGCGGACGAGCTGCTGCGCCGCCCCGCACAGGAGCTGGTGCAGCGCTGCCTCGCCGGGGTCGACGCCCGGCTCCACTCCGCGCAGGCGGTGCGCTTCGAGTGCCGCTGCAGCCCCGAGCGCGTCGCCGGAATGCTGCGCTCGCTCGGCGAGGCGGAGGTGCGCGACGTGCTCGCGGAGCAGGGCAGCGTCACCGTGACCTGCGAGTTCTGCCACCGGCCGTATCGCTTCGACGCGGTCGACGTCGAGCAGCTGTTCGCCGCGGCCGGCGCCTTCTCCCCAGGATCACCCCGGGTCAACTGAACCCGGCCGGCTCGCGGCCCGCGGGGAGCCCGCCTCGAGGACGCGTCGCGCCTGCCGTCGCGCGCGTTTGACATCACGCGCGCAAGTTTTTCACAATGGGTTTAGCTAATCTCTGTAAACCCATGACGAGGCTCGCTTTCTGCAGCCGCTTACCCATTGCCACGTACGCCTCGCCCGGCTCGGTGCCGGCGCCCGGCAGCTGCTGACGGGCCTGGCTCGACTGGCCCGCCGCGGCGAGATCCGCCTCACCCAGGAGGTCATGGAGCCACCGCCGACCTTGCCCGAGGGCCCCCTGCACCTGCGGGACAAGGCCTGCTGGGACGTGGACCTGGTCGTCGACGATCGCTGGTGGGCGCGGATCGACGTGCACATCGGCACCGAGATCGACGCCACCGCGTATCGCGCCTGCGACCTCTACTTCAAGCGCTACATCGACCGGCGCCGCACCAGCGGCGCCGACTGGCCCAAGCTGCGGCCCTATACCCTCGTGTACGACGTGGTCGACGAGGGCTTCGACCGCTACGAGGCGTCGCGGATCGCCGCCCAGCCGCTGGCGCTGCCGGAGCGCGCACGCCAGCTGGCTCGCTTCCTCGTCGCCTGCCTGCGCAGCGAGGTCGGGGCCGGCAGCCGTCTCACGCTGCACGACCTGCGTGCCGCGCCGGATCCAGGCGCCGATCCGGTCGCGCTGTTCATGACCCGCCTCTGGGATCCGGCCCGACACCCGCAGTACTGCCTATCCGGGAGCGACGAACTGCACGCCATGAACGAGTTGCGGGCCGGCTGCATCCGCGCACTGCGCCGCGAGCTCGGGCCGCGCTTCGAAGGCGGCGTCCAGCGCACGCCGTTCACCGTGCGCGAGTACCGGGACATCGTGCACGAGAGCGTGTCCGACGGGTCGCGGCGGCACTTCATCGAGGCGGTGCGCCGGCATCCCGTCTGCGTGACGACCGCCGGTCCGCACCGCTCGAACGGGTTCAAGTTCGCCGAATACGTGGCGATGTCGCGCGCGATCGTCGCCGAGCCGGTCGACACGGAGATCCCCGGGCGCTTCACCGAGCCGGGCAACTATCTCACCTTCGCGACGCCCGACGCCTGCGTCGACCAGGTGGTGCGGCTGCTGGCCGATCCCGCCCTGCGCGAGAGCCAGATGCGGGCGAACGCCCGCTACTTCGAGTGCTGGATGCAGCCGGAGCGCCTGGCCCGCAAGCTGGTCGACGCCGTGGCCGAGCGGGCGCCGTGGAGCGAGGGCGTCGCCGAGGAGCGGCCGCTCGCCGCCGCACTGCGCAGCTGAGGCCCGCGGCGGGTGCGCGCCGCCGGCGGCGCTAGGCGAGGTGCTCGCGCGAGAGGTATTCCTCGCTCTGCATCTCGGTGAGGCGGCTCGCGGTGCGCTGGAACTCGAAGCGCAGGCGCTGCCCGCGGTAGAGCTGCGCGGGTGGGGCGGCCGCCGAGAGGATCAGCTTCACGCCGCGATCGTAGAACTCGTCGACCATCGCGACGAAGCGACGCGCCTCGTTCTCGCGGGCCTCGTCGAACACCGGGACGCCCGAGACGATCACCGACTGGTATTCGCGCGCCAGCCAGATGTAGTCGTCCTTGCCGCGCGGGCCGTCGCAGAGCGCCGCGTAGTCGAACCACACGACGTTCTCGCTCTCGCGCAGGAATCGCACTCGGCGACCCTCGATCTCGATCTCCCCGGCAGGGTCGCCCGGGCCGTCGGCGAGGTCCTCGAAGATCCCGTACAGCCGGTCGTCGGTGTCGAGCCCGTCCGAAGGCAGGTAGATCGAGGCCTGGGTCAGCTGCCTGAGCCGGTAGTCGGTGTCGCCGTCGACGGCCACGACCGCGGTGTGCCTCTCGAGCAGCTCGATCGCGGGCAGGAAGCGCGCCCGCTGCAGGCCGTCGCGGTACAGCCCGGACGGCGGCACGTTCGAGGTGAACACCAGTGTGACGCGACGCTCCACCAGGTGCCTGAACAGGCCGCCGAGGATCATCGCGTCGGCGATGTCGTCGACGAACAGCTCGTCGAAGCACAGCACCCGCGAGGCCTCGGCGATGCCGGAGGCGACGTCGGCCAGCGGGTCGGCGCGCTCGTGCAGGGCGCGCAGCCGCTCGTGCACCTCGTACATGAAGCGGTGGAAGTGGCTACGCTGCTTCTTCTGCACGGGCAGGTGCTGGAAGAAGAGGTCCATCAGCCAGGTCTTGCCGCGGCCCACGCCGCCCCAGAGGTAGGCACCGCGCACCGGTGCCCCGTAGAGCGGCCTGCCGGAGAAGCGGGTCAGCAGCCGCGCGGTCATCGAGACCGTCTCGGCGCGCGTCACCTCGCGCCGGACCCGCTCGAGCTCGGCGATCGCCGCCGCCTGCGCGGGGTCGTCGCGGAATCCCCGCTGCGCGAGCTCGCGCGCGTAGATCGCCGGCAAGCCCTGGGCGGCGCGATCGCTCAAGTGGCGAGTTCCGGCCGGTCCCGGAAGTGCTCGAGCGCCGCCGGGTTGGCGAGCGCGTCCGTGTTCTCGACCGGGCGCCCGTGTACCACGTTGCGCACCGCGAGCTCGACGATCTTGCCGCTGAGCGTGCGCGGGATCTCGGGCACCGCCAGGATCTTCGCCGGCACGTGGCGCGGCGTGGTGTTGCGGCGGATCGCGTCGCGGATGCGCTTCTGCAGCGCCTCGTCGAATGCGACACCCTCGCGCAGGCGCACGAACAGCACCACCCGCACGTCGTTGTCCCAGTCCTGGCCGATGCACAGCGACTCGAGCACCTCGGGCAGCGTCTCGACCTGGCGGTAGATCTCGGCGGTGCCGATGCGCACGCCGCCCGGGTTCAGCACCGCGTCCGAGCGCCCGTGGATGACGACGCCGCCGTGCGGCGTCAGCGCCGCGTAGTCGCCGTGGTGCCAGCGCCCGGGGAAGCGCTCGAAGTAGGCGGCGCGGAAGCGCCGGCCGCCGGGGTCGTCCCAGAAGCCGACCGGCGTGGACGGGAAGGGCGTGGCGCAGGTCAGCTCCCCCTTCTCCCCGGGCGCCAGCTCCCTGCCGTCGGCGTCGAGGATGCGCACGTCCATCCCGAGGCCCAGGCACTGGATCTCGCCGCGGTGCACCGGCAGTGCCGGATGGCCGAGGCAGAAGCAGGAGACGATGTCGGTGCCGCCCGAGATCGAGGCGAGCTGCAGGTCCGGCTTGATGTCGCGGTAGACGAAGTCGAAGCTCTCGGGCGCGAGCGGCGAGCCGGTCGAGAGCACCGCGCGCAGCGGGCCGAGCGACACCTGCTCGCGCGGCCTGTAGCCGGCCTTCTCGAGGCTCGCGAGGTACTTGGCGCTGGTGCCGAACACGTCGACCCGCTCCGCCTCGGCCATCCGCCACAGCACGCCCGGATCCGGGTGGAACGGCGAGCCCTCGTAGAGCACCAGCGTCGCGCCGCCGGCGAGGCCGCTCGCGAGCCAGTTCCACATCATCCAGCCGCAGGTGGTGAAGTAGAACAGGCGGTCGCCGGATCTCAGGTCGGTGTGCAGCAGGTGCTCCTTGCGGTGCTGCAGCAGCGTGCCGCCGGCGCCGTGCACGATGCACTTGGGCACGCCGGTCGTGCCGGAGGAATAGAGGATGTAGAGCGGGTGGTCGAACGGCAGGCGCACGAAGGACAGCGGCGCGCCGCGGGTGCCGAAGTCGGCGAAGGCCGTCGCATCGCGCAGCGCGGGGCCCGCGCCGCCGGGCGGTGGCGATTCGTCGGGGAGCCCCAGCAGGCCGCGGCCTGCGAGCGAACCGGCGACGTAAGGGACGACGACGACCCGCACGACCGACGGTAGCCTCCCGAGCACGGCAGCGATCGGCCCGAGCGAGTCGAGCGTCTTGCCCGCGTAGAAGTAGCCATCGGCGGTGAACAGCACCTTGGGCGCGATCTGACCGAAGCGGTCCAGCACGCCGTTGATGCCGAAGTCGGGCGAGCACGACGACCAGGTGGCCCCGAGGCTCGCGGTCGCGAGCATGGCGACCACGGTCTCCGGCAGGTTCGGCATGAAGCCGGCCACGCGGTCGCCCGGGCCCACGCCGCAGTCGCGCAGGCCCGCCGCGACGCGCGCGACCTCGCTGCGCAGCCGCGCGTAGGAGACCTCACGCCGCGTGCCGCGCTCGTCGACGGCCACGAGCGCGGCGCCGTCGCCGTCGTGGTGCAGCAGGTTCTCGGCGAAGTTGAGGCGAGCGTCGGGGAACCACCTCGCGCCCGGCATCTCGCCGGGATGTTCGAGCGCCGGCCCGTCGCCCCAGTCGGCGATCACCCCGGCGAAGCGCGCGAGCTCGGTCCAGAACGCCGCCGGGTCGCCGACCGACCAGCGATGCAGCGCGGCGTAGTCGGGGAAGGACAGCCCGTGGCGCGCGCCAACTTCCGCTGCGAAGCGCGTGATCGCCGCCCCGGCGACGCGGGCGGCGGACGGCCGCCAGAGCGGTTCGTCCACGCGGCCCACCGTCGTCACAGCGACTGGTAGATCGGGCCGGACCCGCCCTCGGGCGTCGTCCAGGTGATGATCTGGTACGGGTCCTTGATGTCGCAGGCCTTGCAGTGCACGCAATTGGCCGCGTTGATCTGCAGGCGGCGCCCGCCCGCCCCGTCGTCCACCATCTCGTAGACACCGGCGGGGCAGAAGTTCTGGCACGGGTTGCCATACTCCTTCGCGCACCGGTCGACGCAGATGCTGGTGTCCAGCACCTTCAGGTGCACCGGCTGGTTCTCGTCGTGCGAGTTGTTGGCGAAGAACACCGAGGCGAGGCGGTCGCGCGGCGGCAGGTCGCGGTTGACCCACTCCCGTTCCGGCGACTCGTACTCGCCGAGTTTCTCGAGCGCGGCGTAGGCGGCCGTGTTCTTCAGGGTCCAGGGCGTGCGGCCGCCCGTGAGTGTCTCGAGGACGCCGTTGGCGAGGCCCCACCACAGGCCGCGGTGGAAGCCGGGCTTGATGTTGCGGATCTTGCGCAGCTCCTGGCCGCCGGGCGAGGCGCGCCAGCGTGCATCGAAGCCCTCGACGCCGCCGGTCTCGGCGATCTGCCGCGCCGCGAGCATGCCGCTGCGCAGCGCCTGGTGGATGCCTTTGATCTTCGGCACGTTCAGCGTGCCGCCGGCGTCGCCGACCAGCACCGCGCCCGGCATCTCGAGGCGCGGCATCGACTGCCAGCCGCCCGCCGAGATCGCGCGCGCACCGGCCGCGACGATCTCGCCGCCCTCTAGCAGCGGCCTGATCGAGGGGTGGTGCTTGAACTGCTGGAACGCCTCGAACGGCTTGAGGCGCGGGTCCTTGTAGTCGAGCCCGACCACGTAGCCGATGTAGATGCGATCGTTGCCGAGGTGGTAGAGGTAGCTGCCACCGTAGGTGCCGCCGTCGAGCGGCCAGCCGATGGTGTGCTGGATCAGGCCGGGCTCGACGCGGCCCGGCGGCAGCTGCCAGAGTTCCTTGAAGCCGAGGCCGTAGGTCTGCGGGTCGCAGTTGGCATCGAGCGCGAACTTCTTGACCAGCGACTTGGTGACGCTGCCGCGGCAGCCCTCGGCGAGCACCGTGAACTTCGCGCGCACCTGCGGACCCGGAGCATAGTTCGGCCCCGGCTCGCCGCTCTTCTCGACGCCCATGTCGCCGATCTGCACGCCGACGACGCGCTCCCCCTCGACCAGCGGCAGCGCCGCGGCGAACCCGGCGAACACGTCGACGCCGAGCGCCTCGGCCTTGGCCGCGAGCTGCGGCGCGAGCATGCCGAGGGAGATGATGACGTTGCCCGCGTTGTGCTGCTGCGGCGGCGTCGGCAGGCGGATGCGCCCGGTGCGCGTCAGCAGCGAGAACTCGTCGCGCTTGGCCGGCACGCAGATCGCGGGCGGGGACTGGCGCCACTCGGGCAGCAGCTCGTCGAGCGGCCCCGGCTCGAGGACCGCGCCGGAGAGCATGTGCGCGCCGATGGTCGAGGATTTCTCGAGGATGCAGACGCTGAGGTCGGGCTTCAGCTGCTTGAGGTGGATCGCGCAGGCGAGGCCGGCGGGGCCCGCGCCCACGACGACCACGTCGTACTCCATCTGGTCGCGTTCGACGGCGTCGTTCATCGCCCTATCTTACTGGTTGAGGCCCCGGGGCGGGTCCCCGACACCGCGGCCCGGGGCCCTTACTTCGGCTGCATCCGGATCGCGCCGTCGAGGCGGATCGTCTCGCCGTTGAGCATCGCGATCTCGAAGATCGACTGCACCAGCCGGGCGTATTCCTCGGGCCGGCCGAGCCGCGAGGGGAAGGGCACCTGCGCCTCGAGCGAAGCCTGCACCTCGGGCTTCATGCCCCCGACCATCGCCGTCTGGAAGATGCCCGGCGCGATCGAGTTCACGCGGATGCCGAAGGCGGCGAACTCGCGCGCCAGCGGCAGCGTCATGCCCATCACGCCGGCCTTGGTGGCCGAGTAGGCGGCCTGGCCGATCTGCCCCTCGAACGCCGCCACCGACGAGGTGTGGACGATCACGCCGCGCTCGCCGTCCTCGCTGGGCGCGTTCTTCTGCATCTGCACCGCGGCGGCCTTGTCGCAGAGGAAGGTGCCGATCAGGTTGATGTGGATCACCTTGGTGAAGAAGTCGCCCGCCATCGGCCCGTTCTTGCCGAGCACGCGGCCGGCGCCGATCACGCCGGCGCAGTTGACCAGCAGGTTGATCCCGCCCATCGCGTCGGCGGCGGCCTGCATCGCCGCCTCGACCTCCGCCTCGGAGGTGACGTCGCAGCGGATGAACCGGGCACGCTCGCCGAGTTCGGCCGCGGCCTTCTGGCCGGGGCCTTCCTGCACGTCGAACATCGCGACGCGGCCACCCTGCGCGACGACGTGCCGCGCGACCGCGTTGCCGAGGCCGGAGGCGCCGCCGGTGACGACCGCGCGGGCATCCTGGATCCGCATCAGAGCATCTCCACGGCGATCGCGGTGGCCTCGCCGCCGCCGATGCACAGCGCGGCGATGCCGCGCTTCCGGCCCCGCCGCCGCAGCGCGTGCACCAGGGTGGTGAGGATGCGCGCGCCGGTGGCGCCGATCGGGTGGCCGAGCGCGCAGGCGCCGCCGTTGACGTTCACCTTGGCGGGGTCGAGGCCGAGCTCCATGGTCGCGACCATGGTCACCGCGGCGAACGCCTCGTTGATCTCGTACAGGTCGACGTCGCCGGCCTTCCAGCCGGTGCGGTCGAGCAGGCGGCGGATCGCGCCGACCGGCGCGGTGGTGAACCACTCCGGCTCCTGGGCGTGGCTCGCATAGCCGACGATCCGCGCCAGCGGCCGGACGTCGCGCGCGCGCGCGGTGGACTCGCTCATCAGGACCACGGCGGCGGCGCCGTCGGAGATCGACGAGGAGGTGGCGGCCGTGACCGTGCCGTCCTTGCGGAACGCGGGCTTCAGCTGCGGGATCTTGGCGAGGTCGCAGGTGAAGGGCGTCTCGTCCTGCGACACCACCGACTCGCCCTTGCGGCCCTTGACCGTGACCGGGGAGATTTCGCCTGCGAACTCACCGGCCTCCACGGCGCGCACCGCGCGGCGCACCGACTCGGCGGCGTACGCGTCCTGGTCGGCCCGGGCGAGGCTGTAGCGGTCGGCGGTCTTCTCGGCGAAGCAGCCCATCAGCTGGCCGTCCCACGGGCTCTGCAGGCCGTCGTAGAACATGTGGTCGAGCACCTCGCCGTGACCCATGCGGAAGCCGCCACGGGCCTTCAGCAGCAGGTAGGGGGCATTGGTCATCGACTCCAGCCCGCCCGCGACCGCCACCTGGGTGTCACCGGCGCGGATCTGGTCGGCGGCCATCATCACCGCCTTCAGCCCCGACCCGCACATCTTGTTGATGGTCGTGGCCGGGGTGGCGAGCGGCACGCCGGCGCCGATCGCGGCCTGGCGCGCAGGCGCCTGGCCCAGGCCGGCCGACAGGACGCAGCCCATGATCACCTCCTGCACGTCGGCCGGGGCGAGCCCCGAGGCCGCGATCGCACCAGCGATGGCGGCGGTGCCGAGCTGAGGTGCCGTCGCCCCGGCGAGAGAACCCTGGAAGGCCCCGATCGGGGTGCGCTGAGCGGCGGCGAGGACGACGGAATCGGACATGTGGCTTACCTCGGATCAGAGGTTCCGGAGTGTAGCCAAGCAGCGACGAGAATCGTACTGCGCTGCATACAACTCGTGACGTCAGTCCGCAGGTAATGCGCGGAATCGCCTCAAGCCATTGAGACGTATGGCCTTTGTACAAGGCCAGCCTGTGCGGTAGCTGGGCCGCCCGCGTCGCTTCGCGGGCCCCCTGGGCGGCTCGTGCGTACCCGGCGCGCCGCCACGGGGCAGGCACCCCGGGGCGGCGGGCAGGGCGCTGAGTCAGACGCCGTGGCCGGCCGCGCCTCCGGCGCCGGCGTCCGGTTCCCCGAGCCTTTCGAGGATAAGCGCCCGCGAGCGCTCGCGCAGGGCCGGCGCGGCATCCTCGCCCTCGGGCGCCAGCGGCTCGAGCAGTTCGACCACCACCCGCCCCGGCCGCGGCAAGTATCGCGAGCCCGGCAGCACGTCGCGGGACCCGCGGATCACGGCCGGCACCACCGGGCAGCCGGCGCGCGCCGCGGTGATGAAGGCGCCCGAGTGAAACTTGAGCAATCCCGGCACGTTGCCGAAGGTTCCTTCCGGGAAGAACACCAGCGACTGGCCGCCGTTGGCACTGCGCATCACGCGCCGTGCATCGCTGGCGCCCCGCTGGCGGTCGAAGCGCTCGACGAACTGGGTCCCGATCCGCTGCAGCATCAGGCCGGCGAAGGGTACGGAGGCCATCTCGCGCTTGACCACGTACGCGAAGCGCGGGGGCAAGGCGGCCTTCATCACCACGCCGTCGAGGTAGCTCGCGTGGTTCGCGACCACGACGCAGGGGCCCTCCGGCACCCGATCCAGGCCGCGCACTTCGAGCCGCACCCCGATCAGCGGCAGCACCAGCCGCGCCGCGGCATGCAGGATGCGGCGTCGACGCTCCATGCCCGGGGTCAGCAGCAGCACCAGCAGCGCCAGCAACGCGAGGACCGTGAAGAGCACCCAGGCCACGATCCCGAAGAGCGCATAGGCTGAACGCGCGAGCAGCCCCTCGGCCCCGGCCTGCTGGCCCTCGAAGGATGGCTCGCCCCGCGGGACGTCGGACGTGCGGGCCGAGTGGCGTGATCGATTGGTCATTCCGGTTCCCCGTCCCAGTCCCCGTCCAGGAGCCCTCGTCGGGGGCCCTGATAGTCGAGCGGGTCGCCGCAATCTGTGACCCAGTTCTCTTTATGTTAATGCCTGACGATCGGTGTGAAGGTCATCACGCCAGCGCTCGCCGGCTCGTTCGCATACTGCCCCGGTACCACGAGGCTCCGAACGAATGAGTTCCGTCCTGAAGCGATCCGACCTGACGCGCGACCCTGCCGGCAAGCCCGCCCGTGCCGAGGGTGCGGACCCGACGGTGCTGCGATTCCTCGACGCGGTCTGGATGGAGCGCGGCCTGTCGCCGAACACGCTCGCAGCCTACCGTGCAGACCTGACGGCGTTGACGCGCTGGCTCGCCGAACGCGACACCCCGATCGTCCGCACCACGCGCGCCGAACTGCTGGGCTTCATCGCCTGGCGCGTCGAGGCGGGCGCCCGGCCGCGCTCGACGGCGCGGCAGCTGTCCTCGTTCCGCCGCTTCTTCCGCTTCCTGGTCCGCGATGGCGTGATCCGCGACGATCCCACCGCGCAGATCGCGATGCCGAAGATTGGCCGCTCGCTGCCGAAGTCGCTCTCCGAGGAGGAGGTCGAGTCGCTGTTGTCGGCACCGCTGGTCAGCGACCCGCTCGGCCACCGCGACCGCACGATGCTCGAGGTGCTGTACGCGACCGGCCTGCGCGTCTCGGAGCTCGTCAGCCTCAAGTACAACCAGGTGAACCTGAACCAGGGCGTGATCCGCGTGCTCGGCAAGGGCAACCGCGAGCGCCTGATCCCGCTCGGCGAGGAAGCCGTGCGCTGGCTGCAGGAATTCATCACCGGTGCGCGCAACGAGATCCTGCTCGACCGGACTACCGACTACCTGTTCCCGACCCGCCGCGGCGACCGCATGACGCGCCAGGCCTTCTGGCACATCATCAAGCGCTATGCGCGCAAGTCGAGCATCGACAAGGAACTCTCGCCGCACACCTTGCGGCACGCCTTCGCGACGCACCTGCTGAACCATGGCGCCGACCTGCGCGTCGTGCAGATGCTGCTCGGCCACAGCGACCTCTCGACGACGCAGATCTACACGCACGTCGCGCGCGAGCGCATGAAGGAGCTGCACTCGCAGCACCATCCGCGCGGCTGACCCGCCGCCGCGCCGGGGCACCGACGCCGCGGGCGCCGGGACTTGGGTGCCGCCGCTTCTGCTAGAATCCGGCCGCGCTGCGGATGGCCAGGGGCCCGAACCTTCTCCGGGCGGCCCGGTCCGATCCAGCGTCCCGCACTTTCCTCGAGCTACGGATGGTCGCCCGCATGAAGCACCTCGGGTTCCGTTCACTGCTGCCGCTGCTGGCCGTCGCTACGGCCGTGGGCGGCGTCGCGGCGCTCGCCCAGCCGTCGGCTCCCGGTGCGGCGGCCGCCCCCGCTGCGGCGGCGCCCACGCCTGTCGCCGCCGCCGGCGCCGCGAAGGCGGCCGACCCGCGCGCCGAGCTCACCCGCAAGATCCCGGGCACCAAGCCCGAGGATTTCCGCCAGTCGCCGATCCCCGGCCTGTGGGAGCTCGCCCGCGGCGCCGACATCGTCTACGTGACCGCCGATGGCAAGTATGCCCTCGCGGGGGACCTCTACGAGATCGCTTCCGACACCAACGTCAGCGAGCGCCGCCGCCGCGAGGTGCGCCTCGACCTGATCAACTCGGTGCCCGAGTCGCAGATGGTGGTGTTCTCGCCCAAGGACCCGAAGTACACGGTCACGGTGTTCACCGACATCGACTGCGGCTACTGCCGCAAGCTGCACGGCGAGATCGCCCGGTACAACGAGCTCGGCATCCGCGTACGCTATCTCTTCTACCCGCGCACCGGGCCGAATTCGGAGTCGTGGGACAAGGCGGTGGCGGTGTGGTGCTCGCAGAACCGCAACGACGCGCTGACGCGCGCCAAGCGCGGCGAGGACCTCAAGGTGGCGAAGTGCGGCAAGACGCCGGTCGACCACGACTACGAGCTCGGCCAGGAGATCGGCCTGCGCGGGACGCCGGCGATCCTGCTCGCCAACGGCGACATGCTGCCGGGCTACGTCCCGCCGGCCACGCTCGCGAAGCGGCTGCAGTCGGTCGGCCGCTGAGCGCACGCGCCGACGCGCGCGGCAGCCGCCGGCCGGTCGGCCGAAGGTCGGGCCTTCAGCGCTCCAGCAGCTTCAGCTTGTCGGGCTTGCCGTCCCAATCCTTGGCGTCGGCCGGGGCGTCGCCCTTTTCCGTGATCACGGGCCAGCCCTTGGCGAGCTCGGCGTTGAGCTTCTTGAAGTGTTCCTGGCCCGCTGGCAACTCGTCCTCGGAGAAGATCGCCTCCGCCGGGCACTCCGGCTCGCAGAGCGTGCAGTCGATGCACTCGTCAGGGTCGATCACCAGGAAGTTCGGGCCCTCGTGGAAGCAGTCCACCGGGCAGACCTCGACACAGTCCATGTACTTGCACTTGATGCAGTTTTCGGTGACGACGAACGTCATGGGCGACCCTTCGATTGGGAGCGGGGTGGTTGCGACCGGCACTCGATCCGGGCGGCCGTATGATGCCACGCCCCCCGGCGCTTCCAAGTCCGCGGCGCGGCGCGCGGCCTGCCCGGCCCGGGCGGCCGCCGCCGGGTGGTCGGCCGCGCGGCGCGCGGCCGAGCTCAGGCCGGCGTCAGGCGCCGGTCGAACTCGGTGAAGTGGTGGCGCTCCTCGTTGCGCGCGCGGTCGTCGAGGTAGCGCCGCAGCGTGAACTCCGTGCTCGGAAACGCGAGGTCCGGCCACGGGATCTCGTCCGGGTGCACGATCCTGACTTCCAGGCTCTCGGGGCCCGCACCGACCTCCAGCGAGCGCAGGCGGGCGCGGAAGAACACGTGCACCTGGTGGGCGTGCAGCACGTGCACGACCGTCAGCAGGGAGCCGATCTCGACGTCGGCCAGCGCTTCCTCCTGGGATTCGCGCGCCGCCGCCTGCTGCAGCGTCTCGCCGTTCTCCATGAAGCCGGCTGGGACCGTCCAGTAGCCGCGGCGCGGCTCGATCGCGCGGCGGCAGATCAGCAGCCGGCCGTCGTGCTCGGGGACGCAGCCGACCACCAGCTTGGGGTTCTGGTAATGGATGGTCTGGCACCGGGTGCAGACGTGCCGCGGCAGGTGTTCGCCTTCCGGGACGAGGACGGTGACAGCCGAGCCGCAGTTGCTGCAATAGTTCATCGAGAGTCTTCGCTGGTGCCGGGAGAGGGAATCGAACCCACACTCTGTCGCCAGAACCGGATTTTGAGTCCGGCGCGTCTACCAGTTCCGCCATCCCGGCGCGGCGCGCCAGTATAGAGGCTCGACGACCGTTCCGCCGCCCGGCGCGATGGGCGCGGCGGGCGGCGGGACCCGGCGCGGCCGGGGCGGGGCGGGGCGGGGCACTCGATTCCGCCATGAAACCCCCGGCCCGCTTGCCTACCATAGCGGCCCCGTGCGCCTCTCCGACTTCACCTTCGAACTGCCTCCCGAGCTGATCGCCCAGCGACCGCTGGCGTCGCGCTCGGATTCCCGCCTCCTGGCGCTGGACGCCGCGGGCGGCGCGGCGGCACGCGACCGGCGCATCGTCGACCTGCCCGAGTGCCTGGACCCGGGCGACCTGCTGGTCTTCAACGACACGCGGGTGGTGCCGGCGCGCCTGCCCGCGCGCAAGCCCACTGGCGGCCGGGTCGAACTGCTGCTCGAGCGCGTCACCGGCGGCGACGAGGCCCTGGTGCAGATCCGCGGCGGCAAGGGCCTGGCGACAGGCACGGCGCTCGAGACCGCCGGCGGCGCCGTCGTGGTGCTCGGCCGCGACGCCGACCTGTGGCGGGTGCGCTTCCCCGGGCCGCCGCTCGCGGTGCTCGAACGCCACGGGCAGGTGCCGCTGCCGCCCTACATCGAGCGCGAGGCCGACGCCGACGACCGCGATCGCTACCAGAGCGTGCTCGCGCGCGTGCCGGGCTCGGTGGCGGCGCCGACCGCGAGCCTGCACTTCGACGCGCCCCTGCTCGCGCGGCTCGAGCAGCAGGGGGTGCGGCGCGCGACCGTCACGCTGCACGTCGGCGCCGGCACCTTCCAGCCGGTGCGCACCGAGGACCCGGCGCGGCACCACATGCATTCCGAGTATTGCGAGGTGCCGCCCGCGACCTGCGAGGCGGTGGCCGCGACGCGCGCCGCGGGCGGGCGCGTGGTCGCGATCGGCACCACGGTGGTGCGCACGCTGGAGTCCGCCGCCACCCCGGACGGCGTGCTGCAGCCGGGGGCGCGCGACACCGACATCTTCATCCGTCCGGGCCATCGCTGGCGGGTCGTGGATGCGCTGCTGACGAACTTTCACCTGCCCGAATCGACGCTGCTGATGCTGGTCTGCGCGTTCGCCGGCTACCGGGCGACGCTGGCGGCGTACCGGCACGCGGTGGCGAACCGCTACCGGTTCTTCAGCTACGGCGACGCGATGTTCGTGACGCGCGCACCCGCGGGCTCGGATCCGGCTCCGGGCGAGCCCGGCCCGTGACCGCGCTGCGCTTCGAGCTGCTGGCCCGCGACGGCGCTGCGCGGCGCGGCCGCGTGCACGCCGTGCACGGCAGCTTCGACACGCCGGCCTTCATGCCGGTCGGCACCTACGGCACGGTCAAGGCGATGACACCCGAGGAGCTCGAGCAGCTCGGCGCCCAGGTCGTGCTCGGCAACACCTTCCACCTGATGCTGCGTCCGGGCGCCGGCACGGTGGCGGAGCTCGGCGGCCTGCACCGCTTCATGCACTGGCGCCACCCGATCCTCACCGACTCCGGCGGCTTCCAGGTGTTCAGCCTCGCGAAGCTGCGCAAGATCACCGAGGAGGGGGTGCGCTTCCGCTCGCCGATCGACGGCAGCGAGGTCCGCCTGACGCCCGAGGACTCGATGCAGGTGCAGCGCCAGCTCGGCTCGGACATCGCGATGATGTTCGACGACTGCACGGCCTGGCCGGCGACCCACGCGGCCGCCGAGACCTCGATGGAACGCTCGATGCGCTGGGCGCGGCGCTGCCGCGACCACTACCACGCCAGCCCGCCGCCCGGCGCCCTGTTCGGGATCGTCCAGGGCGGGATGTACCTCGACCTGCGGGAGCGCTCGCTCGAGGCGCTGCTGGCGATCGACGCCGAGGCGCCGGGCAGCGTCGCGGGCCTCGCGGTCGGCGGCCTGGCGGTCGGCGAGCCCGAGCCCGAGCGCCTCGCCGTGCTCGACGGGCTCCTACCCCGGATGCCCGCCGACCGCCCGCGCTACCTGATGGGGGTGGGGCGCCCCGAGGACATCGTCGCCGCGGTGCTGCGCGGCGTCGACATGTTCGACTGCGTGATGCCGACGCGGCACGCGCGGAATGGCCACCTGTTCACCGCGACCGGCGTGATCAACATCCGCAATGCGATCCACCAGAAGGATCCGGGCCCCATCGACCCCGGCTGTGGCTGCTACACCTGCCGCAACTACTCCCGCGCCTACCTGCGCCACCTGGACCGCTGCAACGAGATCCTCGGCTCACGCCTCAACACCATCCACAACCTGCACTTCTACCTCGCCCTGATGCGCGAGCTGCGCGCGGCCATCGAGGGCGGCGTCCTGGAGGCCTTCGCCCGGGAGTTCCTCGCCCGCCGGCGGGGTCCCCCCGGGGCTATGGCATAATTCGCGCCCTTTGACAGGGGTGGACCCATGAACGGACTGATACCCGAAGCCTACGCCCAGGCAGGCGCGCCGGCAGGAAGCCAGCTCGCGCCGCTGCTGATGATGGTGCTGTTCATCGTCATCTTCTATTTCCTGCTGATCCGCCCGCAGCAGAAGAAGGCCAAGGAGCACCAGGCGATGCTCGGCCGCCTGGCCGCCGGCGACGAGGTCGTCACCGCCGGTGGCATCCTCGGCCGCGTCGTCGAGGTCGGCGACACCTTCACCACGATCGAGATCGCCGACGGCGTGCGCATCAAGATCCAGAAGTACCAGATCACCTCCCTGATGCCCAAGGGCACGCTGAAGGGCGCCTGAGCGCCCGGCCCGCCGCAGGACCGACCCTCAATGCTCGAATATCCCCGCTGGAAATACCTCCTGGTGGCGGTCGTGCTGGTGCTCGCCTGCCTGTTCGCGCTGCCCAACGTGTTCGGCGAGGACGCGGCGCTGCAGGTGGCGCGCAAGGACCGGGCGGCCGTCGACGCGGCCTCGCAGGCCCGCATCGAGGGCTTCCTGAAGGAGCGCGGCGTCGCGCTCGGCAGCAGCTACGTCGACGATGGCCGGCTGATGCTGCGCTTCGGCGACGTCGCCAGCCAGCTGCGCGCCCGCGACGCGGTGAACGAGGGCCTCGGGCAGGACTACGTAACCGCGCTGTCGTTCGCGCCGCGCATGCCGGACTGGCTGCGTGCGATCGGGCTGCGCCCGATGCCGCTCGGGCTCGACCTGCGCGGCGGCCTCTACCTGCTCTACCAGGTCGACGTGAACGGCGCGGTCGACCAGCTGCTCGAGGTCTACGAGCAGGACTTCCGGCGCGCGCTGGCGAACGACAAGGTGCCCTTCGTGGACGTCGCGCGCTTCCAGGAAGAGGGCTCCGACCGAGTCAACGGGCTGCGCGTCGTGCTGCCCGCGGGCGGCGATGCCGACGCGGCACGCGACTCGCTGCGGCGCGTGCTGCGGGACCTCAACTACGCGACGCCCGATGCCGCGACCGGCCCGGTGGTGCAGGTCGTGCTGACCCCGGCCCAGATCCGCGAGCGCCAGGACTACGCGATCCAGCAGAACCTCAGCACGCTGCGCAACCGCGTCAACGAGCTCGGCGTCTCCGAGCCGATCGTGCAGCGCCAGGGCGTCGACCGCATCGCCGTGCAGCTGCCCGGCGTGCAGAACTCCGCCGAGGTCAAGGACATCCTCGGCAAGGTCGCGACGCTCGAGTTCCGGCTGGTCGACGTGCAGAACAGCGTCGCCGACGCGGTCCAGCGCGGCCGTGCGCCGCTCGGCTCCAAGCTCTACGAGGACCGCAACGGCCAGCCGGTGCTGCTGAAGCGCGACATCATCGTCACAGGCGACCAGCTGGTCGACGCGACCACGGCGGCGACCCAGGACGGCCCGGGCGTGTCGGTGAAGCTCGACGCCACCGGCGGCGAGGAGATGCTGCGCACCACCCGCGCCAACCTCAAGCGCCCGATGGCCGTGGTCTTCATCGAGCAGCGGCGCGAGGAGATCGAGGTCGGCGGCCAGAAGGTGCAGCGCGACGTCCGCGAGGAGAAGGTGATCAACACCGCCACCATCCAGGGCGTGTTCTCGAACAACTTCCAGATCACGGGCCTCGGGGGCGCCGAGGCGCGCGAGCTCGCGTTGCTGCTGCGCGCCGGCGCGCTGGCGGCGCCGCTGTTCGTCGTCGAGGAGCGCGCGGTCGGCCCCTCGCTCGGCCAGGACAACATCGAGAAGGGCGTCCGCGCGCTGGTGCTCGGCATGGCGCTGCTGTTCGTGTTCATGCTGGTCTACTACCGCATGTTCGGCGTGGTCGCGAACCTGGTGCTGCTGGCGAACGTGGTGCTGCTCGCGGCGCTGCTGACGGCATTCAAGGCTGCGCTGTCGCTGCCCGGCATCGCCGGCATGGTGCTCACCGTCGGCATGGCGGTCGACGCCAACGTGCTGATCTACGAGCGCATCCGCGAGGAGGTGCGCAACGGCGTGACGCCGCAGACCGCGATCACCAAGGGTTTCGAGAAGGCGTTCTCCTCGATCGCCGACGCCAACGTCACCACCTTGATCGCCGGCGTCGTGCTGTGGATCTTCGGCACCGGCCCGATCCGCGGCTTCGCCGTCGTGCTGTCGCTCGGCATCGTCACCTCGATGTTCACCTCGCTGATGGGCAGCCGCGCGCTGCTGACGCTGATGTACGGCGGGGCGCGGCGGCCGGCCCGCCTTTCGATCTGATCCGGCTCCGGGGGCCGACCGCATGGAATTCCTCAAGGGCAGCAGCAACTTCAACTTCATGGGCCTGCGCAAGGCCTGGTACGGCCTGTCGGCGCTGCTCGTGCTCGCGTCGCTGGTGTCCCTGGGAGTGCGCGGGCTGAATCTCGGCGTCGACTTCACGGGCGGCGTGACCATCGCGGCGAGCTTTCCGGCCGACGCGCCCATCGAGCGGATCCGCAGCGGGCTCGAGGGCGCGGGCTTCGTCGAGCCGACGGTGCAGAACTTCGGCACCTCGCGCGACGTCTCGATCCGGCTGCCGCCGCCGGACCGCCAGACCTCCGAGCAGGTCCGCCAGCGGGTCGAACAGGTGCTGCGCGCGGTCGACGCGAAGGTCGAGGTGAAGAGCGTCGAGGTGGTCGGCCCGCAGGTCGGTCGCGACCTGACCACCGCCGCCTGGCAGTCGCTGCTCGCCACGCTGATCCTGATCTTCATCTACGTCTTCATCCGCTTCCACACGATCAAGCTGTCGACCGGGGCGATCATCGCCGCGATGCACGACCCGATCATCGTGCTGGGTTTCTTCTCGTGGACCTGGATCCCGTTCGACCTGGCGGTGGTGGCGGCGATCCTCGCGGTGATCGGCTATTCGCTGAACGACACCGTCGTGGTGTTCGACCGGATCCGCGAGCGGTTCGAGTCGAACAAGCGGCTCGAGCCCGCCAAGGTGCTGGACCAGTCGGTGAACCAGACGCTGTCGCGCACCATCATGACCAGCCTCACCACGCTGATCGTGGTCGTGGTGCTGCTGCTGCTCGGCGGGCCGGTGCTGTTCGGGTTCTCGGTGGCGCTGGTGGTAGGCATCCTGGTCGGCACCTACTCGTCCATCTACGTCGCCGCGGCCGTGGCGCTCGACATGGGCCTGAAGGCGGAGGACCTGTTCCCGATCGCCAAGAAGGTCGCGATAGACGACCTGCCGTGACCGCGGCGCGCCGGGCCGTCGCCCGGGCGCGAGCGATGCCGGGTGGCGTCGCCTCTTCGGTGGCCCCTACAATCGACGCGGCATCGGACCCGGCCCTCGCCGGGCGGGCCATCGCCAGGGAGCAGGACAATGGATTGGCGCATCAAGCCGCTCGACGAGATCCTCGCCAACGCGGAACGCAAGGCGCTGCGCCGCTCGCTCGGCCCCTTCCAGCTGATGATGCTCGGCATCGGCGCGATCATCGGCACCGGCATCTTCGTGCTGACCGCGGTCGGCGCCGAGCGGGCAGGGCCCGCGCTGATGCTCTCCTTCGTGATCGCCGGCACCGTCTGCGCGTTCGCCGCGCTCTCCTATGCCGAACTCTCCTCGATGGTGCCGGTGGCCGGCAGCGCCTACACCTACTCCTACGGCGTGATGGGTGAACTCGTCGCCTGGGTCGTCGGCTGGAACCTGATCCTCGAGTACGCGGTCGCCGCCAGCGCCGTCGCCGTCGGCTGGTCGGGCTACATGAACGGCCTGCTGCAGTCCTGGGGCGCGGGCATCCCCGAGACCTTCACGGCCGGCTACTTCGACCTCAAGGGCGGCCAGTTCGGCGCCGGCCAGGGCGTCGTGAACCTGCTGGCGGTCTCGGTGGTGGTCGTCGTCTGTGCGCTGCTGGTGCGCGGCACCCGGGAGAGCGCCGCTGTGAACACGGCGCTGGTGTTCGTCAAGCTGCTCGCGCTCGGCGTGTTCGTGGTCATCGCGATCCCGAACATAGACTGGGACAATTTCTCGCCGTTCATGCCCTTCGGCTTCCTGTCGCACGAGGTCTACGACCCGCAGCTCGACGCCGAGGTGGCCAAGGGCGTGATGGCGGCCGCGGCGCTGATCTTCTTCGCCTACGTCGGCTTCGACGCGGTCTCCACCGCGGCCGAGGAGACCAAGAACCCGAACCGCAACGTGCCCATCGGCCTGATCGGCTCGCTGGCGCTGTGCACCGTGGTCTACCTGCTGGTCGCGGCCGGCGCCGTCGGCACGATGCCGACCGAGGAGCTCAAGAACTCCAAGGAGCCGCTCGCGGAGGTGCTGCGCAACCTCGGGTTCCAGCGCATCGGCGACCTGATCGGCGTCGCCGCGGTGCTGGCCCTGCCGACCGTCGTGATGATGATGATCTTCGGCCAGGTGCGGATCTTCTTCGCGATGAGCCGCGACCACCTGCTGCCACCGGCGCTGTCTGCGGTGCACCCGCGCTTCGGCACGCCCTGGATCATGACCGTCGTCACCGGCGTGCTGGTGATGGCGATCGCCGGCTTCTTCTCGGTCGACGAGATCGCGGAGCTCTCGAACACCGGCACGCTGCTCGCCTTCATCGCCGTCTCGGCGGGCGTTCTGGTGCTGCGCCGGACGCAGCCGGACCGGCCGCGCCCGTTCCGCTGCCCCGCGGTCTGGGTGATCGCGCCGCTGGCCATCGGCGGCTGCCTGTTCCTGCTCGCGTCGGTGCCGCCGAAGTCGCTGCTGCGATTCGGCGTCTGGAACGTCGTCGGGATCGCGGTCTACCTGCTCTACTCGCGCGGCCGGAGCATGCTCGCGGTGCGCGCGGCCTGAGTGCGCAGCCCGCCCCGCGGGGGCGGGCAGGTCATTCCTCGCGCAGTTCGCCCCGGACGTGCGGCGCCAGCAGTTCGAGCAGCGCCTCGTAGACGCGCGGCGAACCGGCGAGCACGTTGCCGTTCTGCTGGTACTCGCCTCCGGAGAGCGTGCCGACGCGACCGCCCGCTTCCTGCACCAGCAGCGTACCCGCCGCCGTGTCCCAGGGCGCGAGCCCGATCTCCCAGAACGCGTCGACCCGGCCCGCGGCGACGTAGGCGAGGTCGAGTGCCGCCGAGCCCGGGCGGCGGATGCCGGCGGTCTGCTCCATCACCGACTTCAGCATGCCGAGGTAGGTGTCGAGGTGCTTGAGGTTGGCGCGATAGGGAAAGCCCGTGGCGATCAGGGCGCCCTCCAGCGTGCGCTGCTTGCTGACGCGGATGCGGCGGTTCTCGAGCCGCGCACCGTCGCCGCGCGAGGCAGTGAAGATCTCCTGGCGCATCGGGTCGAGCACGACCGCGTGCTCGAGCCGGCCGCGGTGCCGGCAGGCGATGGAGACGGAGAAGGTCGGGAACCCGTGCAGGAAATTGGTGGTGCCGTCGAGCGGGTCGATGATCCACTCCGTCGGGCCATCGCCGGAGCGGCCACTCTCCTCGGCGAGGAAGGCGTGGTCGGGATAGGACTTGCGGATGGTCGCGATGATCTCCGCCTCGGCCTGGCGGTCGACGTCGGTGACGAAGTCGTTGCGATCCTTGGCCGAGACCTGCAGCGAATCCAGCCGGTTCAGGCTGCGGACGATCACGTCGGCCGCGCGCCGCGCGGCGCGCACGGCGATGTTCAGGAGTGGCTGCATGCTGGCAAAGAGCGTCGCGGGCGAGGCAGCTAGAATACCACGCACGATGAACGCCATAGCTCCCGCCGACATCCGCGTGGTCCTCGTCGAGACCTCGCACCCGGGCAACATCGGGGCGGTCGCACGCGCCATGAAGAACATGGGCCTCGACCAGCTCGTGCTGGTGCGCCCGAAGCAGTTCCCCGACCCCGAGGCCACCGCGCGCGCCTCTGGCGCCGACGACCTGCTGCGCCGCGCGCGCGTGGTCGACGATCTGGCGGCGGCGATCGGCGACTGCGGGCTGGTCGCCGCGACCACCGCGCGCGACCGCGACCAGTATTTCCGCGTGCGCGACGTACGCGAGGGTGCCGCACAGATGGTGGCGCATGCGCGCACCGGGCCGGTCGCGCTGCTGTTCGGCAACGAGCGCACCGGCCTCACCAACGAGGAGCTCGCGCTCGCCCACCTGCTGCTGCGCATCCCGGCGAACCCGGAGTACGCCTCGCTCAACCTCGCGATGGCCGTGCAGCTCGTCACCTACGAAACCTGGCGCGCGCGCGGCGCGCAGTACGTGCAGCCGGCGCCGGCGACGCCGCTGGCGAGTGCGAACGAGATGGAGCGGCTGTTCGACCACCTGCAGCAGGTGATGGACGAGGTCGAGTTCCGCGACCGCACGCCCGGCGGCGCGAGCCTGATGAACCGCATCCGCCGCTTCCTGCACCGCGCCGAGCTCGACCAGAACGAGGTCAACATCCTGCGCGGCATCCTCACCGCCGTGCAGCAGAAGCGGCGTCACGCGGGTCCGCGGCCGGGATCCGGAACCGCGGGATGAGCCGCGACGCGCCTGCCGCGCCGATCTACCTCGACTACGCGGCTACGACGCCCGTCGACCCCGAGGTCGCCGCGGTGATGGCCGCGCACCTGACCCGCGGCGGCGTGTTCGGCAATGCGGCTTCGGCGACGCACGCCTATGGCCGGGAGGCGGCCGCCCACCTCGAGGCCGCGCGCGCCGAGGTCGCCGCGCTGATCGATGCGCCCGTCGAGACCATCGTCTTCACCTCGGGCGCGACCGAGGCCGACAACCTGGCGGTGCTCGGCATCGCCCGTGGCCTCGCCCACCGCGGCCGCCACCTCGTCACGATGCGTACCGAGCACAAGGCGGTGCTCGATCCCTGCCGGCGGCTCGAGAAGGAGGGCTTCGCCGTGACCTGGCTCGAGCCGGACCGCGACGGCCTGCTCGACCTGGCCACGCTGCGCGCGGCCCTGCGTCCCGACACGGTGCTGGTCTCGGTGATGCACGCCCACAACGAGATCGGCGTGGTGCAGGACCTCGCGGCGCTGGCCGCCGCCTGCCGCGAGCGCGGCGTGCTGCTGCACAGCGACGCCGCGCAGTCCGCCGGACGGATCCCGGTCCCGGCCGGCGCGCTCGGGGTGGACCTGCTCTCGCTGTCGGCCCACAAGCTGTACGGCCCGAAGGGCATCGGCGCCCTCTACGTCGGGCCCGCCGCTCGCCCCTGGCTGGTGCCGATCGCCTGGGGCGGAGGCCACGAGCAGGGCCTGCGGCCCGGCACACCGGCCACGCACCAGGCCGCCGGCTTCGGCGCTGCGGCACGCCGGCTGCTCGAGGTGCGGGACGCGGAGGCGGCGCGCCTCGGCGCGCTCGGGCGGCGGCTCGAGGCCGCGCTCGCCTCCACGCCGGGGGTGATCTTCAACGGCCACCGCCAGAGGCGCCTGCCCGGGCTGGTGTCGGTCAGCTTCGTCGACGTCGAGGGCGAGAGCCTGGTGGCGGCGCTCGAGGGCCTCGCGCTCTCGAGCGGCGCGGCCTGCGATTCGGCGAGCGGCGAGCCGTCGTACGTGCTGCGTGCGCTCGGCCGCCCTCCGGAACTCGCACAGTCGACCTTGCGGCTGTCGCTCGGCCGCTTCACGACCGAGGCCGAGGTCGATGCCGCCGCCGCGGCCATCGACCGGGAGGTCCGGCGGCTCGCCGCGATCGCGCCCCGGGCGGCAGCGGTCCCCGGGCCAGTGCTGCGGCCGCTCGCGGCCGGCGGTGCGCAGGGCGACCCGGGGGCAGAGCGGGGCGTCCCGGCGCTCGCCGACGCGGGGGCGCCCACCCCGGGCTGGCGTCCGCCCGAGGTCGCCGCGGCGTTGCCGGAGAGGGTGCGCCGGCTGTTCCGGGAGTTGCCGCATGCCGGTGCGCCGGAACCCGGATCCGGGCCGTGGGTCCAAGGCTGGGCCGGCTCGCGTCGCGAGGGTGCCGAGGTCGTGTTCCACCTGCAGTTCGACGCCCACGGAACCGTGAGCGACGTCAGGTTCCAGGTGTATGGCTGTCCGCATACTCTGGCGACGGCGGCCTGGGTCGCCAGCCAGCTACCGGGGCGTACCTCGGGCGAGCTGGTGCCGTCCTCGCCGCTGGAGTGGGCCGCGACGCTCGCCGTGCCGGCCCCGAAGCTCGGGCGGCTGCTGCGGATCGAGGACGCGCTGCGCGCTGTCGCCGCGCGGAGTCGCCCGGGAGGGCTGCGCGCCGCGCCCGAAGCGACATAGACTAGGACCGTCCGTCGAGGGTCGACAAACATGGCGATTTCATTGACTCAGTCCGCCGCCGATCGCGTGCGCAGTTTCCTCGCCACGCGCGGCCATGGCATGGGCCTGCGGCTCGGGGTGCGCAAGACCGGCTGCTCGGGTTTCGCCTACGTCATCAACTACGCCGACGATTCCCAGCCCGAGGACGTCGTCTTCGAGAACCAGGGCGTCAAGGTGTTCGTCGACCGCGCCAGCCTGCCGCTGATCGACGGCACCGAGGTCGATTTCGTCAAGCAGGGCCTCAACGAGGCCTTCAAGTTCCGCAACCCCAACGTCAAGGGCGAGTGCGGCTGCGGCGAGAGCTTCAGCGTCTGACCCGGGCGCGGCGGCCTCGGCGGCGGCGGCGCACCGCTCCAGGGCGCCGGGAAAACCCGAAAATTCCTTGAGATCCGGGCACTTCCGGATCCCGCGGCGTTTGCCGCGATGCCCCCTGCGCGGGTAAGATCCGCGACTCGATCCACCGGCCGCGTCCCGGGGCCCGCCTGAGGCTCCGGCGCGGTCGTTTTCATCACCCACCAGGAAGATTCCCAAGATGGCGCTGGAGCGTACCTTTTCGATCGTCAAGCCCGATGGCGTGAGCCGCAACCTGATCGGCGAGGTCTATCGCCGCTTCGAGCAGGCCGGCCTGCGCGTCGTCGCGGCGCGGATGGTCCACCTGTCGCAGCGCGAGGCCGAGGGCTTCTACGCCGTCCATCGCGAGCGGCCGTTCTTCAAGGACCTCGTCAAGTACATGACCTCCGGCCCGGTGATGGTGCAGGTCCTCGAGGGCGAGAACGCGATCCTGAAGAACCGCGAGATCATGGGCGCCACGGACCCGAAGAAGGCCGCGCCCGGGACGATCCGCGCCGACCTCGCGCAGAGCATCGAGGCCAACACCGTGCACGGCTCGGATGGCCCGGAGACGGCCGCGCAGGAGATCGCTTACTTCTTCCGCACCACCGAGATCTGCCCGCGCGGCTGAGGCCTTCGCAGCCCGCCTGCAGCGCCGCCGGGGCCCACCCGCGCGGCGCCGCCGGATCCCGGGGTGCCCGCCACCGGCCAACGTCAACCATGGAAACGCCAGTCGCCAGCGCCGCGCCGACCAACCTCCTCGGGCTGCCACGCCCCGAGCTCGAGGCCTTCGTCGCCACGCTCGGCAGCAAGCCGTTCCGTGCACGCCAGCTGATGGGCTGGATCTACAAGCGCGGCGAGGGGCGGTTCGACGCCATGAGCGACCTGGCGCGCGACTTCCGCGCGCAGCTCGCGCAGGTGGCCGAGGTGCGCACGCCCGAGATCGTGCGCGAGATGCAGTCGGCGGACGGCACGCGCAAGTGGCTGCTGCGCGCCGAGTCCTCGCAGGCCTTCGAGACGGTGTTCATCCCCGAGACCGACCGCGGCACGCTGTGCATCTCCTCGCAGGTGGGCTGCGCGCTCGACTGCGCGTTCTGCTCGACCGCGCAGCAGGGGTTCAACCGCAACCTGACCGCCGCCGAGATCGTTGGCCAGGTCTGGCTCGCCAACCGCGAGCTCGGGCTCGACGCGCAGGGCCACCGGCGGGTCACCAACGTGGTGCTGATGGGCATGGGGGAGCCGCTGGCGAACTTCCGCAACGTGGTGCCGGCGATCCGCATCCTGCTCGACGACCTCGGCTTCGACATCTCGCGCCGGCGCGTGACGCTGTCCACCTCGGGGCTCGTGCCGCAGATCTACAAGCTCGCCGAGGAGGTGAACTGCGCGCTCGCGGTGTCGCTGCACGCGCCGCACGACGCGCTCCGCGACCAGCTCGTGCCGATCAACCGCAAGCACCCGATCGCCGAGCTGCTCGAGGCCTGCTGGCACTACATCGACGAGCAGAACGGCCGCAGCGTCACCTTCGAGTACGTGATGCTCGACGGTGTCAACGACCAGCTGGAGCATGCGCGCGAGCTCGTGCGCCTGCTCAAGGGGCGGCCGGCCAAGCTCAACCTGATCCCGTTCAATCCGTTCCCAGGCACGCGCTTCCGCCGCTCGCCGATGCCGGTGATCACGCGCTTCCGTGACGAGCTCGTCCAGCGCGGCGTGCTCGCCACCATCCGCCGCACCCGCGGGGACGACATCGATGCGGCCTGTGGCCAGCTCGCCGGCAAGGTCAATGATCGCACGCGCGTGCGGCTCGGGGACAAGCTCGCCGGGGCGATGGCCTCATGAGTCCGCGCGCTTTCGCGTCCGGCGTCTTGTGCGCGCTGCTCGCGGCCTGCACCGCCGGGCCCGCGCAGCGGCCCGAGTCGACCCGCGCGCAGACCGCGGCCGCCTACAACCTGCAGCTCGGGGTCGCCTACCTGAAGCAGGACAGGCTCGCGCTGGCGCGCGAGAAGCTCGACCGCGCGCTCAAGCAGAACCCGCGCGATCCCCAGGTGCACAACGCGCGGGCGCTGCTGGCCGAGAAGCTCAACGAGCCGGCAGATGCCGACCGCTTCTACCGCTCGGCGCTGCGCCTCGCGCCGGACGATCCGGACATCTCCAACAACTATGCGGTCTTCCTCTGCCGCACCGGCCGCACCGACGAGGGCGTGAAGCGCTTCGCGGCCGTGGCGCGCAACCGTCTCTATCGCGCACCCGAGGCGGCCTGGACCAATGCCGGCGTCTGCCTGCGTGGGGCCCGGCGTGCGGACGAGGCCGCCGAGCACTTCGCCCGTGCGCTCGCCGTGCGCCCGAACCACTCCGAGGCGATGTACCAGCTCGCCGACCTCGACCTCGAGCGGGGACTGCTGGTCGAGGCGCGCACCGGGCTCGACCGCTTCATCGACGCGTTCCGCCCGACGCCCGACCTGCTGCTGCTCGGCGTTCGCATCGCGCGCGCCCAGGGCGACCGGGCGGCCGAGGAGCGCTATGCGCGGCGCCTGCGGGTCGAGTTCCCGGATTCCGACCAGATGCGCCAGTTGCCGGCCCTGCGCCGCAATCCCGGGTAACGCGCGATGAGCGACGCTGCAACGGTGCCGGGTCTCGTCCAGATCGGCGAGACGCTGCGGGCGGCGCGCGAGGTCCGCGGCCTCTCGCCCGACCAGGCGGCTGCGCGCCTGCGCTGCGACGTGCGCGTGGTCGAGGCACTCGAGAGCGGTCGATTCGCGGACGTCGGGCCGCCGGTGTTCGCGCGCGGCCACCTGCTGCGCTACGCCGAGCTGCTCGGCGAGCCGGGCGATGCGATGGTCGCTGCCTGGGCCCAGGTCGCCGGTGGTACCGCGGCGGGCGAACTGATGGCCGACAGCCATCCGAGGCCGACGCGCGACCTGCGCCAGGTGCGGCGCCGACTGGTGGCAGGCACCGCGATCCTCTGCGCGGCCATCGTCGCGGCCTGGTCGCTGCAGCAGTTCGGCGCGCGCGCGCCGCGCGCCGCTGCGCCGGCCATGGCCGCATCGTCGGGGACGCGGTCGCCGGTGGCGTCGCCAGCGGCAGCGTCGCGGCTCGCCTCGCGCGAGCCGCAGGCCGGTGCCGGGGCGGCGCCCGGGCCGGCGCCGACGCACGCGCGGGTGGCCGCGCCGGCGCAGCAGGGGTCGTCGCAGGCTGCGGCCTTGCCGGCGGAGCCGCCGTCCGCTGCATCCGAGCAGGCCGAAGCGCGCCCTGCGAGTGCGCGGCTCGCGGTCACGGCCAGCGAGGAGAGCTGGCTGGAAGTCTACGACCGGCGCAACCGGCGGCTGTACTTCGGCGTCGCCCGCCCCGGCGCCCTGGTCGACGTACGCGGCAACCTGCCGCTGCGGGTCGTGGTCGGCAACGCGCCCGCGACCACGTTCGAGGTCGACGGGCGCCGCGTCGAGGTGCCTCGCGAGGCGATGCGTGGCCGCCGTGCAGCCACCTTCCGCGTCGGCCCCGACGGGCGTCTCTCGGCCTGGCCGCGCGCCTGACGGAGCCTCCCATGTCCCAGATCCAGCCCATACGCGGCATGAACGACGTGCTGCCGACGCAGGTCGCAGCCTGGCAGTGGCTCGAGTCGGTCGCGCGCGAGTTGCTCGCCGCCTACGGCTACGAGGAGATCCGCGTGCCGGTGGTCGAGCAGACGCAGCTCTTCAGGCGCGCGATCGGCGAGTTCACCGACGTGGTCGAGAAGGAGATGTACTCGTTCGTCGACCAGGGCGGCGAGCACCTGACGCTGCGCCCCGAGGCCACCGCCGGCATCGTGCGCGCGATGATCTCCAACGGCCTGCTGCGCGGCGCGCGCCACCGGCTGTGGTTCACCGGCCCGATGTTCCGCCACGAGAAGCCGCAGAAGGGCCGCTTCCGCCAGTTCCACCAGGTCGACGTCGAGGCGATCGGCTTCGAGGGCCCGGACGTCGACGCGGAGCTGATCGCGCTCACTGCGCGCCTCTGGAAGCGCATCGGCATCACGCGCGTCAGCCTGAACGTCAACTCGCTGGGCACCCCCGAGGCGCGGCGTGCGTACCGCGAGCTGCTGGTGGCGTACTTCCGCTCGCATCACGCGCGGCTCGACGAGGACAGCCGCCGCCGCCTCGAGGGCAACCCGCTGCGCATCCTCGACAGCAAGAACCCCGAGATGCAGGCGATCGTCGCCGGCGCGCCGCTGCTGACGGAGCACCTCGACCCGGAGTCGCGCGCGCACTTCGACGCGCTGTGCGCGATGCTGCGCGACCTCGACATCCCCTTCACCGTCAACCCGCGGCTGGTCCGCGGGCTCGACTACTATTCCCGCACCGTGTTCGAGTGGATCACCGATGCGCTCGGCTCGCAGGACGCGGTCTGCTCGGGCGGCCGGTACGACGGCCTGATCTCGCAGCTCGGCGGCGACCCGACACCCGCGATCGGCTTCGCGATGGGCGTCGAGCGCGTCGTCGCCTTGATCGAGCAGGCCGGCACCGCACCGGCTGCGGCGGGCGCGGACGTCTACCTGGTGGCGATGGGCGATGCGGCGCTGCGCGCCGCGCTGCGCCTCGCCGAGGCGCTGCGCGACGCGCTGCCCGGCCGCCGCGTCGAGCTCAACGTCGGTGGCGGGAATTTCAAGGCACAGTTCCGCCGCGCCGATCGCAGCGGGGCACGCCTCGCGGTGGTGATCGGCGAGGACGAACTGGCACGTGGCGTGGTGCAGCTGAAGCCGCTGCGCGATGCGGCCGCCGCGCAGGTCGAGGTGCCCCTGCCTGCGGCGCCCGGCGAGATCGGGGGATGGCTCGCGCGCGACGCGGGCCGCTGAGGGCGCGGAATCCGCCCGTTCTGGCCCGCCGGGTGGCGGGCGCTGAGGAGACTGACGTGGTCGACGACTATTACAACGAGCAGGAGCAGTGGGAGCGCGTCAAGCAGTGGATGCGCGAGAACGGGCTGTGGCTGCTCGCGGGCGTGGTGATCGGCGTCGCGGCCCTCGCGGGCTGGCGCTGGTGGCAGGACAGGGTCGAGCAGCAGGCGCTGGCCGCGAGCACCAAGTATTCCCAGGTGTTCGACGCCTTCGGCCGCGGCGACCGCACCCGGGGCTTCACGCTCGTGGACGAGCTGCGCCAGGACCATGCGTCCTCGCCCTATGCCGACCAGGCGGACCTGCTGGCGGCGCGCTCCCTGGTCGAGTCGAACGAACTCGGGAAGGCGGTCGAGCGTCTCACCCGCGTGATGAACGGCTCGCGTGACGAACAACTGAGGCTCGTGGCGAGGCTGCGCCTGGCGCGCGTGCAGCTCGCCCAGGGCAACCCGGACGTCGCGCTGGGCACGCTCGACGGCGCGCCTCCCGGCGCGTTCGCGGCGCGCTTCGACGAGGTCCGCGGCGACGTGCTCCTCGCCAAGGGCGACAAGCCCGGTGCGCTGCGCGCCTGGCGCAAGGCGATCGCGGCGGACACCGACGGTTCGCTCGACCGCGCGGCCGTCGAGCTGAAGGTCGCCGACCTGCGCGCCGACGGCATCGCCGATGCGACCGCCGCCGAGGCCGCGGCGGGCAAGCCGCCGGCGGCCAGCCGATGAGCGGCGCGGTCGCCGGGCCTGCCGGCGCCCGGGCGCGCGCTGCGGCCTGGGCCGCTTTCGCCGCGGCGCTGCTGCTGGGCGCCTGCACCAAGGAAAAGGACGTCGAGCCCCCGGCCGAGCTCGTCGACTTCAAGGCCACGCTGAAGGTCGACCGCGCCTGGAGTGCGCGGGTCTCCGGCGAGGACGCGGTGCTGCGGCTCGGTCTCGGCCCCTCGACCGACGGCGAACGCCTGTTCGTCGCGGGCGCCGGCGGGGAGGTCGCTGCCCTCGACCTCGCCACCGGCCGCAGCGCCTGGCGTGCCCGCACCAAGGCGCCGCTCTCCGGCGGCACGGGCAGCGGCAACGGCCTGGTGGTCGTCGGCACCTCCGACGGCGAGGTGATCGCGTTCGAGCAGGGCAGCGGGGCGGAACGCTGGCGCGTGCGGGTCGGCGGCGAGGTGCTCGCCGCCCCGGCGGTCGGCGAGACGATCGTGGTGGTGCACACCGTCGACGGTCGCCTGCTCGGCCTCGACCCGGCGAACGGCCGCGAGCGCTGGCGCGAGGAGCAGCAGGTACCCCGGTTGTCGCTGCGCGGATCGGGCCGTCCGGCGATCTCGGGCAATCTCGCCGTCTCCGGCTTCGACAACGGCCGGGTGCTCGCGATCAACGTCGACGACGGCCAGGTCGTCTGGGAGGCCACGGTGACCCCGCCGCGCGGCCGCACCGAGCTGGAGCGGCTCGTCGACATCGATTCCGCCGTGAAGATCTCCGACGCCGACGTGTTCGTCGTCGGCTACCAGGGGCGCGCCGCGATGCTCGCTGTCGACTCCGGGCAGGTGTGGTGGTCGCGCGAGCTGTCGAGCTACCGCGGCCTGGATTTCGACGACGACACGGTCTACGTCTCCACCGCGGACGGCGAGGTGGTGGCGCTGCGCCGCCGTACCGGCGTCGAGCTGTGGCGCCAGGACGCGTTCCGGCGGCGCGGCCTGTCCGCGCCGACCGCCGTGGGCGGCTTCGTCGCCGTGGCGGACTTCGAGGGCTACGTACACTGGCTCGACAAGGCCACCGGAGCGCTGGTCGCGCGGACGCGCGCCGGAGGTCGCGTCAGCAATGCGCCGCTGGCGGTCGGCGACATGCTCTACGTGCTCGACGACGAGGGGCAGCTGACCGCCTTCCGCCCGCGCGCCGCTGCGCCGGCGCCCGAGGCGGGAACCGCGGCGGAGGGGCCGGCGGCCACGTCCGGGACCGGCGACACGACCGGCGCGCCCGGGCGGGCGCCCGAGCCCTCCGAGGCGCCGCGCGACTGAGGTCGCGCGCCGTTCCCCCGTGCTGCCCGTCGTCGCGCTGGTCGGCCGTCCGAACGTCGGCAAGTCGACGCTGTTCAACCGGCTGACGGGGACGCGCGACGCGATCGTCGCCGACATGCCCGGCGTCACCCGCGACCGCCAGTACGGCTTCGGGCGCCTCGGCGGCCAGCCGTACATCGTGGTCGACACCGGCGGGCTCGTGGAGCAGCCCTCGGGACTGGAGGCGCCGATGCGCAGCCAGACCGAGCGTGCGGTCGCCGAGGCGGACCTGCTGGTCTTCATCGCCGACGCCCGGGCGGGCCTCACGCCCCAGGACCACTTCGTCGCCCGCGAGCTGCGGCGCTCCGGCAAGCCCGTCTTCCTGGCGGTGAACAAGGCCGAGGGTCTCGACTCGGCGATGGCCGGCGCCGACTTCCACTCGCTCGGTTTCGGCGAGCCGATCCCGATCGCCGCGGCACACGGCGAGGGCTGCCGCGAGCTGATGGAGCGCGTGCTGCAGGGCGTCGAGCCCGAGCCCGAGGTCGACGAGGCGCGCGATCCGTCGATCCGC
The DNA here is from genome assembly GCA_025458905.1 of Steroidobacteraceae bacterium. GTDB lineage: Bacteria > Pseudomonadota > Gammaproteobacteria > Steroidobacterales > Steroidobacteraceae > UBA964. The sequence continues at coordinate 32,597 of JALORN010000033.1, forward strand.
ATCGCGATCATCGGCCGCCCGAACGTCGGCAAGTCCACGCTGGTCAACCGCCTGCTCGGCGAGGAGCGGGTGATCGCGAGCCCCACCCCCGGCACCACGCGCGACAGCATCTTCGTGCCGTTCGAGCGCGACGACCGCAAGTTCGTGCTGATCGACACCGCCGGGGTGCGCCGGCGCTCGCGGGTCGAGGACGAGATCGAGCGCGCCAGCGTCGCCAAGACGCTGCAGGCGATCGACAAGGCGCACGTCGTGATCTTCGTCTGCGACGCGCACGACGTGATCGGCGAGCAGGATGCCAGCGTGCTCGGCCTCGCGCTGAACCGCGGGCGCGCGCTGCTGATCGCGGTCAACAAGTGGGACGGTGTCGCGCCCGACCAGCGCGACGACATCCGCCGGCAGCTCGAGCTCAAGCTCGACTTCGTGCCCTACGCGCCGGTGCACTTCATCTCGGCCCGCCACGGCACCGGGGTCGGCGAGCTGGTGCAGGCGACGATCCGCGCCTACGACGCAGCGATGCGCGACATCCCGACCTCGGTGCTGACCAAGACGCTCGAGCGGGCGATCCAGCAGCACCAGCCGCCGCTGGTGCGCGGCCGGCGCATCAAGCTGCGTTACGCCCACCAGGGCGGCCGCAACCCGCCGCGCATCATCGTGCACGGCAACCAGACCAAGGACGTGCCCGAGGCCTACACCCGTTACCTCGCCAACGTGTTCCGCAAGGAGTTCGACCTGTTCGCCTCGCCGGTGGCAGTCGAGTACCGCGGTGGCCGCAATCCCTACGACGTGGCCCGCAAGGCCGACCACGAGGGCCGCAAGGCCGCGCGCACGCCGCGTCGTGGACGTCGCTGACAAGCCGGTCCGCGCCAGCACGAGGCCCGCCCGCACCGCTCGCATGGCTGCAGTAGCCCCCCGGCGCGGGGCACGCGGCCCTCAGCGTGCCGCGGCAGCGCTGCCGGCGAGGAACAGCGCCGGATCGACCAGCGCCCGGTTGAGGGCGACCCCCCAGTGCAGGTGCGGGCCCGTGACGCGACCGGTCGCACCGACCGCACCGATGCGTTGTCCGGTACGCACGGCATCGCCGGCACGGACGGCGACCTCGCTGAGGTGGCAGTACATCGTCACCAGGCCCTGGCCGTGGTCGATGAAGATCGACCTGCCGTTGAAGAAGTAGTCACCGGTGTCCACCACGCGCCCGTCCGCCGGCGCGTGTACCGGGGTGCCGACGGGTGCGGCGATGTCCATGCCACTGTGGGGGTTGCGCGGCTGCTGGTTGAAGAACCGGCGCAGGCCGAAGGAACTCGACCGCGGCCCGCCGACCGGCGGCCGCAGCGCGAGCGTCGCGGGCGGTGCCTCGGTGAACGTGGCGAGGGCGGCGCGGATCCGTGCCTGTTCGGACTCGACGCGCGCGAGGTCGGCCGGGGCGAGGTCGACCTGCCGCGGCGGGACCTTCAGGTACTGCGCGGCGTACTGCTTGCCCTCGATCCGGAGGCGGCGCGCTTCGCGGCGGCCATCCTGCTCGATCTCCACGGCGATCTCGCCCGGTTCCTGCGCCAGCGGGATGCCGACGATCGCGCGCCAGCCGGTGCCGATCCGCAGCAGCATCACGCGGTCGCCCTCGAAGCGCACCTGCGGCGGTGCGCCGCTGGCGCTCGCCGGCAACTCGAGCACCACCACGCCACCGGGTACCGCGCTGGCACGCGGCAGGGCGGTGCCGGGCGCGGCGCGCGCGACTCGCGCAGCCGAGAGCAGCAGCCCACCACCGGCCAGCAGCAGCCCAACGATGCGCCGCCGGGTGCCGGCGCTCATCCCTCGTCCTCCGTGGCCCGACGGCCCGTCACCGTGGCGTCCAGCGCGCCCTGGCCGAGGCGCACGCGGATCGCCGCGCCCACCTGCACGTCCCCCGCGGCGCGCAGCAGGGCGCCGTCCGCGGCGCGGGTCGCGAGCGCGAAGCCGCGGCCGAGCGTCGCCAGCGGGCTGACCGCGTGCAGCCCGCGCCGCGCCAGCGCGAGCCGCTGGGCCAGCCTTCCGAGCCGTTGCTCGATCGCGGCGTCGAGCCGCATCGAGAGGCGCTGCTCGCGCAGGCGCAGGTCGCGCAGCCGCAGCGCAGGGGAGCGCGCCGCCAGGCGCGCGGCCAGGTCCTGCAGCCGTGCGCCTTCGCCGGCGAGCCGCAGGCGCAGCATCGCGACCAGCCGTTGCTCGAGCTCGTCGAGGCGCTGCGCCCGCTGCTGCAACCGTGTGCCGGGGTGCAGCCGCGCGAGGCGATGCCGCAGCCTCTGGAGGCGCTCGGCCTCGCTGCGCATCCGGCGCAGCGCAGCTGCGTCCAGGCGCTGGGCGATCCGCCCGATGCGCAGCAGCCACTCCCGCCGGTCGGGCACCGCGAGCTCGGCCGCGCCCGAGGGCGTCGGCGCGCGGACGTCGGCGACGAAATCGGCGATCGTGAAGTCGACCTCGTGGCCGATGCCGGTGATCACCGGGACCGGGCTCGCGCGGATCGCACGCGCCACGCGCTCGTCGTTGAACGCCTGCAGGTCCTCGAGCGAGCCACCGCCGCGCGCGACGATCAGCACGTCGACCTCGGCGCGCCCGGCCGCGAGCGCCAGCGCCGCCAGGATCTCCGGCACCGCGGCCGCGCCCTGCACGGCGGTGGGGTAGACCAGCACGTCGGCCGCCGGGAAGCGCCGCCCCAGGACGTGCACGACGTCGCGCACGGCCGCGCCGCTCGGCGAGGTGACCACGCCGATGCGTCGCGGCACTGCCGGCAGCGGCCGCTTGAGCTCGGTCGCGAACAGCCCTTCGGCGGCGAGCTTCTCCTTGAGGCGCTCGAACTCGCGCTTCAGGGCCCCGACCCCGGCTTCCTCGAGATGGTCGACGATGAGCTGGTAGTCGCCGCGCGGCTCGTAGAGGCCGACGCGGGCACGGGCGAGCACCTGCTTGCCCTCGGCGGGCACGAAGCGCACGGCCATGTTCCGCTGGCGGAACATCGCGCAGCGCACCTGTGCGTCGCGGTCCTTGAGCGTGAAGTACCAGTGTCCGGAGGCAGGGCGCGAGAAGTTGGACACTTCGGCCTCCACCCAGACCACGGGCATGCCGTGGTCTAGCAGCATCCGCACTTCGCGGTTCAGGCGCGAAACCGTGTAGACGTCGCGGCTGGCACGCAGGCCGGTCACGGGAGGGCGCTCGGACACGCAGGCCTCGATCGGGGTGGAAAGGTACGGCACGAGCCGGTGATGCGCCCGCTGCCGCGAAACCGCCACGGACACCGGCCGGCCCGGCCGCCCGGGGCGGTGAGCCTGGATTTCCGCGAGGCCCGCAGGCGCGCGGGCCCGGCCGGCTGGAGCTTCCGAGTTTACCGGTTTTCCCCGCCTGCGTAGAATGCGCCGTCCATCCCTCCCCGCTGGACGCTCCCCCCGATGCGAATCCTCGAAGAAGCCCTGACCTTCGACGACGTCCTTTTGGTCCCGGCCTATTCCGAGGTGCTGCCGCGGGAGGTCGACCTCTCCACGCAGCTGACCGCGAGCATCCGCCTGAACCTCCCGGTGATGTCGGCCGCGATGGACACGGTCACCGAGTCGCGGCTCGCGATCGCGATCGCCCAGGAGGGCGGCATCGGCATCATCCACAAGAGCATGACCATCGAGCAGCAGGCGCGCGAGGTCAGCCGGGTCAAGAAGTACGAGAGCGGGGTGGTGCTCGACCCGATCACGGTCACGCCCGACACCACGATCCGCCAGGTCATGGACCTCACCAAGGCGCGCGGCATCTCCGGCGTGCCGGTGGTCGTCGGCAACTCGCTGGTCGGCATCGTGACCAGCCGCGACCTGCGCTTCGAGACCAAGTTCGACTCCCCCGTCTCCGCCGTGATGACGCCCAAGGAGCGCCTGGTCACCGTGCGCGAGAACGCGCCGCGCGAGCAGGTGTTGCAGCTGTTCCACAAGCACCGCATCGAGAAGGTGCTGGTGGTCGGCGAGGACGGCCGCGAGCTCAAGGGCATGATCACCGTCAAGGACATCCAGAAGGCGACCGAGCGCCCGCGCGCCTGCAAGGACGAGGGCGGCCGCCTGCGCTGCGGCGCGGCGGTCGGCACCTCGCCCGACACGCTGGATCGCGTCGCCGCGCTGCGCGAGGCCGGGGTCGACGTGGTGGTCGTGGACACCTCCCACGGCCACTCGCGCGGCGTCATGAAGATGGTCGAGACCATCAAGTCGCGCTGGCCGAAGCAGCAGGTGATCGCCGGCAACATCGTCACCGCGCAGGCCGCGCGCGACCTCGTGGAAAGCGGCGCCGACGCGGTCAAGGTGGGCATCGGCCCCGGCTCGATCTGCACCACCCGCATCGTCGCCGGCGTCGGCGTGCCGCAGATCTCCGCGGTCGCCGCGGTCGCCGCCGAGATGGCCGAGAAGGGCGTCCCGCTGATCGCCGACGGCGGCATCCGCTACTCCGGCGACGTCGCCAAGGCGCTGGTCGCCGGCGCCCACTGCGTGATGATCGGCGGCCTGTTCGCCGGCACCGAGGAATCCCCGGGCGAGGTCGAGCTCTACGCCGGCGCGAGCTACAAGAGCTATCGCGGCATGGGCTCGCTCGGCGCCATGGCCGAGCGCCACGGCTCCAGCGACCGCTACTTCCAGGACACCACGACCGAGCTCGAGAAGCTCGTGCCGGAGGGCATCGAGGGCCGCGTGCCGTACAAGGGCAGCATCGTCGCGATCCTGCACCAGCTCGCCGGCGGCCTGCGCGCGGCGATGGGCTACACGGGCAGCGCCAGCATCGACGAGATGCGCACGCGTCCCCAGTTCGTGCGCATCACGACCGCCGGCGTCAAGGAGTCCCACGTCCACGACGTGACGATCACCAAGGAAGCGCCCAACTACCGCGTCTCGTGAGCGCAGGCGCCGCCGTGAACGCGAACGCCGCCGCCTCGCCCGACATCCCGTCTCCCGCATCCCCGGGTGATGGGCCCGGCCGCGACATCCACGCGCATCGCGTCCTGATCCTCGACTTCGGCTCCCAGTACACCCAGCTGATCGCCCGACGCGTCCGCGAGCTCGGCGTCTACTGCGAGATCCACCCCTGGGACGCCGGCGACGCCGACGTCCGCGGCTTCGGCGCCCGCGGCGTCATCCTCTCGGGCGGGCCGGAATCGGTCACGCAGCCGGGCGCGCCGGCCGCCCCGGCCGCGGTCTGGGAGTCGGGCGTGCCGGTGCTCGGCATCTGCTACGGCATGCAGACCATGGCGGCGCAGCTCGGCGGCCGCGTCGAGCCCGGCGACGTGCACGAGTTCGGCTATGCCGAGGTACGCGCCCGCGGGCACAGCGCGCTCTTGCGCGACATCGAGGACCGGGTCAACGTCGAGGGCCACGGCCTGCTCGACGTCTGGATGAGCCACGGCGACCGCGTCACCGAACTGCCGCCGGGCTTCAAGGTCATCGCCTCGACCGGCGACGTGCCGATCGCCGGCATGGCCGACGAGGCGCGCCGCTACTACGCGCTGCAGTTCCACCCCGAAGTCACCCACACGAAGCAGGGCACGCGCCTCTACGAGCGCTTCCTGCGCGAGATCGGCGCCTGCGACGCCAGCTGGAACCCCGGCAACATCATCGACGACGCCATCGCCCGCGTGCGCGCCCAGGTCGGGCAGGGCAGGGTGCTGCTCGGCCTCTCCGGCGGCGTCGATTCCTCGGTGGTCGCCGCGCTGCTGCACAAGGCCATCGGCGACCAGCTGGTCTGCGTGTTCGTCGACCACGGCCTGCTGCGCCACGAGGAAGGCGACCAGGTCATGCGCGTGTTCGAGAAGAACCTCGGCGTGCGCGTGATCCGAGTGAACGCCGCGGAGCGCTATTTCCGCGAGCTCGCCGGCGTCGCCGACCCCGAGGCCAAGCGCAAGATCATCGGGCGTCTCTTCGTCGAGGTTTTCGACGAGGAGGCGCGCAAGCTCGCCGGCGACGGCGCCGACGAGTCCACGCGCGTGCAGTTCCTCGCCCAGGGCACCATCTACCCCGACGTGATCGAGTCCGCTGGCGGCAAGACCGGCAAGGCCCACAAGATCAAGAGCCACCACAACGTCGGCGGCCTGCCCGCGCACATGAAGTTGAAGCTCGTCGAGCCGCTGCGCGAGCTGTTCAAGGACGAGGTGCGCCGCATCGGCGTCGAGCTCGGCCTGCCCGCCGAGATGGTGACGCTGCGCCTCGCCGATCACATCTTCATCGAGGAGCTGCGCAAGGCCGGCTGGTACGACAAGACCTCGCAGGCCTTCGCCGTGTTCCTGCCGGTGAAGTCCGTCGGCGTCACCGGCGACGGCCGCCGCCACGACCCGGTGATCGCGCTGCGCGCGGTCGAGACCATCGACTTCATGACGGCGCACTGGGCGCACCTGCCGTACGAACTGCTCGACGTCTGCTCGCGCCGCATCGTCAACGAAGTGAAGGGCGTGTCGCGCGTGGTCTACGACATCAGCGGCAAGCCGCCTGCGACGATCGAGTGGGAGTGAGGT